>CAVENC010000007.1:0-72020 GCA_963617065.1 Butyricicoccaceae bacterium
TGATGAAATTGATTGAGGATGAGTGGGAACGGTGGAAAATGTGTAGATTTGTAAGACTAAAACAGATAACGGATTATGAGTGCACTTATCAATACGGACAAAGAGTACCTCGAGTGGGTGAAGGATATAGTTGTCAGATATCGTCAGAGCCAGATAAAGGCAGCGGTCAAGGTGAACAGGGAACTGCTGGCTTTCTATTGGAGTCTTGGCAAAGATATCGTGGAACTCAAGGCGGAAAGCAAATGGGGCGAAAAGTTCTATAAGACTTTATCTGTAGATTTGTGTTCGAAGTTACCGGATGTGCATAGTTTTTCTGAGACTAGCCTCAAATATATCAAATATTTCTATTCTACTTATAGTCAACTGATTGTAATTCGTCCACAACTTGAGGACGAATTGAAGACCGCACTCTTTTCCATTCCCTGGGGACATCAGAGAGTGCTTCTGGACAAGTTCAAAGACAACCCAGAGAAGGCTCTGTTTTTTGTTCACAAGGCGCAAGAACAGAATTGGTCCAGGGCTGTGCTTTTGAATTTTGTCGACACGGACCTGTATGAGAGGCAGGGCAAGGCAATCTCGAATTTCAGCACAGTTCTTCCGGCTCCCCAGAGCGACCTCGCCCAGGAGATAACTAAGGATCCATATAACTTCAACTTCCTGACGTTGGATAAGAAATATGACGAGAAGGATTTGAAAGATGCACTCATTAACAACGTTTCCAAGTTCCTTATCGAAATGGGCTCCGGTTTTGCCTATATGGGCCGCGAGTATCGCATTGTTGCCGGAGAAACCGAGCAATTTATGGATCTGCTCTTCTACAATACCTTCGCCCACTGTTACGTCGTCGTGGAAGTCAAGACTACTAAGTTCGAATCTTCGTTCCTCGGGCAGTTGAGCGGCTATGTCTCCTGCGCCAACCATCTCCTGAAACGCGAGGGCGACAATCCCACTATCGGCCTTCTCATATGCAAGAGCAAAGACGATGTCTATGCCCAATACTCCCTCGAAGGCTACAATCAGCCGCTGGGTATTTCCGGCTTTGAAGGTGTAAATATCCTCCCCGACGATTACAAACACAGTTTGCCGTCAATCGAGGAGATAGAGAATGAATTGAAGGAGAAATAGGAAACTGCGGCGGGGCTTTGCAAGACACAAAAAAATCAGCACTCAAGCAAGCTTGGTGCTGATTTTCAGTGTTTTGCGGAGAGAGAGGGATTCGAACCCCCGGACCCGTTAAGATCAACGGTTTTCAAGACCGCCGCATTCGACCACTCTGCCATCTCTCCAATGTCGAATGTAAAATTCGTGTTCCACGCGAAGTGGATTGCAAAGGTAAACATATTTTTTGATAAAACAAGTGCTTACTGAAAAAAATCAATACAAGGATGTCGAAAAATAGAGGTGATGGCTCCTAAAATGATTTTGTAAAAATATTGCTTTCGCGCCCTTTGTTTATGCGGTTTAGAAAGAGTATATTTGCACTTGCTTTTGCAGAATCGATATACCTAGTCTGAAGAGGACGGCGACTGAAAATTGTCGGACTCTCACAAAAACCAAATAGGATGAAAGTCGGAATCATAATGGGCTCCACGAGTGACTATGAAGTCATGTCAGGGGCCGAAGAAATGCTTAAAGCTCTCGAAATTCCATTCGAGAAAAGAGTTGTGAGCGCGCATAGGACACCTGACCTTATGTATGACTATGCGAAAACTGCGAAAGCCCGGGGCATCAGCGTCATCATTGCAGGTGCAGGCGGTGCTGCGCATCTTCCCGGAATGGTGGCGGCGATGACGACACTCCCTGTTATCGGTGTCCCTGTGAAATCACGTGCCTTGAACGGCTTGGATTCCTTACTCTCAATAGTTCAGATGCCGGGTGGCGTGCCCGTAGCTACTGTAGCCATCAACGGGGCGAAGAATGCAGCTCTGATAGCGGCTTCCATCTTGGCATTGCAGGATGACGGAGTATCTCAGCGACTCGATAAATTCCGACAATCACAGACTGACTCGGTTCTTCAGGCAGAAATCTAAACAATCATCTGATGACAAAACGAATAGGCATAATCGGAGGTGGTCAACTCGGTCTTATGATCGCAGAGGAGGCGCACCGCCAGGGCGCAGCCGTTTATGCCCTGGACCCTTCATCTGACGCTCCTGCTTTTGCTGAATGTGACGGCCATATAGTTGCCGCGTATGACGACTTGGCTGCACTTGAACGTCTGGGTGATATGACGGACGTACTCACATACGAGTTTGAAAATGTTCCTGGCGACATTCTTCGCCATTTGGAAGGAAAATACAATATTCCGCAGGGAATCAGGCCTCTCTTTGACTCTCAGGACAGACTCCGTGAGAAGAATAACGCGAAAAAACACGGTATGCCGGTCCCGAACTATGTGGCTCTCCCGTTGAATTCCGCGGACGAGGATTGTGCAGAAGTGCCTGACATTAAAGATGCTTCTACAGGAGAATGTCGTCCGATGACCGATGAAGAGCGCTTCGGGGAGTTGAACAATGCCGTGAAGACTCTCGGAATGCCTTGCGTGCTGAAGACCAGGCGTTTGGGATACGACGGACACGGTCAGGCGGTAATAAGGACGGAAGAAGATATCCGGAAGGCGTCGGAACTCCTGAAAGTGCCTTGCATATTGGAAGCATTTGTCCCGTTTGACTATGAATGCAGCGTCATTATGGTAAGAGACGGTCTGAACACTGTGCATTTTCCTATCGGAAGAAATATCCATAAAGGCGGAATCCTGGATCTTTGTGTTGTGCCTGCGGAAACCCTTTATCATACAGACACAGGCGATAATATAATTCCGACAGACTTGGGACAACGCATAATCAATGCGTGCGCGAACTTTATGGAAGAGTGCGATTATCGGGGAATACTAGCGGTGGAACTTTTCGTTAAAGGCAACGACTTTGTATTCAATGAGATGGCTCCACGTCCTCACAACAGCGGCCATTATACTATAGAAGGGTGCACGGCTTCCCAATACTCGGAACTGTGCCACTTCCTGTTGGAAGAACCGTTGAAACAGCCGGCATTGAAGTCTCCGACATTGATGAAAAATATCTTGGGCCAGGACCTTGACGCAACCTGGCATATAGTCAAGGAAAACCATATCTCGAATATCGCAAAACGGTCAAATGCTTATTCCGGAGAAGCCGGAAAAGGGGTATTCGTGCATATATACGGCAAGACAGAATCCCGCCCGAAACGGAAAATGGCCCATATAACATTTGTACCTATGGATCTCACGGAATATGCGGTCAAGTGGGAAATTAAATTCGTAAAATAGTAAAACATTGATAGAAAATTAATTGCGTAAGATGGCAAACTATCGGATTTTTGTTGAGAAATATCCTGAATTTCAGGTGGAAGCAGGCAGTCTCAAAGCCGAGTTGAATGAGAACCTTCAACTTGAACTTAAATCACTCAGACTTCTGAATGTGTATGATCTGTTCGGATTCACTCCGGAACTTCTGGAAAAGAGTCGCTACAGCGTTTTCGGCGAGATCGTGACTGACAAGGTGTCGGACGAGTGCGATCTGAACGGTACGAAATATATCGCTGTGGAATATCTCCCGGGACAATTCGACCAGAGGGCGGCTTCTGCGGTAGATTGCGTTCATCTTATTGACCCTAAAGCGGATGTGCGAATCAAAAGCTCCAAGCTCATAATATTGGATGCCGATACTGATGACAGCGTGCTGGCAAAAATCAAGCATTATTATATCAATGCGGTAGAGTCAAGAGAAAAGGACCTCGAGAAATTGACCGATGCTGAAAATGCAGCAGTGAAGCCGGTGCCTGTTCTGGACGGCTTCAATGAAATGGGGGAGGCTGATCTTGAACCTTTCTGCCACAAGATGGGGCTGGCTATGAATGCTGATGACCTTCGTGAAGTGGTCAAGTATTTCAAGGAAGAAGGACGTGAACCGAACGAAACGGAGCTGCGCATACTCGATACATATTGGAGTGACCATTGCCGTCATACCACATTCACTACCGAACTTGAGGAAGTCGGTGTCGAAGAATCATTTATGAAAGAGGAGATAGACGGCACTCTCAAGCTTTATCTGAAACTGCGCAAAGAGCTCGGGCGCGAGAATAAGGGCCTGAATCTTATGGATATGGCCACAATCGGCGGCAAATATCTCCGTAAGGCGGGATTGCTCGACGATATGGAAGTGAGTGAAGAGAACAATGCCTGCAGTATTTATGTCGATGTCGATGTCGACGGAAAACTGGAAAAATGGCTACTGATGTTCAAGAACGAGACCCATAACCATCCTACGGAAATAGAACCTTTCGGTGGCGCGGCAACTTGTCTTGGAGGAGCCATCAGAGACCCTCTTTCAGGCCGTTCTTATGTTTACCAGGCAATGCGCGTAACTGGTGCCGGCGATATCTACAAGCCTGTGGCAGAGACACTTCAAGGAAAACTTCCGCAGTGCGTAATTACCAGAAAAGCAGCTCACGGATACTCCAGCTATGGTAATCAGATAGGTCTTGCCACCACCCACGTGCGCGAAATCTACGACAAAGGTTATGTAGCCAAGCGTCTTGAGGTGGGCGCCGTAGTCGGTGCCGTGAAAGCCGAGAATGTCAGGAGGGAGTCTCCTGCACCTGGCGACGTGATACTGTTGCTCGGCGGCAGAACCGGACGTGACGGTATCGGAGGCGCTACCGGTTCATCAAAAGAACATACTGAGGAATCTTTGGAGACCTGCGGAAGCGAGGTGCAGAAAGGAAATGCCCCGGAGGAAAGAAAACTGCAAAGGCTTTTCCGCCGTCCGGAGGTGACCGAACTTATCAAGAAATCCAATGACTTCGGCGCTGGTGGAGTGAGCGTTGCAATAGGCGAGCTTACAGACGGACTTGATATATATCTGGACAGAGTTCCGGTAAAATATAGCGGTTTGAATTCAACAGAACTGGCAATAAGCGAGTCTCAGGAGAGAATGGCAGTGGTAGTCGAGGCTAAGGATGAGGCCAAGTTCGTGGAATACTGCCATAGCGAAAACGTTGAGGTAACGCACGTTGCTGACGTTACCGACACGGAGCGTATGCGTATGTACAACGGCGGAAAACTGGTGGCAGATCTGCGCCGCAGCTTCATTGACAGCGCAGGTGCCCGTCATTATGCCAAGGCTCAGGTGGCCGCAGTTGAGAACAAAAATCCGTTCGAGAGGAAGGTTGAGGGCGAGACACTGAAAGAGAAACTTCAGAACAATCTCAGCGACCCTAATGTCGTGAGCCAGAAAGGACTTATCGAGATGTTCGATTCTACGATCGGACGTTCGACAGTGCTTATGCCTTATGGCGGAGAACTTCAGCTGACCGAGACTCAGGTTTCAGTGCAGAAACTCCCGACAGACGGATATACGGATACGGCAAGTATGATGGCATTCGGATTCAATCCGGTAATATCCTCCTGGAGCCCATATCACGGAGCAGCCTACTCTATGGTTGAGGCCTGCGCAAAGGTTGTGGCAGCAGGCGGACATTATGAAAAGATGAGATTCTCCTGCCAGGAATACTTCGAGAGAATGACTCACGACCCGAAAGTATGGGGCAAACCTATGAGCGCACTCCTCGGCTCTCTTAAGATGCAGATTGAACTCGGACTTCCGTCAATCGGCGGCAAGGACTCTATGAGTGGCACATTTGAACATATCAACGTGCCTCCGACCCTGATTTCTTTCGGTATCACCACGGTCAATGCCAACAAGGTGATTTCTCCGGAATTGAAATGGGAAGGCAACAGGCTTTGGCTGATAAAACATACTCCTCTGAATAATTATATGCCTGACGTTGACCAACTTAAGAAAAACTGGGCGTATGTTGAGGAGCAGATTGAAAGTGGCAATGCGGTTTCGGCCTGGGCTGTCGGTTTCGGCGGTGTAGCTGAAGGCCTTTGCAAGATGTCTTTCGGAAATTCATTCGGAATTGATGTGAATGTTCCTGAAAATGAGCTATTTGACTATAGTTATGGTTCTATTATTCTGGAGACGGAAGCTGACCTTGACTTTGAAAATGCACAATTCCTGGGTACGGTAACTGCAGGCGTGAACGATGCACTCAGGATAAACGGCAAGAGCATTGCGATTGACTCGCTGGTCAAGAGCGCATTTGACAAATACACAAAGGTTTACCCTGCGGTAAGCACTCCTGATATGAAACGTCTGTTGCCGAAAGGTATGGAAGGTGTCAAGCCGTACAAGGCTAAGAAAGCAGACCTTAAATATAAGGGTGAAAAGATTGCAGAGCCGGTGGCTTATCTTCCTGTATTCCCTGGAACAAACTGCGATTACGATACCGCAAAAGCGTTCCGTAAGGCCGGAGCAAAGGTCAAGATGAGCGTTTTCCGCAACCTTACAGAGCAGGATGTCTTCGATTCGATAGACGAGATGAAACGCAATATCGACAGCTGCCAGATTCTTGCTTTCTGCGGCGGTTTCTCTGCCGGAGACGAACCTGACGGAAGCGGCAAGTTTATTGCGAATGTATTGAACAATAAGGTGGTATCTGAGGCAATCGAGGCGTTGATAGCGCGCGGCGGATTGATTCTGGGTATCTGCAACGGATTCCAGGCTTTGGTGAAATCAGGATTGCTGCCTTACGGTCACCTGGGACTTGTGACAAAGGATTCTCCGACATTGTTCAGAAACGATATCAACAGGCATATCTCCCAGATGGCGTTCACAAGAGTTGCAAGCGTAAATTCTCCTTGGCTTGCAGGAATGTCCATCGGTGACGTATATGCGATACCGGTCAGCCACGGCGAAGGTAAATTCGTTGTCAATGAGGAACTTGCAAAGGAACTCTTTGAGAATGGACAGGTTGCCTTCCAGTATGCGGACCCGATTGACGAAGCTGAATCGATGCACTCGCCATACAATCCTAACGGATCATATTATGCGATTGAAGGCATTATCAGCAAGAACGGACAGATTCTCGGAAAGATGGGCCACTCGGAGCGTTATGAAAATAATCTGTTCAAGAACATTGCGGCAAACCTGGAGCAGCCTTTGTTCGACAATGCGGTAAGATATTTCAGAGGAGAATAACGAACTGTGATATGAACAAGACAAATAAGATATATGACGGTGTGTCCATAAAGATTTATGACACGGAAGATGCTGATAAAGTGATAGTCAGCTTCACTGATGACATAACCGCTTATTACAAGATTAAGAAGGCGGTCATAAAGGACAAGGGCAAGTATTGCAACGGAATCTCCTCGATGATTTCCAAGAGGCTGAAAGATAACGGCATACCGGTACATTTTATTGAAAAACTTTCTGATACTGATCAGTTGTGCCTCAAGACCGCCGTCATTCCGATGGAAGTGATCGTGCGCAATGTGATAGCCGGTTCAATGGCGCAAAGGCTCGGGCTTAAGGAAGGCTCGGTGCCGGCGGAGCCTGTCTATGATATCTGCTACAAGTCTGACGAACTCTGTGATCCGGTAATCAATGATTATCACGCCATTGCTCTCGGACTAGTGACCAAAGCGGAACTGTCTGAAATATATGACATTGCGAAAAAGATAAACGAGATTCTGACTCCAGTTTTCAAGAAAGCCGGAATTACGCTTGTCGATTTCAAGATAGAATTCGGCAGATTGTCGGACGGCTCATTGGTCGTTTCCGATGACATTACGCCGGACAGCGCCCGTTTCTGGGATATTGAAACCGGAATGAAATTGGACAAGGACCGTTTCCGTCAGGATTGCGGAAAGGTGGGACAGGCATATAAAACTGTCTATGACCGCCTTGCGGCAGTGTGTGAACAATAAGTCTAAGATGCTTCTAAGTTATTATGACTGTTAAAGATAAAATAATGAACGGTTGCGGTCTCGGAGAGCCATTCAGAGGACTGCACGAGGAATGCGGAGTCTTCGGAGTATATGGCGTTCCCAATGCCGCTGAAATTACATACTACGGACTTCATTCTCTGCAGCATAGAGGACAGGAAGGCTGCGGTATAGTATCAGTTAACGACAGCGGATATCTCCGCAGAGTCAAAGGGCTTGGACTTGTCACCGAAGTTTTCAACAATGACAATCTCGCTACTCTCCAGGGCAAGATGTCCATAGGACACGTGCGCTATTCAACCACAGGTGGCGGCGGAATAGAGAATGTGCAGCCGTTCCTGTTCAGACACAATACAGGAGACTTTGCATTGGCGCACAATGGAAACCTCGTGAACTCAGTCCAGCTTCGCAAATATCTGGAGGACAGGGGAAGTCTGTTTCAGTCTACTTCAGACAGCGAAATTCTGGCGCACCTCATCAAGAAGGATCCGCTTGAGCGCAAAAGCCCGCGCATATTTCCTATAATGGAAGCCCTCAATATGATAGAAGGTGCGTTCGCATTTCTGATAATGACCCAGAACAGGATTTATGCCTGCAGAGATAAATATGGCCTACGTCCTCTTTCAATAGGCAAGTTGGGCGACGGATATGTAGTCAGCAGCGAGACCTGCGCGTTCAGTACCATCGGAGCGGAATTTATCCGTGACGTGGAGCCGGGTGAGATTGTGACAATCGACCATCACGGCATCAGGTCCAGAAAATATTCGGAGTATCAGCGTCACGCAATGTGCGCGATGGAATATATCTATTTCTCACGTCCTGACAGCGATATTGAATGCAAGAACGTGCACACTTTCCGCAAGGAATCCGGAAAACTTCTTTTCAAGGAATCGCCGGCTGATGCGGACATCGTGGTGGGCGTTCCGGACTCGAGCCTTAGCGCGGCTATGGGATATGCCGAGGCTAGCGGACTTCCGTACGAAATGGGACTTATCAAGAACAAATACATAGGTAGAACATTCATCCAGCCGTCTCAGGAAATGAGGGACAAGGGCGTGAAGATGAAACTTTCGCCGGTGAAGAGCATCGTGGGTGGCAAGCGTGTAGTGCTGATCGACGACTCGATTGTCAGGGGCACGACCTCAAGAAGAATCGTGAGGATGCTGCGTGAGGCAGGAGCTACTCAGGTGCACGTGAGAATAGCAAGCCCGATGATCAAGTACCCTTGTTTCTATGGCGTTGACATATCCACCTACGAAGAACTCCTTTGCGCAAACAGGACATTGTCAGAAGCTTGCGAAGCGATAGAGGCGGACACGTTGGCGTTCCTATCGGAGAATGCGCTGTATGAAGCAGGACAACGCTCGGATTTGTGCCTTGCGTGCTTCAGCGGTAAATATCCGACATCGCTGTACTCAAGCCTTGAGGATGCGAACAAGGAAGGCAAGTTCTGAGCATACGGAGAAGAACAGACAAGTTCAGAACATAAGAAAGTAAAAGGCAGATTGATAATAAATTAAAACCAAATAATTCGATGGCAGTAGATTATGAGAAGGCTGGCGTAAGCCTTGAAGCCGGATACGATGTCGTAAGACGTATCAAAAAGCACGTATCTTCCACCTCACGTCTCGGCGTGATGGGCAATATCGGAGCATTCGGAGGAATGTTCGACCTTTCGGCCCTTAATGTCAAGGAGCCTGTTCTCGTCAGCGGAACTGACGGCGTAGGCACAAAATTGAAACTGGCATTTGCGATGGACAAGCACGACACTATTGGAATCGATGCCGTCGCTATGTGCGTTAACGATGTCCTGGCGCAGGGTGCCGAGCCTTTGTTCTTCCTGGATTATGTCGCTCTCGGTAAGAATGTGCCGTCAAAAGTTGAGGCAATAGTTGCCGGAGTCGCTGAAGGATGCCGACAGGCAGGATGTGCGCTTATCGGAGGTGAGACAGCCGAGATGCCGGGAATGTATGAGGACGGAGAATATGATATCGCTGGCTATACGACAGGCGTAGTGGAGAAATCCAAACTGATCGACGGAACCAAAGTGAAAGTCGGAGACGTGCTTGTGGGTATAGCTTCAACCGGTGTGCATTCCAATGGATTCAGCCTTGTCCGCAAAATCTTCGCTGATGCCGCTCTGGATCTTCACAAGGTTTATCCGGAACTCGGTGACAAACCGTTGGGAGAAGTGGCATTGACTCCGACCAGAATCTATGTCAAGCAGGTTCTGGACGTGATTCGCAATTGCGATGTTCACGGAGTGGCACATATCACCGGAGGTGGCTTTGACGAGAATATACCGAGAATCCTCAGTGAAGGTCAGGGAATCCACGTAGATGAAGGAACTTGGGAGATTCTTCCTATTTTCCGATTCCTTGAGAAACACGGCAACATCAGCCACCGCGAGATGTTCAATATCTATAATATGGGCGTAGGAATGGTGCTTGCAATGGATAAATCCGAGGCGCAGAAAGCTATTGACATTCTTGCTGCTCACGGAGACAAAGCAAGTGTAATCGGCTGTGTTACAGATAAACCGGGTGTTGACATAGCACTCCTGTAATAAGAAGTATCCTCTAAAATCGTAAAAAAAACATTAAAACATATCATCAATGAAAGCACTCATCAGTGTAAGTGATAAAACTGGCGTGGTAGAATTCGCCAAAGGTCTTGTCGCAATGGGATGGGAAATCTTGTCCACAAGCGGCACAATGAAATTATTGAAAGATGCAGGCGTACCTGTTACAAGCGTAAGCGATGTGACCGGATTCCCTGAAATATGCGACGGCAGGGTCAAGACCCTTCATCCGAAAATCCACGGAGCCCTTCTTGCCAGAAGAGATATTCCTGAGCATATGAAAGAGCTGAAAGACAACGGTATAGAGACTATTGACCTTGTCTGCGTGAATCTTTATCCTTTCAGAGAGACCATCGCTAAACCTGATGTGACAATGGAGGACGCTGTCGAGCACATCGATATCGGAGGTCCGTCTATGCTGCGCAGCTCAGCCAAGAACTGGGAGTCTGTTACGGTTGTATGCAATCCTTCTGATTATGAGACTGTTCTGTCTGAGATCAAGGCAAACGGCAACACGACTAGAGAGACCCGTCTTGCACTTTCTGCAAAAGCATATACCCATACGGCTGAATATGATATGGCGATCGCAACATATATGCGCGCTCAGGCCGGTCTTCCTGAGAAACTTTTCCTGGAGTATGACTTGAAACAGGAACTCAGATATGGTGAGAATCCTCATCAGCAGGCAAAATTCTTCAAGAGTCTCGTTGACGAGCCGTTCTCTCTGGCTACCGCAGAACAGCTTAATGGCAAAGAATTGTCATACAATAACATACAGGACGCAAATGCTATTCTGAATATCGTTCGTGAATTTAACGAGCCGTTCTGTGTCGGCGTAAAGCATATGAATCCGTGCGGAAGTGCAACAGGCAAGACTATCGCCGAAGCTTGGAAGAAAGCTTACGAGGCTGACAAAACAAGCATTTTCGGAGGTATCGTAGCTGCAAACAGGGAGATTGACTTGGAAACAGCTCAGATGCTCAAGCCGATTTTCCTGGAGATTGTAATGGCTCCTTCATTTGCTCCGGATGCGCTCGAGCTTCTCCGTACAAAGAAGAATTTGCGTGTGCTGAAAGTGAATATGTCCAACGACAATGTCGTGCGCAAACAATATGTAAGTATGAACGGCGGTATGCTCGTGCAGGATAGGGATGTGAATACCAAAGAAGTGGCAGAAGGACAATGCGTTACGGAGACCGTGCCTACCGAGGCGCAGGTTAAGGATATGTCATTTGCCTGGAGGATTGTAAAGCACGTGAAATCCAATGCGATAGTTGTCGCCAAAGACGGTATGACATTCGGAGTCGGTGCAGGTCAGATGAACCGTATCGGATCGGCAGAGATTGCGTTGAAGGAAGCTGAAAACACATTGAAGGAGGAAGGAAAAGATATCAGGAACGAAGGCCTGGTGCTTGCGTCTGACGGATTCTTCCCGTTCAATGACTGTGTGGCGTTGGCTGCTGAATATGGAATCAAGGCGATTGTCCAGCCGGGAGGAAGCATTCGTGATGAAGATTCGATCAAACTTGCCAACGAGAAGGGCATAGCTATGATCTTCACAGGTGAACGCCATTTCAAACATTGATAAGTGCTGTAAAACTTGCAGAACTAAAATCGGCAATATATTATGACTGAAAACAATATACCTCGCAGAGCCAAAGTTCTTGTTGTCGGTGGCGGCGGAAGGGAACACGCAATCGTGGATGCTCTATCCCGTTCCGGAAGAGTGGAGAAGATTTTTTGTGCTCCCGGTAATGCCGGCATCGCTCGCCAGGCCAAATGCGTGCCTCTTGAGGATACGCAGATCGATGAACTTGCGGAATTCGCACAGAACGAGGGCATTGATCTGACCGTGGTCGGCCCGGAAGTTTCACTTGCAGCCGGAATAGCAGATGAGTTTGTTTCACGTGGGCTTAAAATATTCGGTCCGTCAAAGGCGGCGGCCCGCATAGAGTCCAGTAAGGATTTTGCCAAGTCGCTGATGGCCAAGTATAATGTGCCTACGGCCTCATACAAGACATTCTCTGATTATGAAGAGGCTTTGTCCTATGTCAATTCAGGAAAGATTCCTGTCGTGCTCAAGTACGACGGATTGGCTGCGGGCAAAGGCGTTGTTGTCGCACAGACACTTGAGGAGGCAGACGCAGCTCTGAAAGATATGCTTCTTGATGACAAATTCGGTCGTGGAAAAGTCGTTGTAGAGGAGTTCTTGACCGGCCCGGAATTTTCGCTTCTGTGTTTCGTCAATGGCTCTGAAGTTGAGCCGATGGTGTTGTCACAGGATCATAAACGTGCATTTGACGGAGACGAGGGCCCGAATACCGGCGGAATGGGCGCATATACGCCACTTCCTTTCGTGACGGAAGAAGATGAGAAATATGCCCTGGAACATATTATGAAGCCTATCGCCTCAGGTATGGTTGCAGAGGGTATTCCATTCAAGGGAGTGCTTTACGGAGGACTGATGAAGACTCCGGACGGAATCAAAGTGATTGAATTCAACTGCCGGTTCGGCGATCCTGAAACGGAAGTCGTTCTGCCTAGACTGGAATCGGATATTTTCGAGATTTTCTGGAATGTTGCGACCGATGTCCCTATGCCGGTAGTAAAATGGTCAGACAATGCAGTTCTCGGATTTGTCCTGGCATCAAAAGGCTATCCTGGCTCATACAAGAAGGGCTATGAAATCAAAGGCGTGGATAAAGTGCTGGAAGACCCTGCGATAAGGGTTTACCATATGGGTACCGGATTGAAGAAATTTGATTCTGAGAATGGTGAGAACAATCACGAGACGTTCGACAAGGCCGGTCATTCATTGGTTACTGCAGGAGGTCGTGTGCTTATGGTGCTGGCGTCCGCGGCTTCATTGGTTGAGGCTCACGACAAGGCACTTGCAGCCGTTGATGCCATTGACTGCGACAATTTGTTTCATAGGACAGACATCGGTCACTGGGCTTTCGAGAAATAGTTCCGTCTCTTTTTAATTGGCTTCTGCAGGGTTATCTGGAAAATTGATTATCTTGCAGAAGCTAATTGCATAAAGAAAACATAGAAATCATCTCAAAAACAGATTCTGGTTATATGGCGAAAATAATAAGTGGAAAAGAACTTTCTGTTAAGCTGAAAGCGGAAATGGCTGAAAAGGTTGCCACGTTCCCTGAAAAATACGGCAGAGTGCCGCACCTTGTTGTGATTCTGGTAGGGGAAGATCCTGCTAGTCAATCGTATGTAAAAGGAAAGGCCAAGGCGTCCGAGGTTGTGGGCATTAAGAATACAACAATCCTGAGACCGGCGGATATCAGTGAGGCTGAATTGCTGGAACTTATCGCGCAACTGAATGCTGATGATTCTGTGGACGGAATACTGGTGCAGCTGCCGTTGCCTAAGCATATTTCGGAAGACAAAGTGATAGCGGCAATATCACGTGACAAGGATGTGGACGGATTCCATCCGCTCAACGTTGCCGCCCTTTGGCAGAAGCAGCCTTGCTCAGTGCCGTGTACCCCGAAAGGCATCATAAAAATGCTGGACGAGGCAGGCGTGGAGATAAAAGGAAAACGTGCCGTTGTGATCGGACGAAGCCAGATTGTCGGCCTCCCTGTAGCGAAATTACTCCTGGATAGGAATGCTACCGTGACTATATGCCATAGCAGGACAGTTGATTTGCCGGCAGTTGCACGTGAGGCGGAGATTCTGGTGGTCGCCATAGGCCGTCCGCGCTTTGTTACAGCTGATATGGTAGCTCCCGGAGCAGTCGTGATAGACGTTGGGGTAAACCGTGATCCTGCGACTGGCAAATTGTGCGGAGATGTAGACTATGAGGCTGTCGAGCCGATAGCTTCAGTCATTACTCCAGTTCCCGGAGGAGTCGGTCCGATGACCATTACCTGCCTGATGGAGAATACGATAGAATTGTTTGAACGCAAGATGTCGAAATAATCGGCCTTGTGTTATAACGGTTTTTCGGCGGAATCGGAGCCGCTGTCTTTTCCCTCATAACGGACATCGCATAGGAACAGCGGATATCCCGGAACAGACTGGCCGGCATCTGAACGCGTGCCACAGGATATGAGTTCTCCCAACCATTCGGGAGAACGTTTTCCCTGACCGATTTCAAGCATTGAACCGACTACTGCCCTGACCATATTCCTAAGAAACCTGTCTGCCCTGATGGTGAAGACGATATAGTCACCTTCAGTGTAGGGGTAGTTCATCATCACCACGTGGCCCGGTTTCCAGAAATTCCAGTGAGCTTCGCTGACGGTGCATATCGATGTCTTATTGTTGCCTCCGACTTTCTCGAAGCAACTGAAGTCGTGAGTGCCTATTAGATATTCTGTTGCTGAATTCATTGCCTGCATATCCAGATTGCGTGGGTGGAAGCAGGAGAATTTGGATATGAAGGGATCCTTTTTCCGATGAATGAAATATTTGTATTCTCGGCTTGTCGCGTCAAATCTGGCGTGGAAATTTTCATCGACAGGCGAGACTTCGTGGACTGCAATTTCAGCAGGGGTAATGGCATTTAATTTGTAGCGAAGGGCCTCGGCTTCAAATGCTATTGCAGAATGCGTTTCGAAGTGCGCTATATAGTTGATGGCATTGACGCTTGTATCCGTCCGCCCGGCTCCGGTAACAGATATATCCTCGTTCAAGAGAGTTGAGAGGGCTTTTTGGATGCTTTTCTGAACTGAAGGATCGTTCGGTTGAATTTGCCAGCCCGAAAATGCGGATCCATTGTAAGACAGACGGATGATATATTTCATTGTTTCTGGTATATGCCTGCAAATATAAGCAATCCGGACAGCAATGGAAAACGTGGTTTTTGTAAGAAAATATAAAATTAAAATAACTGATGGAGAGTGTAAATATCAAAGAACTCAACGAACGCATTCAGCGTGAAAGTTCTTTTGTGGATCTTCTTTCAATGGAAATGGGGAAGGTCATCGTAGGCCAGAAACAGCTTGTGGAGAATTTGCTGATAGGCTTGCTTGCAAACGGACATATTCTTCTCGAGGGTGTTCCGGGTCTTGCAAAGACATTGGCAATCAATACTTTGGCGCAGGCGGTCAGCGCTAAATTCAGCAGAATACAGTTTACTCCTGACCTGCTTCCTGCAGATGTTCTGGGAACTCTTATCTATTCTCAGAAAAGTGAAAGTTTCGAAGTTCATAAGGGCCCTATATTCGCCAACTTCGTGCTTGCGGATGAAATCAACCGTTCCCCCGCAAAAGTTCAGTCCGCCCTTCTTGAGGCAATGCAGGAGCGTCAGGTGACAATCGGCGACGAAACTTTCAAACTCCCGGAGCCGTTCCTAGTTATGGCAACCCAGAACCCTATCGAACAGGAAGGTACTTATCCGCTGCCGGAAGCGCAGGTCGACCGTTTTATGCTCAAAGTCGTGGTTTCTTATCCTAAAAAAGAGGAAGAACGCCAGATTATCCGTATGAATAATACTGGTGAATTCCCTAAGGCTCAGCCGGTTATCTCTCCTGAAGATATCGTGAGAGCACGTCAGGTGGTGAGAGATGTTTATATGGATGAGAAGATAGAGAGATATATCGTTGACATAGTATATGCGACCAGAACTCCGGAGGATTACAATCTGAAAGGATTGTCAGGACTTATTTCTTACGGTGCTTCTCCGCGTGCCAGCATATCGCTGTCGATGGCTGCAAAGGCTTATGCCTTCATAAAGAGAAGAGGCTATGTTATTCCTGAGGACGTGAGAGCGGTCTGCAACGAGGTTCTCCGCCATAGAATCGGTCTTACTTATGAGGCTGAAGCGGAGAATGTAACTACTGAAAACATCATATCTCAGGTGCTTAACGCAGTGATTGTACCATAAACCCGCAGGATATGGATGCAAGTGCAAGTGATTTGCTGAAGAAGGTCCGGAAGATTGAGATCAGGACCAGAGCTCTCTCGCATCAGATATTTGCGGGGGAGTATCATTCTGCATTCAAGGGTCGCGGAATGGCATTCAGCGAAGTGCGTGAGTATCAATATGGTGATGACGTCCGCAATATGGACTGGAATGTCACCGCGAGGCTTCGTGCACCTTATGTGAAGGTGTTCGAAGAGGAACGCGAGATGACTGTTATGTTGCTCGTGGACATCAGCCGGTCTGGGCTTTTCGGTACTGTAGGAAGCACAAAGCGCGATTTGATTGCGGAAATTGCAGCTGTCTTGTCATTCTCAGCGATTATAAACAATGATAAGGTCGGAGCGATGTTTTTCAGCGACAAGGTTGAGAAATTCATACCGCCTAGGAAAGGACGCAGCCATCTTTTGCGGATAATCCGTGAAATCATTGAACTGAAGCCGGAGTCTTCCGGGACAGACATAGGCGGGGCGTTGAGATTCTTCACGAACGCCATCAAGCAGAAGTGTACGGCATTTCTGTTGTCGGATATGCTGGATGTCGATTCAGAAGGCAATCCGAGGTATGAAGATGCAATAAAAGTTGCGGTCAACAGACACGATTTGTCAGTCATAAATGTGTATGACCCGAGGGAAAAAACGTTACCGGACGTAGGGCTTGTCAATGTAAAGGATTCCGAGACCGGCGAGACGGCCTGGGTGAACACATCCAGCGCCAAGGTCCGCAATTCATATTCCAAGGCAGTGCAGAATGCTGACGACAAGGCCTCCAAGTTGCTTCTCCGTTATCAGATTGACAGCGTGAATGTTTCCACCGGGTCCGATTACGTCAGAAGCCTTATGGCATTTTTCGATAAACGTTGAAAATGAAACTGATACAAAATATAGTTCTGGTTTTGTCTGCGGCAATGTTTGCGTTGCCGCTATGCGCCCAGTCTGTCATTCCATCAGGAGATGCCTATCTCAGGCAGCTGCAGAAGCGTGATTCTGTGCTGATTGCAGATCAGCTTGAATACGGCTTCCATCTTGACAATATCAAGAGCGGTTCGGTGATGGAACTGCAGGATTTCTCCAAAGGCCTGATGGACAGCGTGGATGTGGTCCGCGGATGGCAGTTGGATACTCTGAAGCAGCACAAGAAAGAATCTTCCATAGATCTTGAGGGAAGCATCGTCATCACATCTTTTGATGAGGGCGAGTATCAGCTTCCTGACATTGCGGTAAGGCTGACTTTGCCGAACGGGCAGACGGATACGCTGGTGTTTGCCGGTAAGAAATTGGAAGTGAAGTCAATGCCTGTGGATACGGCGACATTCAAAGTTCACGACATTAAGGGACAGATGCGTTATCCGTTGACTTTCAGAGAGATACTTCCTTATATACTCGGAGGTTTAGCGCTGCTGGCTTTGATTGCCCTGATTTGGTTCCTCGTTTCCAAGTATCTGAAGAAGAAATCATTGGCGGAGGAGTCCAAGGAACCGCCATACATTGTGGCTCTCAGAAAGCTTGACAAGTTCCGCGGAAACAAATATTGGGCGCCCGAAAAGCAGAAACAGTTCTATAGCGGTGTTACAGATGCTCTCAGAGAGTATATTGCCGCGAGGTTCTGTGTCGGCGCAATGGAAATGACTACGGCGGAGATTTTTGACGGATTGAAAGACAAGGATATACCTCAGCCTCTCATCGACGACACCAAGGAACTCTTCGTTATGTCGGATTTGGTCAAGTTTGCAAAGATGACCGTTTCAGACGACGATAATATGAAGGCTGTTCCGCGTGCCGTGAATTTCGTGACCGCTACTTGGAAGATGGAGGAAGAAGAGATGGCGAAAGCTGCAGCTGAGTCCGGCAGTCAGGAGTCTCAAGACAAGGAGGAGGTGAAATAATGTTCTTCGAATATCCTAAACTTCTTTGGTTGCTGGTCATTCCGGTACTTCTGCTGGCTCATTACATTTATATAGAGCTTTCCGGAAGAAGACCGCATCTGCGTGTGTCAGACATAAAATTCTGGAAAGCCGGTGGACATAGCGTGATGGAGGCGGTGAGGCATCTTCCAATGGTGCTCAGAGTCGTTGCCGTTACAATGGTCATAATCGCCATTGCTAGGCCGCGCTCTTCGTCTCAAATGGAAAAGATTGACACTGAGGGTATTGACATAGTGATGGCTATGGACGTGTCAACCAGTATGTTGGCCAGGGATTTCGATCCGGACCGTATAAGTGCGGCCAAGGACATTGCCATAGAGTTCATTTCCCAGAGGCCTTCTGACCGTATGGGTATTGTGGTTTTCGCAGGGGAAAGTTACACCCAGTGTCCTCTGACAACCGACAGGGCCACTTTGATCAATCTGATGAAGGAGATCGAGACCGGACTTATCGAGGACGGTACCGCCATAGGAAATGGCTTGGCGACGGCTGTCGCAAGGATGCAGGGGTCTGACGCCAAGAGCCGTGTGATTATTCTTCTTACAGACGGTGTCAACAACAGCGGCGAGATAACGCCACAGACCGCTGCTGATATCGCAAAGACTTATGGCATAAGGGTATATACAATCGGAGTCGGCGCCAACGGCACTGCGCCATATCCTGTGATGACGCCTTGGGGTGTGCAGATGCAGAATGTGGAGGTCGAAATTGACGAAGACTTGTTGAAAAATATAGCAGAGACTACAGGAGGGCGTTATTTCCGTGCGACCGACAATACGAAACTCTCGGAGATATACAGCGAAATCAACAAGATGGAGAAAGCGCGTACCACCATCGACAGTTTCCCTGTTTACAAGGAACTGTTTGTAGGATTTGCACTTGTCGCGCTTGCCTGTCTGTTGTTGGAGATGATTTTGAGGCTGTTCGTTATACGCAGGCTTCCTTAATGGATAATTGGATATGATATATTTTGCTCAGGCTCAATATTTATTGCTTTTGTTCCTCGTACCGGTGTTTCCGATCCTGTACGGGCTTGTAATGCATTTGAGGAAGCGTCGTCTTAGAAAATTCGGCGACGAAGCTCTTGTGAATGAACTGATGCCGTCTTATTCAAAGACAAAAGGATGGCTTCGCATAGTGCTGTTTTCACTGGCGTTCGCATTCTTTGTCATAGGCTTGTCCCGACCTCAGATAGGTGCTAAACTGAAAGAGCATCAAAGCCGTGGCGCGGAAGTTATGATAGCATTGGATGTATCCAACTCAATGCTTGCCAAAGATTATTCTCCGAACAGGCTTGAGCGTGCCAAGCTGGCGATTTCCCGCATTGTCGATAAACTTGACGGAGACAGGATAGGTCTTGTAATTTTCGCCGGAACATCTTTCGTTCAACTTCCGATCACGACGGACTATGTTTCCGCCAAGATGTTCCTAAACAATATCTCTACAGAGTCCGTTCCGGTACAGGGTACTGCAATGGGGGATGCAATCAATACCTGCATCAAGAGTTTCAGCGCACAGAGCGAGAAAAGCCGGGCTATCATTCTGATAACGGACGGTGAAAATCACGAGGATGACCCTGTCGAGGCTGCAAAACAGGCGGCGGATATGGGCATTCTGGTCTATACAATAGGGGTGGGATCCGCTCAGGGACAGCCTATTCCGGTAAAAGACGGTCTGCTGAAGGATTCACAGGGCAATATTGTCGTAACGAAGTTGGATGAAGCCACGCTTAAAGAAGTCGCGTCTGCCGGAAAGGGCGCTTATGTGCACGCCGGAAATGATGAGTTTGGACTAAATCCGGTGATCAACGATATCAAGAAACTCGATGCAGAGGAATTCAAATCAATAGTGTTTGAAGAGTATGATGAACAGTATATGTATTTCTTTGCAATAGCATTGTTCCTGTTCGTCGTGGAAATGTTGATTGGAGAACGGAAGATGTTCCGTCAATTATTTGACAAGAGGTAGATATGAAGTATTTGAAACATATATCACTGATAATCACGGCTGTTCTTGTCTGCTCGTTGTCTGCGTCAGCCCAGGTGGACAGGAAGGATGTCCGTGCCGGCAATCGCAAGTTCGGCAAAGGGGAGTGGAAAGAAGCCGACATATCGTACAGAAAAGCGCTTGTGAAAGATTCTCTTTCAGTTGCCGCCAATTATAATCTGGCCAATACCTTATATCGCCAGCAGAGTTTTGATGAGGCCGGAAAAATGTTGGAGAAGATAAAGGATATAGCTCCTGCCGGGGCAAATGCTTCTGATTATTACTACAATACGGGGGACGTCGCTGTGGCGCAGAAGAATTGGAAGGCTGCAGTAGATGCTTTCAAAGAAGCTCTGTTGAGGAATCCTGCCGATATGGATGCGAAAGAGAATTACGTTTATGCCAAGAAAATGCTGGAGAAACAGCAGCAGAACGGCGGTGGCGGTGATTCTCAAAACCAGGACAACAATCAGAATCAGGACAATAACCAGGATCAGAATCAGGGCGATAACAAGAACGACGATCAGAATAAAGATCAGAACAAGGACCAAAGCAAAGATCAGAATCAAGACAATAACAACAATCAGAATAATCAGAATAATCAGAATAATCAGGGACAGAATCAGCAGAATCAGGGTAATGACGGTCAGGGTCAGCAGCCTGTGAAAATATCCCCTCAGCAGGCTCAGCAGATGTTGAAGGCAATTCAGGCAAAAGAGAAAGAGACTCAGGATAAGGTCAACAAAGAGAAAGCTGAAGCTCTGAAATCAAGGCAGAAGGACAAAAACTGGTAGCGGCCGGTTATTGGGAAATAGGAGAAGTTGTTATAGAAAGCGTCTAAGAGGACATATATATGGTATCGTTTATAAAGAAATTGGTGTTGTCATCAGCATTGGTATTGGCAGGTTTAGCGGCGTTTGCCCAGAACCGAATCAAGGTTGACGCCCCCAATATGGTAAGTGCGGATGAGCAGTTCAATGTCACATTCATAATCGAAGGAGACGAGCGTCCGAGCAGTTTCAATTGGGAGGTCGGCTCTGATTTTTCGCTGGTATGGGGCCCTCAGAAAGGGGAATCGACAAGCATAAGCATCATTAACGGCAAACGTACCAAGTCGTCTCAATATACTTTTACTTATATCGTCTCCCCTAAGGCGACAGGACATTTTGAATTGTCTGCGGCATCGGCAAAGATTAAGGGCGAAACAGTATATTCCTCTACATTTCCTATAGAAGTCCTTGCTGGTAGTTCAAGTTCTTCCTCTCAGTCATCTTCGTCCTCTTCGCAGTCAAGCGGTTCGTCGTCCTCATCGAGAGCATCCACAGTATCTTCCGATGACATATTCTTGAAGTTCTCGTTGAGCAAGACCTCTGCTGTCATAGGCGAGCCGATAACCGCCGAACTTAAATTGTATCAGCGAGTTGACATAGCCGGGTTCGAGGGCGCAAGATTCCCTTCGTTCAACGGATTCTGGAGTCAGGAGACAGCAGCTCCAAGCAATATAGATTTTCATCGGGAAGAGGTGAACGGGCAGTTGTATAATGCCGCGCTTCTCCGCCGTTATGTGCTTATCCCTCAGCAGGCCGGGGACTTGTCAATCGATCCGGCCGAGTTGTCCTGTCTTGTAAACATAAGAACGGCATCAAGATCCAACAGCATATTTGACAGTTTCTTTGATACAGGCACGACTACAGTGCGCAAGCGTCTTACGACCCCTACCGTACACGTCAAGGTCAAGAATCTGCCGGCAGGCGCACCTTCCTCATTCGGTGGCGGCGTAGGCAATTTCAAGATCTCAGCGCGACTCAGCAATGACAAACTTAAGACTCACGAGGCCACTTCATTGATAGTCACCGTGTCAGGACGTGGAAATGTCTCATTGCTTGAACCTCCTTCAGTGAAATTTCCTGCAGACTTGGAAGTTTACGATACCAAGTCCTCGGAGAATACAGACAAATCAACCGGCGGAACTTCGGGAAGCAAAACTTTTGAATATCCGTTCATCCCGAGAAGCTATGGAGAGTTCACAATCGAGCCGATTGAGTATTCTTATTATGATATAAGCACCGGAAAATATCAGACGGTGACTACCGAGCCGTTGGTGTTCAATGTGGAGAAGGGTACGGCCACAGAATCTTCCGAAAGCCAGTCGTCCGGATTGACGATAACCGACCGCAAGGACGTGAAGAATCTTGGGGAAGACATACGGTTCATAAGCGCAAAGACGCCTTCCTATAAATTCCGCAACACATTCTTTGTCGGTTCACTGTTTTATTGGATAGTAGTGCTGATTATCAGCGCATTGGCTTTCTGCGTATGGTATGCTTTGAAAGGAATGGCGGCAAGGAAGGCTGACGTTGTAGGCAGCAGAAACCGCAGGGCCACCAAAATGGCATTGGGTCGTCTCCGTCTTGCCGAGGACTATCTGAAAAAGAATTTGTATTCAGCGTTTTATGAGGAATTGCACAAGGCCCTGTTGGGATATGTGTCCGACAAGCTGAATATAAGCGTGGAAGATCTCAATAAGGAGAACATATCCGAGCAGCTCCTGCAAAGGGATGTCCCTCAGGAACTTGTCGAACTGTATGTTTCGCTTATAGATTCCTGTGAGTTCGCAAGATATTCTCCGGATGCCGGAAATGAAGCTATGACAAGCCATTACAATGATGCTGTCAAGGCGATTTCATCAATAGATTCTGCAATGAAATCTCGTGTAAAAAGCAATAAGACATCAGGTGCGGCGATGCTTGTAGCACTGCTTCTGATGCTGCCAGGGGTATCAAGGGCTGATGACTCCTATTTGGATTCTTTGTGGCAGAAAGGTGTGGAGGCATATTCTCAGGGCCATTGGGATGAAAGCGTAAATGCCTGGCAATCAATCGGCCAGGTTGGAGTGGTATCACCTGAGCTGTATTATAATTTGGGCAATGCCTATTATAAGTCAGGAGATTGCGCACGTGCCGTTCTGAATTACGAGAGGGCATTGAAAGCCGATCCGTCATATTCGGACGCGAGATACAATCTTGAATTTGCAAACGCACAGTTGAGGGACAAGATAGATTCCGTGCCTGAATTTGTTCTGAAGAACTGGATGCGCAAGTTATCTTATCTGTTGAGTTCAAACACTTGGGCTATCTTGTCGTTGGTTCTGTTTGCCCTGTCGTTGGCATTGCTTATTATGTTTCTCCGCGGGACTTCTACAGGAATGAAACGGGTAGGATTCTATGGCGCGATTGTGATATTCCTGCTCTCAGTCAATGCGCTTGGAATGTCTCTGTGGCAGAAATCAATGTTTCAGACACGCGATCAGGCAATCGTAATGGCTCCTGTGTCATCCGTCAAGAGTTCGCCTTCAGCCGAGTCGTCGAAAGATCTCTTCGTTCTGCACGAAGGTACGAAAGTGACAATCACTGACGGCTTGGGCGACTGGTGCAACATAGCTCTGTCAGACGGTCGTCAGGGTTGGATAAAGAAAAGTGAGATAGAGATTATATAGTGCTCCTGATGAACTCTGACCGGAACTTTTTCTTCAAAACAGCCATCATATTGCTCCTGTTGGCTTCTGCAATGCAGTCTTTGCGCGCAGAATCCTCAGGCGACGGATTCCGTTTTGCCTTTGTAACAGATACGCATATTGCGCGGAATACTACATCTATAGCAGATTTAAGTGCTTGTCTTTCAGATATCAACAGATACGACTCATTGGACTTTGTCATATTCGGGGGAGATTTGACTGACTTCGGGACTGACGAAGAAATCGGTATCGCCAAGAGTATGCTGGATACGTTGAGGCTTCCATATTATGTGGTTCAGGGCAATCACGATGCGAACTGGTCGGAGAGCGGATGCAATACTTTTGTGAAAGTGTTCGGTTACGAACGTTTCTCGTTCAAACATAAAGGCTGGAGATTCATAGGCTGCAACAGCGGTCCGGATATGAGAATGGCTCCGGGACTTGTCCCGAAAGAAACGATGGATTGGCTGCAATCCCTTGAAAATGAAGGGCGATGCATATTCATCAACCATTATCCTATGGACTCTTCAGTTCTCAATTACTTTGATGTCACACGGCAGTTGAAGCGGCTCGGCGTTCAATTTGAAATAGGAGGCCATTGGCATAAGAATGTAGCTATGAATTATCAGGGAATACCCGGAGTTCTATGCCGTTCGTCGTTGTCTGCCGGCAAAGTCCCCGGCTATACAGTGGTAAGGTTGTCGGATGACCAGATAACATTCTCGGAGAGACGCATTTATGGCGAAACTGCCGTTGAATATGCACCGTGGCTTTCATATAATTTCCCTGGGATAGAAATAATCGACAAGGAAGTTTATGATGAAGACGGATTGCCGGAAGGTTATCCCTGGATGAGGTATGACGTCAATGCGCAATATCCGCAGGCGAAAGAGGTCTGGAAACAGAAATTTGAGGCTAACATAGCGGCCGGTTTTGCCGTCAGGGGAGACCGTGTTTTCTTCCCTTTGGCGTCTGGAGTGATGAAGTGCATTTCCATAAAAGACGGTCACGAGATATGGTCCAAAGATTTCGGAGCCAAGATATATTCGACTCCGGCAGTGTCGGGAAGCACTCTGGTATTCGGCTGTACGGATGGTAATATATATGCGCTTAAAACATCGGACGGCACTGTGAAATGGACTTACCGTACATCCAAGTCGGTGCTTGCTTCACCGTTGATAATGAACGGAATAGTCTATGTTGGCGGTTCGGATAATTCTTTCAGGGCACTGAATCTTAAAGACGGCACTGCTCTGTGGACTTACTCCGGAGTTGAGGGCCACGCCATATCGACTCCTTATGGCGACAAGGAGCGCGTTGTGTTCGGAAGTTGGGGTAGGAAATTGTATTCTCTTAATCCTCAGACAGGAAGAGAGCAATGGGTGTGGACTGTGAATAAGAGTTCCAGAATGTATTCTCCGGCGCATTGTGTTCCAGTTTATGGTTCAGGACGCATATTCGTGGCCGTGCCCGACAGGAAGATTTATGCCATCGATGCAAAAACCGGAAAAGAGGTGTTCCACGTTGACGGAGGCAGGGATGCCCTGTGTGTCAGCGAGGACGGCAAGGCAGTGTATTCCAAAGTGATGCACGGAAGAGTTTATGCATTTCCTTCTGATGCGTCGTGCACGTCGTCGGACAAGACTTTGCCTTCATCTGACAAAATATGGGATGTCTGCGATAGTCTCGGGTACGACATAGGGACTTCGGCTTTGACTGAAGTAGGCGGGACTTTGCTGATACCTTCAGATAAGGGCAATATAGTGGCGTTTGATTCTTCGGACGGGGGCTTCCTGTGGGCGCACAAGATTTCTCTCGCATTGGTCAATCCGCTGAAAATAGTTAACTTGAAAGGCCTGACTGGAATATTGGCATCCACAATGGACGGCACAGTAGTGCTGCTGGATGCCGGCAAACGGAATTAGTCCCTGCAAGGGCATATAATTGTACATAGTTGAAAACAAAAACGATAACCACATTATGAATTTCTTAAAGACAATGACGGCAGTTGGATTTCTGGTTGCAACTGTTTTACCTGTTACAGTGTCGAATGCTTCAGAACTTCCTGATTGGCAGGATCCGGGAATGTTCGAAACCAACAGATTGCCTATGAGGGCGACTTTTGTCACAGAACAACAGAAGACACTGTCGCTTAACGGAATATGGAAGTTTAACTTCTGCCAGTCCGTGTCTGACCGTGTTGTCGGATTTCAGAATGTTTCTTTTGACGACTCTTCTTGGGGGACAATCCCTGTTCCGGGCCTATGGGAATTCAGTGGCTATTGTGATCCGCTGTACCTTAATATAGGCTATGCGTGGCGCGGACACTACAAGAACAATCCTCCGTATGTGCCTGAAGAACACAATTATGTAGGACAATACAGGCAGACTTTCGATGTGCCGGCCGATTGGAAAGGAAAGCAGATATGCCTCTGCATTGGTGCGGCCACTTCAAACGTGCGTGTCTGGGTGAACGGTAAAGAAGTAGGCTATAGCGAAGACAGCAAACTGGATGCGCGTTTTGATATTTCCGGCTATGTCAAGACAGGCAAGAACAGCATCGCTTTGGAAATTTTCAGGTGGTGTGACGGATCCTATCTGGAGGATCAGGACTTCTGGCGTTTTGCGGGCATATCGCGTGATGTATATGTCTATACCAGAGAAAAGAAGAGAATCGAAGATGTCAATGTCTCGGGAGATATGTCAGGCAACGCAAAACTTTCTGTAACAGTATCTTCCGGAATATCTTCGGTGTCGTATGAAATTCTGGACAGTTACGGAAAGGTTGTCGCTTCTGCATCTCTTCCTGTTACATCCAAGTCAGACAGGACTGCAGACGGAAACTTCTTGCTGCAATGTGATACGAAGGTTGCAAATCCGGAATTGTGGACAGCTGAGACCCCTAATTTATATACGTTGAAAGTTTCTGCATCCGACAAGAAAAATCTGGTGGAAAGCACTTCGGTCCGTTTCGGCTTCAGAACTGTGGAGATTAAAAATGCGCAGCTTCTTGTTAATGGAAAGCCAGTGCTTATCAAGGGCACAGACAGACACGAAATGAATCCTCATACCGGCTATGTAGTGAGCAAGGACGATATGATTCGTGATATAAGGATAATGAAAGAACTGAATATCAATGCGGTAAGAACTTCTCACTATCCTAATGATCCGGTGTGGTATTCACTCTGCGACGAATACGGACTGTACGTTGTGGATGAAGCGAATATCGAATCTCACGGAATGGGGTACGGCGATGCCTCTCTGGCACATAGGGAGGACTATTTCCAGGCACATCTTATCCGCAATAAGCGTATGATATTCAGGGATTTCAATCATCCTTCGATTATCATCTGGAGTATGGGTAACGAAGCCGGAAACGGAAAGAATTTCGAGAGAGTGTATGATTGGATAAAATCTTATGACAGCACCCGTCCTGTACAGTATGAGCGTGCAAAACTGAACTACAATACGGATATCTTCTGTCCTATGTACGATTCTCCTGCCGACTGTGAAAAATATCTGTTGTCGAATCCTTCCAAGCCTCTTATCCAATGCGAGTATTCGCACGCGATGGGAAACTCTAACGGCAACTTCAAGGAGTATTGGGATCTGGTCCGCAAATATCCGTCATATCAGGGCGGCTTTATCTGGGATTTTGTTGATCAGGCATTGTATAAAAAGATTGACCCTCAGGAGAATGGGACTGACCACATATATATCTATGGAGGTGACAGCAACGATTATGATGCTTCAGACGGTTCATTCAACTGCAACGGATTTATAGCGGCAGACCGCAGCTGGCATCCGCAGGCGTATGAAATCAAATATCAGCATAGGTCTATCCATACTTCGGCTGAGCCAATATCGCCTTCGTTGATGGGTGACGGAGTAGACAATGCCAAAGAGTTGAGTGTCAATGTATATAATGAGAATTTCTTTATCGATCTCTCTCGTTACAGAATGGACTGGACTATAGAATGCGGAGGCGTTGAGGTTCTTTCAGGAGTGTTGGAGAATGTTGATGTGGCTCCTGGCAAGACAGCCACGGTAGGGCTCGGCATAACTGGCGAGGATATCTTGGATGCAGTCGTTAAGTCTTTTGCGAATCCGGGTTCGGCAAAGGTTAATTATGCTGACGGCCTTGATTCAGATATCTATCTGAATGTGAATTGGTTGCTTAAGCGTGCAGACGGTCTGCTTTCTGCCGGATATCAGGTTGCTTATGACCAGATTCCTCTATATGAGGCCCCTGCAGCCGCTTATGTGAACGGAACAGATTCTGCTGACAGTGACTTGAATATGTCGGAGAACGCATCCGAAGTTAGATTCTCTGGCAGGTTCGTATATGACAGGACAGATGGAATTGACAGAATTTCAACGTGGAATATAGCTTTTGACAAGTCAACCGGACTGCTTTCAAATTATACCATCGGTGGTGTGGGTGCGTTGAAAGAACCTTTGATGCCGTCATTCGGTAGGGCTCCGGTAGAAAATGACCTCGGAGCACGTCTTCACGAGAAAATGAATATTTGGAGATATCCGGAGTATAAATTGGCTTCGTTCAGGACGACTAAGGTCGAGGATTATTACGTTGTCGAGGCTGCATATCAGCCATTTGAGAATTTCGGCTTCGTGACCTTGAAATATCATATTTATTCTGACGGTTCAATCAAGGTTTCCGAGAAAATGAATGACTCAGGAAATCTTGCATCTGCTCCGGATCTGTTCCGTTTCGGAATGAAGTTGGCGATGCCTGGTGACTTCTCTACGCTTGATTTCTACGGCCGCGGCCCGTGGGACAACTATTGTGACAGAAAATCATCTGCGATTGTCGGGCATTATGTGCAGAAGGTTCAGGACCAGTATTGGTATGGTTATGTGCGCACCCAAGAATCCGGCACAAAGTCTGATTTGAGATGGATGCGTGTGCTTAGTGATGCGGGACTTGGACTCGAAGTTTCATCTGATGTGCTCTTCAGCGGTTCTGCATTGCCGTTCAGTCAGAAAGATATGGACAGCGCTCTGGATGCGCCTGTAACCCGTCCTAACCCTACAAACGGACAGGCTGGCCGTGCTACACATTCGCTTGATTTGTTGTCGAAAGCTTTTGTGAATTCAAGAAGCGAAGGTACAACTTATGTAAATTTCGATTTGAAGGAAATGGGTGTAGGCGGAATTGATTCGTGGGGGCAGACTCCGCTGGACAGTTATATGGTGCATCCGGAGGAGTATGAATTTGTGTTTGTTCTCCGCCCTATCAAGAGGTGAGAATAAAAAGCGGTCTACGGCGTTTCTCTCCTCGCCCAAATCCTCACAACCGCTAAATCCCCATACAATATCTTAAATGCCAGAGCACGATGCCGGCGGTCACGGAAATGTTCAGTGAATGTTTGGTGCCGAATTGGGGAATTTCAATGACGTTGTCAGATTCATCTACAACAGCTTGCTGTACGCCTTCAACTTCATTTCCGAAGATGAGGGCGTACTTCTTTCCCTTCTCCGGAACAAATTTGTCCAAAGATATGGAATCGACAGCCTGCTCCACGCTTAATATCGTATAACCTTCACTATGAAGACGTTTGACTAATGCTAACGTGTCTTCCGCATATTCCCATTCGACACTGAATTCAGCACCGAGCGCGGATTTGTGAATTTCTGCTGAAGGCGGCGTAGCACAGATTCCGCACAACCAGATTTTGTCTGCCTTGAAAGAATCTCCGCTGCGGAATACGGAACCTACGTTGTGGGCGCTTCTGATATTGTCCAGTATGATTGATATGCCGGAATCAGGAAGCTTCTTGTATTCGTCCGCTGAAACCCTGCCAAGTTCGATATTGAGTAATTTTCTGTTCTTCATCAGTAAGGGAGATTTTGTAGATGTTGTGTTTCAATGTGTACCTAAAATTCAAGCATCTTCTTACAAATTTAAGGCAAAAAATAGATTATAAATGCTATATTTGCCAAAACTGAGCCTTCCTCAAACGAGACGGAAGGAAAATTTTTGACAGTATGAAACAGGATTTGCAAATTTTTGATCTTATCAAGAAAGAGAAAGAGAGACAGTCTCAGGGACTTGAGTTGATTGCATCGGAGAACTACGTGACTGACCAGGTCTTGGAGGCGATGGGGTCCGTATGCACCAACAAGTATGCGGAAGGCTATCCGGGAAAGAGATATTATGGTGGGTGCGAGGTCGTTGATCAGATCGAACAGCTTGCAATTGACAGATTGTGCAAGATTTATGATGCGGAGTATGCTAACGTGCAGCCGCATTCCGGTGCACAGGCGAATCTTGCAGTTGAAATGGCAGTGCTCAGGCCGGGTGATACTTTTATGGGACTTGACTTGTCTCAGGGGGGCCATCTTACACACGGTTCACCTGTAAATGCTTCCGGTATTTTGTATAAGGCGGTTGCTTATGGGCTTGATCCTGAGACCGGACGCATCGACTATGATAAAATGGAGGCTCTTGCCAAAGAATGTCATCCGAAGTTGATAATCGGCGGTGCTTCCGCTTATTCACGCGAGTGGGATTATGAACGTATGCGTAAGATTGCCGATGAGGTAGGTGCTATTCTCTGGATTGATATGGCGCATACTGCAGGACTTATCGCTGCAGGACTTCTCAAGAATCCTGTAAAATATGCTCATATCGTAACTTCTACGACACACAAGACATTGAGAGGACCTCGCGGAGGCGTTATCTTGTTGGGTAAGGATTTCGATGACCCTCAGGGAAGAATGACACCGAAAGGTGAGGTTAAGAAGATGTCCCAGATATTGAATTCAAGTGTATTCCCTGGCATCCAGGGCGGCCCGCTTGAGCACGTGATTGCGGCGAAGGCTGTTGCGTTCTATGAAGCAATGCAGCCTGAATATGTGGAATATCAGAAGCAGGTTGTAGCCAATGCTCAGGCTATGTGCGCAAAATTCATTGCAAAAGGATATAAGGTCGTTTCTGGCGGTACTGACAATCACTTGATGCTTATTGACTTGCGTACAAGATTCCCTGAAGTTACGGGTAGGGTGGCTGAGTCTGAGTTGGTTAAGGCGGACATCACGGTCAACAAGAATATGGTTCCGTTCGATTCTCGCTCTCCGTTCCAGACTTCAGGTGTGCGTATCGGTACACCGGCCGTCACAACAAGAGGCTTTGTTGAGAAGGATATGGAAAATATCGTGGATTTGATTGATGCCGTACTCTCATCAGCTGCAGCCCATATCGACGCCATTACTGCGAAAGGTGAACTTACTGATACGCAGAAAGCTTCACTTGAAGAACACAGTGTAGTTTTGGAAGAGGTGAAGAGGAAAGTTCATATGATGACCGCCGGCAGACCTCTGAACAGATATTAACTCAACTTCTGACACCTTAGACTTGGTTGAAACCCCTATTTTTGGTGTTCTGGTAAATCTTTGAAGTTGAAACGACAAGCCGCATTGTCGCCAAAACATTTTTTTTGACGATAGCGCTGTTTTTCTCGTTGCACTATTTGAAAGATCCGCATATTCTAAATGAAGAATTTTGCCGGATACGGCAGGGACGTTTCGCAGATGAGAAGTCGAGTATTAAAATTCTTCGCGGACGTTATATTTGTTCCGCTCCGAGGAGTTGCGTGAAATCATCTCGCAGATGAATCCTGAAAGGAACAGCATCACGCCGAGTATCACGGCGAGAAGTGCAAGATAGAACAAAGGCTGATCCGTTACCTGACGATAGTGCACTCCTCCTGCCTGGTGAACCAACTTGGTAGCTATCAGGATAATAGTGAGAATAAATCCGGCAAGGAACATCAAGATTCCTGTGAATCCGAAGAAGTGCATAGGCTTCTTGCCGAATGTGCTGAGAAACCATAGCGACAGAAGGTCGAGAAATCCGTTGACGAATCGTTCCATTCCGAACTTGCTCTTGCCGTATTTTCTTTTCTGATGGTGTACGGGCTTTTCCGTTATTCTTTCGAATCCGGCATTCTTTGCAAGATACGGAATGTATCTGTGCATCTCGCCGTAAACTTCGATATTCTTGATTACCTCGTTCTTGTAGGCCTTCAGCCCGCAATTCATATCGTGCAGGTGAATTCCTGTAATCCATCTGGCTGTAGCGTTGTACAACTTGGACGGCAGATTCTTCGTCAGTTTGTTGTCCTGGCGGTGTTGCTTCCAACCGGAAACCACGTCCCAGTCTTCCTCTGTGACCATTCGGAACATCTCCGGAATCTCCTCGGGAGAATCCTGCAAGTCAGCGTCCATTGTGACTACAACCTTTCCACTTGCAGTCTTGAAACCGTGGTAGAGTGCCGCAGATTTGCCATAATTTCTTCTGAAACGTATGCCGTGTATTGTAGGGTCCGATTCCGCGAGCTTTTGCACAGTGTCCCACGAACCGTCCTTGCTGCCGTCATCTACCATCAATATCTCGTACTTCCATCCTTTATCGTCTATTGTCCGGTGAATCCAGGATACGAGTTCAGGCAATGACTCGTTCTCATTGAGAAAAGGAATTATGATTGTGAGGTCCAGAGGGTATTCCATTGTGCTGAGTCTTTGATTATTGTTCGTCCACGGTATCCCCGAATTCGTCTTTCGGAAGGATTGTGTTGGCGATTATCTTTGATGCTATCGTGCCATAAAGGAAACAGTAGCCCAATGTTACGAAGAATGAAATCTGCGGAAGGTGGCTGAGAGTCCTGTCCAATGTAATCCTGTCGCTGTCACTGATTTGCGTCATTGAACCATAACTCTGCAATGTGGTGTCGATTGCGGACTGCAAGTCTTCCGCGCTGATGAGTGTTATGTTGAGAAGATTTATTCCGGCTACTATGACTGCCGATGTCAATGCCGTAATCATTCCGAAACGGAAAATGGTCGGTACTGTTACGCCGCTGTACTTTGAACTGAAATTCATCATAAAATATCTCAACAGTGCCAGGCAGCCGGCAAACTTTATGAGCCATAAGACAGTGTTTATCACCACCAGAAGAATGGCTGCGACTCTGCCCCCTGTCAACAACTTGGGAAGCATTGTGTTTGCGAAAATAAATATGCCAGTGAACAGCCCCAGGAGAAGCCCGGCCTTGGCTGCCTCGTTCCATAGCGATTGTCTTTCTATAGTCTCTTTCATCACCGTCTCATTTGTGCGCAAAGATACGAAAAAATGCTTACCTTTGCATTCTTGACTAATAATATGGCTAATCAAGTTCAAGTACTTGGTTTGTAAATACTGGTTAGTCCAATTTAATTATTAATTATTGTGTTATGATTAACATTACATTTCCTGACGGAAGCGTCAGGGCCTTTGAAAAAGGCGTTACAGGCTATCAGATTGCAGAAAGTATCAGCCCGAGATTGGCAGCCGATGTTCTGGCTGTGTCAGTGAAACCGGAAAGCGATACATCTGTCGGAAAAGGTACGACAATCGGATTGGATACTCCTATCGAGGAAAACAGTTCAGTCAGACTGCTCAAATGGGATGATGAAGACGGCAAAAGAGTATTCTGGCATTCTTCCGCACATCTTATGGCACAGGCTCTCGAGGCATTGTTCCCTGGTGTCAAGTTCGGCATCGGACCAGCTGTTGAGAGCGGATTCTACTATGACATTGATTTGGGTGACAGGCAGTTGACAGATGCTGATCTTCCTAAGATAGAGAAGAAGATGCTCGAACTTGCCCACACGAAGGAGGCTTTCGAGTGCACTCACGTTTCCAAAGCTGAAGCAGTGGACTATTTCACCAAGAAGGGCGATGAGTACAAGCTTGAGCTTATCGGCGAACTGGAAGACGGCAAGATTACATTCTATAAGAACGGCGATTTTACTGACCTTTGCCGCGGTCCGCACCTTAGAAATACGGAAATGATTAAGGCTGTGAAACTTACAGCTATCGCCGGTGCATATTGGAGAGGTGATGAGAAACGTCCTCAGCTTACACGAGTATATGGAATCACATTCCCTAAGAAGTCTCTTCTTGACGAGTATCTCGTGCTTCTCGAGGAGGCCAAGAAGAGAGATCACAGAAAGCTCGGCAAGGAGATGGAACTGTTCACATTCTCATCCCGTGTCGGTCTCGGACTGCCGTTGTGGTTGCCTAGAGGTGCTGTGATGAGACTCCAGTTGGAGAATTTCCTCCGCAAGAAACTCGATGAGTACGGATATCTGCCGGTAGTGACACCTCATATCGGAAGCAAGCAGCTTTATGTCACTTCAGGTCACTATGCTAAGTATGGAAAAGACTCGTTCCAGCCGATTCATACACCGCAGGAAGGAGAGGAATATATGCTCAAACCTATGAACTGCCCTCACCACTGCGAGATTTACCGTTCGGAACCGAGGTCTTACAAGGATCTTCCTCTGCGTTTCTCTGAGTTCGGTACCGTATATCGTTATGAGCAGAGCGGTGAGCTTCACGGCCTGACCAGAGTACGTTGCTTTACTCAGGATGATGCGCATCTTTTTGTGCGTCCTGACCAGCTCAAGGAAGAATTTGAGAAGGTTATCGACTTGATTCTCTATGTGTTCGGCACATTCAACTTCAAGAACTTCACGGCTCAAGTTTCATTGAGAGATCCTAATCATAAGGAAAAATATATCGGAACTGACGAAAACTGGGATCGTGCTGAGCAGGGTATCATCGATGCCGCAGCAGAGAAAGGTCTCAAGACTGTCGTTGAGTATGGTGAAGCCGCATTCTACGGCCCTAAGCTTGACTTTATGGTTAAGGATGCCCTCGGCAGAAAATGGCAGCTCGGTACAGTCCAGGTGGATTACAATCTTCCTGAGCGTTTCCAACTCGAATACACGGACAAAGACGGTTCAAAGAAGCGCCCTGTAATGATTCACAGAGCTCCTTTCGGATCAATAGAGAGATTCACGGCCGTATTGCTTGAGCACACCGCCGGACATCTTCCGCTTTGGCTTGCTCCTGATCAGGTGAAAGTGCTGCCAGTCAGTGAAAAGTACACTGAATATGCAGAAAAAGTTTGTGATTTGATGAAAAAGTCCGATATTCGCGCTTCAATGGACGATCGCAACGAGACATTGGGTAAGAGAATCCGTGAGATATCATTGCTCCGTGTGCCTGTGCTTGTGATTGTCGGCGAAAAAGAGGCTGCAGAAAACACAGTCTCAGTTCGTTATGAAGGAGCAGACAAAGGCTCAATACCTGTTGAGGAGTTCATCGCCAAACTTAAAGCGGCGTCGGAATCCCGCAGTGCTGAGTTATAGTCCGCAATTATTTATTAATTAACTATTAGGGAGGGCAAATTTATCGCAACGCCTTTTAAACCTCACTTCGGTGGCCCTAGGCCATCAGGTACAAGACCTGCAGGAGCACCAAAGCCGGCAGGCCCAAGACCCGCAGGATCCCGTATGGCTCCTCCGAGGCACAAAGATGAGAATGAACTGAATATCAATGATGAGATCAGAGCTGTTCAGGTCCGTCTTGTAGGTGACAATATCGAAGAACCTGGTGTCTATCCTATCGCTCAGGCCTTGAAGATGGCCGATGAGTTGGAGCTCGATTTGGTCGAGATCAGCGCTAAGGCAGATCCTCCTGTATGTAAGATTCTGGATTATCAGAAGTACCTTTACCAGCAGAAGAAGAAGGCAAAGGAGATGAAACAGAATTCTACCAAGATAGTTATAAAGGAAATTCGCTTCGGTCCAAATACTGACGAGCACGACTTCCAGTTCAAGTTGAAGCACGCTCAGGAGTTCCTTAACGAAGGCTCTAAGGTCAAGGCCTCAGTGTTCTTCAGAGGACGTTCCATCCAGTTCGCTGACCAGGGAGAAAAACTTCTTCTCCGTTTCGCAGTGGAGCTTGAGGAGTATGGACGTGCCGAGCACATGCCGCAGCTTGAGGGCAAGCGAATGATAATGATGATTGCTCCTATAAAGAAGAAATAAATGATTCTGTAGGGGTGTGAACCCCTGCAGAGTTGTAAAATAAATTATTAAAACTTTTGTAAAATGGCAAAGCTTAAAACCAACTCCGGTGCCAAAAAGCGTTTCGCGCTTACCGGAACGGGAAAAATCAAGAGAAAACACGCTTATCACAGCCACATTCTCACCAAGAAGACCAAGAAGCAGAAAAGAAATCTTGATCACTTCACACTTGTCAATCACGTTGACGAAAGAAGAGTAAAAGAGCTTCTGGTATTGTAATCATTTAAAGTTAAACTTGGAATGCAGTCGTAAAGAATCGCGATGACGATCACTGTATCCAAAAAAAGTAAAATTTATGCCAAGATCAGTAAATTCAGTAGCCTCTAGGGCTCGCCGCAAGAAGCTTCTCAAGAAGACCCGCGGTTACTTCCTGTCAAGGAAAAATGTTTGGACGGTAGCAAAGAATACCTATGAGAAAGGACTTACCTATGCTTACCGTGACCGTAAAGCTAAGAAACGTGAGTTCCGTGCACTTTGGATTCAGAGAATCAATGCTGCCGCACGTCAGTATGGTATTTCATACTCCCAGTTCATGGGCAAATTGGCAAAGCAGAACGTCGGTCTTAACCGCAAAGTGCTTGCAGACCTTGCTATGAATAACCCTAAAGCTTTCGAAGCTATAGTAAATAAGGTAAAATAGTTTGCTGAATGGGGCTGAAGGATCTATACCATAACAAGTGGGCTCGGATGACCTTTTGGTCTATCCTCTATTTGATGTGGGTGATCTGGCTGGGAAACTATTGGTGGCTTTTAGGTCTTGCGGTTATTTTCGATCACCATATCACCAGAAAGGTGAAATGGCTGTTTTGGAAAAAAGACTACAAGGAAGGTGAAAAAAGAAATGCATTTCTGGATTGGCTTGATGCCATCATCTTTGCAGTTGTTTTTGTGACCTTCATCAATATCTTCTTCTTCCAGGCTTTCAAGATTCCTTCATCTTCGATGGAAAGTTCGCTTCTTACTGGAGATCACCTTTTTGTAAGCAAGCTGACGTTCGGTCCTAGATTGCCCGAGACTCCTCTCACAATCCCTTTTACGCACAATGTCATTTTCGGAAAAGAGTCATATTCGACTTTGCTCCACAATGATTACCGCAGACTGAAGGGATTCAGAAATGTTGAAAGAGGCGATTATGTCGTATTCGGCTTCCCTGATGGGGATACAATCCTGACAAAAGCACCGGCTGACGATTATTATACTGTCTGCCGCTTTTATGGAAAAGATTATGCTGTGAAAGCATACGGGCCTGTGAAGGTTCGTCCGTCAGACAAGAAAGACCATTATGTAAAGAGATGTGTAGCGATACACGGTGATACTCTTTCGGTTAAAGATGGTCGTGTCTACATCAATTCCGCAGCTCAGGAAGTATGGCCGGGTGTTCAGACTACATACACCGTTGTTACAGACGGTTCCAGAATCAACTACAAGTTGCTGGAGAAGATTGGTCTGAATATTTCAGAACTGCAATATGACGAAACGTTGCCGGGTTATCCGCAGATGCCGTTGACCTCATCTATGCTTGATGCAGTGAAGTCGTGTGCAAATGTGGTCAGCATTGAGGAGCAAGTGGATGTTTATCCGCCGGATTATCCTGATTCATATCTTATGCTGTTCCCTTATTCTGAGAAGTTCAGATGGACTCGTGACAATTACGGTCCGATTTGGATTCCGGAAGCGGGCAAGACAGTGAAGTTGAACTCTGACAATATGCCTTTATATGAGCGTTTGATAAGAGTTTATGAAAAGAATGATTTGAAGGTGGCAGACGGCAAGATATTCATCAACGGAGTCGAGACTGACGAATATACTTTCAAACAGGACTATTACTTCATGATGGGCGATAATCGTCATAATTCATTGGATTCCAGATATTGGGGATTTGTACCTGAGGATCACATAGTCGGTAGGCCGGCGTTGATATGGCTTTCGACTGATGCCAACCGGAAATTCCCGTTCAACATCAGGTGGAATCGATTCCTTAAACTGGTGTAAGTTTTGGATTTACCAAAAAATTATACGATATTTGCGGTCCGTGTGGACTATTTAGAGAAAATTAAAAAGTAAAAATAATATGGCAAAGGTTTGTCAAGTAACAGGAAGAAAGAGAATGATCGGTAACAATGTTGCCCACTCTAAGCTTCGTACAAAGAGAGCATTCTCTTTGAACCTCAAAAACAAGAAGTTCTGGCTTGAGTCAGAGCAGAGGTTTGTCACCCTCAAGGTGACCTGCAAGGGTATCAGACACATTGAAAAGAACGGCTTGGAGAGCGTTCTTAGAGATGCCCAGAAGAAAGGATATATTAACCTTGTTTAATTCTAGATAGGAAATGGCAAAGAAAGCTAAAGGAAACAGGGTGCAGGTCATCCTGGAGTGCACAGAGCAGAAAGAAAGCGGTGTACCTGGAATGTCAAGATACATTACCACAAAGAACAAGAAGAACACAACAGAGCGTCTTGAGCGTAGGAAATACAATCCATACCTTCACAAGGTGACTCTTCATCGTGAGATTAAATAATAAGGAGAACGGTTTATGGCAAAGAAAGCGGTCGCAACCTTCGCAGCCAAAGCAGGCGCAAGAAGCATTGTTAAGTGCATCCGTATGGACAAGTCTCCAAAGACTGGCGCATACGTCTTTGTTGAGCAGTTCGTAGATGCTGGCAAAGAGAAAGAATTCTTTGACAAGAAGTAAAAGAATTTGAATATATTTCGATTAGGCACGGTGTTGACGCATCGTGCCTCTTTTTTGTATTTTGCGCGTGTTTTGATTATCTTTGTTCGTTAATCCGATTGCTTTTATGGGAATTTTCGATAAGGGAGTAAAAAAGACAAACGAGGGCTTTTTCAAGAAGCTTTCAAGGGCTATTGTGGGCAAGTCAAAAGTTGATGACAAGGTCCTGGATGCTATTGAAGAGGCTTTGATTTCGTCCGATATGGGAGTCGATACGACTCTGGACATAATTGACAATCTTGAGGAGCGTGTGGAGAAAGACAAATATATGTCGATGACAGAGCTTGTCGAGATTCTCCGTGAAGAGATAGCCAAACTTCTGGATGTTGATTCTGAAAGTGTTACAGCGACCGATGAAATACCGTTCGACTTTTCCAAGAGGCCTTACGTGATTCTTGTAGTCGGTGTAAACGGCGTCGGCAAAACAACTACGATAGGAAAACTGGCGGCGAAACTGAAGGCGCAGGGCAAAAATGTTGTTCTGGGTGCGGCGGATACTTTCCGTGCCGCGGCAGTTGAGCAACTTCAGATTTGGGCGGACAGAGCGGGCGTTTCCATAGTAAAGCAGGAAATGGGTTCTGATCCGGCTTCTGTAGCATTCGATACAGTCAGTTCAGCTGTGGCTAAGCAGGCGGACGTGGTTTTGATAGATACCGCAGGTCGACTCCATAACAGGGTGAACCTGATGAATGAGCTTACAAAAATCAGGAATGTCATACGAAAAGTGATTCCTGATGCTCCGCACGAGGTTATGCTGGTGCTTGACGGCTCCACAGGCCAGAATGCTTATCAGCAGGCGCAAGAATTTTCGAAAGCAACGGACGTGACCTCACTGGCAATCACAAAACTTGACGGATCTGCGAAGGGTGGAGTAGTGGTCGGAATTGTTTCAAAACTTCAAGTCCCGATTAAATTCATCGGAATCGGAGAGGGTATTGATGACCTGAAGGTGTTTGACAAGAAGGAATTCGTCTCGTCTCTCTTTAATCCTGAAGATATTGACAAATAGCAGTTTCCGTTGACGTTGAATGTCATCCTGCTTTGATTTATAGAATATTAAAAAAATGATTATATGAAACTTTCTTATAGCTGGCTTAGAGATTATCTTAAATCTGATCTCACTCCGCAGCAGATAGCGGACGCTATGACTTCCATCGGTATTGAAGTTGATTCTGTTTCGGAAGAAGAGGAAATACCTGGCGGACTTGCGGGCGTGGTAGTCGCCGAAGTGGTTGAATGTGAATCACATCCTAATTCCGACCACCTTCATATCACTAAGGTGAATGACGGTACAGGCGAATTGTTGACGGTTGTCTGCGGTGCTCCTAATGTGGCAGCCGGCCAGAAAGTGCTCTTCGCAAGATTGGGCGCCGTGCTTCCGGGAGATTTCAAAATCAAGAAATCAAAAATCCGTGGAGTGGAGTCATTCGGTATGATTTGCGCCGAGGATGAACTCGGAATTGGTAACGACCACGCTGGCATCAAGGTGCTTCCTGCAGATGCGGTCGTAGGAACGTCAGCAAAGGATTATCTCCATCTGAAATCAGACGCTGTGATTGAGTATGAGATTACGGCAAACAGAGTTGACGCTGCTTCTCATATCGGTGTCGCCAGGGATTTGTACGCATATATGAGGCTCAACAATATTCCTTGCTCATTCTCATATCCGGATGTTTCCGCATTCAAGGAAGGAGAGGGAAACGGATCTATACCTGTTGAAGTTCAGGACTTTGAAGGCGCTCCTGAGTATGAGGGAATAACTATAAGGGACGTGAAGGTCGGCCCGTCACCTGAGTGGCTTCAGAAGAAGTTGATGTCTATTGGCTTGCGTTCTATAAACAATATCGTGGACGTCTCCAATTTTGTGCTTTTCGAGATTGGCCAGCCTATGCATACATTTGATGCTGACCAGGTTGCAGGTGGTAAGGTGATTGTCAGAAGGGCCGGGGAAGGAGAAAAACTTGTGACTCTAGACGGCGTGGAGCGCACGCTTCACTCTACAGATATGGTTATCGCCAATGAGAACGGACCTATGTGCATAGCCGGAGTATTCGGTGGTGAAAAGTCCGGTGTGACGGATTCTACGAAGAATGTGTTCCTCGAAAGCGCATATTTTGACCCTCATTCCATAAGGAAAACTTCCAAGACTCAGGGACTTCAGACAGACGCTTCATTCAGATATGAGAGAGGTGCAGACCCTGGAATTATTCCATTTGCCGCGAAGAGGGCCGCTTTGCTTATTCTTGAAGTCGCAGGCGGACATATTGACGGCAAGACTCAGGTATCTTATCCGAACCCTATTGAGCGTAAGGTGATTGACCTGGATTATGACAGGATTGAGTCCTTCATCGGAAAGAAAATTGGCCACGATGTCATTGAGAACATTCTGACATATCTTAATTACGAATTTGTCGAGAAGAGAGAGAATGGAGCAAAGGTGGCCGCACCTTCTTATATGATTGACGTATATCGCGAGTGCGATGTAGTAGAAGAAATTCTCAGAATATACAGTTATAACAATATAGAGATTCCTCACACGATGAGGATGTCTATAGGCACGACTCCTGATCCTGATCCGGAGGCAACCCGAAATTATATTTCCAATTTCCTGGTAGCGGATGGATTTGTCGAGACAATGAACAATTCCTTGACAAAGAGCGCGTACTACGAAGGGTTGAAGACATTCCCGGCCGAGAATTGCGTGAAGATTGTGAATCCGCTCAGCTCTGATCTCAATGTTATGAGGCAGACGCTCATTCTCAACGGTCTTGAGGTTATCGCTTATAATGCCAACAGGCAGATCAATACTCTCCGTACTTTTGAGTATGGTTCCGTATATAGACAGCTTCCTGGAACTGACGGCAAGACTCTCGCTTCTTACGAGGAGCATCAGTGTTTTGCATTGTTCCTGTCTGGTCCTAATGCGAAATCCTGGAGACTCGGAGATCAGAAAGGTAGCTATTTCCAGCTGAAAGGATATTTTGAGCAGTTGTGCAGCCGTTATGCAATCGACTTGTATTCAATGGAAACGGAAGCAGCTCCCGAAGATATCTTTGCAGAAGGTATTGTTTACAGACTGCCTGGTACACACGAGGTGTTCGCAACAATGGGAACAGTGTCGCCTTCATTGGCAAAGAAGTTCGACGTACGTCAGCCTGTGTTTGCGGTAGAAATTGTTTGGTCAGTGCTGCTGAAACTCATTTCAAGAGTGAAAGTTAAATTCCAGGAGATGCCTAAGTTCCCTGAAGTGAGAAGAGACCTTGCGCTTCTGGTTGACGAGGCTGTGTCTTATGCGGACCTTTCAAGGGCTGCGCACAAGTCTGTGAAGAAGATTCTTAAGCAGGTTACGCTGTTCGATGTGTATAGAGGTGACAAGATTCCTGCAGGCAAGAAGCAGTATGCTTTGAACTTTGTGCTTCAGGACCCTGAGAAGACATTGACTGACAATGAGGTGGAGAAAGCTGTCGAAAGACTGCTGGCTACATTCCAGAATTCATTCGGTGCAGTTTTGAGATAATGCGTAGGGCCTGTCGAATATTGCTCGTTGCGGTTATGCTGGTTGCCGCCGTCTCCTGCGGAAATAGGGGGCGCGTCATACCTGCACACGAATTCGCAAAGATTTATGCGAAGATGCTTGTGGCAGACCAATGGGTGGTAAACGATCCTGCAAGAGTGCGTGTTGCTGACACCACTTTGTTCTATGCTCCTATATTGGCGGAATTCGGATATACGGAGAAGGACTACTTGAAAAGTGTCGGCTACTATATGCACGACCCAGAGTCATTCGGCAAGATTTTCAAGGAAACAAAGTCAATTCTTCAGACCAGAATCGATGAACTGACCGCGGACGAGAGGGCGAGAATGCGCGCCGACAGCATACGTCTTGCGATAGAGCGTTCTCCATTCCGCCGTGCGCCGATATTCAGGGATATGGACAAGGATTCCGTCAGAATAGATACTGTATCAATCAGCATAGATACCAACGGCATCCTCGTATGGGAAAGGATTCTTCCTGATACCATTTACAAAGGGCCTGTCTATGTATTGAAATCTTATCTGGATTCATTGGCGACGGCGTCGGATTCGTTGAAGAATGGATTGAAGGATTCCGTGAAGACTCCCGATGAAACAAAAAAGGAAGAGAAGAAGTCTCTTTCCCGGAAAGGAATCAAAAAGAGCGATGCGGAAATGGTGAGGATTGACAAGGCTGTGTTGCCGTCTTTGCATAAACAATTGAAATAGAGCTGATGAAAAGATTTGCTGCAAAATATATCTATACCAATGTGGATTCCGAACCTGTAAGGAACGGCTTTGTGGAAGTTTCTGATGACGGCGAAGTCTTGTCTGTCGGAACAGTATCGGATATCTCCGCAGAGGAGAATTTCTATGACGGAGCTATTGTACCGGGTTTTGTCAATACGCATTGCCATCTCGAATTGTCGTATCTGAAGGGCAAATTCCGCAAGGGTACCGGTATGGCGGGTTTCATCGATCAGATAAATGCTATGCGCGATACTTCTTCAATGGAAGATAAGAAAGCGGACATCGCTTATTGGATGGATACGATGTGGCGCAGGGGAGTGTCAGCAATGGCCGATATCAGCAATTGCAGCGATACCTTCGAATGTAAGTCGAAGTCTCCTATGTACACGAGGACATTTCTCGAGGTGTTCGGCACGGAGCCTGAGGATTGTCAGCAAGTTATGGATAATGTCCTTGATCTGCAGAAAGTTGCGCAGGAATTTGGCCTGGATGCAGCGCCTACTCCTCACGCTTGCTACACGATGAGCCCGGAGCTTGTGACGGCGGTTTCAAGAGAGGGGCTGAAGTCAGGTTATCTGTCATATCACAGTGAAGAAACTCAGGAGGAAGAGGATATGCTGATGTACGGGTCCGGTGCTATGTGGGATAACCGCAAGGCTGCCGGAATGAGCGTACCTCCTGTCACCGGGAAATCGTCGCTCCTGTATTTTATTGATAGACTGAAGGATGCACATCCTGCACCGTTCAAGGAACATATACTTCTTGTTCACGAATGTTGTATGACGGAGGAAGGGCTTAAGGCTGTGGGCGAGGTTATGGAGAATGCATACGTTGCGCTTTGTCCTTGCTCCAACATATTTATACATAATGCGTTGCCTCCTGTGGAGATAATGAGAAACACGACCGTGAAGTTGACGGTCGGCACAGATTCGCTGTCGAGTAATGATGATTTGGACATCGTTCGCGAACTGTTCTGCCTGCAAGAGAATTTCCCGGACATACCGCTCGCGGAGATGATTGTTTGGTCATCACGTAACGGAGCGGATTTCCTTGGAAAAGAGGAACTTGGAAGAATCAGTGAGGGAAAACGTCCTGGTATTGTACTCATTGATCATCTGACAGAGGACGGCAGGTTGACTACTGCAAGCAAGTCAACCAGATTGATATAATAAGGTCATTATGCTCAGGGAGAAACTGGTATTTGGGCCTATTTTCAGCAGGAGACTGGGATCTTCACTTGGAATCAATCTCTTGCCGGAGAACGGTAAACTGTGTAATTTTGACTGTATATATTGCGAGTGCGGGTGGAATAGAGACGGCAGGGATGACAATCGCTTGCCTCTTCCGGAAGAACTCAGGAGTGCTTTGGAAGCGAAACTGAAGTCTTGTAAGGAAGACGGTACGAAGATAGATTCGATAACTTTCTCAGGAGATGGGGAGCCTACGATAAATCCTCATTTCGCCGAGATGATAGATATAACATTAGAACTTAGAGACCGGTATTTTCCGAAATCAGTCGTATCTGTATTGACCAATGCGACAAGAATATGCAGAGAGGATGTCAGGAATGCGCTGATGAAGGTTGACAATCCGATTTTGAAACTGGATGCGGCGACGGATGAGTATGCAAAAAGAATCAACAATCCGGCCTGTGATTATTCGGTCGAGGAGATTGTCGAGGATATGAAAGCATTTGAAGGTAACTTCATTATGCAGACTATGTTCTTGAGAACCAAGGATTTCAATTCGTCCGCTCCCGAGAATCTGGGACCTTGGATGAATATCGTCAGAGAACTTCGTCCGCGTGAAATAATGGTATATACGATTGACCGTGAAACACCGGAAGCCGGGTTGGGGAAGTTTACGGAGCAGGAAATGCGCGAAGCGGTGTTGCCGCTGATAAATGAAGGATTCAACGTACAGATAAAAGGATAAAAATTATAGACACTATGAAAGATTTATATTTGAATTATGGCTACAATCTGGATAAAGAAGCTATCGCGAGGAGCCTGGAGCTCATAGCTTCAAATCTGGACAATATGGCTTCGGAGCAGGTTATCAAGAAGTGCTTCTCCCTTATGGATTTGACTTCTTTGCATAACACCGACAGCGTGGATTCCATATCCAAGCTTATGGAAAAGGTTAACACCTACAGAGATGTTTATCCTGATTACCCGCTGCCTGCTTCGGTATGCGTATATCCGAATCTTGCCAAGGTAGTGAAAGAGTGTCGTAAAGATGAGGCGCTTCACGTGACGGCTGTGGCGGGATGCTTCCCTACATCCCAGAGTTTCATTGAGGTGAAGACCAAGGAATGTGAGATGGCGGTTGAGGCCGGTGCGGATGAAATTGATATAGTCCTGGCTCTCAATTCGTTTATGGCCGGGGATTATGAGACGGCTGCAGATGAGATCAGAGCTTGCAGAAAAGCTGTTGATGAAGCTGGCGCAAGGGTTGGACGCAAGATTGTGCTCAAAGTCATTATCGAGAGCGGTGTGTTGGCGATGCCTGAACTGATAGCTGATGCTTCGTTCCTCGCTATGGAGTGCGGTGCTGACTTCATCAAAACGTCAACAGGTAAGGTGGATGTGAATGCAACTCCTACTGCCGCATATATAATGTGCGAGTGTATCAAGAAATACTACGAGAAGACTGGCCGCAAGGTTGGATTCAAAGCTGCCGGCGGCGTATCTACAGTTATGGACGCAGTGTGCTATTATTCAATAGTTTCCGCAGTTCTTGGCAATGAGTGGCTTGATTCCAGCCTGTTCCGCTTCGGCGTAAGCCGTCTGGCAAACAGCCTGATGTCTGCGGTCGAGCAGAAGACTGTTGTGTTCTTCTAGGCGCGAAGAGCGCAGCTTCCTTCGCGCAAAGCGCAGGGAAAATTCGCCCCGGGCATCAGCCTCTTTCGCTGTGGTATGGAATTCGGTGCACAAAAAGGTTATTTTTGTACGCCGAATTAACTATAAATATCAAACGGTGTACAAAAACGGCTGTTTTGTACACCGAATCTTGGCGCGATGCACGTAGCGACCTAAGGGGTCTCGGGGAATCCTTTCCCCGGTAAAACTTCTACCGCACCGGAGGTGCGAAATTGTCCCTCGGGACAGCAGGCGCTAGCACCATCCTGTTGCTTTAGCGACTGAGGGTAAAACAAAACGGCAATTCCTTTGGTGAGCAAAGGAATTGCTGTTTTTATGTATCGCCGATTTTAGTCGGCAGCTCGTAATTCTACTTCGTCTTGTTTACAAGATATTCGCGGAGTTCAGACCACTTGTAGTATGGCCCGGAGAATGGCTTGAGCGCAGGAATAAGAGTTTCTTCCTCATTACGTAGCATCTTCACTAGGACGTCATTGTTTTTCTTGCTGCGGTAGAAAATCATCTGGAAATTCGAGCCCATAGGAATCTTGTCGTAAGTTGTCCAACCATGTGAATTGGCCTCATCCATAGGGTAGCGCACATCCATACCTTCAACTCCGATAAGACCAAGGAAAGGCAGCAACCCGGTATCGTGACCGAATCTCAGATCCGCGCTCCTTTCGCTGTCATCTGACAATGCCGCGTCAGCTTTGCTTATAAAATCCTTTAGCAGTCCTTTGGCGGCCTCGCAACTGACATCACCTCCTTCCTGGGAGTTTCCGAATTCTCCATAGAACTTGTTGCTGCGGACAATACATTGCTCGGCAAGTTCTTCAGGCGCGATATATTTGAACAGATCAATTCCAAGATAATCAAGGTCTCCGCATATTGAGCCGGTGAGAAATACAGATCTCAGCAGGCTCTGTCCATCTATAAGTTTCTCAGCCTGTTCCTTGTCAGTGAAAATAGTCTCGAAGAATTTATCGTAATGACAAATTTCCTTTCTCTTGGCATTTTCATATTCGCCTGTTTGTTTGAACAAATCCTTGCTGTCCAGGTTCTTGGCTATGTATTCGTAGTACTTCTGTCCTGTTAAGAATGAGAACTCGAGCTCCGGATTTTCGTCTTTAAGTTCGGTTGTGAAATTTGCCATACTTATAAGGCATCTCGGAACAATGCTTGAAACACAGTCAACTTCGAGGCGGTCGTCGTTCTTGAATACTTCTGGGAATCTCTCATACATTCTTTCTGCAATTCCTCTATGTTCGCGTGCACCCAGAGGAGAAAGCTGTCCTTCCATTCCGGTGTGTTCTTTCACCACGATCATAAATTCCCTATAAAGATTTTCTCCCTGTTCGGACAAAATGCCGGCCTCTTTTGCAAGTTTAAGATATTTCTCTCCGCTCTTGAAGAATCTGTCGGATGTGTGGTATCTAGAACCGTGACGCCCATAGTGGGAAATGTAGAATGGCTTATATCCCTTTGGCTCCGGCGTGTCAGTAAGGTCTCCATAGTGGTATGGGTGGTAAACTCCGGCGGCTATGTCTTTGCTTTCCGCTACTCTTTCCGTGAGATTCTGCGCTGCCAGATTTCCTCCAAATATGGCCAGCAACGCCAATGAGGTCAGTACTTTGTTTAGTGTTTTCATCATCTTTTCTGTAAAAATTACTGAAACAAAGGTACGGAATCGCTGATGCAATATCAACAGAGGCCGAAAAATATAATAAAACGTGTTCATTTTCTGAAAACGGAAAGCAGTCGATAAATTTGCCGCTGTAACCAAAAAACTTGAAGTATGAAGAAATTATTTGCCTTTCTGACCACCTTTGCAGTATTGGCTGTCGGGTGCTCTAAAAATGGATTTGACGGTCCCGAGGGGGAGGATGAATCCGAAACTTCTACGGTAGCCCACGAAATGATTGTGCTTGGAAAGAAACTGGATGACCCATATTCTGTGTCCAACATAACCAAGGCTATATCAAGCCTTTATCCGACTAAAGCCGGTCGAGTGGACGTGACCCCGACTGACATTTATGTGAGATTCCTGCCTAAAACCGAAGATGAGTATCAGGAACTTGTTGGGCGAGGGTATGAGCTGATGGATCATCCTCTTGATTATCAGATAGTAAAGGATGGCGATTATTATCACGATCCGGAGGTGTCTGAAGAAGAAATCACGTGGCAGTATGCAGTGCTTCCACACGATACGGAACTGCCTGGAAATATTACATATGAAATTTTGGATGACTGTTATATCCCTGACCCTAGTGCGGATACTAAATCGGAAGACGGCATAGACTGGGCCGAAGTGGAGCGTGAAGCGTTCCGCATAACAGGTAACAGCGAATTGCTTGCGGAAGATTCGGGGACTTCCATGACCAAAGGGGAGTCCGGTTCTCCGGCAGGCCGAATTACCATCATCGACGACAAATACAATGGCGGTCAGCCATTCGGTGTTGCAGGAGTGAAAGTGATATGCAATGTGTTCGTGAAATTCGGTTCGGCTTATACGGACAGGGACGGATATTATTCAATATCCAAGAAATTTACATCAAAGCCGAGATACAGATTGCGTTTCAAGAATAAGGAGGGCTTCTCTATCGGTCTCAACTTGGTGCTCATATCTGCGTCAACATCAGCATTGGGCAAGGGCCCGGCAAATGGAATGGATGTGACAATCACGCAGGACTCTGACAGGAAATTGTGGTGCAGAAGTGTCGTGAACAATGCGGCGTACGACTATATCAAGAGGTGCGGGTCGGACGATATGGATATCAAGCGTCCTTCAAAGACATTGAGAATATGGATATTGCAGAAACAGACTGCCAGCAGTGCGGTTATGATGAGGCAAGGCGCTTTCATAGACGGGACGCTTATCCGCAGTTTTCTGGGCGAATATGCTGCGTTGATAAAACTGTTCCTTCCGGATATAACGTTAGGCGTTGAGGGTAAGAGCGAATATTCGACTCTTTATGCTGAAACTTGCCATGAACTGTCTCACGCAAGCCATTTTGCACAAGTCGGGAAAACCTATTGGGATAAGTATATAGAACATATCATCTCGTCGTATCTTTCCTCCGGAGGTGAAACGTATGGTGACGGCAAGGAATCAAATGCCGGTTATTGTGAGGTAGGCGAAATGTGGGGCTACTTTATGCAGAACTCGATGTATCACGACAGATATGGTGGCACTATGCCTTCCGCAGGTATGACCAACTGGTTCCATCCGCAGATATTCAGGTATCTGGAAGAACGGGGTGTCACCAAGTCGCAACTTTTCGCGGCGTTGCAGTCAGACGTGACTTCCAAAGAGCTGCTGAAGAAGAAACTCCTGGAACTTTATCCTGATAAAGCAGTCATAATCAGGCAAGTCTTTACGAGGTATTCGGACAGCAGTACCAAAAGCGAGGAGTAACTTATGCGTATGCTTTACAGAATTGCCGTTGCAGTGATCCTGTCTTTACTGGCTGCTGTTCCGGCATCGGCGCAGAAGGCCTCGGTGTCCACAGATTTGATAGGCTATGTTAATTTCGTGGCAATGAATCTTGAGGTGTCTGTACCTGTGGCAAGACACTGGACACTCAATGCGGCGGCGCGCTACAGCCCTTTTGAATTTAACCTCGGAGAGGGGCGAGAGAATGTGCGAAATAAACAGCAGACCTATTCGGCCGGGGCTCGATGGTGGCCGTGGAACGTGTATTCAGGATGGTGGTTGTCCGGTAAAATGCAGTATCAGGAATACAATTCCGGAGGATTCATCTCGGATGTCACTTATGAAGGAGACAGATTGGGCGCAGGCGTGTCTGGAGGCTATTCGTATATGATTGGGAAGCATTTCAATGTCGATTTCGGATTGGGATTATGGGGAGGCTGGGACAAATTCGCCAAATACTCCTGCCCTGTCTGCGGATTGACGGACGATTCCGGCTCTAAATTCTTTGTTTTGCCGACAGATGTGATAATCGCGTTGAGCTATGTCTTTTGAATATCTTGTAAATAGCGGGTGCCGAGTTGTCCCTGTTCTTCTGGCTGTCCTCCAGCTTTTAATCACCTGCCCGAGCTGCTCGGTCAAGGAGAACAGGGATGCGTGCCCGTGCAGACTGGAACTGGAATTTTCCGGAGAGGATGCTATGAGATGCAGAGAAGGCATAATCTTGACTCTTCTGGGTGTTTCAGGCGCGGCGGAAGGCTATGCGCTCCGGGATACTGTGGTGGATGAGACAGCGGAAGACAAGGTCGTTTGGGTGTCAGACGTGCCAAAAGGGAAGATGATAGTAGCCTCTGTGTGGCCTGATGATCTACGGCTAGAGTCGGATATTCATATCGGACGGATGGTGAGTATTACTGCCGGGAAGGATTGCCCGATGTTGTGGACTTGCTGTAAGGAAATTTCTTTGGAGAAAGAGTCTGTCAGGCAAAGTATGACTCTATCCAAGAACTATTGTCACCTTATCTTGCGTGTTGAGGATACGTCGGGAGAACCGTTCCCGTTCCGTATGGAAGTCCGTGGAAATGTCTGCGGATATAACCTTGATGGCACATTGCAAAGCGGAAAGTTCGTTGCCGAGGTTAAAAATGTGGGGGATGCTGACGAGCAGTCCGATTCTGGAACTGTGGAGGGATACATAAATCTGCCGAGGCAGAAAGACAATTCTCTTTGCCTGGACATAATTTCGGAGGATGAGAAGGTGCGGACTTTTGCCTTGGGCAATTATATAGAGGATAGCGGCTACGACTGGTCGTCTGAGAATCTGAAAGACATTACGATGACCATTGATTATGCCCGGACTTCTATAGGCTTTCATATCGGCACCTGGGAAAAACACGAGCACTTTGAAGTGGTGATATGATTTTCGGCCTCTATGAATTTCTGCCAATAATCTTGGTAATTAAAATAACAATTCGTAAATTTGCAATCCTTAAAGTTGCGCGGGTGGCGAAATGGTAGACGCGCTAGTTTCAGGAGCTAGTGTCAATTGCGACGTGTGAGTTCGACTCTCATCTCGCGCACAATCAAATGGGATGAGTGAATTTTTTCTCTCATCCTTTTTTTTGTTTTAGGTCTTTGTTTATGCTAGGAATATGAAAATCACATATCTTGATGCTGCGACAATGGGGGATTCTTCATTGGCGGAAATAGAAAAGTTGGGAGAATTGGTATGTTGGCCAAATTCGACGGCTGAAGAGGCGTTGGAGCGAGTCGGGGATTCCGACGTGCTGATAGTGAACAAGGTTCGCGTGACTGAGGCTCTGTTGGATGTCTCTCCTAACCTTAAACTTGTTTGCGAGGCAGCGACAGGCGTCAACAATATAGATCTGGCAGCTTGCGAAAAACGCGGGATAATTGTGCGGAATGTGGCGGGCTATTCGACCGAATCAGTTGTACAAGAAACATTTATGCACATTCTTTCGCTGATGGGTAACGGTCCGTATTATGACGACTTTGTCAAATCAGGGAAGTATTCCGGATGCGGTCTCTTTACGGATCTCAGCAGACCGTTTATCGAAATGAACGGCAAACGTATTGGAATTATAGGAATGGGCACGATAGGAAGCAGGGTTGCTGAGGTGGCATCTGCATTCGGTATGGAGGTGGCGTATTATTCTACGTCCGGGACTAACCATTGCGACAAATATCCGAGTCTGCCTTTAGATGAACTGATGCGTATATCTGATGTCATTTCAATCCACGCGCCATATAATTCAAAAACAGCCGGTCTTATCGGCGAAGAACAACTTCGTTTGATGAAATCGACCGCTATAATTGTGAATATGGGCCGTGGTGGTATAATTGACGAACATTCATTGGCAAAAGTTATCGATGAAGACCTTATCGGTGGCGCAGCTCTCGATGTGTTCGAAAATGAACCTCTCCCTGTGGATAATCCGTTGCTTCGCACTAAGCATCCAGAAAAACTGAGATTCACGCCTCACACGGCCTGGGCAAGCATCGAGGCCAGAGCTCGCCTGATCTCCAGACTGGCCGAAAACATCGCCGAAGGCTGGTAGGAATTGGCGGCTTGCTTGTTGAGTCGGCTATTAGACAAACTGCTCGAAGGAGTAAGAGCGGTACATAAGACCAAAGTGTCAACCATTCTCAGTGCAGGTTACTTCGAGATTCTCGACTGCGGATTCTCGTACAAATCTACTGCAATTATAAATATTTGTGGTAACTTTGTACGGATTTAAATGTTGGATATGAATAATTGCGGACAATTCATCTCTTCCTCCTCCGTGAAAAAACAGGGGCGAACAGAGTACTATAAGATGCTGAAAAAGGCAAGGCAAGGTGAACTGATAAAAGTTTGTCGAGGGGTATATGCTACATCAGAGCAGCTTAGTGGCAATATGATAGACATTAACACCATAGTTCCGGGCGGTATTCTCTGCCTTTGGTCGGCTTGGGCTATCCACAGGCTCACCACGTCAATGCCGCAGTCATTCCACGTTGCCGTAAAGAGGGACAGAAAAGTGACAGTGCCTATATTTCCACAGATAGATGTCCACTATTATACCGAGAAAATCCTTAACGTCGGTGTATCTGATATGTTCATCGACGGTCTGAATGTAAAAGTGTATGATGTTGAGAGGTGTGTATGTGATGCTGTCAAGTTCAGAAATAAGCTAGGTGTGGACGTGTGTGCTGAAATTATCGATAACTATCTTGAACGTCCGGAGCGGAACATATCGCGTCTGATGGACTATGCAAAGATTCTCAGAGTGTCAGCAATCCTTGGCAAATATCTGGAGGTGAAACTATGAGCAAGGAAATCGTAATAAATTACGGGAAGTCCATCAGAAATAAACTTCTGAACATCGCGAGAAATGAAGATATATATTTCCAGACAGTCTGACACGCTATTTTCAGGAAAGGTTGCTCTATAGAATGTCTCAGACATCGTACCGACAGAATTTTTACCTGAAAGGAGGTGCGTTGATGTATGCCCACGAGCGTTTTGCCGCAAGGCCTACACTTGATATTGACTTTCTCGGTAACAACATCAGTAACGAAGGTGAAAGAATTGAGGAAGCCTTTCGCGAAATCTGCTCTTTTCCTTGCGAGGAAGACGGCGTGCTGTATGACGTTAAGAATATCACATCGAAAGACATAACGGAGTTCAAGGATTACCACGGTGTCCGTCTGAGTATCCCGGTTTCTATGGATACAGTTTATCAGGTGCTGACGATGGATATCGGCTTTGGCGATGTAGTAACTCCGTCTCCTGTTGACCTGGACTACCCTGTCCTTCTTGAGTCCCTTCCTGTCGCCAACATTCTTGCTTATTCATTGGAGACAGTCGTAGCTGAGAAGATGCACGCAGTTATTGATTTGGCGGACAGAAGTAGCCGTATGAAGGACTATTACGACCTGTATCAGATTTTGAAAGCGCAAAAATTGAATCCAGCCATTTTACAAGAGGCTATATCTCGCACTTTTGAGAACAGGCGAACGTCGTATGACCCGAATACAATGTTTTTCAGAAAAGAATTCGGGACAAATCAAATAATGGAAACCCGATGGCGCGCCTTTATCAAGAGGGTAACCAGTAAGTCTAGCCTTGAGTTTAATGAAGTGGTGGCATATCTTCAGGAACGACTGCGCCCGTACTGGCAGAATCTGAATCGCTGAGAAGATGGCAGGCTATCATACTTATTCCTTTCCTGATGCGCGGAGCATTGTTGTCTGTGGTGACATTCACGGAGAATTCAATTCTGTGATATATAAGTTATGCGTTCAGTATCAGTTGACTGATACTTTGCTGATAGTAGCCGGCGACTGCGGATTCGGATTTAACAAACCCGGATACTATGAGAATATATTTAAGCGTAATTCGGGGAGGTTAATCAAGTCAAACAACAGAATTGTGATGGTCCGTGGCAATCATGATGACCCGGCATATTTCAACGAAGAAAAAATAAAACACGAAAGATTCCACACAGTTCCTGACTATAGCATTGTCCAAGCTTGCGGGCACAATATCCTTTGTATTGGTGGCGCTGTCAGTATCGATAGAGTTCACCGGAAGAAACACGATGCGAAATACTCAGCTACCGGCACGGTATCATATTGGGCGGACGAAATGCCATTTTATGATGAAGCAACCCTCAATGAGATTGGAAAACAACTCAAGATAGACACAGTCATAACCCATACCGCACCATCCTTCTGCGAACTGCTATTAAAGAACGGACTCTCGGAATGGGTGGCATTGGATTCTGCGTTACTTTCAGATTGTGAGAGTGAGCGGCGGATAATGGATCAGATATACAATCATCTCGAAGCAGACGGGCATCCGGTCCGCCATTGGTACTATGGTCATTTTCACCAAAGCTGGAACTCCGAAATTGGTGGTATCCTGTTCTCAATGCTTGACATTATGGAATTCAAGGAGGTATTATGAGAGTATCGAAAACATCGTCAAAGGCTGGTTAACTAGTAAGAATTATGCATTAAGAACATTATGTCCTAGATGCATAATTTTGTCTGAGAAAATTGGAATTATGCGCTGGAAACATTATGTTTGTATTGCATAATAATTTTAGAATGGAATTTGTTGACAGAAAAGAGGAGTGTTCGCGGCTTAGAACTGCGTTGAATGGCGATAAACCGGCATTCGTGGCGGTTTATGGGCGCAGACGTCTCGGTAAATCAACTCTTATCAAGAGAGTGCTGAGGGACGATGACCTGTATTTTCTTGCTGACAAGTCTGGACCTCAACACCAGCGAGCTCTGCTTTCGAAAGTCGTCGCTCAGAAATTTCCAGATTTCGACAAAGTTTCATATCCGGATTGGGAATCTCTTCTGCGCGCTGTGAGTTATCGTGCAGATGAGCGTTTTACGCTGTGCCTTGATGAATTGCCATATTTGGTGGAACAATCTCCGGACTTGCCTTCTGTGCTGCAGAAGATTGTGGATGAGAAAAAACTGAAATATAATCTCGTGGTCTGCGGTTCTTCACAGAATATGATGTACGGGATGTTTCTGGATGCCACGTCTCCACTCTATGGTCGTGCGGACGCCTTGCTGAAACTCCACCCTATCCGAGTCCCATATCTATGCGAGGCTCTAGGACTCGATGCAGTGCAAGCGGTTGAAGAATATTCTGTATGGGGAGGTGTGCCACGCTATTGGGAACTTCGGGAAAATTTCGATACTCTGGAAGACGCACTGCGAAGAAATGTCCTCTCGGCTGAAGGAATGCTTTACGAAGAGCCTGCAAAACTGTTTCTGGACGATGTTAAGGATATTGTGAAAACATCCACGATAATGTCCTATGTTGGAACAGGGGCGAACCGGCTGTCGGAGATCGCCTCTCGCTGTGGCGAACCTGCCACCAACCTTTCACGTCCGTTGAGAAAACTTGTTGATCTCGGTTTCCTAGAAAAGGAAACTCCGTTCGGTGCTGATTTGAAGAACGCCAAAAAGAGCCTATACAAGATTGCAGACCAATTTCTGGAGTTTTATTTTCGTTTTGTCGTTCCGAATCGTTCATTTATAGAACTTGGCCGTCAGTTGCCGGTGGAGCAGTCTCTCGCTGCACATTTTGGGGAATATGTCAGCTCACAGTGGGAGCGGCTGTGTCGAAATGCTGTGACTGGGAATGAAATCGGTGGCGTCCTTTATGGTGCTGCAAGCAGGTGGTGGGGAAGTGTCATCGGAAAAGATGGACGGCCACGTCAGATGGAATTTGATGTGGTGAGCGAGTCCATAGACGGGAAATATCTTCTTGTGGGGGAGTGTAAGTGGACTGAAAACGAGAATGTAAAAGCGCTTACTGACTCGCTCCTTGAGAAGGCTAAGCTGCTTCCTTTTGCCGAAGAACGAGAGATAGTGCCTGTGCTGTTCCTGAAAAACAAGCCTGCGGAAGATATCGGCAACGTTCTACTCCCGGAAGATGTCCTGAAACTTTGGTCCTAAGAGAAAGTTGATAACCTTCCTATCTAACCCTACTGCACTGATAAACTCAAAACTCCGGCTCAACTTCTGTGTGCGATAATGCACGCAGATGGTTGAGCCGGATTTATTGAATGATAAATTGTTATCGTCTATTCCCCTGTTTCCATTCGACGGTTGCAGGTGGTTTGATGGGTTGACCGTTATGGTTTGCCGTCAGTGTAGTCCTATTCCCACCCGATAGTTGCAGGCATAAGCTTCATGCGGTAATCCACATTTACGCGATGTCAGTGCAGTCCTATTCCCACTCGATGGTTGCAGGCGGTTTGGAAGAGATGTCATAGACGACGCGGTTGACGCCTTTGACTTTGTTGATGATGCTGTCGCTCACTTTGGCGAGGAAATCATAAGGGAAGTGGAACCAGTCCGCCGTCATTGCATCTGTGGATACGACAGCACGCAGCGCTACCGGATTCTCATAAGTTCTTTCGTCGCCCATAACTCCTACGCTCTTGACAGGAAGCAGAATGACTCCGGCCTGCCAGATTGCGTCGTAGAGGTTTGTCGCCATTATACGCGGATCTGACGCGGATGGGAAACCCATTCCGGTGCAGTCATAGTTGCGGAGACCTTTGATGAAAATATCATCGGCCTCGCGCAATACGCGGAGCTTCTCTTCGGTGATATCTCCGATTATGCGGATGGCAAGAGATGGTCCAGGGAACGGATGTCTGCCTACCAGTTCTTCCTTGATGCCCAATGACCTGCCGACTCTGCGGACCTCATCTTTGAAAAGCATCTTCAGTGGCTCGACAATATTGAGATTCATCTTCTCAGGCAAGCCTCCCACATTGTGATGGGATTTGATTTTGGACGCGATGCCAGGTATGCCGGCTGACTCGATGACGTCCGGGTAGATAGTGCCCTGGGCAAGCCATTTGGCGTTTTCTATGGTTGCGGCATATTTGTCGAACGTCTCGATGAACAATCTGCCGATAACCTTTCTTTTTGCCTCAGGCTCTGTGATTCCCGCAAGCGCAGAGATGAACTCTTTGGAAGCGTCAGCACCGATGACATTCAGACCCATATCCTGATATGACGCCATCACGTCTTCAAACTCATTCTTGCGCAGAAGTCCGTTGTTGACGAATATACAGGTGAGATTGTGTCCGATTGCCTTGTTTAGCAGCACTGCCGCTACTGTGGAATCAACTCCTCCGCTGAGTCCCAGAATAACCTTGTCGTCTCTAAGCTTGGCTCTGAGCTCCTCTATGGTAGTGTCAATGAATGATGCCGGAGTCCAGTCGCCCTTGCATCCGCAGATGTCGAAAGCGAAGTTAGACAGCATCTTGGAACCTTCTACAGAATGGAAAACCTCCGGGTGGAACTGAACCGCATAAGTCTGCTCATCCTTGAAATGGAATGCGGCGTTCACTACGTCTGCCGTTGAGGCGATGACCTCGGCATCGGCAGGCAACTGTGAAATGGTGTCGCCGTGGGACATCCATACCTGGGAATGCGCCGACACACCCTTGAAGAGAGGGGAGTCTGCATTTACAATGTCCAGCATGGCCCTTCCGTATTCACGAGCAATGGAGCCTTCAACCTTTCCACCGAACTTGGCGGCCAGATATTGAGCTCCATAGCATATTCCCAGAAGCGGCAGTTTGCCTTTGATGGTTTTCAAGTCAATTTGCGGTGCGTTTTCGTCTCTGACAGAGCAAGGACTTCCTGAGATGATTACACCTTTGATCGACGGATCAAGTTCAGGCATCTTGCTGTAAGGGTAGATTTCGCAGTAAACATTCAGTTCCCTCAGACGGCGACCAATCAGCTGTGTCACCTGAGAACCGGCATCGAGAATGATGATTTTTTCGGTCATATTGCGAAGCGATTTTGAGATATTCCGATGCAAAAATAATATAAAAAGTTCATTAAAACCGAAGAAATGCGTAATTTTGCAATTCTGTATCAGAGTGTGATATAAATGCAAGCCGTTGATGGCTAAATTACAAGAATAAATTATGGACGTTAGGAACATTGCGATTATCGCGCATGTCGACCACGGCAAGACTACTCTCGTGGACCGAATGATTTACCAGGCAAATCTGGTCAGACAACCTGAAAATCTCGGTGAACTGATTCTCGACAACAATGACATTGAAAGGGAAAGAGGTATCACCATTCTCGCGAAAAATGTATCAGTTGTATATAAAGGAGTTAAAATCAATATCATAGATACTCCGGGCCATAGCGATTTCGGCGGTGAGGTCGAGAGAGTCCTGAATATGGCTGACGGCGTTCTGCTGCTCGTGGATGCGTTTGAAGGTTGTATGCCTCAGACACGTTTCGTGTTGCAGAAAGCTTTGAGTATGGGCAAGAAGCCGATAGTCGTTGTCAATAAAGTTGACAAGCCTAACTGCCGTCCGGACGAAGTGCAGGAAGAGGTCTTTGATCTGATGTTCGCGCTTAACGCAAATGAGGATCAGCTTGATTTCCGTACAATCTTCGGAAGTGCAAAACAGGGCTGGATGGCGAATGACTGGAAAAATCCAACAGACAATATCACTCCGCTCTTGGATGCAATCCTTGAGGCTGTCCCTGCCCCTGCGCAGAACGAAGGTACCCCGCAGATGCTTATATCTTCATTGGAGTATTCTCCGTATGTCGGACGTATCGCTGTCGGCCGTGTGACAAGGGGTAAACTTGTAACCGGAATGAATGTCAGCCTCTGCAAGAGATATGACAGAATAGAGAAGAGTAAGATTAAGCAACTGCTTGTGTTTGACGGACTTGGAAAGAAAGAAGTTCCTGAAGTTCAGTGCGGTGATATCTGCGCAGTTGTAGGTATTGACGGATTTGAAATCGGAGATACGATTGCCGATTTCGAGAATCCTGAGGCTTTGCCGCCGATCTCAATCGATGAGCCTACAATGAGTATGCTCTTCACAATCAACAACTCGCCATTCTTCGGAAAGGACGGTAAATTCGTGACTTCAAGGCATATCAAAGACCGTCTGGACAAGGAACTTGAGAAAAACCTTGCGCTGCGCGTTAAGCCGGGTCTCAATGCGGACTCATTCGTCGTATTCGGCCGTGGTGTGCTCCATCTTTCAGTGCTTATCGAGGAGATGAGACGTGAAGGATTCGAGCTGCAGGTAGGTCAGCCTAAGGTGTTGGACAAAACAATAAACGGACAGCGTTGCGAACCTATAGAGGAACTCAGTATCGAGGTGCCAGAGCAGTTTGTCGGCGCGGCTATCGAGATTTCCACAAGGCGTAAGGCCGCTCTCGTGCATATGGAACCGCGTGGAGACAGGACGCTTCTCGAATTCGAGATTCCTACCCGTGGACTTATGGGATTGAGAAGCAACCTTCTCACAGCATCCCAGGGCGAGGCTGTCGTTGCGCACAGATTTAAAGATTATCAGCCGTACAAGGGCGAGATTGAGCACAGAATGAATGGCTCTCTCGTTTCTTTGGAGACAGGTGAGGCAATCGCATATTCAATGAACAAACTTCTCGACAGAGGTAAATTCTTTGTGGAACCTGGCGAGGAAATCTATATGGGCGAGGTTGTAGGTGAGCATACTAGGGACAGAGACCTTAATGTGAATATCTGCAAGACCAAGAAACTGACCAACGTTCGTGCAGCCGGAAGTGATGACAAGATCGTCCTTCCTCCTGCGATAAAGATGTCGCTTGAAGAGATGTTGGAGTATATCAATGAAGATGAATTAGTGGAGGTTACGCCTCACCATCTGAGAATACGCAAGGCTTTGCTCGACCCAACCGAGAGGAAAAGAAAAAGCGGAGACGTCGATTGATATTCAAAAACTTTTTCTTACCTTTGCAACCCCTCATCTGTTTATAGGAGAATGACAGACGAATTTATCATACCTTTGAATGGATTGAAGCCAGGGAAAACGTGTTTTTCGTGGCGTATTGGGGTGGAGTTCTTCAGAAAATTCGAGAACGCTGACATCGTCGATGCTGATTTGAATGTCGATGTTGAGGTGGAGAAGTCAGGTTCGTATATCGGGATTGACTGCGATATTGACGGGACTTTGACCGTGCCTTGTGACAGATGTATGGACAATGTCGAGATGCCGATTTCGACTGTTGCGAGACTCAGCGTGAAGTTCGGACCTGAACCGGTCGTGACGGATGAAGTTTCGGTCAGTGACGAGAGGGAGATAGTTTATCTCTCTGAGGGTGAGGCTGATATGGATATGAGCCAGACGATATATGATTTCTCATATTTGGCTTTGCCGATGCAGCGGGTTCACGAAGACGGGGAGTGTAATCCTGTCGCGATGAGATATCTCAGCGGGGAGGCTTCTGAGGAAGAGAATGTAGATAACAGTTCTGAAAAAGATACATACAATCCTTTTGCAGTGCTCAAGGGATTGAATTTGGATAAATGATAGAGCACAGGAAGTGAATAAAATTTTAAAAGTTATATAACAATGGCACATCCGAAACACAAACTTTCAAAGCAAAGAAGGGACAAGAGAAGAACACACGACTTCGCTGCTGTTCCAACTCTCGCAACTTGCCCTAATTGCGGTGCTACAGTAATGTATCACAGAGTATGTCCTGAGTGTGGCTTCTACAGAGGCCGTCAGATTATTGAGAAGAAAGTCGCTGAGTAGGCTTTCGCTCATAATGGCCCTGTAGTTCAACGGATAGAACGGAAGTTTCCTAAACTTTAAATACAGGTTCGATTCCTGTCGGGGCTACGTCAAAAAACGAAATTGGGTGACTAATAAGTCGCCCAATTTTCTTTTTATCCCTCCAGTCACTACGTGACGGGATTGTGCTAGCGCTTTGCACTGGTTGCCAGTGCAAATTTGCGAGACATTAAAGCGTTCGGGTCAGGAGCGAATTTTTTTCTGAGCTCAGGACCTGAACGCTTTGATGTTGTTGTGATTGACTGATCAGACAATCAATAATCTGCCACGTATCAAGCAACTTCGTTTGGGGAAGGCTGCACTTTTGGGGAAGGCTACAGTGATTCTTGCAGTTATAACTGAAAATAACTGTGTTTGAGCCAGTATTCGAATATCGGGTCCTGGAAAGTGGTCTTGCCTCCTGTCCTGTCAAGCACATCTCTGCTTACCAATGTCTTTAATGAGCGCGACGCAGATGTTGCGGAACTTATATGATATTTGTGCATAGTTTTAGAACTGGTAATCGAGTCCTCGCCTGCGACAACGGCGTTCAAATAGCAGGTCTGCTGGAATGTGAAACTCTCCATAATGTTGGTGAACAACAGGCTAAGTTGTTCCACCAGGCTTTCGTGTGCTTTGTTGACAATCTCCTCGGTACATATCTCACTGTTGTTAGTTCTCAGCCAGGAAAGCTGTGAAAGTTGTTGAGTATAGTAAGGATGATTATCGGACAACGAGATAATGCGAAGGCATCCTTCGTCTGTGATTTGCTTCCCTGTTGATGTGAATCTTTCCTTTATGAATTTCGTGAGATGTTCAGTGTCAATCTTGTTGAGGAATAAAATATCTCCGAACTTATAGAACGGCATCTCAGAATCCGTAAAAACGTCAAGCATCATATGACGTTTGCTGCCATATAGACAATATCCGGTTTTCTGGTGCTTCTGCCAATGTGCACGAAGTTTTCTTTGGAAGAAAAGCGGGTCTGTGAATTCTGCAATATTCTGAAATTCATCAATGCAAATCACAATCTTTATTCCCTTGTCCTTTGCGATTCGCTCCGGAAGATCAAGGATTTCGTCGGGGTTGTTTTTGATTTCTTCCCAGTCAAAGTCAAGAGAAATCTCATTCGTGGGGTCTGTGCCAATAGTGATTTTCGGAACAAGTCTGGAAAAGAATTTTTTCGCATTCTCTACGGCCTCGTCCCATCGATTGGATGTCCCTTGAATAATGCTCCTTGCATAAGCGGTGTAGAATTGTTCTTCAGTTTTTATGTTGAATAGGTCCACAGCACATATTTTTAGGTTTTTATCTTCTTTTTGCGCTATTTCGGCTGACCTATGTACGAGTGAACTCTTTCCCCATCGTCTTGGGGAAATGATGATTGTATTAATGAGTGATTCGAAATTGTTGACAAGCTGTCTGGTTTCTTCTTGTCTGTCAGTAAAATTCTCATCTGTAGCTATTCTGCCAAAAATAAAAGGAGCTTCCATCGTGTGCAATCTTTGCAGTCAAAGATATATAACAAAAAATGTAATTACAAATTTTGTAATTACATTTTTTGTAAAGCGTGAATGGTACTGAACCTTATGGCGTTACGACTGGACGGATAGTCAGTTTATTTGCCATCTGCGTTTGGATAACTTGAGCATTTACATTGCCGCTACTTAGACTTAAAGAGAGGAATCGTTGGTAATCGGAGCCACTAATAGTCGTCTTTGTAGAGGACCAAGAGCAGGATTCAACGCCAACTTGTCTTCTTTCACCCCACGAATCCTCATAGAGTCCGCTGAAAGGGAAGAAGATGAGGCAGCCATTATCAGTTTTTTTCTTCAGATAGACGCCGTGTGTCCATTCTCCGGAAGAGTTTTTCTCTCCGCTTGTGTACTCTTTATCAGTATTGTCTATCAGTTCCTGAAACTCGGAGTCTGAAGGGATGTGTGGTTTTTTGCTTCCAAGCGCGGAAGTCATATCTGACAAAGCATATAAATCACCGTAGTCGGCTGGCAGGGTAGCGCCGACATTGGTCGTAGCCCAAAGTTTGCCGCTTGGAAGGCCGAGGTCGATATATTTGATGCCGTTTACGAGCATATAGCCACCGTTCTTGTACAATGTGCTGCTGGTCAGTGATGCGCGTTTGATGTTGCATCTGTTTATTTGGAGTGTCTTAACAGGTGATACGTTATACCAATTCCCATAACTAGGGTTGTTAGATACTCCGAATCTGACTTTAAGATTATATTCTCCTACGGGCATCGGGATATAGCAGACGCATCCTTTACTGTAATCAGAAACTCGTCCCTTAATGGTGATATAATTATTCGTTCCCATCACATCAACATCAGCTGTTGCTTCAGAAGTTGTCTTGATGACTGGTTCGGAAGAATTGAGGTCCACGCTGAAATCTCCGCAGATCTGCCTATCTGCAACAATGATTACTTCAAAGTTATTCGACTTGGTTGCATCATTTATCTTAATACAAAGCACTCCGCCGAGTTGTTTGAATTCGCAAGTCGCGCCACTTTCATCGCTTCCGGTAATTTTTGCCAGAAGAGCAGGATTAGCGCTCGTCTTGTACGAGTCAATATTGTCGGATGAATCCAGATAATCAACATCCAAATTTGAGATGGAAAAATCATATTCCGATGGTAAATGATATGTCAGCGTATTGCCGGAGATTTTATGGCTCTCATTATACGGGTAAACTGCATATCCGCCAAGTGTGCCTTTAATGTCTCCTCCAAATGTTGCTGTCTTCAGGTTGTCGCTTCGGCTCTCGAGAGTGAGCGGATAAAGGTTTTCAGAGCCGCTGGCAAGAACACCTATCTTGTCATTTTTCTGCCAATAAAAATCTGTGTTCGCCTTGACGTTCTCGGCAAATATAGCTTTGGTGGCAACTCCGTTAGTATCGTCATTGTCGAAACTCTTGGAGCTCGTGCTCTCGGTCGATTCTTCCTTGTCTGAAACGCTGCCGGCGTTCAATGTAATATGGTGAAATTCAAGTTCGTCATTGCCTCCGTTGCTGGTTTCGCTCTTTGTGCAGGCAGAGAAGAATAGTATTGAGCCTATGGCAAATGCCATAGATAATGTGCGTTTTCTGTTCATAGATGCAACTTGTTAGCAGTTTACCAGTCTAAATCCTCAATGCTGCCCGGCTCAACGCCGAAATCGTTGTGGACCTCTTTCTTTGAGCTGTCATCCAGGCAAACGCTCTCAATCTCAATTTCTTTCACCTCTGCGCAAGGTGCTTTGTATGTGTCTTTCATTCGTCAAAAATTTCAATGTGCGGTTCAATCTCAAACCGCGAAAAATAAATTTGGCGAATTTCAGATTTTTTTTTATAAAATCAAAGGAATTAACTCGTTATCTCGTTACACTCGCTGTGCCGGAAGCAGTGCGGGCGGAGATGCTTGGACTATACATCGCTTCGCAAGTTACTGACGGAAGGATGAATTCGCCCTCATACGCAGCTCTGAGCCGTACGCGGAACTCCTTGTAAGTATTTCGTGGCAGACTGAAATAGAATACGTTGCGGTCATCACGAATATCCAGATAATCATATTTTCCGGAAGAAGGTACATCCTGTCCGGTCATCCTCTCGTTTATGATTTCCCAACCGGAAGGAATAATCTCGGTAAGAGCCATATTGTAATAATCCGCAACCGTGCTTGGGTTTGTAACCCGGATGACAGCCGTGAATTCGCTGCCCTGACGCAACGATGCAGGATTTACAGCGCTTCCGTCATTTGCCAGATATTTTACATCAAGCCTCAGTCCGGATGCCTTTGCGGCTACCGTCTTACCGGAATCTCCGCGTGACACTGTCGTGAGCCGCACATAGACAGAACCGTCAGATTCATTCTGAACTGTTACATTGCCTGAATCGGAATTTATGCCGGTTGTAATGCGGCTGTTGTCAGAAGGCTTGGCTGTCAGAGATTTGACTCCGCTTCCGTCATTGATATCGATGCTGATGTTGGTGCCCGTGACATTCTTGGCAAGAAGACTCATCGCCTTGCTTATGAATGCGGACTCCTGTGTGGACATAGACCAAGGAGAAAGACTGTAGTCGTCTTTGCTGTTTGCATATCCTATTGCAGATGAGATATTTCCTGTGCGGACCAATGCTTCGATGGCGATTGCCCTGTCCCTCATCGGTGTGCCGAATGTTGCCAAGTTGTCCTTCCATTCTGACGGATTCTCCGATGTTGAATTAAGAATATCGTTTCCGACATTCTTCTTTCCGCACACCGAGTATGCTGACGACAACATCATTGACGCCTGCCAGGATAGGTTGCCGCTTTCCTTCATTCTGTTCATCGCTGCTTCGTCCGCTTTGTCGGCAAGTGCCATAGAATAGAGTCTATAAGCCTGCGTGAGGTCGCTTAGCTCATACACTTTTGCCGTCTTGTAATTCCGCACGCACTGCTTCTGGAATTTAAGCCAGGATGAGACTACACCTGTGTTGACATCATATCCGTTGGCGCGCGCAACTGCGAAGAATTCTCCTGCCATTGACGTTATCCATTCGTCTGAATGTGTGTTGCCTGGCCAATATACGAAGCCTCCGTCAGACATCTGACGCGAATAAAGTTCAGTAAGGATGCTATGAATCATAGACTTAGCACTCTCAGCGTTCTTCTGCGACAGCATCGGCATCGCATAAAGCAGGCTAAGACCTTTGGCTGCAAGCTGTTCCGTGCAATAATGCTGATAATTGGTCATAAAACTGAACAGCGCGTCCCAGTCTATAGACGGATAGCTGCAAGCCTCGACCTTTGCATATCGGCTGCCCTCCGTTGCGAAAGGATTGTAAGTGAACGTCTTGCTCTCACCCTTTCCGAGCAGGACTTCCTGCGTTGCGACAACGTCAGGAGCCGGGTCGCGGACTTCGATATTTACCGTCTCAGTCATACGGTGTCCGTTGCCATCTGCGATGACAGTCACTTTCGCAGGACCTTCTCCGCCCGCATTGAGTGCAAACCTAACTATCTGATCGCCTTTGCCGTTGAAGTCAACACTCTGTCTGTCAGAGCCGTCCACTTTGATAGAGCCTTCGCATTTCACTGACACATTCACTTTGTTTATTCCTTCTTCCATCACGAATACATTTACCGGTAGCGTAATCTTCTCTCCTGTGCCCGCTACTCTCGGCAATGTCGGCAGAATCATTACCGGAGATGTTACCGGAACAGTCTTTTCGGTATTTCCGTAGGCCCCGTCATTGCCGGCAACGACCATCACTCTTACACTTCCCACATACATCGGAAGCGTTATCGTGTGGGTGATGGACCCGCGTTTCAAGGTGTATGGGCCGGATGCATTGTGCGCGTCAGCCCCTGTTCCAAGCCTGAACGGTCCCATAAATTTCACTACCGGGTTGAACCTGTTTTCCTTGCGCGAAGCCATCAGCATCGCCATATCTCCGCCGATGCTGAACATTGCTGACATAGGACCGCCTGTATTGCAGAATACGTCGTCGTAAATGTCCCAAGTGCTGATGCCCAAAGCTTCTCTCTTGTACATTGCGTTCCACGGATCAGGAGTCCTGAATGCCGTGAGATCCAGAAGTCCCTCATCCACGATTGCCAGTGTGTAAGTCATAGGCTTGCCGTTCTTCTCGCTCACCTTTATCGTGAATGGCTCTTCAGGATGGACCTTGTCCGCCATAGTGATCACAGGATTGAGATGCGAATCAGGATTCTCGACCATCACCGGCTGCACTCCGTACATTCTGACCGGAAGGTCGTTGGATGAATTTCTATATGGCTGGACCAGAGTGATATGGACATAGAAATTAGGCGCCATTTCGTCTGTTATCCTGATCTTGTAAGCCGTGTCTGTTCCGGACGTCTTGACCCATTCACTGGACATTACCTCGCTGCCGTTTTCGATGGAAACTAGTGCTCTTCCGTTTTCCGCTGAAGGAATATAGACGGTCGCTGTCTCTCCGACCTTGTAACTCCTCTTGTCCAACGAGAAACTCAGCATTGCGGGTGCATCCGGGTCGCTTCTGTCCGAACGGCCTCTGTATGCCGGCCAATCGACATATACGGTGCCTCCGGTAGCGTGACCGCTGTCAAGATCCTTTATATATATAAGGTAACGTCCCCATTCGTCATCCGGTATGGTGAACGGTACGCTGATGTCTCCGTTCCCGGAAACGACCTTGCCTGTAAGGGTCGCCTCAGCTCCCGAACCGTTGACATAAGAATCAAGCGGATCCTGTCTGGATTCCCACCACCAACTCCATTTCAGTTTGAAAATACGCCATTCGATATTGTGGTCCTGAACGCGTTTTCCGTTGGCGTCCACCACCGCTACAGGGATGCTATAGGCCTTACCCGTTTCCAGATAACTGTCAGAGGATGGCATTTTTGCTCCGACGTATGCAGTGTATGGTGAATAAGGCAATGTGAGAGTACTGTAACTTTCGTCGCCGCCTTCCTCCACGACAGAGCCGAGTACATTGGCTTTAAGCATTCCCGGCGCTTGCGGAATCTTCGGCAGATTCACCCGTGCAGTGACTGTGCCGGCATTGTCGAGCCTGGAATCGAGGAGGTCGATGTCCATAGACGTGAAACTGCTTGCCGGATCTGAGAATGTATATCCGTCATATCCGGTGAATGTTTTGCTTCCCGGAGTCAATGTCATAGACAATTTCGACTTGAGACCTGAAGCGGCAGGGCCTGTAAGCCAAGTTGAGGCTATTCCGGCCGAAATGCCTGTACCACCCTGCAGAATCTTTTCGTTTATCTTGATATTGACCTTGAGTCTGTTAGGCTTTACCGTCTCGATTCTCAAAGGCTTGTGGAATGTCGCTCCTCCGATCTTGAAATATGCGTTCCACAGTCCTGTCGGGCTGTCTTGAGTGGTCGCAATGTCGAATGCGTAGAATCCGTTGACGGATGTGCCGCAGACTTTTCTGGCAAAGAACTGTCCCTGAGGTGTATATATGTCAACTGATGCAGGATGCGTGTCCGGCAATTTCTCCGCGCTGTGCACAAGCATAGTCAGGTGCAGCGTGTCTCCAGGTCTCCATACGCCTCTTTCGCCATAGATGAATCCCTTGATTCCTTTCTGCAATTTCTCTCCGCCCGTGTCGAATCTGCTCAGCGACTTCACGTTGGAGTCAGTCATCCTGAGATATGATGTAGAATTGCCTTTCTTTACAACAACGATGAACGGACGCCCTGTGACATCGATTTCAGCAAGCCCTCCGGAAGAACTCTTGCCCGCACCTATCTGCTGCAACTGGTAATTCAATATCCTGATATCCGCCCCTGATACAGGTTCTGCGCTTAAAAGATTGCTTGCTGCCACCCAGACTTTCCCGTTCTTTCCGGTTGACTCGGCGCATTTCGCTATGACTCCTATATCGGATGAAAGGAAATTCTTGGACGGATAGTCATATATCATATAATATGTAGGAGTCATCGGATTGTTCCGGTCTGCCCAATTATATTGTTCCCAGTCGTAATTGCTTTCATAATAATACGGGTACGGCTGATCCCATACAAGTTCATCCTCCTCAGTCATACTGCCAGTTGACGTGCTTACGATGCCGTCGCCGCTGTCCTTGATACCGCTGCCTTTCCAATATATATAGTACTCGGGTTTGAATGATAGTTTCAGCCTATAAATCGCATTCGGATCTTTCTTGAATAGCCCGGAAAGGTCTATCGTGTACAACTGCTTGGACGTCAAGTCGTTGCTCTGGTCAGAATCGAGCCGCAGAGTGCTCCTGTATATCATCCTGCCTGAACGTCTTATGGCTGAATCTCCGTTCAATCCGTTCTCTTGGAGATATGTCAATATGTTGCTCGGGAATATCTCTATGACGCTGATATCCACGGCTTTCAGGTTGCTGGCGAAGAATGGGATGACAAGCATCTTGGAATCCGGAAGAATGCTTCCTTCCTGGCAGAATGCTACTGAAGGATTCGGACTCTGGCTCTTGAAAGTTTTCTGCCAGCATTCTCCGAGCTTGTTGCCGTCAATGTCCCTGATACCAGCATCCACGGTCAACGTGAGATTGCCGTTCACGCTGCCCTCGTAGTATATTCTCAGATTGTTGTCAGTTATCCTGGTCGTGGTCTTCAATCCTGAGTTATCATCCGCGCTTCCGGACATTGAACTGGTTAATGTAGCCAAACCGTTGAGGTTCTGCTCTTTGTCCAGCGGTTGAGAAAACAATATGTCAATATATTTGTCCTCATTTCCGAATATATTGGCTGTCAGTACCTTGAATCCGTCTTTTGCGGGAATCGTAACTTCCAGATTCTCGCATTCCGAGAAATTGGTGCTGCCAGGTTTGAATTTGACGGTCAGGTTCTGTTCTTTATCGGCTCTGTCCAATCCGGAGATCCTGAATGACAATTTGCCGCTTTTTGCAGTGACCTCGCTTTCCACCGCCTCTTTCTTGCCTTTCCATACGAATTCAATCAATGATGCCGGATCATCGCTGGCAATGTCTTCGCTAAGTGCCAATGTACCGGACACCGCAGCGTGTTCTTTGTCAGATTCGGTTATGATGATGGAAGGCTCTTCGAAGTATGCTTCTTTACGTGCCGTCGTGAAACTGAACTTGAATGTTCTATGTGCCTTGTCCGTTTTTATTATATCGCCGAGACTGAATGAGCCTTTGTACGTCTTGCCGGGCTTCAGTTCTCCTTCATCGGGAACGAATTCAATGCGCTGACTGTTAACCCATTTGGCTGAACCATTGATTGCAGGGGAGAACTTGAACAATGTGGCCGCGGCTTTGGAAATCTCAGTTTCGCTGCCTTCAATACCGTCTGCAGGTGTTTTAAGTTCTATGACAATACTGCTGTTTCCGGTTATGACTCCTCCGGTGTATGCCTCAATATATTCAGCGAATATGCTGTCCGGATCTTTGTATTTGTTCTGTCCGCATCCGTAGAATATGGCGGCTGAAATGCCCGCCAGCAGGAATAACCTTATTATTAGATTGTTGCGCATAACATCAGTTATTAGAAATGTTCCGTAAAGATACATATTTTTGCCTAAGAAGTCATCCATTATATTCAACGTAAATTTTGGGTATCTTCCAAAATAGCTTCTTAAATATGTCAATTTGTCACGTTCTGTCAGATGGCACAGCAGTTGATTTACATCCCTCCGGTTCCCGGATTGGAGAACTGAAAAAAAGTATATAAACATTAAAAATTATAGAATTATGATTAAACCATTGGCAGATAGAGTGGTACTTGAGCCTAAAGAGGCTGAGACCAAGACGGCTGCGGGACTTTATATCCCGGATACAGCGAAAGAGAAACCTCAGCAGGGAAAAGTTGTTGCCTGCGGTCCTGGCAAAAAGGATGAACCTATGGAGCTTAAAGTTGGTGACGAGGTTCTTTATGGCAAATACGCCGGCACTGAGGTTACTGTAGATGACAAGAAATATCTTATCGTCCGTCAGTCAGACATTATGGCAATATTATAATTTATAGGAGAACAGGATTATGGCAAAAGATATCAGATTTGATTCAGATGTACGCACAAGAATGAAACAGGGTGTTGACATTCTTGCTGACGCAGTGAAGGTTACACTTGGTCCTAAAGGACGCAATGTTGTGATTGATAAGAAGTTCGGTGCACCTCAGGTTACCAAGGACGGCGTTACCGTAGCCAAGGAAGTTGAGCTTAAGGACAGGTTCGCCAATATGGGTGCACAGATGGTTAAGGAAGTTGCTTCCAAGACAAACGAGCAGGCTGGTGACGGTACTACTACTGCTACAGTTCTTGCACAGGCAATCATCAATGCCGGTTTGAAGAGTGTAACATCAGGCGCAAGCCCGCTTGACCTCAAGAAAGGTATCGATATGGCGGTTGCAACAGTTGTTGAAGACCTTAAGGCTCATAGCCAGGAAGTAGGCGATGACTACTCAAAGGTTGAGCAGGTCGGCACAGTGTCAGCCAACAATGATGCGAATATCGGCAAGCTCATCGCTGATGCAATGGCAAAGGTGAAGAAAGACGGCGTCATCACTGTAGAAGAGGCAAAAGGTACTGAGACAGAGGTTAAGGTAGTTGAGGGAATGCAGTTTGACAGGGGGTACATCTCTCCTTACTTTATGACCGATTCCGACAAGATGGAAGCAAGGCTCGACAGCCCGCTCATTCTTGTTACTGACAAGAAAATCTCTACGATGAAGGATTTGATGCCTATTCTCGATCCTATCGCAAGGGAAGGCAAGTCACTTCTTATCATAGCAGAAGATGTTGACGGTGAGGCTCTTACAACTCTTGTTGTGAACAGACTCCGTGGTACGCTCAAGGTTGCCGCAGTTAAAGCTCCTGGTTTCGGAGACCGTCGCAAAGAGATGCTTCAGGATATTGCTACGCTTACTGGTGCAACTTTGGTTTCAGAAGAGAGAGGATTTACTCTTGAGAATACAACTCTTGAGATGCTCGGTAAGGCTGAGAAAGTCACTATTACTAAGGAAAATACCACTATCGTAGGCGGAGCCGGCAGTAAAGAGGATATCGCAGAGAGAGTGGAAAGCATCAGAAAGCAGATTGCGGTTTCTACTTCAGAATACGACAAGGAGAAGCTCAAAGAGCGTCTCGGCAAACTCGCCGGCGGTGTTGCTGTGCTTTATGTAGGTGCAACAACCGAGGTTGAGATGAAAGAGAAGAAAGACCGTGTAGAGGACGCGTTGAATGCTACCCGTGCTGCGGTTGAGGAAGGTTATCTTCCAGGCGGCGGTGTCGCTTACATCCGTGCAATTGGGGCTTTGAAGAATCTCAAGGGCGAGAATGAGGACCAGACTACCGGTATCCATATCATCGCTAAGGCAATCGAGGAGCCTATCCGTCAGATTGCAAAAAATGCAGGCGTAGATGGCAGCATCATCATCCAGAAGATCTGCGAGGGTAAAGATGATTTCGGTTATAATGCACGCACTGGCGAATATATGAATATGTTCGAGGCCGGCGTCATCGATCCGACAAAGGTTAGCCGTGTGGCTCTCGAGAACGCTGCTTCAGTAGCAGGTATGTTCCTTACGACCGAGTGCGGTATCGTAGATATTCCAGAGTCTACTCCTGCTGCTCCTGCGATGAACGACGGCGGAATGATGTAAGAATGATGCGATAAGAAATCGCTGAATCTTATGCCGGCGGGATTAATGCCGACTGAAGTTAGGAGATTTCTGAACGCTTTACATAAGCTTATTGAAGAGGCCGACCCGAAAGGGTTGGTCTCTTCTTTTTTTTGTTCACCTGCAGTTTCTTCGTGACCGGATGGTGCGCGCACCATCCGGCGAACGCCTAACTCCTGCAGGCTAATGCTGTCCCGAGGGACCATTTCGCACCTCCGGTGCGGTTGAAGTTTTATCGGGGAAAGGATTCCCCGAAACCCCTTCGGTCGCGTTGCGCTTCGCGCAAGTTTGCGTCTTACCCTCAGTCTCTTCGAGACAGCTCCTAGGAGCACGGGGAAAGGATTCCCCGAAACCCCTTCGGTCGCGTTGCTCCGAATTTATTCCTTACTCCTCATCCGCAGGACATCAAAAAGAGGCAGATGACTGGAGCGAATTTTTCCTGTAACTTTGAGCGAAGGGCGCAGTCTCCTCCAGAGTTTCGCTTCGTTCCTTCGGGAGCCGCTCACGAGGCTGCGACCGGCCACGCTCTGTCAGAGACTACCGACAATTATCTAGCGAGCTTCATATAGGCTGACAACTGACATCACGAGGAAAATTTTACGCCTTTGCAGCAATAGCGCGTTTATGAATAAAATCTCAAACTTATGGTAGCGAGGATTTACAAGTAGAATACTATCGAAATACAAATAGAATACTGTCGAAGATTGCTTTTAGGTTTACACGTTAATGAATCTGCCGAATAACCCCCTGCCTCATAACGAATTACGCTTCAGCCCTGCCACCGCCTTCACGGTTTCGTGCCCATAAGTCCGTACC
>CAVENC010000008.1:0-69925 GCA_963617065.1 Butyricicoccaceae bacterium
AGTCATCTGAATATGCCACGCCTATGGACTTATGGGCGCCGCTTCCGCTTGTCCAGTGACTTTCCGCGTGGAAGAATCCGACATAATGCCCTTTGTCATCCAATGGAAAAATTCCTATGAACCACGAACCGCCGTCATTGAACCCGTAAATGCGTACGAACTCTTTGCCCCAAATTTTCGCTGATGCTGTAAGTTTGGATATATGATCTTCAGGATAAGGGGTATCGGCCAAAGTAAGTGCATCTGTAGCCTCGCTCCAGAAGAGTTGCCATTGATTGCCTTTCTTGATAGGAATCAACTTGCCGTCAGGCCAACAGCCTTTCATAAATGTGCTTGCCGACTGTTCAAGAACTTTAAGTTCACCGAGTGCGCATCCCGCACCGTCAACCACAGTCCAATTCTCATCCGGTTCAGGATCAGGGTCCGGTTCGGGGTCCGGATCTACAGTCGCGTTATGCCATTTGCAATCATCAGGATCCGGGGTGGGAATCCATTCCCTGCTGCATGCGGACAATGAAACAGTTATTGCCAGCAGGATTGCTAATGATAAACTTTTTATTTCCATAAAGGGTTCTGTGTTATTGCTCCGTTGGAAGCATCAATTACTGATTGAGGAATAGGGAAAATGGAATGTTTCTCTTTGCAGTTTTCGCGTACCGCGTCATAATAAGGTTTGAATTTCTCATCATAACCTACCGAAGAATACGCCTCCTGCAGTTTTCCGAAACGCACCAGGTCTGCCCATCTGTGGCCTTCAAAGCAAAGTTCAAGACTGCGCTCTTTAAGAATGGCTGCATCGAAGTCAGCTCCGGAACTCATAGGCAGATCGACAGAAGCATTCGGCGTGTTAATATCTTTGCCATAGCCACGACGACGCACCTGATTCACATATTCAAGGGCCTCTGCGCTTGGAGCGCCGTAAGCCCTGTTCTCCGCTTCAGCATACATCAGAAGAACATCGGCATAACGGATTATAGGGAAATTGATGTTATTACACCAGTTGGCCCAACTTGATCCGCGATCAGATTTGTCTATAGGATGACGGAATTTGTATATCCAGTAGTTCCCGGCATACTCAGGATCGCCCATCACCATCTCAGCCTTGCCGCTTTCTCCCACCGCTATGTGTCCGCCGTTATTGACTGCTTCCCTGCGAAGGTCAGCCGGATCGAATTTGTCATACATTTCCTTGTAGGTGCGCGTCTGAGCCCAATAAGCATTCTGCTCGTGAGGGACACCGTCTACAGTTCCAACCTGTCCGCCATAAAGAGAATTGCTTACCGTGTTGTCGAATTCAACATCGAATATGTACTCGCTATTGTGTTCGTGCTTGCCATCAAACTGAGAGAAATAATCCTTCACAAGCTCGTAACCGCCGTTCTGAATTACCGTCTTGCAAGCTTCCGCAGCTTTCTGCGCCGCAGCCGCATCTTTCAGAGGTTCTCCGGACATCTGCAGATAAGCCCTTGCCTTGAGAGCCGTAGCGGCATATTTTGTGGCGTGCCCAACCGAATTGGTTACAGGAAGAAGTTTCTCTGCGGTTTCATAATCTGAGACAACCTGAGCATAAACTTCAGCAAGTGATTTCTTCTCTGTATTCAGTTTTGAAACATCTGTGGTTTCGTCCAATACAAGAGGGACTTCCCCATAGTAACGCGCCAATTGGAAATAGAACCACGCGCGCAGAAAATGCGCCTCTCCCATAATCCGGTTCTTGTCATCCTGAGAAACCTGGTTCCCGGTATATTCATTGAGCCTATGAATGACCACATTCGCCCTTTGAATGCCAAGATATTGCATAAACCACACTTTCTCGACAAAAAGATTCTCCGGGGTATAGGTATAGTTTCCGATAAGTTCTTCCCCGTTATTGCCTGACGAAACAAAAGCCTCGTCTGTACCGATTCGTCCCCAATACATAAAACCGGTGAAATAGTTTCCATAACGATGCTGAGCATCCCATTCCACTGATGTGAATGTATAGTAAACTCCTGTAAGAGCGCTGTCGAAATCGCTTGTAGTCTTAAAGAAATTCTTAGTAGTGATATTGCTTTCAACAGTAGTTTCGAGGAAATCGCACGAAGCCAGACAGAAAGCACAACAAAGCAATGTAAAAATCTTCTTCATAATTCGTTCCTCCCCTATCTGAATGAAATGTTGACGCCGAAAGTGAAAGTTCTGGCGTGAGGGAAATTGCCGTAGTCAAATCCCTGTGAAAGTATCGCGGACGCATTGCTCTGACTGATACCTACTTCCGGATCATATCCGGAATAGCGTGTGAACGTATAGATATTGTCCGCAGCTACATATACCTTGAAGTTCTCGATATGTTTTGTCTTGGAAATCAATTTATTCGGAATGGTATATGTCAGTCTGGCTGAAGAAAATCTCAGGAATGACGCGTCTTCCACGAATGCGGAGGATACCAGACCTTTGGAAATCTGCGAATAATAGCGGGACTTCTGGTTATTCACTGTCCATCTGTCATTCCAGCGGGCAACCTGATTGGAACCGTCACCGTTGTAGAATGCAATCATAGCATAGTTCGCATTATAAAGCTCATTGCCGAGCGAATATTGGAATCCAAGGTACAGATTGAATGACTTCCAATTGAAAGTAGTAGAGAATGCACCATAAAAGTCAGGAAGGAAATTGCCTATGACTTCACGGTCATTGTCGTCAATTTTTCCGTTGCCGTCCTTATCCCAAAGTTTTATGGAGCCTGGCTGCTCACCTACACCCTGGGTAGGCACACCGTCTTTAACCGTATAATTATACGTTCCAGGTTTGGTTGGATTTTCAGTTGCTGTAAATTCATTCAACTGATACAGTCCTATCGCCCGGTATCCGTATATTTCTCCGACAGAGCCACCTTCCCTGAGTATTACGGCATTCTGGCCACCAAGACAGTTGATTCCCAGATAAATAGGGGCACCATTCTGACCAAGTTTAAGAATTTTCGACTTATTGTGGCTTATATTGGCATTCAAACTCCACTGGAAATCACGTTTATCAACAAGTGTCGCATTCATCGAGAGTTCAAGTCCGGTATTGCGTATGCTTCCTACATTCTGCCAAGCCTTTGTATAGCCGGAAATGTTCAGCACCGGAGCTTCCAGAAGAAGGTCTCTGGTAGTTTTATTGTAAAGATCCAAGTCGAAACGCAGTCTATCGTCAAACACACCGAATTCCAAACCGAGATTATATTCAAGAGTCTTTTCCCAAGTAAGGTTTTCATTGGCAAGAGTGACAGGCGACTGGCCTATGCTGATGGAATTGCCGAAAGCCGTACTGGTAGTATAAAGTTGAGCGAATGAACCTGACGTAGGGACATTTGAGTTTCCGACCTCTCCTAACGACGCTCTGAGTTTGAGGCTGCTGATTACGTCGTTATACTTAAGGAATTGCTCCTGCTTTGCATTCCACGCGAACGCGCCGGAGAAGAATGAGCCCCATTTGTTCTTGAGGAACGAAGACGTGCCATCACGGCGGAAAGTGAATGTAGCTATATATCTGTCATTGTATGCATAATTCGCACGGAAGATGAAGGAGAGCATAGAACTCTTGCTGGTGTTGGAGTACGAATGGAAGTCCTTAGCCAGCGAAAGATTATTGTAGCCAAGCGATTCATTCGAGAAAGAAGACGCTTCTGTAGCCACATAATTGTAGCGTGAGCCCTGTTCCGTAACTCCGGCCATAAGGTTAAGCCTATGGACGTCATTAAATGTCGGAGACCACGTAAGAGTATTTTCATTAAGCCACCCGAAAGTCGCCACATTCGCCATACAAGCCTGCGCATTATACAAATATCCACGCGGAGTCGTGGTTGGATAGAACTGTTTGTCTGAAAGAGCATAATCGTCAAATCCACCGGTTACTTTCAGCACAAGGTCATCAAGAATATTATACTGCGCGTAAGAGTTAACAATGGTTCGGCTCAAGACCTTTTTCATCTTGATGTCGCTCGCCATAGTCACAGGATTCTGCTTGTTTCCCTCGTTATAGGCGTTAATCATATATTGCTCAACTCCCGCACGTCGGAAAAGCACCTGCGTCTGCTCGTCAGTCAAGTCAAAAGGCTGTGAAATGAGTGCGCTCATAACCGTTCCGACTGCTGTGCCGTCACCACCGGAGGTAGGCACACCGTCATCTACGATCCGGCTATAATTCATATCAACACCGACTTTAAGTTTATCAGTGAACTTATGATCAATGTTGGCCTTTGCCGTAAGTTTCTGCCAGTTTGTATTGATTATGATGGACTCATTCTGCATATACGACGCACTTACCAGGAAATTTGTCTTGTCCGTCGAGTGCTGAAGCGAAAGATTGTGATTCTGAATGAAACCGGTACGATAAATCTTATCCTGCCAATCTATGCTCTTTATCCTCTTATAATCGAAATCACGTAGGTCACCATTTGAATCGCTGAACAAAAGGTTCGAAGGTGTTTTAACATTCATCATAGACGCATACCCCTGAAAATCAAGCATATCATACTTATGAGGCAGGTTCTGCATACTGACATATCCGTTATACTGTATACGACCTGAAGATGCCTTCCCTTTCTTGGTGGTAATCATTATGACACCATTCGCGCCACGGTTACCATAGATTGCTGTGGATGAAGCGTCCTTCAAGACTTCGATGGAAGCTATATCTTCTGTATTTATCATCGCGAGCGGGCTCATCTGGGAATCCAATCCACCCATACCCATTCCGGAAGATGTCGAAACGTCGCTGAGCGGAAATCCGTCCACTACAATAAGAGGCGATGTCGATCCGGAAAGAGATGCCGCACCACGAATGAGCATTTTGGATGCCGCTCCCGGCTGGCCGCTGGTGGAAGACACCATAAGTCCGGCCACACCGCCTTTGAGCGCGTCATCAACAGAGAAAAGCACCTGATTCTTCAGATTGTCAGAGTTGATGGAAGCCACACTTCCAGTCAAATCCTGCCTGCGCGCCGTACCATAACCGATGACCACAGCGTTGTCAAGCACATCCGAATCAGATTCAAGAACGAAATCAATCACTGTTTTACCGGAAACGGCTTTTTCGCAATCCTGATAGCCAAGAAAAGATGCGACCAGAACAGCATCTGCAGACTTGACAGTTATCGTGTAATTGCCGTCATTATCTGAAGTCGTGCCATACTGTGCTCCTTTCGGATACACATTAGCCCACGGTATAGGATCACCGTGCGTGTCAGTCACGCGTCCGGTAATTTTCTGCTGGGCAAAAGCCGAGCCCGCTGTCACCATCAACAGTGAAAGTAAAAGAAAAAGCCGTTTCATTATCGGTAAAATAGTTGATGATTATTCTTCTATCATATTGATCTGAACCTCGTCAATATAGATCTTGGCACCCATGCCGCTGATTCCCATACAGAGGTAGCAGTTCCTATAAACATCACCAGCATTTCCTTCAGGAGAGAACTCGAAGGTATATTTCGTCCATTCAGATGAAAGAGCGCCTTCGATTCTATATCCTGCCGCTTCTGTTTCGTCCGGTATAATGCTAGTAATGGCATTCTCATACAACTTTGTCTGACCGCTCTCGACAAAATCAGATCCGAACACTTCTTTCCAGTCATCTTTTGCCGAAGCTCCGCGAAGAGGATCGTTGAGCCACGTTGGACAATAGCTGTAAATGTGAAGCCAATAGCAGGCGGCATAGGCACCTTCGCTCTTAAGCCAGAATGAAAGTTCATACTTTTTGCCGGCATTAAGCCAAGCATTTGTCGGCCAACTGTTACGGTGAGCGATTTCGCATATATTCTGACCGTCAGTAATCGCGGAAATGTCGATTTTCATCGCTTTGGCTGTACCGTTCGCACCGCCGTCAACAATTGTAAAGTTTTTCGGATGCTCACCGGCTTGCGCATCGTCAGGGAACTTGACCCAGTCATACCAAGCCGTGTTGCAACTTTCGCCCTTCTCGAATCCGTAAACGTCATAGTCATCCACTTTGAGCAGAGGATAATTACCCGCTGTAAGAGGATATGAAAGTTCGAGTTTGGCGCCATCTGAACGTGTAACCGTACAAGTCACCTCCAGTTCGTTTATCTGTGAGTTCCACACCGCCTTAGGTGATGCCTCAGTAGAAGTTGCAGGCGTAGCTCCCGGGAATGTCCAGGCATAAGTCAAATCAAGACCTGACTTATTCTCAAGCGGATCGAGGGAGAAAGTAATCTCTTTACCTTTTGCCGCACAATGATTAGGAGTAAGTCCTTCTGCGTGAATAGATGCTGAGAAGAAGTCCTTTACAGATACAGTCTTGGTTACTTCATCTTTAGTTCCATCCGCATAATTCACGGTGAGGGTCACCTTCTTTTCTCCCTCTTTGCGGAAGGTTACGCTTACTTTGGACTCTGTTGAAGTCTCAGGAAGAGCGTCCTCAAATGTCCAAGTACGTGATTTAACGTTAATGGAAAGATCCTCCACAACAACGCTGTTCCCAACGATAGCCTCTGTAGGAATGCTATACGAGAAATCTTTGTCAATGGTTTTATCCTCCTTCTTACAGGATACTGCGAAGATAACTCCGCAAGTGGCCGCAGCCAATAAGATTTTTTTCATAAAAATTGGTATTAGTATCTTTAGTTTGTTACCGATTATGGCGGAAAGACATTCCTATGTCCCGACCGCAAAACGAAGATATGACGATATGCGTATGAGCGTTTTTACAAATCGTTCATATTTTAGCACTTTTGATATAAAGTACATTTCACGAGCACACAATCAGCCTTTGTAATCTTTAGGGAGCACTCCGAATTCAGCGAAAAATATCTTTGAAAAATATGAGATATTGTTAAAACCGACGGCAGTCATCGCCTGCGCAACGTTCATTCCGCCACCCGAAGAAAGCAGCTGAGCCGCCCGCTTGAGCCGGATGCTGCGGAGGAATTGAATTGCGGACATACCCGTGATTGATTTGATTTTTCTGTAAAGTTGCGGACGTGAGTAGCCTATATTCTGGCACAGTTCATCCACTCCATAATCTACCTCCCCGATATGTTCTTCTATATCGTTGATGCACGAACGTATGAATTTCTCGTCAACAGAAGTGACAGTAACTGCAGAAGGCTCAACATTAACTTCCGTACGGAAAGCCTGTTTCATACACTCTCTCTGACGGATTAGGTTATCAATGCGGGAAAGAAGCAATTCTGCGTGGAAAGGCTTTGTTATATAGTCATCAGCAAGCATTTGATATCCCTCCATCTTATAGACAGGAAGATCTCTTGCTGAAATAAGTATAACCGGAATATGTGAAGTGACATTGTTTTCCTTTATTCGCCTGCACAACTCAAGTCCGTTCAATCTAGGCATAACGACATCGGTAAGCACCAGATCAGGCTGCTCCGAAATTGCCATTTCATAGGCTTTTTCACCATCAGGTGCAGTCAGAACGTTATATCTGGATGACAACAGTTGAGACAAATATCCCAGTAGTTCTTTGCTGTCGTCAGCGACAAGCACGCTCTCGGCACGTTCCGCACCGCTGACAGTCCCGACTATCGGTGGAGTAAACTCAGCAAGAGAATCATAATTGGAGATATGATCACTGTTATGATACTCTTTATCTATATCCTCAGCCTTGAAATGAGCGCTGCCGTAAGGAATCTGAACGTAAAACACAGTCTCGCCACCGGGAACAGACTCAGCCCAAATCTTGCCTCTGTGAGAAAGCACTACCGACTTGCTTATGGACAGACCTATACCCATTCCGCCCCTGTCATTGTTCTTTCCCTGCGTGAAACGGTCAAAGACATAAGGCAAATCCTCCGGAAGAATGCCGATTCCCAAGTTAGACACACTTAAAAGTGCCCCATTCTCAGTTGAAGACAGGTTTACTTCTATCTTTCCACCACGCTCCGGAGAGTATTTCACGGCATTGGACATCAGATTAAGAATCACTTTCTCCATCCCATCCTTGTCTATGAACACCTTTTCCGGCAATGTATTTATCTTCAAATTGAATTCGTATCCTCGGGAAGAAGCCAAAGGCTGGAAAAGCAGGCATATTTCTTCAGTGAATCTTGAGAAATCTACTTCCACCACGTGCAAACTTACTTTACCATTGTCATATTTGCGCAGATCCGTCACCGATTCTATATGTTTCTGCAGTATATTTACGCTTTTCTCTACAAGATGCAGACGGCTGAGCGTTCCTTTACCCAAATTAGGATTCAAGAGGAGTTCCTCAACCGGGGTTGAGATAAGCGTAAGCGGAGTACGTATCTCGTGAAGGAAGTCTGTATGGAATTTGAGTTCCTCTTCATTCCTTTCCCGTTGTTCTTCAGCGAGTTTCTCGGACATTTCCCTTTTGTGCCTTTCATCCAGTCTCTTTCTTTGAAAACGGACAAATGCTACTGCAAACACAATAAGTGCAATAAGGTAGCAAATCTTGGAAGTCAGAGACAAATACCAAGGCGGAAATATTCGCAGCGCAAGACTTGCAGGCTCAGTTCCCCATACGCCATCACTGTTTGAGCCATAAACGACGAATGTGTATCGCCCCGGGCTCAGATTCAAATAAGAAGCGCTTGGATTTGTTCCGTCTGTATAATGCCATCCTTCATCAAGCCCTTTCATCTTATATTTGTACCTATTCTGCTCAGGCACACTGTAACTCATCGAGGAAAATCCGAGCTGTAGATTATTCTTCTTATGATTTAGTTTCAGTGGCTTTGTTCTGTCTACAGCTTCCTCTCCATTAATCCCTATCGACGTTATCCTTACCTTAACATCATATTCATTGTTTCTTATGTCGTCCGGAAAAAAAACATTCAAGCCATTTATGCCACCGAAAGCCATACGCCCATCCGAAAATCTGGCTGAATCCCATATCTTGAACGAGTTGCTTTGCAGTCCATCCTTACGCGTATAAACCCTTGCCGCTCCTGTTTCCGGAGAGAATTTGGTAATTCCGAATCCTCCAAGCCAGAAGTTTCCGTGAGCGTCTTCCTGCAATGACTCAAATTCATTGTTGACGAAATCAGGACAACTATTCTTGTTATAGACCTTAAAACCATACTCACCCTCATCGTCAGTCATCTTGGCTAAGCCGAGCCCAAGTATGGATACCCATAACGAGCCATCTGACGATTTATGGATAAACGACACGAATTCGCCCAGACTGTCTTTCGCTCTCACATAAACCCTTTCCGTTTTGATAATCGCGCCATCGTCTGACAGAGTTATTCGGTTAAGGCTTGCACGTGAGCCTATCCACACATTCTTCCCGTCTATCAGAATGTCAGTTGTGAAATTATCGCTTATAGTAGAAGTATCCTTTCTGGAGTAGCGCAGATTGTCCCACTTCGAATGAATGTCGGATATCCCGGAACGATAGACGCCGTTGTCGGTTGTAATCCATAGTCTGCCAAAGGAATCCGTGGCAAATTTATATACACTCAGTTGCGAAGGCAGTCCGGACAGCCTGTTCAATTGAAAGCTCTTTCCTTCGCAAGCATTTTTCACTTCTTGTCCCCTTATTTCAGAGACTCCATTGTTCCAAGCGCCAAGCAACATATTACCATTTCCATCTTCATAAATGGCTGAAATCGGCATAGAACCTAATGAATAAAGAGAACGGGAATCCAGTTGCTTGAATTCATTTCCCTGAAGCACGGACACCCCGCCGTCTCTTGAAGTTACCCAAAGCCGGTCCGCGCTGTCCACAAACATAGTGACTATCTGGCTTCCTCCCTCAGGAAAAGGCTTGTAAAGTCTGAATGCTCTGCCCGTCTTTGTACTTCTGAAGCATCCGCTGCCGTTAGTTCCCAACCAGAGAACTCCGGCATCATCGCAAAATATAGTCGACAGTTCTATGTCAGTGCTTTGAGATGAAGCATTCCAAGGCACAACTTCATCTGCGAGGCAAAAGTTCTTGTCATAATAAAGAATCCCGTGATGTGCAGTACAGACTATAAAGCCGTTCCCATCATCGGCAAGAAACGCGCTTCGTGAATCGAATTGATTGAGGCAGATTACATCATCGCTCTTTAAATCGTAGATATAAGAACCTTGAGATGCCGCCAGTATGAATTTATCTTCCGAGACCCTAAGAAATGAATTAACGAAAAGCCCGTCTTTTATTTTGCGGAATCCGTCTTGTTTACTGAAAATGCCGAGACTTCCCGAAGCACTTATCAGCAATTCATCCGCATTGACAGCACACCCAGCTTTGGAATAACTTTGCAAGGCGTATGACGAGGTATTATAGTTGTCACCGTCTATTGTCACCTGCAAGAGAGCATCACCGGTGCAGGCCCAGACAGATTTTCCGTCATAAGAAGGAAACAGGCAATTCACGCAATTCCCCGGGACTTCGATATTCTTGAAGAAATTTTCAGATCGCGTGTCGTAGATGGTGATACCTCCGTTATCTGTCCCAATGTAAAGCAGATTGCCGGAAAGCAATAAAGAACGTATTCTGGAACTTTGAAGAATGGAATTGGACATATCCCAGCACTGAAGCCGATTGCCGTCATATCGGCATAAACCTGAATATGTTCCTATCCAGATATACCCATCCTCATCCTGCAGGATAGAAGATACATCCGTATGCGGAAGTCCTTCATCAACAGAGAATTGCTGCATATATGAGTAAGACTGGCCTGCAAGAGGCATGACTACAGAGACCAGCAAACTCAATCCGGACAGGATTTTTTTTCCAATTCCATTCATCGTAATTACACAAAAGTGGTTGACTAAAATCGCTTTCAGCCAACCACTTGCTATTGAATTTACGTTGTTTTTAGAAACTATATCTGATACCGAGAGTCGGAGCAAATCCGAACAAACCGTTCATCCAGAACTCACCGTCGCAGAATCCGAATACCGGACGGAGGTCAGCTGAAAGCTGAAGCGGGAACCAGAATGTGTATTCAAGACCAACCTGACCTACGATACCGAAGAAGAAGTTGCTTGCGTCATTGTAGTGTGTAGAGCCGAGAGTAAGACCAGGACCTGCATACCAAGCCCAGTTTCCTCTTGGAGTCCAGGCAGGCTGAGCAAAAGTGAAGTTATAGACACCTGTGGCCTCTGCGCCGCATCCGCCACCATACCAGTTCATTCCGACATTCACTTCGAGGAAGTTAGGATTTCCGAGATAGTGCTCATAGCTAACCTCAAGTCCACCCCAAGTGCTGAGCCTTCCACCGATAGCCTTAGGCTGAGCGGAAGCCATTACTGCAAAACCTAACACGGCTGCAATAACAATAATTGCTTTTTTCATTTTCTATAAAATTTACGGTTACAGAATATCCGCAACCAGATTTAGAGGCTTTTGAATTTATTCAGTAGCCAAATACACGTTAACACGCGCAAATATAGCAAAATTTATGATATTCGCTATTTGACCATACCGGAGAATCCCATAAACGCCATCGCAAGGATACTTACGGTAATCAGCGCGATAGGAATGCCACGAAAAGCCTTTGGAACATTGCTGAGTGCAAGCTGCTCACGCATACCTGCGAACAACACCATTGCCAGGCCGTAACCTACCGATGTAGCGAAGGCATAGAGCACAGCCTCGCCGAGTCCTAGCATATGGGAAGGCAAACCGAATGTAAATTCCTTGGTAACCACGGTAATGGCGACACCGAGCACTGTACAGTTGGTGGTGATCAACGGAAGGAAAATTCCGAGAGCCTGATAAAGCGACGGGCTGACTTTCTTGAGCACAATCTCCACCATCTGCACAAGGGCGGCGATGACGAGAATGAACGAAATCGTCTGGAGGAATTCGAGCTGAAGAGGCACAAGGACATAATTATTGAGAAGATATGTCACAAGTGTAGCCAACGTAATCACGAAGCAGACCGCAGCTGACATACCTGTCGCAGTGGAAAGCTTGTTGGAAACGCCCAGGAACGGACAAATACCGAGGAACTGAGCAAGGACAATATTGTTTACAAATATTGCGGATATTATAATAAGTAATATTTCCATAATCAGACCCTATTATTTCTTCAGAAACTTATTGAACAACACCATCAGGTAACCCAGCACGAGGAATGCTCCCGGTGCCATCACGAATGCGAGGATACCGTCGCCCGGAATGAATTTGAAGCCGAATGCGGAACCGCTTCCGAGAATTTCACGTACAAGACCGATGACAGTAAGCGAGCAAGTAAATCCGAGCCCTACTCCAAGACCGTCCAGAGCGGAATCTATTACGCCGTTCTTGTTGGCGAACGCCTCAGCACGTCCGAGCACGATACAGTTCACCACGATAAGCGGAATGAACAGACCGAGGGTCGAATATATTGCCGGAGTGTAAGCCTGCATAAGGAACTGGAGCACAGTCACGAATGTGGCGATGACCACGATATAGACAGGAATATGCACCTTGTCCGGAACGACCGGAGCTATGGCTGAAATCGCCATATTCGAAAGAATCAGCACGAACAACGTCGCGAGACCCATACTGAGTCCGTTGATTGCGGATGTCGTTGTCGCCAATGTAGGACACATACCAAGGATAAGAACAAATGTAGGGTTGTCCTTGACAAGTCCTTTAGTGATAAGTTGTAATTTTGTCATTGTTCTATCCTCCTTATTCTGCAACAGATTCTGAAACGACAGGTTCGCCACCTTCCTCAGGCAATGTTGTCAATGAATGAAGCGCGTTGTCGATTGCGAGTGTGTAAGCTCTGGAAGTGATTGTAGATGCCGTTATAGCATCAATGTCACCGCCGTCCTTCTTGACGGAAAGTTTCTTCTGCTCAGGGTTCAGGCCTCTGAACTGAGACATAAAGTGCTCGTCTGATGTACATTTCGCACCAAGTCCCGGAGTCTCGCTGTGAGACAGGACTGCTGTATTGTAAACAGTTCCGTCACTGAGGATTCCCACCATAAGCACAAGCGGTCCGCCGAAACCTACTACCGTAGATTTCACTGCCACAGCGATCACTTCACCGTCTTTGGTGCACTGGTAGCACTCTGAAGGCTGTCCGCCGACTTCGCAAGGCATAGCGTCGGAAATTTCACCGCCTTCAGGAAGAACCTTGGCTACGGATGCTTTCAGCAACGCCTCGTTAGTTTTCGCTATCGGCTCGGCAGTCACGGCATACACCCCGGCCAATACGGCTGAGCAGATGAGAGTCGTGCCGAACAGACAGAGAACCATATTTTTCAATGTTGATTTAGCTGCCATTGTTATTTCCTCCCGTACTTTTTCTGATGAAACCACATATTGATCAGCGGAACTGTGGCGTTCATTATGAGAATAGCGAACGACATTCCTTCAGGATATGAACCGAAGTATCTGATCATCAATGTAATGAAACCGATTCCAATACCATAGACGATACCTCCCTTGACTGACATAGGAGATGTCGCATAGTCAGTTGCCATAAAGCAGGAACCGAGAATCATACCTCCGGAAAGAAGGTTGAACAGAGGATCCGTGAATCTGTCCGGAGCCGCAAGCCAGAATATCAATGACACCAAAGCGACAGTACCCCAGATTGAAAGGGTGATATAAGGCTTGATCACCTTGCGGACAAGCAGATAGACGAAACCTGCGAGCAATGCGAGTGCGGAAATCTCACCTACAGAGCCGCCAATATTGGCGAAAAGCATCTGGGTGTATGAGAGTCCGTTTGCAGACATTATTTCAGGAACAGTAAGACCGCCCATAAGGCCCTCGTTGATGAGTCCGAGAGGGGTTGCACCTGAAACTGCATCAACGCCGAAGAGTCCCTGAGGCATACTCCAGCTTGTCATATAGCTAGGGAATGATACGAGCAGGAACACACGGCCTGCGATTGCAGGGTTGAAAAGGTTCTGTCCTATACCGCCGAATGTCATCTTCACTACGCCGATGGCGAACAGCGCGCCGATAAGCACGACCCACCAAGGAGTCGTATATGGCAAGTTCAATGCGAGAAGCACTCCTGTCACTGCCGCAGAATAATCTCCGACTGTGGAAGGCTTCTTCAGTAAATATCTTGTGATAAGGTACTCGATGAGGATGCAGGAGAGCACGCTCACACCGAGAACAACGATTTCGCCAAGGCCATAGAAAACGACCGAGACGATGACAGCCGGCAACAGGGCAATGACCACGTCACGCATAAGCGACTTGGTGGAAACTGCCGCGTGTATATGCGGAGCCGGTGAAACCAAAAGTCTATTCATCGTATATTGTTGGTTTAACGTTCAACTTATTTTTGAGGTGCCGGCTGAGCGGCTGCTGCGGCTGCTTTTGCAGCTGCGGCTCTTGCCCTGATAATGCCCATCACCTGACCTTTAGCCGGTCTGATGATATCCAGAAGCGGAATATATGCAGGACAACTGTACAGACAGCATCCGCACTCGATACAATCCTGAACAGCATTGGCTTCCAGGTCCTCTGTCATATTGTGGCGGGCAAGTCTGTTCAACAGATACGGCTCCAGTCCCATAGGACAAGCCTCTGCACATTTGCCGCATCTGATGCAGTTTCCTTCCGGCTTGCGTTCTGTCTGCTCAGCAGTAAGGAACAGCAGCGCTGACGTACCTTTAAGTGTAGCAGCATCCAGATTGGCGATAGCCTTACCCATCATAGGACCTCCGCTTATCACTTTCACGGCATCGTCCGGAGCACCGCCCATCTGTTCAATAATATATGACAGCGGAGTGCCGACACGTACAAGATAGTTGTGCTGTTTGTCTGCAGGGAGGCAGGTACCGGTAACTGTAACTGAATTGTCGATGATAGGCTTGTTCTTCTGAACAGCGTCATATACTGCAAGCGCAGTCGCAACATTCTGAACGACAGCTCCAACATCAATCGGAAGCGCTCCTGAAGGCACCTGACGATGCATTACCGCGTCAATCAACTGTTTCTCACCGCCTTCCGGATATTTCTTCATCAGGCTGAGAACTTTGATGCCGTCAAACTTGGAAGATTTCTTCTTGAAATCGGCGAGAATCTTCTCAATATGCTCGATTGCCTCAGGCTTGTTGTCCTCTATTCCGATTGTAGCCTCAGCCACACCGAGCACCTGCTTGATGATGGCAGTACCGACTACAACCTGCTCACCCTTCTCGAGGAGCGTACGGAAGTCGGATGTCAGATACGGTTCACATTCGCAACCGTTGATAATCAGCATCTCGCACTTCTTTCCCGGAGGAGGTGAAAGTTTTACGTGGGTCGGGAATGTAGCTCCGCCAAGACCTACTACTCCGCCCATCTTGATTTTGTCCATTATGACCTTGTTGTCATCGGTGAACTCGGTCACAAGGGTATCTGTCCTGTCGATTCCTTCTGCCCACTCATCTCCCTCAACCTGAATCTCGATGCAGGTCTGAACGTTTCCCGCAAGGTCCTTGCGCGGTCCGATTGATTTCACGGTACCGGAAACTGATGAATGGATGTATGCAGATACGAATCCGCCCGGTTCAGCTATAGGCTGGCCGGTCTTGACTTTGTCTCCGACAGCTACGATCGGTTTTGCTGGAGCTCCGATATGCTGTGCTACAGAAAGATATACAGTCGGAGGTGTAGGCAGGACTTCTATCGCGCAACCGCGTGAAATCTTATTGTCTGCAGGATGTACACCACCTATTGAAAATGTTCTCTTCATATTGTCGGTTCTCCTTATTCTTTAACTTCTGACTTTTCTGCAACTGGCTTTGCAACAGGTTTTTCAGCTACCGGAGCTGCTGATTCAACAGCAGGCTTTTCAACTGCAGGAGCGTTTGCCACAGGGGCTTTCGCAGCCGCGGCAGCAGGTGCTGCAGCAGGTTTTGCCACAGGAGCAGGTTTCTTTGTCCTGTCAACAGGTATAGGGAAATTCACATCGTGAATTGCACCTGTAGGACATACCACAACGCATTTGCGACACAGTTTGCACTTCGTATAATCAATGTATGCCACATTGCCCTCGACTGTGATAGCCTCGTGAGGACAAGTCTTGGCACAGAGTCCGCATCCTATGCAGGCAGCCTTGCAGGCCTTGCGTGCAACAGGACCTTTGTCCTTATTGACGCAGGACACATAGACGCGCATACCGCGCGGACCTTTGTTTCTAAGTTCAATGATGGATTTAGGACAAGCCTTTACGCAAGCGCCGCAAGCGACACACTTGCTCTCGTCAACTACAGGGAGTCCTGTCTTTTCATCCATTGAAAGAGCACCGAACTGGCAGGCTTCCACGCAGTCTCCGCAACCAAGGCAACCGAACTGGCATCCGGTATCTCCGCTGTACAGAGCAGCCTTGACCTTGCAGGACTTGTATCCGTCATACTCATTAGTCTTCGGCCTGTTTTCACAGGTACCGTTACAACGGACCACAGCCACCATAGGAGCTTTTTCCTTTACCTCATAGCCGAGAATAGCCGCAACTTTCTGCATTACCGCATTGCCGCCGACAGGACAATAATTCTTGTCGAGATTCGACGCTTTAACAGCCGCCTCAGCGAAAGCGTGGCAACCTGCAAAACCGCAGCCGCCACAATTGGCACCTGGCATCACCTTCTCGACCTCTTCTATGCGTGGATCCTCTTCCACCTTGAACTTTTCAGCCACAAGGTAAAGGACCACTGCCAGAATAAGACCCAGAGCAGCAATAACCACGATTGTCCAAATAATTGTTGAAGTCATCTTATTACTGAATTGAGATTGTTGTTCTTCCTGATGCAGAACACATATTCGGACGCCAGCCTATCTCTGAGCAGATAAACAGCCAGATAATAGACAGCAATACCCGAAAGTCCTGCAATACCTATATATAGTTCGTGTATTCCCGTATATGACAGGGACACACATATTATCAATAATACAAACAGCGGAATCACATACGCCAGCATCACCGCCTTCATTCCCATTGAAGGCGCAAGCAGCAAATCCACTTCTTCACCGGGCACATATCCGTCATTACCGGCGCGCGGAATCTCCACTATCTTCTTGACCGACTCCGCCATAGAGCACAGACCTGCGGCGTGGCAGGCCGAACACGCGGAGCTGGATATCATCTCCACACGAATGACCGAGTCATTGACCTCAAGGACCTTTCCTTTATGTGAAATCTCTCCTTTCATCATCATTTCGTGCTTATTCTGGACTCAAACGGATGCTTGAGATTCTTCCAGTTCGACAGCCATCCAGTTGCAGTTCCGACACGCAAAGGCGCCTCGAAATAGACCGGAATACGGTTTTCATCTTCGCTTATCCAGACGAACATATCCTGACCGCTTCCGAAAACGTCTCCGGCAATCAGTTTCGCCGCAAATTTCATTGTTTGCACAGTCCCAACCCCTTTGATTGCCTTTTTCTCCCTGCCGAGCCAAATGAAATAAACATTGTATATGTCGTCATCTATGACAAATGTCATCGGATATTTCACATTGGGCTTGACCTTGGCGAAATTCATATTTCTCGCCATAAAGAATAGGGACGGAAGGTCATAAGTGCAGCCGGTAAGCGCAATCTGCTCATTTCTGACAGGCCTTCTGGAAGACTCCAGTTCCGCATCTATATGCTTGGTCTCGTCAGGTTCCCATACGTAATCGTACTTGTTTACCGCGTAATAATTGCCTTCTCTCGAGTCTCGGGTGAATTTCACCGGCACAATGCCGTCCCTCGTGAACCAGGACTGGAAATCTTCCCTGACCTTGAAGAACATATCGTAAAATCTGGCAGTCCTTCCATAGACTGAACAATGGAATACCGGCACGCCGTTAAGCGTCATAGTATCCAGCTTGACGTTCGCTTTTGCAACGTCTGAATTGATTGCACCCCACTTGTAATGAATCACAAATTCCAACCTCTCACCCCCCTTGTAAGCCAGTTTGCTTTCTGCAAGGCTTTTTACAGGTATGCAATTCGCGCCTTTCAAAGGCTCAGTCGCACCTGCAGGCAGTTGAAGTAGCAGCAAGAATGCCAATATGGAATTTGTAATCAGCTCTTTCATCAGAAATTTCCGAAATCGTTATTGCTGAATTCACCCGCACCAGAAGAAAATCCGACATCCGGAAAACCCTGCTCTCCACCCGGCTGAGGTCCGGGAAAACCGCCTGCCCCCAGATCCGAATTCATAGCGGACTCATAAGTTGACCCCAATCCGTCACTCTCCTCGACAAAACGGACCTGAGCGCCCTTGAATTTCATCGGAATAGTGCCGATCTGACCGTTACGGTTTTTCGCTATGATTATCTCAGTATATTCCCTGTCTTCTACAGTGTCGCCCAGACCTATTGCATCCGGTCTGTGAACGAACAGCACGATATCCGCATCCTGCTCGATAGAACCTGACTCTCGCAAGTCGCTGAGCATAGGGCGGTTGTTGCTGTTGGTACGCTGTACGGAGTTACGCGACAACTGTGACAATGCCATAATCGGAATCTCCAACTCCTTCGCCGTACCTTTCAATGTTCTTGAAATCGCCGCGACTTCCTGCTCACGCATTCCGCGCAATTCAGCAGGGCCTGACATCAACTGAAGATAATCGACGATGATGAATCTCACGCCTTTGGACTTCACAAGACGTTTCGCCTTGGTCCTGAACTCCATCACGGAAATACCCGGTGTGTCATCGATGTACAAAGGTGCCTTTGCCAAAGCCTTGGTGCTGTAATGCAACTGCTCCCAGTCTGTCTGATCAAGCTTTTCCGCTCCTTTGATTTTCTCTGCTGCAAGACCTGATTCGGTAGTCATAAGACGCTTGACCAACTCAAGCGCCGACATTTCCAGCGAGAATATCGCAACCGGCATATTGTTGTCCACAGCCGCATTTCGCAGGATGTTCAATGCAAACGCAGTCTTTCCGACTGAAGGACGCGCACCCAGGATGATGAGGTTTGATTTCTGCCATCCAAGAGTGTATTTGTCAATGCTGGCATAGCCGGAAGGAACGCCGCTGATGCCGGACTGACCCTGCATCTCCTCTATTTCCTTCATCGCATTGCTCAAGACAGACCCCACATCCTGCACATCCTTCTTCACATTGTTCTGGATGGCGGCAAAAATCTTTGACTGTGAGTTGTCTATGAGGTCATCCACATCAACAGAATCATCATACGCATCCTTGAGAATGTCATACGACGCCGTGATAAGGTCCCTCTGAATACACTTCTGCTTGAGAATCTTGATATAATACTCCACGTGGGCCGCAGCGCCTATCTTTTGGGACAGGGTTGCAAGAGTGACAGTTCCCCCTACCGCCTCGAGATTATTCATCTCCTTAAGTTTCTGGGAAACTGAAAGAAGGTCTATGGCGACGTGCTCATTGACGAGCTTCACCATAGCCTCATATATCATCTTGTGCTTAGGTTCGTAGAAACAGCTCGGAGAAAGCTCCTCCATAGCTTCGTCCACGCAACTCGGCTCGATAAGCAATGCACCGAGAACAGCCTCTTCGAAATCTACGGCCTGAGGCGGTTTGGTACCCATTTCCGCCCCAAGAGAGTCTAGATTCGGTTTTTTCTCTGCCTTGCTTCTGGATTTCTTTTTCGATTCAGGCATAAGAAGCTAAGATTCGCGTCAAGCTTAAGCCTTGCCTGCGATTTCGTCGCTGACAATAATTCTGCCGCAGTGTTCGCAGATAACGAGTTTCTTGTTTGAATATACGTCAAGAAGACGCTGAAGGATGATGGTGCTGAAGCATCCGCCACAGGCTCCGCTCAATGTACCGTCGCTGATTCCTTTCCTTACATCAGTATTCTTGGAATCTACACCTTCGCTGTCTTTACTACTGCTGTAATATACGCTTACGACTGCAAGGTGATTCTTCTCGCTCTCGCGGATGCGCTCGTATGCGCTCATTGTCCTGGCGTCGATAAGGGCAGCGCACTCGTCTCTCTTGGCACGGAGAGCCTTCTCCTCTTTAGAGGTCTCCTCAACGATGTGTGCAAGTTCTTCCTTCTTTGCCTTGAGGTCCTCGCTGCGTACGCTGATTTCTTCTTTCAAGTCTGCGAGAACAGTCTTCTTCTGAAGAATCTCATCTTTGGTATCTGTCACCTTCTTCTGCGCAATCTGTCTCAGAAGTTCCTGGTTCTCAGCCTCTTTTGAGAGAGAATCATACTCACGGCTATTGGTGACGGAATCCATCTGATTTTTATATTTCTCGATTGTGGTATCACAAACCACAATCTCGTGCTTGTAACCGGTGATGGCCTCATTCGCCTCATCAATCTCGGCATTTACCTGCACAGCCTTAGCTTTCAATTCAGCGACTTCATTCTCCAGATTCTCGACTTCTACCGGAAGTTCACCTCTCTGCTGAAGAATTTTATCAATTGCGGAATCTGCCTCCTGAAGAGAATACAATGTTCTGAGCTTCTCCTCGACGCTCATCTCTGAGTCAGCGAAATTTTTCTGAATAGATACGAAAGTCTCTCTCTGGTCAATTGGAGTTTCAACTTTCTTGATTTTCTTGGCCATATCTGAATTATATATAATTTACATTAGGTAACTCTTAAAACCAGCAGACCGGATTGCTTTCATCCAGCCCGCCACTTTTGCGAACTGCAAAGTTAGGAAAATTTTTCGTTAACAAGGAAAATAAAATATCCACTATATCCACTTCGCTTTCAAAATGTCCGATATCCATAATCATAAAGTCACCGGAGGTGAAGAAATGATGATACGAGATATCACCGCTTATATATAGCTGTGCTCCTGAAGCCATCGCTTCGGAAATGAGCGACGCCCCGCTGCCTCCGCACATTGCAATCTTCTTTATCTCTGAAGATATCGGCTTTGAGCATTTCAGACATTTCAGGGAGAAGGCCTCTTTCACCATTTTGATAGCTTCATCAGACGACACCGGTCTCGGCAGATCACCGACAGCACCAAGCCCCGCAGCATCTCCATCAGGCTCAAGTATCGACACATTTATCAATCCCAACCGTTTCGCCATCGCCCCGCTTACGCCTTCCAGAACCTTGTCTGCCGTTGTATGAGCCGCATAAACCGCTACTCCGGAAGAAATCGCCTTCATTATAGCCAGGCCCGTCTGGTCATCCGGACTGATTTTCTTCACTCCCCCGAAAATAAGCGGATGATGGGTTACAATCATATCCGCTCCCGTTGCAACCGCCTCGTCAACAAGTTCCGGAGTGCAGTCAAATCCGACCAGAATCCCGTGCACGGCAGATGAGGGAGACCCGATTATAAGTCCGCTGTTATCCCATTTTTCCTGTATTCCCAACGGGGCGAATGATTCGAGAACATCCGTTATATCTCTGACTGTCATAGTTATAGAGTCTTTCTTATTTCGTCCAACTGCATACGTATCGCCTTCAGGCAATCAACCGCCTTAACTCTGCTTTCCACGCTCTTGCGGTCTTCAGTCATCTTCTTTTTGGCACCGTCGAGAGTCATTTTATTGACTTTGACCAGATGATAAATCTGCTTGAGCACATCCAGGTCAGCAACAGTGTACATCCTGTTGCCCTTACTATTGCGGTGCGGCTTGAGAAATTTACTGAAAGTATCTGACCAATAGCGCACCAGGGAGACATTTTCCCCGAGCATTTCAGCAGCTTCGCCAATTGAATAAAAGAGCTTTTCCATAATTTAATCCATACTTTGACCTGTTGTAGCGGCCATATAGGCCACCTTCACATATTCATCGGGAGAATAGGAAGCGAAAAAGAAGTTCACCGGGTCAAGAACCAGGCTGTCCTTGTGCACTTCATAGTGAAGATGAGGTGCGAATGAATTTCCCGACACTCCGACCGTCCCCACTTTCTTCCCAGTCTTCACCTGCTCGCCTTTTCTCACAGACAATTCATCCAGATGAGCATACACCGACACAAAACCTCCCTCGTGTTCAATCTCCACCACATTGCCGAGCCCCTTGCCGGACCTGCGGACATCCCTAACGATGCCGTCCCCTGATGCCAGCACAGGAGTCCCCTGACCTACAATCAGGTCGATGCCATTATGCTGAGTCTGAACTTTATAGAAAGGATTGAGTTTCATTCCGACCGAAGCTCCCACCTGCGCATATTTCAAGCCGTCCACCGGCACTGCCATCGGGGGAAATTTCCCGGAAGTCTTTTTTGATTCGGAAATAATCTGACCAAGGTTGACATTCACACTGTCGACAAGTTGGAATAAAGTCGAAGCCTTCCGCTGAGTATATTCCACAATATCTTTATCGGCGATGGAGTCATTGGCGAACACGAAAAGGTCCGCGCTCTGAGGATCCACCGAAGGAGCGTTCGCGTTGAAGATCTGTTTATATATGGTAGCATCCCTGTACTGAAGATCCTTCATTTCATCGCCCAACAGCTCCGCCTTGTTCTTCAATTCCGGATAGAGTTTCTCATACATCTTGTTTTCCCTGCGCAACCTTTTCTCCTCGTCTGTACTGATTACAAACGAGAACAGCAGATAGCAGAATGACGCCAGCGACGCGGATGCGATGACCCATTTCAGGCAAGTCCACAGGATCTCCCATATCGAATGAGTCACTTTGCGAAGATTGAAATCGCGGTCGAATATGTATCTGTTACTCATAAGCCCCGCTATTTCTTGATTTTAGGGATATTCTTTCCCATTATCATAATGTTGTCCGACTCCTTCGAAGCCTTGTCTATCATAGCTCGGTATTCATCCATCGGCATTTCAAGGTCGAAATAGTTCACCGGATTTACATAGCCGCTTTTGTACATCACTTCGTAATGCAGGTGCGGGCCCGTAGATTTGCCGGTGTTACCGCTCTCCGCTATACATTCGCCACGCTTGACGGACATTCCTTCGCTCACGTAAACGGTTTTCAGGTGCGCATACCTTGTCTTGTATCCGAATCCGTGGTCGATAATCACCGAGTTGCCGTAATTGAACAAATCAAACGACACGGAAGCCACCACTCCGTCTCCTGTAGCATATACAGGATTGCCAGGCTTGCAGGCGAAATCAAACCCAGTATGCATTTTCCTCTTGCCGGAAATAGGGTCGGACCTGTAGCCGAATGTGCTTGACAGTCTGTACTTTGTCTTGTCCGGGAAAATCGGAATCACCGCCGGTATGCAGGAAGCCATATCTCCGGCCCTTTTCGACAACGCCTCCACATCATCGAATGAACGGCTCTGCACATACGACTTTTTCGTGAGCATATCCATACGCATTGTGGTATTCTTCAGAAGCGGACTGCTCAGCATATTGTCAAGAAAGGCATATCTGTTTACTCCACCGAACCCCGCATTCCTCACTTCGGCAGGTATTGTATTCATACCGAATATGTTACGATATATTTCATCATCCCTTATGCTGAGTCCCTGCAAAGTCTCATCGTACACGTCAAGCTGCCTGTTCATCAATTCCATCTTGGAGACCCATCTGGCATTTATCTTCTTCAGCCACACTGTCTTCGGCAATTCCAAACCCAGGACTGACGTGAACACCCACAGATAAACTCCGGAAAGAGCCAGGCTGACAATCAGCAGCATCAGCGATTTCAGGACACGCGACTTCGCCGAGACTTTTTCAATCTCATACAGCAGCGTTTCCGGGTTCAGTTTATATTTTCTGAAACTTGACATATCTCGCAAAGATAATGAAATCCAAGAAAAAAGTTATAATTTTGCAGTCTGCCAAAATTTGGCCAAAAACCAGAAGCGGTTTTACTTTAACAATTGATTCTAAATAAAGTCATTATGATGACATCTAACGAAATACGACAGAAATTCTTGGATTTTTTCGCATCCAAGGGGCACACAATTGTACCTTCAGCACCTATGGTCATAAAGAATGACCCTACACTTATGTTCACAAATGCCGGAATGAACCAGTTCAAAGATATTTTTCTCGGCAATGTCACACCTAAATCGCATCGCGCGACAGATTCACAGAAGTGCTTGAGGGTTAGCGGAAAGCATAATGACCTTGAAGAGGTAGGACACGATTCTTACCATCATACTATGTTCGAAATGCTCGGAAACTGGAGTTTCGGAGACTATTTCAAGACAGAGGCAATCTCCTGGGCCTGGGAACTTCTTACAGAGGTATATAAAATCGACAAGACCAAATTGTACGCCACAGTATTCGAAGGCTCCAAGGAAGACGGAACCGAGATGGATGAGGAAGCACGCCAGACCTGGCTCAAATATCTCCCTGAGGATCACGTCCTGCTCGGAGACAAGCACGACAATTTCTGGGAAATGGGTGACACAGGCCCTTGCGGACCTTGCAGCGAGATTCATATCGACCTCAGAAGCGATGAGGAAATCGCCAAGATTCCGGGACGTGAGCTTGTAAACAAAAGCAATCCGCTCGTGATCGAGATCTGGAATCTCGTGTTTATGCAGTACAACCGTAAGGCCAGCGGAGAACTTGAACTTCTTCCTGCCCACAACATCGATACTGGAATGGGCTTCGAGAGACTCTGTATGGTGTTGCAAGACAAGAAGAGCAACTATGACACCGACGTGTTCACCGGAATGATCAGCAAGATAGAGGAACTCTCAGGACATCAGTACCACGAATCCGACAAGGTTGAAGTCGCAATGAGGGTTATCGCAGACCATATCCGCGCAATAAGCTTCTCAATTGCAGACGGTCAGCTTCCTTCAAACGTGAAAGCCGGATATGTAATCCGACGTATTCTCAGAAGAGCAGTCCGTTACGGCTATACCTTCCTCGGATTCAACGAACCGTTCCTCTGCCGTCTCGTACAGCAGTTGGCTGACGATATGGGAGGAGCTTATCCTGAATTGAGGACGCAGCAGAAACTCATCGAGAGCGTTATCAAGGAAGAGGAGTTCGCATTCCTCCGCACCCTTGACAGAGGTATCAGACTGATGGATGACTATCTCGCAAAATCTGAAAGCACAAAGTTAATCAGCGGTAAGGACGCATTCGTCCTCTACGACACCTACGGCTTCCCTATCGACCTTACGGAGCTCATCGCTTCAGAAAAAGGCTTCAAAGTTGATCTTGAAGAATTCAACGTGGAGCTTCAGAAGCAGAAAGAGCGTGCCCGCCAGGCTACTTCAAACGAATTCGGAGACTGGATTCAGTATCACAACGGCGAGGAAGAGGAATTCCTCGGATATGACTGCACCGACCTCGAAGGCGTAAGCCTCATCAAACAGCGTACGGTAAAGCAGAAGAACAAGGTGATGTACCAGCTCGTTTTCGACCGCACTCCGTTCTACGCCGAAATGGGCGGACAGATCGGTGACACCGGATATATCGAATCCGAAAGCGGAGAGAGAATCAACATTCTTGATACAATAAAGGAGAATAACCTCACAATTCACATTGCCGAGCGCATTCCTTCAGACTGTTCAGAGTCATTCTCACTTCACGTTGACGCCGAGCGCAGACTCAAGATCACAAACAACCATACGACCACTCACCTTCTGGATCAGGCCCTCAGGGAAATTCTGGGAACACACGTGGAGCAGAAAGGCTCTTTCGTTTGTCCTGACTACCTGCGCTTCGACTTCTCACATTTCTCAAAGATGACGGAAGAGGAGTTGGAAAAGGTTGAAAAGAGAGTCAACGAACTTATCCGCTCCAACTACCCGCTCGAAGAAAAGAGGGATGCAACTATGGATGAGGCGAAAGCAATGGGCGCAATCGCATTGTTCGGCGAGAAATATGGAAACAAGGTAAGAGTTGTCAAATTCGGAAACTCTGTAGAGCTCTGTGGAGGTACTCACGCACAGGCCACCGGACAGATCGGAATGTTCATCATCCTTTCCGAAGGTGCTGTCGCCGCAGGAGTAAGACGTATCGAGGCTGTAACCGGCGAGGCTGCCTGGGAGCAGATGAGAGCGATGACAACCGCCCTCAAGGGAGCCAAAGCATTCTTCAACAACACTCCTGACTTAAGCGAGGCAATCCACAAACTCATAGACGAGAATGCCGGCTACAAGAAGGAAATCGAAAGTTTCGTACAGGAAAAGACCGCCAAACTCGCAAACAAACTCGCAAACGAGGCTGAAGAAATCAACGGCATAAAGGTAGTCAAGTTTACGAATTCTATTGACCCAGCCATTGCCAAAGGAGTTGCAGGACTTCTGCAGAAACAGACCGAGAATTTCGTACTCGCCGCTGCATTCGCTTATGCGGACAAACCGAATCTCGTGCTTATGTACTCACAGGACCTTGTCGCAAAAGGAAAGAACGCCGGAAAAGACGTCAGAGAGGCCGCAAAGGCAATCCTCGGCGGCGGTGGCGGACAGCCTGGACTCGCAACTGCAGGCGGCAAGAATGTTGCAGGGCTTAATGAGGCTCTCGCAAAACTTGTTGAGCTGGCTACGGCATAAGGTCCGGAGACAACTGACTGAATACCTGTTTCAAGCATCGGTATGAAGAAACTCGACCGTTTCATATTGAAATCATTTCTGGGGCCGTTTTTCGGCATCCTGGCGGTCGTCATTTTCATACTGATGCTTCAATTTCTATGGCTGTACATTGATGAACTTGTAGGCAAAGGACTGAGTTTCAAGATCATATTGGAGTTCCTCGGCTGGGGAAGCGCGACTATGTTGCCTCTGGCTCTTCCGCTTGCCACATTGCTAGCTTCGGTGATGACGGTCGGCCAGATGGCGGAGAACAATGAGCTGATTGCCATGAAGTCCGCCGGAATCTCGCTGACGAGGGTGCTTACACCTATAATATATTGTGCGGCAGTCATCAGCGTCCTGGCATTTTTCGCGGCAAACAATCTGGTGCCGGTCTCCTATAATAAGATCTACACCCTGCGCGATGACATTCTCAAGACCAAGGAGGAGATAAACATCCCCTCAGGTACATTCTACAACGGAATCGACGGATATGTCCTCCGCATAAATTCCAAGGATGACAAGACGGGAATAATGCACGGTGTGCTGGTATATGACCATACCGCCGGCAAAGGCAACATCAGCGTAACAATCGCGGATTCCGCCATATTGAAGATGTCTGAATCCAAGGATTACCTGACATTCCAGATGTTCAGCGGCATCAACTACCAGGAAACCAATAAGATGACCTATAGGGACACATCACTCCAGCTTCAGAAGATCAACTTCCGGAGACAGGATATGATTATCCCTCTGGAGAATTATGCTTTCAAGAAATCCGAGAACGCAAAGTTCGGAGACCAGGTCCGCGCAATGAATCTGAAGCAGCTGAATCACGGCAAAGACTCTCTGAGCCATCTGAACGACTCCGCAAGAGTCGCAAACACAGCCGGATTCCTGTCAAGACGAATTCTCAGATATGCCAACCAGCTGGACACTGCATCACATTATCAGAGTCAGACTCCGTTTGATTTCAAGGATTTCGGCAAATGGAAAAACGACGATGAGGAATTGAGAGCCTATCAGAAGGCCGCAAGTATGGCTGAGGAATATAAGAATGCAGTCGGGAACTACGAGAATGACGTTTACAGTTATGTGTTTGTCCTGAGGCGCACGGACGTCGAAAGGCTCAAGAAATTCGCTGAAGCACTGGCCTGCTTCATATTGTTCTTCATCGGAGCCCCGCTTGGAGCCTTTATCCGGAAAGGAGGACTCGGAGTGTCTGCAATCATAGCCGTGCTGTTCTTCGTGCTGTATTGGGTCGTTGACATAACCGGAACTAAACTGGCTAGGGACGGCGCCGTAACCGCAGCCCAGGGCGTATTCATATCCACGTTCGTACTAGGACCGCTCGGAGCATACTTCACTTGGAAAGCCGCTCACGACTCGGCAATCTTCAATACCGAAAACTTCGGGTCGTGGTGGAGAAAAATCAAGAGCAAATTTATGAACACATTCAGAAAGACAAGAATAGTTTATATGGGAACGCCGGAATTTGCGGTCGCTCCTCTCAAGGCACTCATTGATGCAAAATATAAAGTAGTCGGAGTCGTAACCGTTGCTGACAAGCCTAGCGGACGAGGTCTGAAAGTCAATGAGAGTGCTGTCAAGAAATATGCTGTCGAACAGGGCATTCCTGTCCTGCAGCCGGTTAAGCTGAAGGATCCGGAATTCCTCAAGCAGCTTAAAGCCCTCAACGCCGACCTGTTCGTGGTAGTTGCGTTCAGGATGCTACCTGAAGAGGTCTGGTCTATGCCTAAACTCGGAACATTCAATCTGCACGCCGCACTTTTGCCGCAGTACAGAGGTGCAGCCCCTATCAACTGGGCTATCATAAACGGCGAGAGAATGACCGGTGTCACCACGTTTATGATTGACAAGGATATCGACACTGGAGGCATTATGCTGAGACAAGAATGCAGAATCACTCCGGAAGACACGGCCGGCACTCTGCACGACAAACTTATGCCGATCGGAGCGGAACTCGTGCTCCAGACTGTTCAGGGCATAATCGAGAAGAACATCGAAACCCGCGTGCAGCGCAGTTTCATCCAGGGTTCAGAGGTGCTCAAGCCTGCGCCTAAACTGACTCGTGAACTTTGCCACATAGACTGGAACAACTCCACGAAAAACATCTATAATCTCATAAGGGGTCTGAGTCCATATCCAGCCGCATTCACCGAACTTGCGCAGACAGCCGGAGGCGAACCTGTACAGTTGAAGATTTACTTCGGCGAAAAGGTTGAAGGAGACGACTTTACAGCCATGTTATCCCGTTCTGCAAACAACGGAGGCGATCTCTCAGCACAGAAACCAGCGCCGGGAACAATCCTGAGTGACGGAAAGACTTTCTTTGCCATAACCACCTCAGACGGAGCCATTTCCATCACCGATCTGCAACTCGCCGGCAAGAAACGTATGGACGTCAAGTCATTCCTTGCGGGATTCCGCAACATTTCCGCTCAAATTTGCAAATAGTCCAATTTTATTATAAATTTGGAAATTTGTTATTTATTTAGAGTTATTGATGAAATATTGTAGATTATTGGTTATCTGCACTTTAGCCATCTTTCTCTATGCTTGCAACTCCTCTATGCAAGATACAGAAGAGAGGACGACAGAAGTGATTCTGTCGCTAGATGCAGACAATAGCCATTGGACAAAGGCCGAGGCTGAAGACTCGTTGCCGTCCATTGAAGATTTCACAGTTGAGATCTTCAAGAAAGCGACAGGTGCCAGACTTTACAGGGACACCTATTCTAATGCAAAAGACACAAAGATTCGCCTGAATGCAGGAGATTATCGTCTTATTGCCTTCCACGGAGATTCACTCAAAGCAGGTTTCTCTTCAGCTTACTATCAGACAATTGTACCGTTCTCAATCGAAGCGTCACAGAGACGCGTAAATGTTTCAGGCACAGCCAAACTCGCGAATGTCAAAGTCGCAGTCAACTACGGCGAGATGCTGAAGACATATTACTCAAGGTTCTGTGCATCTGTAATCACAGACAAAGAGAACGTATCTGACACTCTCGGATTCTCTCAGACAGAGACACGTGCGGGATTCATCCCTGCCGGCACACTTACTGTGAATCTGTATGCCGCATTGCCTGGCGAGAAGATGAAGTACTATCACACGACAGTTGATGCCGCACCGAATGACTTCATCACTCTCAACATCGAGACAAATCCTCAGCAGGGCAAACTTACTGTAGGAATCATTATCGACAACAGCGTTGACACCATCGAGAAAGAGGTTGAACTGGATGCGACAGACATCGCTACCGGCACACCTGAGATTTCACTCAGCGACAACCTGAAGGCCGGCACAGTCGAATTCTATGAGGGAGACAATCTGGACGGCACGACCGTGAGCGTCGTATCCCCTGCCGGATTCACCCACGCTTGGCTTGAGACCACATCAGAGTACCTCAAGGCCAAAGGAGTTGCCGAGAAGATTGACTTGTGCGAAATCGACTCAGATACAAAAGCAATCTTCAACAATCTTGGAATCCAGATTCTCAAGATGGGCGGTACGACAATGTACTCATACATTGATTTCGGCGGTATGAAAGATAAAGCCAAGTATGAGGAGTCGGCTTTTGAAGGCACATTCAAACTTACCGTAGAGGACAAGAACGGTGCTCAGACAACATCTTCAGAATTTTCATTGAAAATGCTCAAGAACGTTGCTACACTCTCCGTAAACGAAAATAACGCGTTCGCAAAGAGTTTCCGCAAGGTGAACGTCGCCGTAACCAACGGAGATCCTGAGAAATACACACTCCAATACAGAGTCAAAGACGGAAGCTGGAAGAACGCCACAGGTGTCGTAACCGGCAACAGCATTGACTATGAGAAGATTGCAGGAATAGCGCCTGGAACAGAATATGAGTTCAGGGCTATATACAACAACAACCCTTACAACGCGACAGACATAGTCACAGTCAAATCAGAGAATGCCACCCAGGTAGGCAACGCAGGATTTGAAGACTGGACGACTGAAACCATAAAGATTTCAGTGGCGTTGTCAAGCAGCAGGACTTTGGACTGGTACTTGCCTTATGCGAGCGCCTCTGATTCCTGGTGGGCAGTCACCAGCAAGAAAAGTATGCCTACAAGCATATTGGCCACCACGAAGACAAGTGTCAAGTCATTCCCTACCGTAGCTTACTCTCCAGACTGCGCAAGCGGTTCAAGAGCTGCACATATCTATTCGGTGAATATCGGAACTTGGAATACCGACCTTGTCGCATCAGGAACCACATACCCTGGCGAACTGTTCATCGGCAAAGCTGATGACTCCGGAAACCATTCCTCCGACGGCCACAGTTTCGCAAGCAGACCTGACAAGTTCTCGTTCAAATACAAGTTCGCGCCTAAAGGAAGCGAGAATTTCTATGTAAAGATTGAATTCAAAGATGCCTCCGGCAATGTCATAAACACTATGGAAGATACAGCCGGCCCTTCAGCTTCAGATTGGACAGACTACAGCGTCGATCTCAGCTGGGACGACCTGACCAAGAAGGCCGCAAGCATCTATATTTCGTTCAAATCATCATCCTCAAGATCTCCGGGCGTCAATGCAAACTCAGCGCTGGAAGTCGCAGGAAATGACTCACAGTACGGCCACTTCGGCAGTTCACTGTATGTGGATGACATAGAACTTACTTATGAATAATCAACTTGAATAAAAAAACACAATATATGAAACGCATTATTCTATCGATACTTGCCGTTTCGGCGGTAGTTGCCGGATGCAAGAAGAACACTTCGAAAGAAGAAGGCTTCGGATATATGGTATTGAAATCAGTTACAGCTGACGTCAATACGAACGATAAGGAAATCAACACATCGGGAACCAAGGCAGTTCCTTCAGACCTTGTCGATCTCAATGAATTCCAGATCAAAATCGAGAGCGGACTCGAAGGAGGCGGCACTCAGACATATAAATACGGTGATATCCTTGACCAGTCAGTAACACTGGCAACCGGCAATTACATTCTTACCGCCAGCTCACCTGAGGGCAAAGTAGCTGCTTGGGATCAGCCTCTCTTCACCGGCACCAAGAACTTCACTGTCGTAGCAGGCGCCGTTTCACCGGTAGAGGTAAAATGCTCCCTGTCAAATGCAATAGTTTCAGTAAAATGCACTGATACATTCAAAACGGAGTTGAGCAGCTACAACATCAAGGTATCCGCTTCAAATGAGGATTTCCTTACTTGGACAAAAGACAATATCGATAATGACGGATATTTCAGCGCAACCGAGTTGAACGTCCAGATTGACGGAGTGCGCGAAATCGACGGATCGACAGCAGCTCTTACTGCAAAGATCAGCAATATCCATCCTAAAGACCATATCATTCTCAATCTTGACGCAAAAGTTACCGGAGAGGTTCAGACAATCACTCTTACACTTGACGGTTCAGTTTCCGAGCGCAATCAGGAGATAATCGTGGACGGATTCGATGAGATTCCTATTCCAGATCCGGACCCTACACCAGACCCGGATCCTGATCCGGACCCAGACCCGGACCCAGTTGATCCTACACTGCCTTCACTCGTATGGGAAGCCAACCCTACATTCGCTGTTACAGAACTCAAATCTGAGGGAATGTCAGCAGAGATGACTGTAAGCGCTCCTAACAAGATTGCAGAATTCCTGATCGATGTAAAATCAGACTACAGCGATTTCGAGACAACCATCACACAGCTCGCAGGCAGCCTTACAATGGACTTGATAAACAATACTGACGCGACATTCGTAAGTATGATGAGCCAGGTTAACATTCCTACAGGCGATGCAGTGAAGGGACAGACTTCAGTACCATTCTCATTGTCACAGATTCTGCCGATGATGCTGGTTTACAAACCGGACGGAGATACTGATTCTTACCATTCATTCACTCTAAGAGTGACTGACGAGGCCGGCAACACGCTGACACAGGAGTTGAAATTCCACTATATGGGCAACTAATCGATATTATCGATGAAAAACAGAATATTTACATACATCCTGACCGGAGCCGCATTGATAGCGATATCTTGCGAAAGGGAAAACTCCGGTTCCGGAGAGAAAGGATATCTGACAGCTGCCATAGAACAGGACAACACTGTCAATATCATAAGCACCAAGTCGGATGACACAACATCCGACTCGCCTTTCTCGCTCAAGATATACAAGGGAGAGGAACTTCTGCAGACAATCAGTGACCACAGAACACTGGCAGATGAGCCCCTTGTGCTGAACTGCGCGACTTACAAGGTCACTGCAGAGAACCGCGACACTGTTGCGGCTACATTCGACGGTCCAAGATATTACGGGGAGACTCAGATAAAGATTCTTGCTGACGTGGTCAACAATGTTGACATAACCTGCTCACTCGCTGACGTGCTCGTTGCACCTACGTTTACAGATGACTTCAATTCCAATTTTAAGGCGTGGTCACTGTCCGTAAGCAACGGCAAAGGAACTCTCGAATGGGCAAAAGACGGCGAGACTCTCGGTAAAATTGGATATTTCAATGCCACAGGCACATTGACCTGGACATTGACTCTGACCAACAATGCCGGAAGGACATTCAAGCGCACGGAAACCATTTCCGACGCCGTGGCCAAACAGCAGTACGCGATGAATTTCAAAGTCAAGATTGTTGACGAAAACACAGGCGCATACGGTTTGAGAATTGTTCTGGATGACGATATGTCTGAACGCGAATTCGACCTCACTTTGGACTTCACAAGTTCTGAGGCAGAAGCCAAGAGCGTAAACGCCTGGGCGCTGTTCGCTGACGTCACAGGAGAGTTCAAGAATGCATCAGTTCCTGACGGGCTCAAGCTCCAGTACAAGAAACTGAGTGCAGATTCCTGGACAGATTTTGACGGCACTATAACTACAGACGCCGAGAACAAGTCGTTCACCGCACGTCTGACCGGTCTTGATCCAAGCACGGAATATGTTGTACGCGCGGTTACCACAAAAGAGAACGGCAAAAAGCAGATTTCATTCACGACTGAAGCTGCCGCCGAAGTCCACAATATGAGTTTCGACTCGTGGTATATGAGCGGAAAGGCGCCTATGCCGAATGCCAGCGGATATTCAGTCTGGGATTCAGCCAACAAGGCTACGGCAAGCCTCGGAACAATACCTACAAAGCAGGAAACCAGCCACGTAGCCGTCACAGGTGACGGCAAGAGCGCAGCAAGACTTGAGAGTTGCACTGCATTTGGATTCCTCGCCGCTGGTAATATTTACACAGGTTCATTCGTGAAGGTCATCGGTATGAGCGGAGCGTCCCTCAACTGGGGAACACCGTTTACTTCAAGGCCTTTGGCAATGAAAGGATACTTTGACTACACGCCTAAAGCCATTGACAAGACTGACAGCGCTCACAGCAGCCTGGCCGGCGAGGCAGATATCTGCCAGATTCAGGTATTCCTGACGGACAGGACTGATATGTACAATATCAATACTTCCGAGGGAAAATTCGTAGATGTGAATGGAAGCGATGTTATTGCATACGGCAAACTTGAGTCAAATGTGACGACTAGCACCAAATCAGATCTTGTAAACGGTTACGAACAGTTCACGATAAAGCTTGAGTACAGGGACCTCACTAGAAAACCTGCTCAGGTAGTGATTGTGGGTGCGGCCAGCAAATACGGAGATTACTTCACCGGAGGTATCGGCAGTGTGCTTTATCTGGATGAGTTCTCATTCGTATATGATCCTGCAGAACTTGACTAATCGGAAGCAATGAGCATAAAAAACAGCATAATCATTCTATGTGCGGCAATGGCATTGATGTCTTGCCGCATCGAGAATGATATTGCTTTGCCTAAGATATCGGCAGAGTTCACGGAATTCAAGGTTGACGGGCAGAACTCGACCAAGATTGACTCCAAGGCTCTGACTGTCACGGTGGATCTCAGCGAGGATGTAAGGATGAACAATCTGAGCATCACTGCGGTCAGCATTTCCGAGGGCTCCAGATGCAACGATTCCAAGATTGCGACAGGGCAAAAGATAGATTTGTCCAAGCCCTACAGTGTGGTTCTGTCGAATTTCAGGAAATATACCTGGACTATTTCGGCGACACAATCCGTGGAAAGATATGTCAAGTGCGAAAACCAGATCGGTGACGCGGCAATATTTCCGGATGAGCACAAGGTCAGCCTGAGGGTGAAGGCAAAGCCGAACAGCGCGGTTGACAGCAGATCCAATCTTGTCATCACGGATATGAAGTTGGGACTGAAAGGATCAAAGGTTGTATCCACAACCGATATGAATGGCAATACTCAGACGATAGACTCGTTCCCAGTGACGCTTGACTGCTTCTATGAGCGCACATTCACGGTGGAGGACAACGGCACTACCACCGAGTGGCAACTTATCGCACTACCGCCTACTGAGTAAGTGATATAACTACATAATAAAAGAGGGTGACTAAAATGGTCATCCTCTTTCATTTTTGAGTTGAAGTGGTTGGATAAAAAGATGGGATACAAGGCCGTCGACGAGACCAACACCGGAGGAGCAAAGCTCCTCTTTTTTTTGTTTACCCTCAGTCGCTAAAGCGACAGCTCCTAGGAGCACGGGGAAAGTATTCCCCGATACCCCTTAGGTCGCGTTGCGCCGAGCATGTTTCTTCCTACCGCTTTTTGATATTTGGGCGAGGAAGACAACGCAGTAGCCCGCTTTTTATCTTGCGCGGTAGGGAGTGGTTGAATAAAAAGATGGGATACAAGGCCGTCGACGAGACCAACACCGGAGCAACCTAGCGGTTGTGAGGATTTGGGCAAGGAAGACAACGCAGTAGACCGCTTTTTATTCAACCACTCTAGCCGATTTCGGAACCGTTATGTAAGTGCTCCGCCGGAGTAATGAACTTCATAGTGCCGTCGCCCTGGCGTGCCATAAGAATCATTCCTTTAGACTCGATACCGAATATGGTACGTGGCTTAAGGTTGGCCAGGATGCAGATCTGCTTGCCGACCATCTCCTCAGGAGTATAGTATTTGGCGATACCCGACACAATCACCCTCTTGTCGATGCCGGTGTCAATAGTGAGCTTAAGAAGTTTGTCAGATTTAGGAACTTTAACGGCCTCAAGAACGGTTGCAGTCCTGATATCCATCTTGCCGAAATCATCGAACTCAACCTCATCCTTCTGTGGAGCAACCTGATTAGCCTCTGCGGCCTTCTTAGCCGCTTCATTGGCGATTCTGATATTCTCAAGCCTAGTCATCTGAGCCTCAACTACAGAATCCTCAATCTTGCTGAACAGCAATTCCGGTTCATTAATCTGATGTCCTACAGGGAGCAGTTCACTCTCACCGAGTTTGTTCCAGTCAAGAACGATCTCTCCGCCATTCGCCTCAGCAACAGTTCCTGCAGGCAGCGTATGCAGAGCCCTGCTTTCTCCCGGTCTGTAGATATTCTCACCGCAGGTGCCTTCCTCGCCGGCTCTGTGGTCATAACCTGCAAACAGACTTACGCCGAGTATCTTGCGCAACTTCTCGCAAGAGAACGGAAGGAACGGTTCGAAAGCGATTGCCAAGTCCGCGCAAATCTGAAGCGATACGTTAAGGATGGAAGCCGTACGGTCAAGATCAGTCTTTGCGACTTTCCAAGGTTCCGTGTCAGAAATATATTTGTTTCCGATTCGCGCGATATTCATCGCCTCCTTGAGGGCCTCACGGAAATGATATGTGCTTATATATTTCTCCAACGCCGCCTTGCATTCAGGAATCTGAGCCAAGGTCTCGCTGTCTATCGGCTCCGGTTTGAGATTAGCCGGCACCTTGCCGCCGAAATATTTATGAGTCAGCACGACAGCACGGTTAACGAAATTGCCGAAGATAGCCACAAGCTCGCTGTTGTTGCGCTGCTGGAAATCTTTCCACGTGAAGTCATTATCTTTTGTCTCAGGAGCATTTGCACACAATACATAGCGGAGAACATCCTCCTGACCAGGGAACTGCTCCACATATTCGTTGAGCCATACCGCCCAGTTCCTTGAAGTGGATATCTTGTTGCCCTCCAGATTGAGGAATTCGTTTGCCGGAACGTTGTCAGGTAGAATGTATCCCTCATAAGCCTTGAGCATAGAAGGGAACACAATGCAGTGGAATACGATATTGTCCTTTCCGATGAAATGGACTAGCCTGGTCTCCTGATCCTGCCACCAGGTCTTCCAAGATTTAGGAAGAAGTTCCTGCGTATTTGAAATATAACCGATAGGAGCGTCAAACCAAACATACAGCACTTTGCCTTCAGCTCCATCAACCGGAACAGGTACACCCCAGTCCAAATCGCGGCTTACCGCCCTTGGCTGCAGATGTCCGTCGAGCCAGGACTTGCACTGACCGTAAACATTGGTCTTCCATTCCTTATGCTGCTCGAGAATCCACTCACGAAGCCACGGCTCGTACTGATCCAGCGGCAGATACCAGTGCTTTGTCTTCACCTTCTCAGGTTTGCTGCCACTCAATGCGGATTTCGGGTCAATCAACTCCTCCGGGCTCAAAGTGGAGCCGCATTTCTCGCACTGGTCGCCATAAGCATTCGGATTGCCGCACTTAGGGCAAGTTCCTGTTATATAACGGTCTGCAAGAAACACTTTTGCTTCGGGGTCAAAGAACTGCTCAGTTTCCTTCGTGATGAACTTCCCATCATCATACAATTTGCGGAAGAAATCAGACGCATTCTTGTCGTGAACCTTGGAGGTCGTTCTTGAATAAATATCGAAATTGATACCCAGGCCGGTGAATGAATCCTTGATTATCTTGTGATATTTGTCAACGATATCCTGGGGGCTGACACCCTGACGCTTTGCCGCGATTGTGATAGGCACGCCGTGCTCATCGCTTCCGCAGACGTAAAGGACATCCTCTCCACGCATTCTCAAATACCTGACGTAAATATCGGCAGGCACATAAACTCCGGCCAAATGTCCTATATGCACAGGTCCGTTGGCATAAGGCAACGCGCAAGTGACTAGCGTTCTTTTAAATTTATTGTCCATACTATTATATTTTAATTTCTTTCCATTATTATTCCGCTCACGTTCAATTACTTCCGGCTACACCCTATAAATTTGTCGAAATCATTGAACCCTACCGAGTTTTTTCATTATTATTTTCCTCAGTTCGATAAGCTTCTGCTGTTTGCGCAGCAACTCTTCCATCTCCTCCTGCTGTTCTTCGCTGCCGGTGTAATTTCGGCTCAGCATCTTTATCTTCGAGAACACCTCCTGCTCCTGAGACTTCACCAATGCGGAATTATACACCATTATCGCCTTCGGAACATTCAGGACAAGACGTGACGAAACAGTCGTCATAGACTTGGCGAAATTTTCAACTGTCAACTGATGTTTTTCCTCCACCATCGATGCCGTAAAATCTGCAATGTCGCGCTCCTGGCCGTTCATCAGTTTCAGCACTATATCCTCCTGAGTCAGAGAATCATCCGAATCATACAGATTGAAATAAGCTTCATAAGTCTTCAAAAACAAAGAATTTGCAAACGGATGGTCTTCTATGGCATCACGTATGAAATCTGCTACGGTGATTGGCTCGCCACTGTCATAAAACTCCGAATCCGACTCGAAATCCAGAGTATTGAGGCCGTAACGCAATATGAACCCCAAAAGATCCTTCTCCGCAGGAGCTGTCACAGGATTTTCGAAACGCAATGCACCGCCTGATTTCTGCTCCTCTGCTGGTTCTTCAGGCGGAATATCCACGTAAGGCTCGTCCGGCATATCTGCGTACTCCGGAGCCGGAATATAGTCCGCCGGAACATCCTGCTGCTCATTCTGCAACGGCTGCTGCGCCCTCGATTCGCGGAATCTCTGCCGTTCATCCTCCTTGCGTTGCTCCTCCAATGACTTTCTTATGGCTGTCGAAACACGGTCATACAACACCTGCTCGTCCACCTGAAACTTCCCGGCGGCAGTCTGAACATACACGGCACGTTTAACCTGGTCCGGAATCAAGGCGATCGTGTCAGCTATGTCATTGATTATCTCGGCACGCTTAAGCGGATCATTTCCGGCATTCTGCAGAAGCAGTTCCATCTTGAATCCGATGAAATCCTGTTCGTTGGCCGCGATAAAGGACTGCACCTCCTCCAAAGTATGCTTTCTCGAATATGAATCAGGGTCATCCCCGTCAGGAATAAGCACAACTCTGACATTGAGCCCCTCTTTGAGAATCAATCCGATACCGCGCAAAGCCGCGTGGATTCCGGCGGCATCGCCGTCATACATTATCGTGATGTTCTCAGTAAATTTCTTGATCAGTCTTATCTGTTGGACCGTAAGCGATGTGCCACTTGACGCAACTACGTTAGTTATGCCCAACTGATGCATTGAAAGCACATCCAGATAGCCTTCGACCAGATAGCACTTGTCCTGCCGGGATATCTCGCTCTTAGCGAAATATATTCCGTACAAAGAACGGCTCTTGTCGTATATTTCCGTTTCCGGAGAATTAACGTATTTTCCTATGTTTGCCGTCTTGTAATCTGAGCGCAACGTTCTTCCACCGAACGCTATGACCCTGCCCGTGACAGAATGTATCGGAAACATCACTCTGTCGTAGAACTTGTCAATCAGGCTGCCGTCATTGCGCTGTATGCTGACACCGGTCGCAGTGAGATATTCAGATTTGTAACCTTTCGACAATGCCAGCTGTGACAAAGCCTTTCCACTTTTGGGAGACCAACCGAGCCCATATTTCTCAATAGTGGCATCTTCCAGTCCCCTGCTCCTGAAATAAGCATAGCCGATTGCCCGTCCTTCATCGTTCTTCAGACTTTCCTTGAAGAACTGCTCGGCAAAATCCATCACCAGATACAAGCTCTCGCTACGCTGTCTTGCAGCTATAGCTTCCGGGCTTTCTTCCTCTTCCTGAACCTCGATTCCGTATTTTCTCGCAAGATACCTGAGCGCTTCCGGATATGTAAGACTCTCGTGTTCCATTACGAATCCCACCGCCGAACCGGTCTTTCCGCATCCGAAACAGTGGTATATGCCCTTAGACGGGGAGACGCTGAATGAAGGCGTCTTCTCGTTATGGAACGGACAGCAGGCGATGTAGTTGGCGCCCCGTCTTTTCAATGAGACGAAATCACTGACGACATCTACAATCTCCGCAGTATCCAGAATCTTATTTACAGTATCCTGGGGAATCATTGTTAGTTAGCGCTCCTTGCGGTAATCTACATCCTTGACATCTTCCAGACCTTCCGGGACATCCTCAGCTGAAGGTTTGTCGGTGTTGAAATGAATTTCATATTCGTGTTTAGCCTTTGCTACCCTGCGCATCGACACCAGTTCTGAAACTCCATAGAACATCAGAAAAACGCCGGCCATAATGGACATTATGCGCTCTGAGAAAGGATTGAACAGACACATTATGCCTCCGATAACAGCAATTACAGAAAGCATCAGAGCAAAAGCGCCGGAGCCAAGCAGCGACATTGTCCCGACTAGAGCAAACATCTGCATCAGTCCGAATATGAGGATCACGATTCCTACAATCACGACGATCGCTCCTGCGACCCAACCCGGCCAACAGTACAACAGCACGCCGATTATGATATCCACAATAGCGTTCAATGCCATCAGTGACATAGCACCTTCTTTTCTGTGTGCATAACCGTAGGCAAATGACACTACACCGGCCGCGAACAGAAATGCCGCGATTATCTTCACCACCTGCACGGTAGCGTCAGTGGAAAATACCATCACCAGTCCTATGCCTATTGCAGCCAGAGCCCTCAATATGGAACTAAACTTATTTTTGTAACCGAAATCAATCATATTCTCTGTTATTTTAGCAAACGACAAATATACAAAATCCGCTCTACTTCAGCAATGGAGATTTAGTAGCCCCTATCTTTGAAATAATCATCTCTCCACACAATAATCCTCACCACACATATTTGAAAACCGCATCTTATTAGTATATTTGTATGTTTATGCAAAACGAACAACACAACAACCATACAAATATGAACAAAATTCACCTATGTGCATTTGCCGCAGTCATTTTGGCATTTATCGGCTGCAGCAAAGAGTCCGGAAACAAGGACAAGCACTCAGCTCTGACATTCAGTCAGAACCAGGAATTCAATTTCACTTACGAAGCGGACGCCAGCGATGAAAACGTATTTTTCACGGCCGAAGACATCTGGTTGGTTTCAAAAGATGAGGCCGAAGGCGTAGATTACTCCTGGTTTACATTAGAACCTGAATTCGGCAAGGCCGGAGCAGCCTTCTTCACATTGACAGTTTCTGAGAACGCGGAAAGCACCGAAGACAGAAGTGCCAGTTTCACAGTTTATTGCGGGGACGACAAACAGACCTTCACGATACTGCAATACGCAAGAAATTCTGCCGCAAGCAAATATGTTTATTTCTCCGACAGCGCATTCAAGTCATACTGCGTAGCGAATTTCGACACGGACGGTGACACCAAGATATCCAAAGAGGAAGCAGCGCAGATCACTGAAATCAACTGTGAAGAGATGGAGATCACATCATTGGATGGAATCCAGAATATGACCTCCCTGGAGTCTTTAAACTGCCGTTACAACTCCATCTCAGGCGAGTTGAACTTGAGCGGTCTGAAGAACCTCAAGACACTTTATGCTGATCACAACTTGCTGACTAAGATTGACCTAAGCGGATGTTCTTCATTGGAAACACTCTGGAGCTATGACAACTATGCTTATGATGACAACAGCAGGATGTATTTCTCTCTCGAAGAAGTCAATCTTGAAGGTTGTTCCTCTCTGAAGTACGTTAAACTTGCCGACAATGCGATCAAGTCGCTTGATTTCTCAGACAGCCCTGAGCTGGAGGAACTTGATGTCACTTTGAACAAACTGACCAGCATAAACGTATCCAACTGCTCAAAACTCCGTCAGGCAAGCATCCGCGGAAACAAGTTCAATTCCGCTGTAGATTTCAGCCATTGTTCCGAATTGACATATCTCAATGCAGCTGAAGCCGAATTGACCGGCCTGAATGTATCCGGCTGCACAAATCTGATTCAGTTCATCGCGTACAGAAACACCGGCATAAAAACAATGGACGTGACATCCTGCACAAAATTGACTGAACTCAATCTTTATGAAACAGGCATCACCGCCATTGACGTCAAGAACAACACGGAACTCACCAAACTGAATCTCGGATTCACCGGCGGACTCACTTCCATTGACGTATCAGCCTGCAGCAAGCTCACTGAACTCAACCTCCAGGAAAATCTGCTCGAAACTCTGGATGTTTCCGGATGTCCTGAATTGTCAACTCTCAAGGCCGAGGACAACGTACTCACATACGTCAACCTCAACGGCTGCAAATCGATGAGCAAGCTCTACCTGTACAACAACAGACTTAATTCTGTGGACCTCAGCTCCTGCGTAAATCTCGGAAGCCTTGCAATTTACAAGAACAGCCTGACATCACTCGATGTCAATCCTTGTGCTGAGAAAATGTATTTCCTTGACTGCAAAGAGAATGAACTTACGGAACTCAAATGCGACAAATTGACTCATCTCAATTCGCTTGACGCAAGCACCAACGCTCTGACAAGTTTGGACCTTCGCGCTTGCAAGGAACTCACCGAGGCATATCTGAACAGCAACCAGTTGAGCTCGCTCAAAATCAAAGGTCTTGACCAGTTGGCAACCTGCGAATTCCAGAGCAATAAGCTCGAGAGACTCGACCTTCGCGGTTGCACTGCTATCAGCGAACTCCACATCCAGCAGAATGCAGATCTTGCTTATGTTTCTTTCCACGGATGCACAGCACTGAATTATGTGGATTGCCGCAAGACAAGCGTATCTACATTGGATTTCAGCAACAACGCTAGTATGAACTTCCTGTTCGCTACCGATTGTCCTAAACTTCACAATATCTACATCAGGACAGGTTCAAACTACAGTTCTCTCGAATATGATGAGACTCAGGTTGAAGTTCTCCAGAAAGATCCGTCAGATTACAATGACGTGGATGGAGACAACTGGGGAGATGACGACGTAGATCCGTGGAACAACTAATCAGATTAAACAATGAAATCATATATTCTAAAATCATATTTGACGGCAGCCGCAGCTCTATGTCTTGTCGGATGCCAGAAAGAAAGCGAAGTGAAGACTCCTGCAGTTCAGACCAGGCCGATCACAGTCAGCAGCATACTCACGAAGACAAGCATCGACTATGAGGGAGACGTATCCCATCTGGTATGGAGGGACGGAGACAAGGTAATGTACATTACAAACGACCAGGAAGGCCTTTATAATTTGGGATTCCAGGAAGCCGCAATTGACTCCAATAAATTCACAGCCAACATATCTTCTAAAGCCACCAACGACAATAAACTGCTGGTAGTCTGGGGAGGTTCGGCCACCGATCTTGGAAGCAGCGACCTCAGAATCTGGATGAAGAAAACCATCTCACAGAAGAGCACGGACGAGTTCAACGGAAAGCTCCTTCCTATGGTAGCGTTGATGAACGTCCCTGAAGGCAAGGAAGTCAGCGCGTCATACAAACCGCTCGCTTCTGTTCTCCGTGTCGCCATCGACTCTACTGACCACGCTTCAGAGAAATTGAAATCCATAAAGATTTCCACGACTGAGAATTGTGTAGGAAGTTATGCAGTTTCAACCTCTTATGAGAACGGATACGAATTCAAAGGTTCATCCAATTCAGTGACAGTCACTCTTACTGACGAGCCTCAGCTCCGCGATTTCAAATACGTTTACATTGTCCTGGCCAAGGGTGCATACACCGGAGTTACAGCAGAAGTAACTACAGACGTGCGCACATACACATTCGAAGACGGCAAGATGGACGTGTCTGCAGAGGACAGAGGTCTGTTCAGAATGAAACTCACATTGTCAACTCCTCCTGCACCGGCAGAGCAGAAATTTATCAAGGTAACGGAAGAGTCACAGATTGAAGATGGAGGCACTTACCTCATCGTTTCGGAAAAAGCATCTGGAAGCTACTATGTAGCAATCAATTCACAGAGCGACAGTTACCTCGAATCTACCGTTATCGGATGCGACTCTGACGGGGCAATCGTCAAGACGGACGACATAGTAAAGAATTATGCGGTTACTCTTGAAGCAGGAAGTGGTTCATTCGCAGGCCAGTATGCCATCAAGATGACAGGACTCGGTTCCAAGCCATATCTCAAGGCTCCTGGAAATGTGTCAGAGGGAGTTGGTTATGTCGGCAAATTCTGGTACGGCGATGTGCTGTCAGAACAGTCCAACTTCTTCTGGACCATCACCGTTACTGACGGAAGCGTACGAATCGCATCTCACGAATTCAAGATTAACGGAGAAGGATCCGGCAGAATCGGAGGTATCGCATTCTTCAGCGACGGCACTAAGTTCGGCGTATATGCACCTGAATCAGAGGATTACGCAGTAGCCCAGCTGTTCAAATTGCAGTAATTTACTTCCAGTCCTTATACGGATTTTTAGACAGGGTGGCATTGTAGTACCTACTGTCCCCTGTAACTTCATCACCTAGCCAGGATGGCCTTTCATAAGGTTCGTCCTGGCTTTTCAATTCCAGTTCAGCCATAACAAGGCCCTCGTTGTCTCCATAGAATTCGTCCACCTCAAAAGTATGGCCTGCAAAGTCAATGAGATAACGGGATTTGTCGATTACTCCTCTCTCGCAAAGTTTGAGCAATTCTCTTGCTTCCTCCGCGCTTATTTCCTTCTCCCATTCAAATCGGCTCACTCCGAATTCATCGCTCCGCCCCTTCACAGTGATAAATCCCTGATTATCACGAACTCTCACCCTTACCGTCCTTTCCGGCACAGAGCAGAGATACCCCTGACTTATCCTCACGACCTTCCTGGCGAACTTCTTGAACTCGCCCTTCACCATAAACTTTCTTTCAATTTCCTGCGGCATAACAAGTAAAATTTCTTACTCGCAAATATAGCAATCCTTTCTGTTCGACACTTCTTAAATTTAATTTCAGATTGACGGGGTTATTTAGTAAATTAGCGAAGCTTTTTGAAGACAACAACCATAAATAATTGATAGTATGAAATCAGACATCGAGATTGCAAGAAGCATCAAGTTGAAACCTATCAGCGAGATTGCTGAGAAAGTGGGTATTCCTCAGGACGAGATTGAGCCTTATGGAAAGAGTATGGCAAAAGTGCCGCTCACACTGATTGACGACAATAAAGTCAAGAACAGCAAACTGATTCTGGTAACGGCTATCACTCCTACAAAAGCCGGCATCGGCAAGACCACGGTTTCTGTCGGCCTGGCATTGGGACTGAACAAAATCGGCAAAAAGGCAATTGCGGCATTGCGTGAGCCTTCGCTGGGACCTTGCTTCGGAATGAAAGGCGGTGCAGCAGGCGGCGGATACGCACAGATACTTCCGATGGAGAAGATAAACCTGCATTTTACAGGAGACTTCCACGCCATCACTTCTGCAAACAATATGATTTCCGCACTCCTTGACAACTATCTCTACCAGCATCAGACAGAGGGATTCGGGCTCAAGCAGATTCTGTGGAAAAGAGTGCTGGACGTCAACGACCGTTCACTGAGACATATAGTCACAGGCCTCGGCCCTCACGCAAACGGACTTGTCCAGGAATCAGGATTTGACATCACTCCTGCTTCCGAGATTATGGCAATTCTTTGTCTCTCAAAGGATATCGACGACCTTAGACGCAGAATCGAGAACATTCTCCTCGGATACACACTTGACAACAAGCCGTTCACAGTGAAAGACCTCGGCGTTGCTGGCTCAATTGTAGCACTTCTGCTGGATGCAATGAATCCAAATCTCGTGCAGACCACTGAAGGCACGCCTGCATTCATCCACGGAGGTCCTTTCGCAAACATCGCACACGGATGCAACTCAATCATAGCGACTAAGATGGCTATGACATACGGTGACTACGTCATCACTGAGGCAGGATTCGGTGCTGACCTCGGCGCAGAGAAATTCTTCGACATAAAGTGCCGCAAGAGCGGACTCAATCCGTCGTTGACCATTCTGGTCGCAACGCTGAGAGGTTTGAAGATGCACGGAGACGTCCCTGTGGAAAGCATCAGCGAGCCGTCAGAGGAAGGCGTACGCAAGGGCTTCGCCAATATGGACAGGCACATAGAGAATATGAGGAAATTCGGTCAGACAGTTCTTGTCTGCTTCAACAAGTTCGGTGATGACCGTGACAACGAAATCCAGATGGTACGCGACCACTGTGCAGAACTTGGAGTTCCGTTCGCACTCAACGATGCATTCGCAAAAGGCGGTGACGGTGCAGTAGAGCTCGCAGAACTGGTTGTCAAGACAATAGACGAGAAGCCTTCAGTTCCTGTCAAGTTTATGTATGGCGATGACGAGAGCATCGAAAAGAAGATTGTCAACGTAGCCAAGGAGATTTATCGTGCAGGCAATGTCGAGTTCAGCCAGGAAGCCAGGAAGATGCTCGGAAAAATCGAAGGCACAGACTACGCCAAATTCCCTGTCTGCATAGCCAAGACGCAATATTCATTCTCACAGGACCAGAAGAAATATGGGGCTCCTGAAGGATTCGACTTCGATATCAAAGATATAGTAATCAATGCAGGTGCGGAACTCATCGTCGCTATTGCAGGCGATATCATCAGGATGCCGGGACTGCCGAAGTCACCTCAGGCATTGAGAATCGATGTAGTTGACGGACATATTGACGGTTTGAGCTAACAGTTCGACAGAATGCTGTTTGACAATCACAACCACAGCCAGTTCTCCTTTGACGGAAGGCGCACGACAGTGGAAGATACAACGAGAGAGGCTATCCGGAAAGGACTGGGTGGCCTCTGTTTTACCGACCACTGCGATTTCTATGTACCGCCGATGAAGGCAGGATTCGAAAAACACGTACCTGAGGAGTTTGAGGTAGAAGCAAGAAATGCGGAGATAGACCGCATAAATGCTCTTGTCCGGAGCGGAGAGATTTTGAACAGTGCGGACGGCTCCCAAGATGAAGAGTTTCACATTCCTGCCAACTTCAAGATATTCAAAGGTATAGAAATAGGCGTTCAGAAAAGCGAGCGAAAGAAGATTGAAGAGCAGTTGGCAAAGTACAGTTTCGATGAGGTAATCGCTTCAGTTCATTATCTTGATGAAACTGACCCGTACTGGGGCGGATATTACGAAGGCAAGACCTGGAAGCAGGCATATAGCCATTACCTTGAGACTCTCTACGAAGAAATCGTCTGGCTTGGCGACAGATTCGACATTATGGGGCACTATGACTATGTCACACGATACGCTCCATACCCCGAAGCTAGCATATTGTACAAGGACTTCCCCGATATCCTGGACACAATCCTCCGCTTTCTCTCTGAGAATGGCAAGGCCTTGGAAATCAACACCAAGACATATCTGGAGTTAAAAGGACGCACACCGGTTCTGGATCTTAACATTCTCAGACGATACCGCGAACTTGGTGGCGAAATCCTCAGCTTCGGTTCCGACTCACACGATGCCAAACGTGTCGGACTACATTTTACACAATACGCAGATATTGTCCAGTCCGCAGGTTTCAAATACATAGCCCACTACGAAAGACGAAAACTGATTATGGAGAGGCCCTGAGATCACATTTCAAATTTATTTTCTGACAGATGAAACAGTTGCTGTTGATATTCATCGGGGGCGGCACAGGAAGTGTACTCCGTTATTTGGTAGGAAAGTGTTTAAGTTCAGTAACATTTCCGTGGGGGACTTTCGTCGTGAATATAACAGGCTGTTTTCTAATAGGTTTATTCGGAGCATTGATTGTCCGCAACAACCTGTCATCAGATTTGCGTTTATTGCTGATGGTAGGACTTTGCGGAGGCTTCACCACCTTCTCAACATTCAGCAACGAAGCTTTGACACTTATGAGAAGCGGTCAAACTCTGTTGTGCCTGGCATATTTAATAGGTAGCATCTCCGCAGGTCTTATCGCTGCATATATCGGAGCGAAATTGGCATAACCCCTACCATTAGCTTAATGGGCCGGCTAACGCGGAAACGATACGAAAGGTCAGTTGGCGATATCCGAGAGGAATTTCATACGGACAAGTCTGATCTCAAATTCCTCAAAGTCAGGCTCCAATGCGCTGATGGCATCTTTCAGAGAATCAGACTCAGCTTCATCTTTGAACCACTCGAAGATGGCATCCGCAACATCCTGATCCACATTGGCATCAATGTAATAATTCAGATTGAGCTTAGTTCCCGCCTCAACGATATTTTCCATAGCCGTCAGCAGGTCATTCATATCCATATTGCGCGCATCGGCTATATCCTCGAGATCCATCCGCCTGTCAACGCTCTGAATTATGAATATCTTGTCGGACGACTTGTTAGGCATAGACTTAACCACAAAATCATCCGGGCGTGAAATGTCATTATCCTCTATATACCTAGATATGAGTTCCAGGAAAGGCTTTCCGTATTTACGAGCCTTACCCTCACCGACGCCCTGGCATTTCACAAGCTCGTCCAGAGTCTTCGGATACATTATGGACATATCTTCCAGCGAAGCATCGCTGAATATGATCCAAGGCTGAAGATGCTGTTTATGCCCCTCCGACTTTCTCAAATCCTTGAGCATTGCGAGCAGCACAGGATCTCCTCCGGAACCGCCCTTTGCCATCACCGGAGCGTCATCATCGTCATCATCGTCAGTACCTTCCGAGAAACTTCGGTCACCGGCCAGCATCAGTTCATACGGATGCTCCAGGAACTTCAATCCCTCATCCGAAATGGAAACCAAGCCGTAAGACTCCAGATCCCGTTTCAGAAAATGTCTTATAATCGCCTGATGCAGAATCATTTCCCAGAATCTAACCGGATGGTCGGAACCGGAACCGAAAGACTTCAGTTTATCGTGTTTATAGGATTTTACAATGGCAGTCGCGATGCCAGTGAGGATATTCGCAAGATGCTCCACCTTGAAATGCTCCGGCAATGATTTCACAAGTGAAATCGCCATACACATCTCCTTCTCGGCATTGAATCGAGGCTTAGGATTAAGGCAATTGTCACACGCACCACAGTTGCACTCTGTATAATCTTCACCGAAATAACTTAACAGAAGACGCCTCCGGCAATCTCCGGACTCAGCATACGCCACTGTCTCCATCAGCAGCTGCCGTCCGATTTCCTGCTCGGATACAGACTTACTGTTCAGGAACTTATCCAATTTGCGGATATCCTTGTAACTGTAATATGCAATACACCTTCCTTCCTTGCCATCCCTGCCGGCCCTGCCAGTCTCCTGATAATAACCTTCCAGACTTCTCGGAATATCGTAATGGATCACAAAACGGACATCCGGCTTGTCAATTCCCATTCCGAAAGCAATTGTAGCCACGATCACGTCCACATCCTCCATCAGAAAACGGTCCTGGTTCTCTGCACGAACCTTCGCATCCAGACCTGCGTGGTACGGCAACGCTTTTATTCCATTGATAGTCAATATCTGAGCAAGCTCTTCCACTTTCTTTCGGCTCAAGCAATAGATAATGCCTGACTTGCCGGGATTCTGCTTGATAAATTTGATGATATCCTTGTCCGGATCAACCTTATCCCTGACCTCATAATAAAGGTTAGGTCTGTTGAACGAAGACTTGAACACTCCAGCCTCTGAGATTCCAAGATTCTTGAGAATATCGCTCTGTACCTTAGGAGTCGCTGTAGCGGTCAACGCAATGATTGGAGCCCTCCCTATTTCATCCACAATCGGACGAATCCGTCTGTATTCAGGTCTGAAATCGTGTCCCCAGTCGGAAATGCAATGAGCCTCGTCTATGGCATAGAACGAAATCTTTATATCCTTCAGGATTGCTATGTTCTCCTCTTTCGTAAGACTCTCGGGTGCGACATACAAAAGTTTGGTAACCCCCGATTTGAGGTCAGCAGTCACCTCCGCTATCTGCGCCCTGGTAAGAGAAGAGTTAAGGAAATGTGCAATGCCGTCGTTTCCGGATACAAATCCTCTGATGGCATCCACCTGATTCTTCATAAGGGCAATAAGCGGAGAAACAACAATAGCTGTTCCTGGCATAAGCAAAGCCGGCAACTGATAGCACAAAGACTTGCCACCTCCTGTCGGCATAATGACAAAAGAGTCATTGCCGTTCAGCAGATTCTTGATAATTTTCTCCTGATCCCCTTTAAATGAAGAATAGCCGAAGAATTCCCTCAATTTGGAATGGATGTCCGCAGAGTCAATATCCATAGGCGCGAAATCATTTTAATCAAAAATAGTAAAATATTTCGCTCCATCAAAATTTAGTTTCCGTCTTTCAAATAAAATTACGATATTTGCGTTCGCCAAAATTGGAGAAAATTAAATTACTCAATACAATGAAAACTTGCAGAATCATCGCTGCAGCGCTGATTGTAACGCTCGCAGCTTCCTGCTCCGCAAACGGCGGACAAAAAGCAGGTGTTGACGGAAAAGACTCAACTAAAGTAGTCACAGTCAACCCTGAATCACTCAAACCTAGAAAATCTGAAGTTGACTCTGTCAGCTACCTTATGGGTGTTAATTTCGGTATGTTCATCAAAGGTTACAACTTCGGTGACAAACTCAATTACAAACTCATAGAAAAAGGTATCAAAGACCTTCTCAGAGCAAAAGGCGACTATCGCGACTCAACATACGCAGACCAGTTCAAGATTGACCCTGAGCTTCTCAACGACGTATTCAACTCATATCTTTCAAAGAGACGCGAGTACACTGCAGCAGTCAACAAGAAGAAAGAGGCTGACTTCCTTGCAAAGAACGCAAAGGCTGACAGCGTTCAGGTTACTGCAAGCGGTCTTCAGTACATCATCCGCGAGGCCGGCAACGATGTTAAGCCAAGCGAGGCCGATACAGTATTCGTAAACTACAAGGGAACTCTTACAGACGGTACAACATTCGATGAGTCTCACTCTACAACAGGTGTAAGAATGCTCCTCAACCGTGTCATCAAAGGATGGACAGAGGGTATGCAGCTCGTAGGTGAAGGCGGAAAGCTCAGACTCTTCGTTCCTTCAGAACTCGGATACGGCGAGAACGGTAACCGCAGCATCGAGCCTAACAGCACTCTTATCTTCGATATCGAGCTTGTAAAGGTAAACAAAGTCGCTCCAAAAGAGGAAGTTGCTGAATAATCGGTAACTCAGCGATTTACAACACATATAAAGACTGATCTGTTTGCAAAATTCAGGTCAGTCTTTTTTCAAAAAATAATCATATATGGAACTAGAAGGAACATTGCTCCAGAAGCTTGCAGTACAGAATGGAAAATCAACCAAAGGTGACTGGTCAAAGCAAGATTTCATAGTAGAATATCAGGATGGGAATTTCCCCACCAAGGTTTGTCTCAACGTCTGGGGCGCCGACAAAGTAAAAGATCTCGAGAGGTTCAGACCTGGCGACAAGATCAGAGTGTCATTCAGTTTGTCCAGCCGTGAATACAACGGCAGGTGGTACAATGACATACGCGCCTGGAGGATTGCACCGTCAGGGGCGCAATCCGGAGCACAGTCCGCTCCGCAGGGAGACTATGGCTATTCAGCACAGCCTCAGAGCGCTCCAGCTCCGGCAACGTCATTCGATGACAATCTAGACAGCAACGATTTGCCGTTCTGATAGTTGCGCTTCGCTTCATGCACCCTTCGGAACTTCGTTCCTTCGGGAGCCGTTCACGAGGCCGCGGCCGGCCACGCTCTTTCAGGGGCTTTACGACCCACGATAGCAAAAAAAACAGGATAGTGCTACCCTCAGTCACTTCGTATACTTCGTGACAGCTCCTAGGAGCACGGGGAAAGGATTCCCCGATACCCCTTCGGTCGCTACGCTCCGAACATGTTTCTTAACATGTTTCTTATTACTTATCTGCAGGAAATCAAAAAAGAGGCAGATGCACGGAGCGAATTTTCCCTGCGTTTTGAGCGAAGGGCGCTGCCTCTTTTTTTATATTCCAGTAGTTAAATAACGAATTAGACCGTTTTTTTTAACTAAACCTAGTCCAGTTTATGTATGGCAAGACCTGAGCGAAGTTTCGGCTCGAACCAAGTCGTCTTCGGAGGCATAATGTTGCCGCTGTCGGCAATGTCAGTGAGTTGCTTCATCGATACAGGATACAGAGCAAACGCCACGCGCATCTCACCACTGTCAACACGACGTGAGAGTTCGCCAAGTCCTCTTATACCGCCGACGAAATCAATCCTCTTATCCGTACGCAAATCCTTGATACCAAGAATCTTATCCAACACAAGATTAGAAAGGATTGTCACATCAAGGACGCCTATAGGGTCTTTGTCATCATACCGTCCTGGCTTAGCCTCGAGCGAATACCACTTGCCGTCCAAATACATCGAGAAATTGTGCAGATGCGACGGATGACATTCCCCCTCGCCGTCATACTCCTTCACGACGAAATCATGTTCCAAGACAGATAGAAACTGCTTGGAATCAAGCCCATTAAGATCCTTTACAACCCTGTTGTAATCGATAATCTTCAACTGGCTTTCCGGGAAGCATACTGCCAGGAAATAGTTGTATTCCTCATCTCCGGTATGCGATATATTCCCCTGACGTTTCTCGGCCCCGACTCTTGCCGCTGCAGCCGTACGATGGTGTCCGTCAGCCACATAGAAGGCTTTAACATCATTTGTAAAGACCTCGGTTATGCGTGAAATTTCCACATCGTCAGATATTATCCAGAAAGAGTGACCGAAACCGTTCTCATCCGTAAAAGAATACTCCGGCTCACCTGCAATCACCTTAGATACGATTCCGTTAAGCACATCATTGTCCTTATACGCGAAGAACACCGGTTCAATATTGGCATTCTGAATCTTGACGTGAACCATACGGTCGTCTTCCTTATCCTTCCTGGTAAGCTCGTGCTTCTTGATTTTGCCTTCAGAATAATCGTCAGTATGAGCGCAAAGCACCAAACCATATTGAGTCCGGCCGTCCATTGTCTGCGCATATACGTAATAGCAAGGTTTCTTATCCTGAACCAGCCAGCCTTTTTTCTGCCATTGCGCAAAATTCGCCACAGCTTCATCATAGACTCTCTTGTCGTGATCAGGAAGAATCGGATCAAAATCTATCTCCGGCTTTGTTATATGAAGAAGCGACTTCTCCCCCGCCATTTTCTTGGCTTCCTCTGAATTGAGGACATCATAAGGCGGAGCGGCAACTTCCGTAACTATCTCTTTTGGTGGCCTGATGGCCGCGAAAGGTTTGACTTTTACCATACGGTTATCAGTGTTAGATTATTTGTTCACCTGGAATTTTGTGCATCCTTCAGCGAAGAACGCAACTATCTGACGCGCTGCAGCCAATCCGGCATTCATATTGGCCTCGGCTGTCTGTGCACCCATCTTTTTAGGTGTCGCAAAAACGCGCACACCGAATTTCTCACTAAGACGGTCGATATTGTCCGGAGCGACATCCGTGACATATTTCAGGTCCTGCCTGTCTTCCAACGCCTTCTCCAAACCTGCTTCATCAATAACTTCCTTCCTAGCCGTATTCACAAGCACTGCGCCCTTAGGCATTGAAGTAATTAGTTCATATCCGATTGAACCGACAGTATCCGGAGTAGCAGGGATATGTATTGACACGAAATCAGATTCCGCGTACAATTCACGAACAGTAGCGACAGGCTTAGCTCCCGCCTCGGCTATCTTAGCTTCAGGAATAAACGGATCAGTAGCCAGAACGCTCATTCCCAATGCTTCAGCTTTCTTTGCGACAAGTCTGCCTACATTTCCGAAAGCCTGGATTCCGATCTTTTTGCCAGAAATCTCACAACCCGTAACAGGAGTGAACTGATTCCTGCACATATATATCATCATTGCAATCGCGAGCTCCGCTACGGCATTCGAATTCTGTCCCGGAGTATTCTCCACCACTACACCGCGCGCTTTAGCGGCCTCCAGGTCAATATTGTCATAACCTGCGCCTGCCCTGACTACGATTTTTAATTTCTTGGCATTCTCCAGGACTTCCGCAGTAACCTTGTCAGACCTTACAATCATAGCTTCCGCATCAGCGGTAGCGGACAACAACTCGGAATTATCCTGATATTTTTCAAGAAGCACGACCTCGTGCCCGGCGTTTTCAAGTATTTCACATATACCCTTTACGGCCGCAGCTGCAAAAGGTTTCTGTGTAGCAATCAAGACTTTCATATACAGGGGATTTATTTCTTCAATGACTCAAATTCTTTCATACAGCCGACCAAAGCCTCAACGTCTTCTTTTGTGCAGGCATTATATATCGACGCTCTGAAACCGCCGACAGAACGGTGTCCCTTGATGCCTACCATTCCCTGCTCTTTAGCAAAGGCGAGGAATTCATCCTGAAGATTCTCATAACCCGGAGACATCACGAAAGTAACATTCATAATAGACCGGTCTTCTTTGACCGCATTACCCGTGAACAAAGCGTTTCTGTCGATTTCATTGTAAAGAATCGCAGCCTTCTCCTCGTCAATTTTGTGGATAGCCTCAACTCCGCCGACACTCTTCAACCATTTCAGTGTCTCGTTCATCACGAAAATCGAGAATACCGGAGGAGTATTGTACATTGATTCCTTGTCGATATGCATTTTGTAGTCGAGCATAGGAGGTATGTATCTGCTCACTTTGCCCAAAGCATCTTTGCGGATAATGGCGAATATGACACCGGCAGGCCCCACATTTTTCTGAGCACCACCGTAAATCATCGCGTACTTGCTGACATCAACAGGACGGCTCATTATGTCTGAGGACATATCCGCAATCAGAGGTACCGGACAATCCATATCTTCCTTAATTTCAGTTCCGTAGATAGTATTGTTCGTAGTGATATGGAAATAATCTATATCCGTCGGAATCTCATATCCTTTAGGAATATATGTATAGTTCTTATCAGCCGAACAAGCCAACGCGTAGGCATTTCCGATGCCCTGAGCCTGCTGAAGAGCCTTGTGAGCCCACACGCCGGTATCGAGATAAGCCGCCTTGTTCTCCAGGAAGTTCATCGCAACATACAAGAATTGCAGGCTCGCTCCGCCTCCGAGAAATATAACCTCGTGAGTGTCAGGAATATGCAAAAGTTCCTTCCAATTGGCACGAACCTCGTCCATCACTTCACCCCATTCTTTCGAGCGGTGCGAGACAGAAAGCACCGAAATTCCTGTATTCTTAAAATTTCTAAGAGCCTCTATAGAGCTATCAATAGCTTGCTGGGGCAAAAGGCAAGGTCCAGCATTGAACACGTGTACTTTAGACATATCGATTCGTCTTTAAATTAGTGATACCGGGAACTGTTCCGATATTTGAGCGAAATCCAAGGAAAGCACATCATTCAGGCATCCCGACAATCTCACGTCATACAGAATCAGTCACTTATAATATCTATTGAAAAATCCTTACAATGATTAATAATAAACATTATAAATCGTTGTAAAGATAACAAATATTTACAAAAACAAAAATCTATGACAGATTTTGTTTATCTATAGCCGAGCAGGTAGGAAATGACAGCCATTCTGACATACATTCCGTTTCTGGCCTGCTGGAAATAATAAGCATACGGCGTGTCATCCACATCCGTCGCAATCTCTGTTATCCTTGGGAGCGGATGGAGAATCTTCATATTCGGCTTGACGTCCGAAAGCATAGAAGCGTTAAGCACATAGGTATCCTTGACCTTGTCGTAATCCTCCTTGCTCGGGAATCTCTCCTGCTGAACCCTTGTCATATACAGGATATCGCAGTCATTCAGGTGCTCCTCAAGCGATGCTGTCTCCTCATATTTCACATTCTTGTCATCCAGAAATTTAAGATATTTTGACGGCATCTTGAGTTCATCCGGAGCTGTGAAAATATAGTTCGGAGAGAAATCCGACATAGCCTCAGACAGAGAATGCACGGTGCGTCCGTATTTCAGGTCGCCTACCATATTGATAGTCAAGCCGTCCAGATGGCCCTGCGTCTGCTGTATAGTGTACATATCCAGAAGCGTCTGAGTAGGATGCTGATTAGAGCCGTCACCCGCGTTCACCACCGGAACAGGCGCCACGCTTGCTGCTATTGCGGCCGCTCCCTCAACAGGATGACGCATCACTATCATATCCACATAGTTGGAAACAATCCGGATAGTGTCTTCCAATGTCTCACCTTTTGTCACGCTTGTGTTTTTCGCATCAGGAAAACCGATAACCCTGGCTCCCAGGCGGTTGACGGCTGCTTCAAACGACAGTCGCGTCCTGGTTGACGGCTCAAAGAACAGGCAGGCTATCACCTTGCCCGCCAGAAAGTTCTGCTCTCTGTTTTTTTCGAATTCCTTGGCAACGTCAAGGATATGAAGGATCTCATCCTTCGAAAAATCACTGATTGAAATCAGACTCTTAGGCATAACGCTTAACATTTTTACCGGCGGCCGGACCAAGAACCGCCTCTAAAATATCATTGACGGGCTTTGGCCAGCCCATAATTTCAAATTTCATCCGCACTGCACCCTGATATTCCTTCAACAGATTCCAGAAAATCAGGTACTTGCGACAATCTCACCCGCACAGTAAGTTCACATTCCAATCCGAAATTCTGGTTACTCTGCTCCAACGACATATCTTTCACCAACTTCATCACACTGTTCATCGAGTCGTATCCGAACCTGAGAAGGTATCGCTTCGTCGCAATCTTGGTGATTATGGAATTGTTCGCTATCGCATCCGCGGAAGATGTCTTGTAGGCACGTATAAGCCCGGGAATGCCGAGTTTTATCCCGCCGAAATAGCGGACCACTACAATCAGAATATCGCTCAAGCCGTTGGAATCAATCTGCCCGAGAATCGGACGTCCGGCAGAAGAAGAAGGCTCACCGTCATCGTTTGCACGGAACAGATCACCTTTGTAACCGATACGATAGGCATAGCAATGATGCCTTGCATCGTGATATTCCTTTTTCAAAGAACCTACTATACTCTTCACCTCATCCTCAGTTTCAACCGGATATGCAAAAGAAATAAAACGGCTTCCATTGTCCTTGAAGAGCCCTTCAGAAGGACCGGCAATACTCTTGTAAGAGTCAAAGACTGGCGTTTCGTTCTTTTCCATATACTCAAAATTAACTAAAACCGACTGATTCTGCAATGTTGCGCCGAAATATTGGGGAAATATTTTGTAACTTTGACGCCAGTTTAAAAGAGCTATATAGGTATATGATTCTCAGATATCGTGTTTCCCTACCGGGAATAAAGGGGTTCGCCCGCGTATATGAATTAAAGTCCAATACAACTCTCTATGAGTTCCACAAACGTATGAGAGACGATATGGACTTCTCTCACGACCAATTGATCCAGTTCAAGGGAATGGCGCAGGATGCCGGAGAAAAAGATGCTCCGATCGCAAGATACGGAATGTTCGATCTTGGTTCAGGCACTGTTGACGAGGTCACTCTCGCGGAAACCGTGGAGAAAGGCATCGGCTACTTCAAGTATTTCTATGATGTCACTGACAGAAAGAGTGTCATAGTCACGTTTGAAGGTGAGGTCGAGGAAATCCCGGGAAAAACATATCCTGCATTGGTTGAAAGCAAAGGTCCTAATCCTATCGAGTTCGAAAACGGATTCGTGGCTTACGAGGACTTGCCGGACGAGCAGAAACATTTGCCTGGGGAATCATCTTCCTGGGGCAAGAGCGAACCTGCCGCAGCAGAGGACAACGACGATGATGACTTGCTCAACGACGACATCGACGATTCTGATGACGATGAAGAGGATGAGGAAGACGATCTCAAGTCTTCAATAGAGGAAGACAGCGACCAGATTTTCGACGGCTCAGAAGAATTGATGTTCTAGTGCCGCTTCGAAATCACTTCCAATGGGCAGAAAACTCATCATCATCACAGGCGCGACAGGCGTAGGAAAGACAGATTACAGCATAGAAGCCGCACTCAAATACGGCTCACCGGTAATCTCCTGCGATTCACGCCAGATATACAAGGAAATGACAATAGGGACAGCCGTCCCGGATGCTTCGCAGTTAGCCGCTGTGAAGCATTATTTTATACATAGCATATCTGTAACTGAACCATACTCCTCCGGGCAATATGAAATCGACGCGTTGAAGTTGATTGAGCAGTTGTTCGCCGAGGGGCACGAGACTTTGGTGATGTGCGGAGGGTCCGGGTTCTATATCAATGCCGTCTGCAATGGGCTTGACAGTCTGCCGATACCGCCTCCTGAACTTCGGGAAAGCCTTACAAGAAGAGTACGGGAGGAAGGCGTTGACGCACTGGCTGACGAACTCAAACAGCTTGACCCTAAAGCGTGGGCGTCCATCGACATAAAAAACGGGCAGAGAGTAGTGAGGGCACTGGAGACAATCATTGTTTCAGGCCGTTCTTTCACGGAATTCAAATTGGCCGAACCCAAAAAGAGGGACTTCGAAATCGAAAAGATATGCCTGTTCAGGCCGAGAGAAATCACTTTCGACAGAATCAACAGGAGAGTCATCAAGATGATTGACGACGGTCTCGTGGAGGAAGTCAAATCGCTGGTGCAATACAAGGGACTTCCGGCACTGCATACAGTCGGATACAAAGAAATCTTCAACTACCTGGACGGCAACATATCATTAGACGAAGCCGTCAGGCAAATACAGTCCAACACCCGACATTATGCAAAAAAACAGCTCACGTGGTGGAAACGTGAGCCGGATATCAAATGGATTGAATTGTAGAAGCATTATTCCTGCTTCAGAACAACATCTCCATCGAATTCTTTGTTGACAATTATTATAAGAATCGGATTGATACTGTAGGACATAGCATCTCCGAGTTCCACCTTATATTTAAAAACCACCTTATGGTCTTTTCCGCGAGTCAGACTTACCGGACTGATTTCAGTATTCCTGTTGGTCTGAGGGAGAGCAACCGCTATAACATATTGATTATCAAAATCAATAGGAGAAGGCAACCCGTTTACGCCCATAACCGCGGCCATACCGAAATACTTTTCAAAGTCTGCGCGATTGCTCAACTTGGACGGAACTTCACCGGTCACATCATTCCTCAAGAAATAGTGATCCGCAACCGTGTACGGCACTTTCTCGGAACAAGCTAACAGCATCAGCGCAGACACCGCAGCAACAATAATTAACACTACTCTATTCATAACAATCTAATAAACTATCAATTACAAACATTTTTGCTATTCACCGCAAAAGCTGTCAGGACGGTCACTGTCAAAATCCACACTTACCCGCATACTACTCATCACTGACTGCAACCGACAAAATAAATGCAAGGCATCGAAGAACCTTGCATAATTTTCGAATATTTTTAGTCGACCACTAGAGCGCAGGTGAGACGCTCTGAATGAATGCCGTCATTTCCGCCTCCCTCTTGAGAGCGCTCTGGAACAACCTGATCTGATTGCGTGTGCGCACTAGATTGTGCTCCGGATATTTTATCTTGTAATAGGTATCGCCATTGATATAGTCCGTAAGGAAGCGGACGGCTTGCATAAAGGCAAACAACTGGACCGCATACGGAAGCATCTCTTTCTCCCTCTGCGTCAGGAAGGACTTTGTCGAGCTGAGATAACCTTGAGTAAATGACTTGAAGATATCCATTCTGACATCAATTTTGTCATATTCAGGGCTATCCTCCGCAACCGGGTTAGCCGCAGTGCGCATAAAATCTCCGAAATCAGAGAAAATAAATGACGGCATCACCGTATCCAAATCTATCACACAGAGCACTTTACCATCCTTGTCGAACAGCATATTTCCGACCTTCGTATCGCAGTGGCAGATTCGTTTAGGCAAAAGGCCTTGACTGTAAAGAGTTTCCGCAAGGCACATCCTCTCACCGTATTCTTCGCACAATTCCACAAGATCTTTCACTTCTGCAACCCTGCCTTTGGGGTCGTTTCCTACAGCCTCGCGAAGTTGTCTGAGCCGAAGCGGCATATTGTGAAAATCAGGGATGGTCTCCCCTATCTCGCCCTGCATATCTACCAGCATCGCTTCAAATTCACCAAAAGCTTCACCTGCCAGACGCGAAGACATTTCATTCACCTCAGTGATATTGTGGCTTCCTTCTATAAATGCGGATATTCTCCAGTAGTTTCCCTTGTCATCGACGAAATAAGTCTTGTCGGAGTCCTTGAGCGGAAGGAAACGCAACACTTTCTGTTCCAACGGTGTATGCGAATCTTTCGCGAGCAACTTCTCGCGTATATGCGATGTAACTTTCTCTATATTGGACTGAAGAAGATCGACATCTTTGAAAATGGAATTATTGATGCGCTGAAGTGCGTAATGCTTTGCAACCGTGGTTACCTTGAACGTGTCATTGATAAGACCGTCACCGAGCGGTGCAATATCCACAACATCAGAGTCAATCCTGAAAGCGTTTACAATCCCGAATAATTCTTCTTTAGTATAATTGTTCATCTTAGAAGCAATTTTGAAATACAGTGTTATTATGCTCTAAGTTACTTAATTTATCGGGACTCCGCACCTCCCCCGTCAAGAAATACCGCCAACTATGTTTTAAACTGTTTATTTCAAGGTGACAATCACTTTACTATCGCAAAGCGTAAACGACAGGTCGGAAATATGCTGCATCTCATCCAGAAGCTCCTCAAGTGGCATCTCATTAGTTTTTAGAGAGAAACGGCTTGAATATGCCTCTGGAGACTGCACTTCGAAAGTGACATTGTACCAACGGGAGAGCGTTTCAATGACCTCACTGAGAGGCGCATCCCGGAAGAGAATGACATTGTTTTTCCAGAGACTCACTTTATTCGGAGACTCCTCTGACGTAATGCTAACTTCGCAGTTTTCCTTATCATAAGTAAGTTTCTCCGATGGCTGCAGACGATAAGTCTGTTTCCCGTTCCAGAACTCCACCTTCCCGTTTACCAGCACAACGGACACAGTCGGTTCGTTCCCATAAGCTCGCACATCGAGAGAAGTGCCCGTCACCTTCACTCTGGCAACTTCGTCAGTTTCAATCACAAACGGTCTCCTCGCATTCGGTTTAACCTCAAAGTAAGCCTGACCTTCAAGTTTTACCCGTCTCTCCCCCAACGAAAAATGCTGCGGATAACTCAACGCTGAGCCGGCATTGAGATACACTATAGTTCCGTCTTGAAACACGACCTGCTTTCGTTCTCCATAACTTGCCTGAATTTCAACACGTTCAGCCTTCGCAAGGAAATCCCCTCCGACTTTGTCGCTGAGATCCGCCCACATCGCGGCAATCATAAGACACGGCACCACTGACGCAGCTATACCAATCCATACATTACGGCGACGTCTGCGTCTGATGCAACGCTCAATTCTGGCGTATATCTCGTCCGACGGTATATCGGAGGCTATTGCAAGAGTGCCTTCCGACAAATCTCCCGCTTCCCTGTCCATCCGCTCACTCAGCCACTCCTGCCCTTGATCGGAGGCAAGCCAGGCAGCCACATCTTCAGCCTCAGCCTTTGTGGCTTTCTCGTTCAACACCCTCTCTATCGTTATGTCATCCGGTCGTTTCATAATGTAAAAAATAATATCAGTATTATAGCCAGAGCATCCGGAAACTCGGAAAGACGCGCCTTCAAAGTCCTGATGCAAGCACGATAATGCGAATTGACTGTATGTATTGACAAGTTCGCCTTCTTGGCAATTTCCGCATTCGAATAGCCCTCGCAACGCATAGTCGCCACCATCTTTTGCTGAGGCGGCAAGCCGTCTATCACTATATGCAGGAGTTCCGAGGCGTGGTTGCGTTCAGCATAGGTGTACAGGTCATCGTCACAATCAGGTTGCTGCTGGACGATGCTGTAATTATTCCGCAGAGCCGTATTGCTGTTGCGGACGTGATTCATAACGGCGTTTTTGGTCATCGCAAAGAGGTAACCGCGAATACTCGTCGCAATGAAAATCGAGCTTCTGGACACCCACAGTTTCACAAAGACAGACTGTAGGATATCCTCCACGTCTGCCCTTGATTTTATAAATTTCAGTGCGAGGGTGTACAACATAGCGTGATTGCGTTTGTAAATCTCAGCAAAAGCCGTTCTGTCGGAGTTCTTCAACCCCTGCAGAAGCATTCTGTCATCGGCAGATTCATAAACAGTGTGTTTGTTGTCATTTGTCATCTTACGGCTCTCTCACGCTTTCAGCATCAGCTTGCGCAGATACTCGCCGTAAATATAGGCAATTTATTCAACGTCAACACCGATGAAAGAATAACTTCTCCGTGTTTTCTCTAAAGACACTTATCACCGGTCAAAATGAGTAGTTGTTTCAAAAAAAATAATTCAATCGCAAAAAAATAAATATTTTGCAGGTTGGGCTCACACTTTTTCGCCGTCAATGTGTCTTCATTATGCAACTGCATATAAATGCTAAAATCATATATTATTTACATGAAACACTTGAAGATTCTGCTTTTGGCAATACTGTTGGCCTCTTTCGGGCTATCGGCATCTGCCCAGCAAGTCACCGTTAACCTCAAACAGGTTAAACTGGTGAAAGTCCTGGATGTGCTTTCGGAACAGACAGGATATACATTCTACCATTCTCGACCAGCCGTAGACCCGGACCGTATCGTCAGTCTTGAGGTTACAAATGTCAAATTGGAAACCGCTCTTGACCGTCTTTTCTCAGGGACTGGTATCAACTATGAGATCAGCAACAAGAAGGTCTATCTTAGAAAAGCCGAGAAATCCGCATCTTCACAGAATGAAACCGCAAAGAAAGTAAGCGGCACGGTCACAGACGCCTCCGGAACCCCTATTATCGGGGTGGGAGTGTTCATCAAGGGCACGACCAACGGCACAACAACCGACATTGACGGAAAATGGACTTTATCCGTTAAGCCTTCTGACACAATTGTATTCTCTTCCATAGGATACACCACGCAGGAGATAAGCGCTGGAAGCCGTTCTGAGATCAACGTCACTCTTGAGGATGACGCACTGCTCATAGAAGACGCAGTCGTTATCGGTTACGGTACGGTGAAGAAGCGCGACGTTTCCACCGCCATCTCGTCAATCAAAGCCGAAGATCTGGCAAACCTTCCAAACTCGGATTTCCGTCAAGCTATGGCAGGAAAGATGCCAGGAGTCACGGTAATGCAAACCAGTGGCGATCCGGAAGGCTCCAACCTGATGGTGAGGGTCAGAGGTGTAAGTTCCGCAACAGCAGGCAATGACCCTTTGTACATCATAGACGGTGTCCCTGTCGAGAACGGACTTATGAACCTTAAACCTAACGATGTCGAATCAATGGAAGTGCTGAAAGACGCCTCATCAGCGGCAATCTACGGTTCCAGAGGTTCAAACGGTGTAATTCTCATCACCACAAAGAAAGGCAAGTCCGACAAACTCTCCGTATCGTACGACGGTTATTACGGAATTGAGAAAGTCTCCAAGAAGATAGATATGCTCAATGCCTATCAGTTTGCACAGCTCGCAAAAGAAGGACACGACAACGCCTACTATGATCTTCATACAGGCGGAACCGCCATCAACGGTGAACGTCCGGAATCATACAGCAACTATCCTGTAGAGCTTATCCCATATCTTAACGGAGAACCTGGGCTCACAGACACCGACTGGCAAGATGCAATTTTCCGCACAGCACACACCACCAGTCACAACATTGCCATTTCCGGAAAGACTCAGAGCATAAATTACTTTATTTCAGGGAACTATCACAAGAAAGAGGGTATCATCATCAATTCAGATTTCGAGAAATACTCCTTCAGAATGAACCTTGACGGCAAGTATCATAATTTCAAATATGGTGTAAACTTCTCTCCGTCTTATTCTTCATCTCACAGAGTTCAGGCCTCAGGTGCTTACGGAAGCGGTGGTGTGGTACAGTCCGCACTAGCGTCTGTTCCTATCTGGCCGGTCTATAACTCAGATGGTTCATTCAACTACCAAGGAAACGGCTATTGGAGGATCGGAACGGATTATCAGCACAATGAAGTATTGAATCCAGTCGCCTTGGCCACCCTCCAGTCAGATGTAGTAGCCCGAATCGCGATGACAGGACGTGCATTTATGGGATATGATATCATCAAGGGATTGAATTTCACCACATCTCTTGGAGGAACATTCTATGGTGCACACAATGACAAATACCGCAGCTCAGAGCTGCCGTTGTTGGGCAAAGCCTACTACGATGCAGCATCTAACCCGGAAGGATACAGTTCATCCGGTTTCTACTTCAACTGGCTTTGGGAGAATCAGTTGACATTCAACCGCGAGTTCGGAGACCACTCACTTAACGCAGTCCTGGTCCAATCGCTTCAGAAAGAGACTTACAAAGGCAACAGCGTGAAGGCTACCGATTATCCTAATGACTACATCCAGACTATCAACGGAGGTACGGTCATAGAGGGCAGTTCCAAGACCGACCAGTGGTCGCTCGCATCAGTTCTTGCCAGAGCTCAGTACGCCTATAAGAGCAAATATATGCTTTCCGCCGCAATCCGCGCAGACGGATCTTCCCGCTTCGGCCGCAATCACCGGTGGGGATTTTTCCCTTCCGCATCTGCCGCCTGGAGAATCAGCGGTGAGGACTTTTTCAAAGATGCCGGAAGCCTGCACTGGATTGATGATTTGAAAATACGTGCAAGCTACGGCCAGACCGGTAATTTCCAGATCGGCAACTATGCCCATCTCTCCACTATGGACACAGATAATTACATCCTCGGTTCTGGAAACGGTTCTCTCGCGAACGGATACAAGCCGACAGGCATCGAGAATCCAGATCTCACTTGGGAGAAGACTTCGATGGTAAATGCCGGATTGGACCTGAAACTTCTGAAAGGCTACATCGGTCTTACAGTAGAATACTACTATGCGAATACCACCGATATGCTTTTGGATGTCCCTATTCCTCAGATTACAGGACATAGCACCACACTTATGAACGTCGGCAAGGTAAACAACCGCGGTTGGGAATTCACCCTGACATCAGAACATTCTTACCGTAACGGGCTCAGCTACTCTTTCTCTGCAAACCTTGCACAAAACACAAACGAGGTACTGGCCCTCGGCGCGAATGACACTCCTATCATAAAGACAGGAAGTACTTCACACGACTTTTTCATCACAAAAGTCGGAGAGTCAATCGGTTCCTATTATCTTCTCGTGCAGGACGGTATCTTCTCAAATGAGGAGGAACTTAAGGCATATCCTCATTTTTCCAACACAAGAGTGGGAGACTTCCGTTTCGTGGATGTGGACGGCGACGGAGTTCTTGATGCCGATAAGGACAGGGCTATCGTCGGAAACTATATGCCAAAGTTTACATACGGCTTCAACGGAAATCTCGCGTGGAAGGGAGTTGATCTCACTTTCGCTTTTCAAGGCGTTTACGGAAACAAGATTCTTAATCTCAACAGACGTTACCTTGCGAGCGTAGAGGGCAATGTGAATATGATGACACTCACTCTGAATCGCTGGCAGAGCGCAGAGAATCCTGGCGACGGCAACACCAACCGTGCCAACAGAAAGGCTACCGGATACAACGGACGGACATCAACCTGGCATATCGAGGATGGTTCTTACCTGAGGCTGCAGAATCTCGCTATCGGCTATACTCTTCCACAGAAGTGGACAAGAAGCATCCATATCGAGAAACTCCGCATTTATCTCTCCGGACAGAACCTCTTCACCTGGACGAAGTACACCGGATACAATCCTGAAGTGAGCCTCAAGACAAGTGCACTGACTCCAGGTATCGATTACGGAACATATCCGCTTGCAAAGACTTATATGGTCGGCTTGAACTTGACTTTCTAAAACGGGATAAATAATGAAAAAGATATTATACAACATATTGTTGTCCGGAACGGCTTTTCTGAGCCTTACTTCCTGCGACAAATTCTTCGACTTGAAGCCTGACTACGAAGTGACCATCGACAGAGTTTACAAAACTGCAGACGATTTCAACATCGCAGTCATCGGCTGTTATGCAAAACTCCAGACACAGACGAGTTTCTACACAGAATGCTGCGAGTACCGCAGTGACAATCTCTATCTCAAAGCTCCGACAGCCGGCACTCAGGACCGCTATGACATAGACCAGTTCCAGGATGTTGCCTCCAACGGCATTCTGGAGAGTTGCTGGTCAAACTTCAACAACGGAGTTTATCGCTGCAATCTCGTACTGGACAAAATTGACAATGTGGATTTTGACGCCACACTCAAAGCTCAATACAAGGGAGAAGCGATGTTTATCCGCGCATACACATATTTCAATATGTATCGTGCCTGGGGAGGCGTACCTACGACGAGAAGAGTTGTAAGCGTCGCAGAGGGTCTAAATATCGGAAGGAGCGACAAGGAGGAGATGTATGAGCTCATCGCCGGCGATCTCAAACAGATTATCGATGAGTCTTTGCTTCCGACAAGCTATTCTGCCGATGACGTGGGCCGCGTTACTTTGGGAGCCGCAAAAGCTCTGCTCGCGAAAGTTTATCTGACTTTCGGAAAAGCCCAGGAAGCGGCATCTCTGCTTGAAGGAATGATCGGCACCTACAAACTCCTCCCTGACATTGCAGATGTATTCAGCGTTGACAACAAGATGAATGACGAAATCATCTGGGCAATACGCTTCAATAAGGAGCAGCCAAGTGAGGGACACGGAGCGTGGTATTCTATCACCAATCTCTCCGATGACACCAATCAGACGAGCACTCTTCAGAATCTCTACGACGGCGCTGACGCGAGGAAGTCTCTTTTGGAGTACGTACAGGTACCTGGAGTGACAGTATGCCTGATGAGGAAATTCTATGACACAAAGGATGCGTCAACTAACCAGTATGGTAATGACCTCGTGATTCTCCGCTACGCTGATGTTCTTCTGATGTATGCTGAAGCTCTCAATGAGGTAGGCTACGACGGGACTGCAGATTCTCCTGCTCTCAATGCGCTTAATGCAGTGCACACCAGAGCCGGTCTGCCTGCACTTCAGATAGCCGACATACCGGACCAGACTGCGTTCCGTAAGGCCGTGATGCTTGAAAGGCAGAAGGAATTCCCATACGAGGGACACCGTTGGTTCGATGCAGTGAGACTTGGCGGAGCCATCGAAGCGGCAGAGTCAGATGGACATTCTATCCAGGAATGGCAGTATCTCTTCCCTATCCCTAATGCAGAGATTGAGAGAATAAACAATGCGGCCCTGCTATGGCAGAACCCAGGATATTAGAATACTCATAACAGTAATACTAAGAAACTGAAATACAATGAAAAATACTTTAATACCGATTCTTACGGCAGCACTTCTTCTTTTTCAAGGATGTGCTGACAACCTCCCGGAAGCTTCCTTCGATCTCTATCAAATTGAGAAGGTTTCCGCTACGGCCGGTGATGAATGCGCTACTCTCCAGTGGGAACTGCAGGACGGCAAATCTGCGCCTCTCGATTTTCTCGTATCCTGGATTGCAGGCAGTCTTTCCGGTGTTGACGGAGAGCAGATTGTATCGTCATCTCAGACTGGGGTAACGATTGATAATCTCGTCAACGACTGTTCATATACATTCTCCGTACAACCGCGATATAAAGGCGGACTCGCCCAGAAAGTCTCGACTACCTGCACGCCGAAGTCCACAAGAATCCCTGCCAGCGGGATAAAAGCGATGGCAGGAGACAGCCGCATCTATGTAACCTGGACAGCTCCGGACACTCAGTCGGACTACAAATATCAGCTTACGGTATCCGCAGATGGTGCGGAGAAGAAAGAAATGGAGGTTGACAAGACTGAGACATCGAAACTTATCGAGAGCCTTACGAACTCCGTGGAATACACCATATCACTCACTTGCGTATATACGCACGGAGTATCTCCTACGATTGTGGCCAAAGCCACACCGGGAGAAATTGATGCAATCACAGTAACGGCAACGAGACTTATCAGGTACCAGCTATGTACTTTTGAATACAATCCGGCATATTTCGTTCAAGGCGAAATAGAATCAGTAAAATGGGAATTCGGCGACGGTAGCGAGTCAACATCAGTAAAGGCCCTATACAGCTATCGTGAAGTCGGCACCTACACCGTTACGCTAACTGTTAATTACAAGGGCGGACTAAGCGAGCAAGCTACGACATCGATCATCGTAGAAGATTACGATTGGGCTTCCGTTTCCGGTGTCGGCTACCAGAAAGCAAACAACATAGTTTTCTCACACGATGGGCAGACTCTCTACACAGCCTCCACATCCGAAAAGAAACTTATTGCTATCGATGCCATCAACGGTACAATCAACTGGTCGTTCGCCACAGAAGCACAAACCTACGGAGCCGGTCCTGTTGTCGGACCTGACGGCACAATCTATTTTGGAACAGAAGATTCCGAAGGAACTCTCTATGCAGTTTCAGCAAGTGGAGCTCAGAGGTGGAAGAAAACTCTAGGCAGCGCTGTAAAGGCAGCTCCTGCAGTTACAAGTGACGGAGTTCTTTATGCACTAAACAATTCAGGAACTCTGTATGCTCTGGATGCGGCATCCGGCAATGAGAAATGGAAAACGACATTGGCGGAAAATGCAACGGCGAGCGGCATTGCGGTAGATGCAGAGGGCACAGTCTATACCGGCACGTCCAAAGGCATCTGGGCATTCACCGAAAACGGAACAAAGAAGTGGCAGAGCGCAGATGCTCACAATGTCACTGAGAGGGGCGGTTCTCTTGCCATTTGCGGCAATCTTCTCTATGCAACTCTCAAGAAGGGTGGCGGATGCGTTGCTGTGAATATCACTGACGGAACGACAAAATGGAAAGATGCAAAGAATAACGGAGATTGCTACCATCCTGTAGTCGATACCGAAGGTACCGTATATTTCTGTGAGAAAGCCGGTTATCTCTATGCCACAAAGGCTGACGGAACAGAGAAGTGGTCAGACACAAAAGAAAAGAACTATATTTATTCAGGATTCGCAATCGCCGCAGACGGGAAGGCTTACATAGCTCAATATGCGTCTCCGTTCAGTCTTCTCTCATTTGACAGCGACGGCACACGTACCGTGGCAGCTACAATAGGCGTACAGTCTATGAGTTCTGTATCAATCGGTCCTGACGGACGAGTTTACTATGGCACCAACGGCTCAATTTCAACATTTGAAATTAACACGGAACTCGCCGCCGGAGGATGGCCTATGCGCGGATGTAATCTTCAGGGCACCAATTCACTCAAGTAAAATTATGAACAGAATATTTATACCCTTTATAATGCTGGCGACATCTCTTATCGGAGCGTCAGCCTGTGAAAAGAGCAACGACTACGGCTGGGAGATGCCGCAGCAGAAAGTTAGCGAGGCTCCTAAGACCTTGTCGCGCCTGTGGGAGACCTCTCCTATGGATGCTGACCTTTCAGATAGAGAAGCTATTTTCGATGAAATTCAGGGCTATGCGGATAACTGCGCAGCATCTACGTTTAAATCATTCCTCTCAGGAGAGGACTGGCTCGCGAACTCACTCGTAAAGTATGAAGATATACTTGCTTGCTACAACAGCGCCTTCGACAGGGTTCTTGAAGGCGTAAAAAACGACAAACCGGCATCAGGTGAAGTACACCTGTATCTTCTCTACAATATGGGATATGTCATCAAGACAGCCTCCGGATGCTTTGCAGTGGATATTTTCCACCGCAGGGCAGCTGAGCTGGAGCCATATCTTGATTTTATGTGCATCACACATATCCATCAGGATCACAAGTCAGAGGAACTGATTGCGGCAATGCAGAAGGCCGGGAAGCCTGTCCTGCAGAACTTCTTGGAGACTCCAGGATATGCTTACACGTCAGATGTAGCCAAAGATTATGAAATCGGCAATTTCGCCATCCACACCTTCATCACAAACCACAACAACGATGCGAATAAGAATGTACCTATAACGGTGTTCCAGATTGACTGTGGCGAGGATAGCGGACACTTCAAAGTGATGCATTCCGGAGATTCCAATTTCATCGCTTCGCAGTTCGACGTAACTTCCGACATTGATGTTTACATTCCAAGATATGCGCCTAATGAACTTACCGAAAACAATGTAATCGGCAAGGTTTTCACTCCGAAATATGTACTTCTGTCACATATTCTTGAGCTTTCGCACACGGATCCGGATTCATCCCGCTGGACTCTCAAACAGGGTCTGACCAGAGCTTCGCTTCTTGACTGTGATAATAGTTATATGCCATTCTGGGGTGAGAAACTCATCTGGAAAGATGGCGCTCTTAAATGATTTTACATCATTAATGACCGTTTGCCTGCCGCAATGACAGGCAGAATCGAAAAACAGTCTCTAAACAAATAAAATCCAGCGGAAATCCGCCGGATTTTATTTTTAATCAACAATCGCTAACAAGTTGTGTTACAATTCTTTGCGCATATCCTGTTGTTGACTATATGTCAAAGATAAAAATTCTGAAAGCAAATCACAACTCCGTCCCTACCTCGCTAATTTTTCGCGCTGTTGTTGACTATATGTCAAAGATAAAAATTCTGAAAGCAAATCACAACAGTTGCGTCAGGCTAATATATTGCAGAAATGTTGTTGACTATATGTCAAAGATAAAAATTCTGAAAGCAAATCACAACACAAAGGTGATGAC
>CAVENC010000009.1:0-27988 GCA_963617065.1 Butyricicoccaceae bacterium
GTATATAACTTTCAGTTCACGAAAATATAAAATTCAATTTAGAAAAACAAATGGTACGACCCCGAAAGCCAACAACCGCACCTGCAATATGTTTCTTGAATTTGCGGGGATGATTGTTATCTTCATTAGATACAAAAAACTATGTATCTTTGTGAGATACAAAAAACTATGTCAATATGAAGACCACACATCTCTTGCCCTGCGCGATAGCGCTCTGCCTTACCTTACCCAATGTATTCGGCCGTCCTTCGGTACATCATTTTTCATACAGTGGCAGCGACGATTCTACAATGGCAGTGGAAGTTGATACGGTGGTGGCTGATACCACATTGTCAGAATATCCGGACTCCAATATCTCCGTCATCGCCTGGTTTGATAAACGTGATACGATGATTTACTGGATCAATGAAAGCAGTTGGAATGTCAAAGGTGGAGACTCAACCAAGACCTCCGGATTATCAACCAGGGTGATGCTTTCTGTGCTGGATTCCACCCGCAAAGGATATAGAATGGAATATAAGTTCCTGGATTTTGACTATGATACGATTGCAAATCCGGAACTTAATGACTTGCAGATAAAAATCACTCGTCTGATGTCAGACAGAATCAAAGGCTCTTCAATCATATTTCGTACAAACGAATATGGTCAAATCACCAAGTATGAGAATCTCAAGGAAATTAAGAAGAAAGCCAAAAATATCTACAGCGAGGCTTATGAAGAACTGCTCAAAGTTCCTGTAATGGACAGCCTCAAGGCAGTCGGCATTGACTTGGGTTCAATCATAGCCAAAGTGCCGGGCGAAGCAATAGTCGATGGATATACTGAGGATTTGGAATTCATGTTCGCTTGTCACGGAAATTACTATCAGTTGGGTGACTTCAAAGAGCATACTGACGCATCAGAAGACGAATATGAATCTGATTCGAAATTGCATATTGCTATGGATGAGGAAACTTATGAGTATGAGATATCCTCGGACGTGAAGACGATAATACCTTCTAAAGACCTCAAGACGCTGGTGTCAGGAGTCGTGAACTCAATATTCGACAAGGAACTTAAAGAAGAGTTCGATGCTGAATATGACAAGAACGTCAATTGCGACGCAGTATCGGAAGAATGGCTTTATTGCGGTTTCTTCGCTGACGGTTGGCCTCAAGAGTTCGTAGACCAGACATCTTTTATGCTTGACGGCGAGGGTAAGCTCAACCAAAAATGGATTCTTTGGGATTACCGCTCCGTCGCAAATCATTGAAGCAGTTTATCTTTCGTATGTAGCCTTATTGTTCTCTGATTCCCAGACCTCTACTTTATAACAGTTCTCTGTTTCGTCGCATATCCATTTTGCGATATTCTCCGCGGTAGGGGAGAACGGGAGCACCTCATTCAGGTTTTTGTGGTCGATGCGGGACATAATATGTCTCTTTATCTCTGTGAAATCTGTGACCATTCCGTCATCGTTGAGAGTCTCGGACTTGCAGTGGACAATGATTATCCAGTTATGCCCGTGCAATTCTTCGCATTTGCTCCTGTGCCCGGTAGTGACATAATGCGCCCCCGACACTTCAAATCTTTTGCTGACGTAATACATACAACATTGTTTTACGGCATAGACACCATTCTTTTCATCTTGCGACTAGCGTTGAATTTATCCAGGCCTTCCTTCAGATATGCGACGTAGCCGTCAACGTCCAGGTTGTACCCTCTGACTGGGACCAATTGCTTCCCGTCCAGGTCAAGAATCGTATAATTCGGCTGGGCATTCACTCCGAAAGTCCTTCTCACATAGTCCGAGTTGATACGGCCCTTGTCTTTGAGTACTTTGCCAGAACTGGTCGTGACCCATTCTGATTCAGGAAGTTTCTGCTTGTCATCCGTGTACAGAACCGCAATAACGAACTCGTTCTTGAGCAGGTTAAGCACTGCCGTGTCGCTCCATACTCGCTGCTCCATCTCCCTGCAATTGACGCAGGCGAGTCCCGATATGTCCACGAATACAGGCTTGTCTGCCTCTTTTGCCGCTTCCATCGCTTCCTCGATGCTGTAATAGCCTTCGAGCCCGAGCGGAAGCCTGTGGGTATCGCCACTGTTTTCAGACGCAGTTGGCGCAGCGGTTGTACCTGCGCTGCCGATTACAAAATCCTGAGTCTCAATCGGTGGCAGATATCCGGACAATGCCTTGAGCGGAGCGCCGAACATTCCCGGAATCATATAGACAACAAACGTGAAGTCCACGATAGCAAGGAATAGTCGGAATACCCCGATATGCTTTACTTCGCTGTCTGCCTCGAATCTGATTTTGCCGAGCAGGTACAGGCCCAAAAGCGTGAATACCGTAATCCAGATTGCGAGATAGATTTCTCTGTCAAGCAGTCCCCAGTGATATGTCTGGTCTGCGACGCTCAGGAACTTGAATCCCAATGCCACTTCTATGAATCCGAGAACTACCTTGACTGAATTCAGCCAACTTCCGCTCTTCAATTTCTTAAGAAGTGACGGGAACATTGCGAAGATGGTGAACGGCAATGCGAATGCAACGGAGAATGCCAGCATTGTTACCATCGGAGTCCAGAATTCACCCTGTGTTGACTTGATCAGAACGGAGCCGACTATAGGACCGGTGCAGGAGAATGAAACCAGCACCAGTGTAAGTGCCATAAAGAAGATGCCCGCAAGCCCGCCTTTGTCGGAGTTCTTGTCGCTTTTGTTTACCAGAGAAGACGGCAACGTGATTTCGAATGCTCCGAAGAATGACGCCGCGAATATCATAAATACGATGAAGAATATGATATTAGGTAACCAATGTGTTGCAAGCCAGTTGAATATGTCGGCCGTGACAGTCTCTCCGCCGAAAATGTATGTCAGCCCGATTATCGCTGAAATCGGTACGGTGTAGAGCAATACTATGAAAAGACCGTACATAAATGCCTTGAATCTGCCCTCCATTGCTGATGACGAACCTTTCATAAAGAATGAAATCGTCATAGGAATCATCGGGAATACGCAAGGTGTCAGCAGCATAGCAAATCCCCAGAGAATAGCCTCCAGAATCAGCCCCCATATCGAACCTCCTGCATTTTGACTTTCTTCGGTCCACGCCGATACTGTAGTTTCTCCGGTGTTCTGTGCATTGTCTGCAGCGGAAACTGTTGTTGCACCGGTTGAAGGAGCTGTCAATGTCAAGCTGAATTCCCAGTCCTCAGGCATACCGCATTCCTTTTCGTGGCAGCTTGAGGTCGTGATGACGCCTTTGATGATGCCTCCGTTATTGCCGGCAAGAACTTTCTGACCGAGCTTTATCTTGTTGAAATATACTGAATCGCCCTCGTATATCTGTTTCGGGAGCGTCTCGTAGAGGTCTCCGGACAGTGTGCAGGCCGAAATTTCAGTAAATTCAACTGTCGTTGCGGATGCTTTGTGGTGAATGCCGTACGTGTGCCATCCGTCGGCTATCGTTCCGTCGAACACGACTTCTGTCAGTCCGTCTTTTGTCTCTCCCTGCTTTACTTTCCAGGTTACTGTCTGCTCAAAATTTTGAGCCAGAACAGGCACTGCACCCAACAATAGTGCAATGCCTGTCAAAAACATATTCTTCTTCCGTTTCATCATAATTACGGATATGTATTTCAGAAATAAGATTACTTCGCGTAAGCTACGGATCTTGTCTCCCTGATGACGGTAATCTTGACCTGTCCAGGGTAAGTCATCTCGTTCTGTATCTTCTGTGCGATATCTGATGACAGCTTTCCTGCCTGCTCGTCGCTGACTTCTTCCGCTCCGACGATTACACGCAGTTCGCGGCCTGCCTGAATTGCATAACTCTTTGTTACTCCAGGGTATGCGGCTGCAAGATCTTCCATTCCTTTAAGTCTCTTGATATATGACTCGATAACCTCGCGTCTTGCTCCAGGGCGTGCTCCTGAAATTGCGTCGCCGACCATTACGATTGGCGAAATGAGTGAAGTCATCTCAGTCTCTTCGTGGTGTGCTCCGATAGCGTTGCATATTTCCGGTCTTTCTTTGTACTGCTCTGCTAGTTTCATACCGAGAAGTGCGTGTGGAAGCTCCGGATCATCCTCTGAAACCTTACCTATATCGTGCAACAGACCGGCTCTCTTGGCTGTTTTAGGATTGAGTCCGAGTTCAGATGCCATAACTGCGCAGATGTTCGCAACTTCGCGAGAGTGCTGCAACAGGTTCTGACCATAAGAAGAACGGTATTTCATCCTACCGATCAGTTTCACAAGCTCGATGTTCATTCCGTGTATGCCGAGGTCGATGCAGGTTCTCTTTCCTGTCTCAAGAATCTCGTCCTCAAGTTGTTTCTGGACCTTTGTAACCACTTCCTCGATACGTGCAGGATGGATTCGGCCATCGACTACCAACTGGTGCAGCGCAAGTCTTGCAACCTCTCTTCTTACCGGGTCGAATGCCGAGATGAGTATTGCGTCCGGTGTGTCGTCAACTACGATCTCAACTCCGGTTGCTGCCTCCAAAGCCCTGATATTACGTCCTTCACGTCCGATGATGCGTCCCTTGATTTCGTCATTCTCGATAGGGAATGTAGTCACAGCATTTTCAATCGCTGTTTCTGTCGCTGTCCTCTGGATTGTGGTTATCACGATTCTCTTGGCCTCTTTTGCGGCGTTGAGACGTGCATCGTCCATGGTGTCGTTGATGTATGCCTGAGCTTCGCTTCTTGCCTCAGCCTTCATATTCTCCATCAGCAGGTTTTTGGCTTCCGTTGCTGACATTCCGGCTATGCTCTCGATCTGCTTGTTGGCTTCCCGCTTGAGTGATTCATATTCTTCAGCTTTCCTCTCCAAGGCGTCTTTCTGAGCCTGAATTCCTGACTTTGCATTGTCAAGCTCCTTCATTCTGCGCTGAAGTTCATTGTTCTGCTGATTGAGATTGTTCTCCTTCTGTTTCAGGCGGTTCTCTGTGTCCTTGATCTGTGAGTTCTTCTCGTTCACGAACTTCTCGTGCTCGCTTTTCAGCTGAAGATATTTTTCTTTTGCCTGGAGAATTTTCTCTTTCTTGATGTTCTCGGCTTCAAGTTCAGCTTTCTCGATGATGCTGTCTTTTCTGCCTTTCATTATTATCTTCTGGACCATTATGTAGGCGGCAATGCCTATAGCGGCTGCCAATAATGCGACGATGATTATCATAATTGATTGATTCATATTTTAGTATATATAGTTTTTTTGTTTATTGCCGTTATGGTGGTGTACGAAAATACCGGACACGACCGCTTCAATCTTTTTACAAGAAGCATCGTATCCGGTAATATATTAAAAAGCCGTCAGCCGGTCTGTCAGAAAATCTTAATGACAAGATTTGAGCTCCGTGCCGGTTCAGTAATCCTACGTTCCGCAAAGCGGAATCCCATTTCGGTACTTAGGCCCGCGCATCCCCGGCTCGAGAACACCCGGTTCCGAAGAACGTGTTGTTTTCAGCGAGTAATGGCTGGCGGCTGATTGTCTATATCTTCAAGATAAGTATCTGTCTGTCTCTCAAGTGTTTCGACTTCCTTCGAAATTGCATCCAGCCTTTTCAGCATTGAAATCCGGCCGATGCTTTCGTTAAGTGCCACGAATGCCAGCAGTTCTGACAATTCTTTGCCGGGAAATTTGTCGGTGTAATCCGCGAGCATCTTGTTCACCGATGCCGCCGCCTGCCTGTAAATTTCCTCCTTTTCAACGGAGTCGGCATTCAGCTCGTATCTCTTGCCGCCGATGCCTATAGTGATTTTCTGCCCCATAACTATCTTTCCAATAGAGAGATGCATTTGTCAATCTCCGCGATCATCTTCTCGATTTTCTCCTTTGCGTCAGAATTTGTTCCTGACGGTGCGGTGAAAGCCTCTGTAAGCTTGAGGTTGTCAACTTGTCTTTCCAGATTCGAAATCTGCTTCCTGCATGAATCCAGTTCTGCACTCTTCTGACTCAACTGATATTCCAATTCCGCCCTCTGCTTTCTCTCCTTCTCATATAGGGCTATCAGTCTTTCGATATTCTTCTGTATATCTTCTAACATCGGGTGCATTATGACTTCATTCAATGCAAATTTAATTAAAAAATGGCAAATTCAGCTATAATACATAACAAAAATCATCATCTTTGCAGAATGGTTATCAAAGGAAGGCATATCAATATGAAACCGTTCGTGGTCATATTTCTGGGGGCGCTTAGCGCTTTCGGACCTTTCGTTATGGATATGTACACGCCTGTGCTTCCGTCGGTGCAGAAATGGTTCGGATGTTCTATGACACAGGTGCAGCTCGGTCTTACGGCCGGTCTTGTGGGACTTGCTGTAGGACAATTGATTTTCGGCCCTCTGAGTGACAAATACGGAAGGAGGCGTCCGCTTATCTGCGCTATGCTTCTTTTTATTGTTTCCACAGTCGGCTGCATATTCTCGTCCAATGCGTCCCAGTTTACAGTAATGCGTCTGTTTCAAGGACTTGCAGGCTCTGGCGGAGTAGTTCTGTCAAGAAGTATAGCAACTGATAAATACAGCGGCAAGCAGTTGACTAGAATGATGTCCGTAGTGGCGGGAGTGAACGGAGTGGCGACAGTTGCGGCCCCGATTGTGGGCGGTCTCATTGCGTTGATCGGTGGCTGGCGCGCCATATTCTGGAGTCTTATAGTCCTGGCTTCAGTGCTTTTGATTGGCGCTGTCCGGATGCGTGAATGCCTTTCTTTTTCCAATTTGAGTCTTTACGGGGCTTCGTCAGCAAAGGTGATGGCTGCCGGTCTGGTAAACTCTCTGAGAAACAGAAAATATTTGCTGTATGTGCTGACATATATGTTCTCTATGGGCGTGCTGTTCACAAATATAGCATCGGCGCCTTTCATAATGCAGACACATTACGGTCTTACTACGATTCATTTCAGCGTCGTTTTCGGGTTCAATGCCTTGACATTCGCGATAGCTGCTGCGATGATTCCGAAGTTTCGTGACAATGACAGGGCGATAATGTTCGGCACAATCGGACTTATTGTCATTTCGGCAGTGACGCTGGGTATGTTTGTGCTCGGTGTCGGTTTCTGGATTTACGAGACTCTCATATTCCTTCTGAACTTGATGGTAGGAATAGTTACGACGGCATCCAACGTGTCTGCAATGGATGCGGGACGTGCCAATGCCGGCTCTGCGTCGGCTCTCCTTGGCGCAATCGGATATGCGTTCGGCGGTGTAGTCCCGGCAATGATCGGACTTGGAGATATGTTCATTATGTCGGGAATGTTTTTTGTTCTGTGTTCAGTGCTTACTTTTGCTATGGTAATTCTGCAATTGCACGGCAGACGTAAAACTTGTTGAAAACTATGGAATTATATGAGTATGCCAGACCAGATTTGATGGTTGGCAAAAAAATCGTTTATTTACACGGATTCGCCTCAAGCGGACAGAACGGGACTGTAAAAGCGATGAAACTTCTGCTCCCTAGCGCCGAAATAATAGCTCCGGACATCCCGGTAGAACCTGAAGAGGCGATAGCAATGATTAAAACCCTATGTCAGAAGGAATCTCCTGCACTTATCATCGGCGCCTCAATGGGAGGAATGTATGCGGAAATGCTTCGCGGATATGACAGAATCCTGGTGAATCCGGCATTTTCACTTGCTGATACGATATTGAAAAACAACGGATTGGGACGTCAGGAATTCCATAATCCTCGCAGGGACGGGCAGACGTCATTCCTTGTGAACAAAGTCCTTATCGAAGTGTTCAGGGAGGTCTCGTCTCATAATTTTGAAGGACTTCCGTCTGATGCTTCAGAACCTCAGAATTTCGGCGAGGAGACAGATGAAAGAAATCACGTATTCGGATTGTTCGGCATTCACGATACGCTGGTTACCGGAACCTTTGAGATATTCTCAAAATATTATCCCAACGCAATCCGATTCAACGGAGAGCATTATCTCGACGACAGTGTTTTCCTTCATTCTGTCCTGCCTGTCATTGAACGCATCGACGATCGTCAGGAGAATAGACATAAACCTGTGATGCTCATATCATTGACAGATACTCTGCTTGATATGAAGAACGGTGTCGCGCACGGAAAGAGTATAGCGGATATGGATCCTTACGGAAGTGCAGTGAAGGCGTTTGCATCATTGACACGGCATTATTCTCCATATATTCTGGTGTCCAATTCTTATAATGAACCTGGGCGCTTGCCTGCATTGCTCGCCTGGATAGAATCAAAAATCGGCGTGCCTGCGTGGAACAGGGTGGTGATTGCCAACAAGAAAGACTTGATACTCGGCGATTATCTGATTGACAGATATCCGGAAAGGCTCAGCACTGGAGATTTTATGGGGACGGTTCTGCATTTCGGAGAAGATCCGTTCAAGACCTGGGAGGATGTGCTGACGTATTTCGATCGCCTTGGCGGGCAGTGATTGCTGTATTGATTTTGTTAACGTTATATTTTAAAATAAATAAAAGAAAGGAGGAATGCCAGTGGGCATTATCCTGAGAAAATATTTTGATTATGAAAAAGAGTAGATTTGTTTTGGCTGCATTGCTATCTGCAATGAGCCTTTTGACGGCCTGCAAGAAGGACGGTAAGACTGATGACAGTTGGAAAGAAATTCCTAATACATTGTATACTGCAGAATCAGGGGCTGCGACGTTGAATGTCAATTCAATACCAGTGTCAATCGGTAGCGTCAAACTGGTTGCTTCCAACAACACAAAGGCAGTGCTGACTATGAATAATGTCATTCCTTGCTGCTCGTCCGTCAACGTGGCTGTCGATCTTACTGAAAGTTCAGACAGCGTTTGGTCGTTCAGCGGAAACGGCGTGATTGACAAGATGTCAGTATTGTCAGTGAAAAGCGAGACTCCATATATTTATGAAGTGTCCGTTAACGGAACATTGACGAATTGCGAGAAGATAACTGTCAATGCGGATATGCTCGTAGCAGAATCTGCAGAGGGGGGAATGAGCGGTTCCTGGAACTTGCTTAGAGAATCAAACATTGGCGCAGGTGGAATGCCGGCAATTACGCCTCTTCAGATTACCTGGACCGCAAGCGGTGAATATGCAGTCAAGGCTGCTACAATGGCTACCGCATTCAGCATATTGGGAAGCGTGGAGCTTGCTGATGAACTGGATCAGATTACATTCCATAATGACGGAAATATCACGGCGAAGTTCTGGACGGACGAATCTGACGACTCTGATGAGCAGACACAGATTCCTGATATACAGACTCTTCTCAAGAGCCTCATCGGGCCTGATATGAAATATCATTTCAATGCTACATCCCACACCGAATGGATGGAGGTGCCTAAAGTGAATCTTGCCTTCTGGTACACCTCAGGTAATTATCTGTTCGCTGTTCCAAATCTTGCCGCCTTATCCGAAACTGGGGCAACAATCACTGTTTCAGATATATACGCTATTATTGAGGAACTTAATGACCTGAATGTTGACACCAAGCAGTTGATTTCCGTGCTGGATACTTTCCTTGACAAGGGAGTTGTGTTCAAATTCTCAACAGACAGCAGCTCAATGAGTCTGATTATAGACAAGAGCCTTTGCGGAGATCTTGTGAATGCTTTTCTGCCAGTGCTGAAGCAGTTGGATGAGTTGATTGAGAATATGGACAATAATCCTGACCTCGATGATGAGACAAAGGCTGAACTTACTACGCTCAAGACTTTGCTTGCCGCTTTCGGTCTTGAAAAGCCATCAGACCTGATTCCTATCTGGGAGAATACGACCGAATTTACAATTAGAATCAACTTCACGAAAGCTTAGTTGCTTTGCGTATAATCTATGAAAGGAGCGCTCCGTGCAGTTTTTTCACTATTCAAAAAGTGGTAGATGCACGGAGCGAATTTTTCTTGTCTTTTTGAGCGGAGGGCGCTGGCGCTTTAGCGACCGAGGGTAAAATAGACAAAAGCAGATGACTCAAAAGTGATTTAGAGTCATCTGCTTTTGTTTTTAAGAAAAATAATCCTACTATCTTTCTTAAAAACATTCGCGCATTATCTGCGTAATATTCCGCGTCTTTCCCATCGTATAGAAATGAACTGCAGGAACGCCGTGGGCGATAAGGTCTTTGCATTGGCGTGCGCACCATTCAGTGCCTATCCGGTAGACTTCTTCCTTGTCATCCTTGGCGCGGCTTATCTCTTCAGTCAACTCCTTCGGAATATCCAATGAGAATGACTCCGGTAGCAATGCGAGTTGCTTGAAAGATGACAAAGGCTTGAGTCCCGGAATAATAGGAATGTCTATGCCGGCAGCCCTGCACATCTCCACGAATTTGTAGAATACGGCATTGTCAAAGAACATCTGCGTGATGATATAGTCGGCTCCTGCATCCACCTTGCGCTTGAGATTCTCGATGTCGGTCTCTATGTTTGCGCACTCGAAATGCTTCTCCGGATATCCTCCGACCCCGATGCAGAACTTGCAGCCATTGTCAGCGTCGAATCTTCTGATAGCGGAAACCAGTTCATCTGCGTGTGCATATCCTGAAGGATGCGGAGTGAAACGCTTCTCGCCGGTGATGGAGTCTCCGCGCAGTGCCATAACATTTTCAATTCCCAAGAATCTGTAGCTGTAAAGCTCACTTTCAATCTCCTCTGCTGAAGTGCCTCCGCAGATGATATGCGGTACTACGTCAATGTCAAATTTGGACTGGATAGCTGCGCATACGGCCACTTCGCTTACCCGGTTGCGTACAAGATGTCTGGAATAAGTTCCGTCCTTCTCCATCTTATACGAAAATTCATCCCTGTGGCAGGTTACGTTGATATATTTCGGGCTGAACTCCATAAACTCCCTTATCGTGCCGGTGAGCGTTTCCTTGTCCATACCGTTGAGGGGAGGGACAATCTCAATTGAAGGGAATGCCTTTGTGCTGCTGTTCAGTATTTCTGTAATTTTCATCTGGCTTTGTGTTTTGTCTGTATTTTGGGGCAATGCCTACAGCAAATGTCCGAGGAATTGCTTCGCTTCATCTTCTGTCATATTTCTTCTCTGCCGGTAATCCTCAAATTCAGATTCGGTAATATGTCTGATTTCAGGATATGTGGCTTCGGGATGGAAAAATATGAATCCGCAGATCGAAGCATCCGGAATCATTGCGTAACTCTCAGTAAGTCTGATTCCCAGTTTGTCTCCATCTGGAAGTATGTCAAGTATGTCCCGCTTCAATGTGTGGTCCGGGCAACTTGCATAACCGGCTGCAGGTTTGACGATTTTAATGTCGCCGGAGCGGTCGGACGAAGGATGTATTTCGGATTTCAGATGCTCGTCAAGCCAGGCTGAAGCCGCTTCGGCCAACGTGACACGTACCGACCGGTTCAACATCTCCTCATAAGAGCCATTTCCGACCGTTTTGCCTGTTTCTTTGCAAGTATATGGCAGTGAAGGCATTTGAGGATGTCTGTATCCGCTCGGTTTGCATCCGCAGGAACATTCTGCATTATGGCAGGTTTGTACGCTGATGGCGAATGCACCCATAGGCCCGGACTTATCTGACGGGACATAGTCTGCAAGCGAAAGCCTGTGAACGAATCCGGACGGCAGCTTCTGGGACGGGCTCTGCCTCAGCATAGGGAACGCGACCTTGTGCGTCTTTCCATTGTCAATATATTGAGCGTCAATATCGTTTCCGTTGCTGCGTGCCTGCAGGATCCTTTCGGAAATTTGGATTATGACCTCGTGGCGCTGTCTATATCTGTTTATGACGGCTTTTCCGTCCTCCAATGTCTTTCCGATAATCGGATCGTCCGGCAGTTCCTGCCCATATTTTATACCCCATACAGCAAGGAACATTCTCCAGTCGAAATATGGCATAACCTCGTCAATGGTCAGCTCCATTGCCGGAATGTCGGCAAAGTTGTATTCTTCAGGCTTTAGGTATGATTCTTCCGGGAATATGTCAGCGTTCTGTCTTGAACTTTCACACTTGGTCGCAGTTTCCACCGATGCTTTTTGCGCCTGTGATTTTTGTCCGCTTTCATACAGGTCGCGGATTTTTGCCTGCGCCTCGTGCTCTTCTGCTTCGAATTTTTCGCGGTTCATCATACAACGCTTCGCCATGACCGCCGAGGTGGATGCGTCGGAGCTGTAGAAAACGTGCTCATAAAGCGGTGCAAGTTTCACGGCTGTGTGCAGAGCGGATGTTGTAGCTCCGCCAATGAACAGGGGAGTGTCCAGTCCTCTCCGTGTCATTTCCCTGCATATTTCTTCCATCTGGAACAGTGACGGTGTGATCAGTCCGCTGACTCCGATGATTGCTGCGTTGTGTTTTTCAGCTTCGTCAAGAATCCTCTCCTTCTCGACCATTACGCCTAAGTCTATGACATCGAATCCGTTGCACCCAAGCACTATTCCGGTGATATTCTTGCCTATATCGTGAACGTCACCCTTTACTGTAGCATTGATTATGACCGGTCTTGAACTGTCACTTGAGTCATTTCCTGTCATATATGGCTCAAGCACTGCAACCGCATCTTTCATCACCTTGGCGGATTTCACCACTTGTGGGAGAAACATCTTGCCTGCTCCGAACAGCTCTCCGACGCGTTCCATAGCCGACATCAGAGGGCCTTCGATTACTTTTACGGCTGTGCCGTATTTGTGGTAACATTCCAGTACATCAGACTCCAGTCCGACGCTTTTGCCCTTGATTAATGCCTGTTTCATCCTTTCTTCGGCATCTTCAGGCATATCGGCATTTTGTGGTGATGTGGCAGTCCCGACAGATGAGTCCTGCTTTCCGGCCTCCTTAGCTTCAAGAATCTCCTGTGCCTTGGAAATAAGCCTTTCCGTCGCATCCGGATCGCGGTTCAATATGACATCTTCTGCCTTTTTCAGAAGGTCTGGCTCGATGTCGTCATATACTTGAAGCATACCTGGATTCACGATTCCCATATCCAGTCCGGCCTTGACGCCGTGATACAGGAATATCGAGTGCATAGCCTCGCGGACGGTGTTGTTTCCCCTGAACGCGAATGAAAGGTTTGAGATACCGCCGGACGTGTATGCGCCCGGAAGATTCTGCTTTATCCATCTGACAGCCTCAATGAAATCGACTCCGTATCTGGCGTGCTCCTCGATTCCAGTGCCTACAGAAAGCACATTGACGTCGAAAATTATATCGTGAGGCGGAATACCGAGCTTGTCAACCAGAAGCCTGTATGCTCGCTCGCAGATACTTATCTTTCTGTCGTAAGTGGTCGCCTGTCCCTGTTCGTCAAACGCCATTACAACCATAGCGGCGCCGAAATCGTGTATCTCACGTGCTTTGTTCAGGAATGATTCTTCGCCTTCCTTGAGACTTATTGAGTTTACGATACATTTGCCCTGGGCGTTCTCGAGTCCGGCTACAATAGTTTCCCAATGTGAAGAGTCTATCATCAGTGCCGCCCTGGCGACTGAAGGATCGTTGGAAATGTATCTTACAAATTTTTCCATACAGGCGCGGCTGTCCAGCATCGCATCATCCATATTTATGTCGATGATGCTCGCGCCGTTGTCGATCTGATTTGCGGCTATCTGCAGTCCGGTTTCATAGTCTCCTGTAGCTATGAGTTTGGCAAATTTCCTTGAGCCTGCGACGTTTGTCCGTTCTCCTATATTGGTGAAATTGTTGTTCTTCAGATCAATGCACACCGGCTCCAATCCGCTTACAGTCAATGGCTCTGAAGATTTCGCTTCCTGGATTTTCCTCGGGCTGGAATTCCTTACCGCTTTGCTTATGGCCCTGATATGTTCCGGGGTTGTTCCGCAACAGCCTCCGACAATGTTCACGATTCCGGAATCGGCCATTATCTTTACAGCAGTGGCCATTTCTTCCGGAGTCTCATTGTATCCTCCCATTTCGTTAGGCAATCCTGCGTTGGGATAGCAGCTTACCGGGCAGCCGGCAAATTCGGAGATTTCTTTGACAAGAGGCGTAAGCTCGGCCGCTCCGAGCGAGCAGTTGAGGCCGAATGCTATCAGCGGATAATGGCTTACAGATGTATAGAATGCCTTTATTGTCTGTCCTGTCAGAGTTCTTCCGCTCCTGTCGTTCACTGATACTGAGACTATTGCAGGGAATGCCCCATCTTCGTCCAGCCTGTCAAGAATTGCGGAGTCGCCTTCTTCCTTGGCCTTTTCAATAATTTTCTCGAGGGCGTAGATTGCCGCCTTCGTGTTCAGCGCATCGAAACAGGTCTCTATCAATATGATGTCCGCTCCTCCGTCAATCAATCCGCGTATCTGTTCGTCGTATGCGGATACCATATCGCGGAAGTTGAAGGGCCTTTCGTCCGGATGGTTTATGTCCGGGGTAAGGCTCAGAGATTTTGAAGTAGGGCCTACGCTTCCGGCGACAAATATGCGTCTGCCTGTTGAGGCTGTGCCTTTGTCCGCGGCATCGCGTGCAATTGACGCACCTTTGAACGCCATCTGGTATGCGGATGCTCCCGTGCCGTATTCGTGCTGCGATATTCTGTTGGCGCTGAATGTGTTGCTCTCTATTATGTCAGCTCCGGCATTGATATGTTCCTTATGTATTTCCGCGATAATCTCAGGGTGAGTCATATTCAGGCACTCGTTGTTTCCTTCAAGTTCCTTGTTTTCAGGAAACTCTGGGGCGTGGAAATCCTGTTCGGCGAGATTGTATCGCTGAATCATTGTTCCCATAGCGCCGTCAAGAATCAGTATGCGCTCGTTGAATATGCTTTTGCTGAACATAATGGGGTGGAATACACGAAGTTAAACCGTAAGGGAGATTATTTGAGGAGTCTTGCTCTGAGCTTGGTCAGCATATCCTTGGTCATAGATTCCAAGTCATACTGTGGACTCCAGTCCCATTCCTCGCGGGCACAACTGTCATCCATACTGTCGGGCCAGCTGTCGGCTATGCTCTGCTTGAGCGGATCCGGGGCGTATTCCATTTCGAATCCGGGAATCTCTGCGCGTATCGCTTCATATATGTTTTCCGGGGCGAAACTCATTGATGCTATGTTGAATGCATTACGGTGGATAAGTCGCGACGGATCAGCTTCCATAAGCTTTATCGCTCCGTTCAATGCGTCCGGCATATACATCATATCCATAAACGTACCCGGTTTGAGCGGGCATACGAATTTTTCTCCGCGTACTGCAGAATAGTAGATGTCCACTGCATAATCAGTTGTGCCTCCACCCGGCAATGTTACATTTGAAATCAGTCCCGGGAATCTTACGGCCCTGGTGTCAACTCCATATTTGAGGAAATAGTAGTCACTCAGCAGTTCTGTCGTGACTTTGGATACTCCGTAAATCGTGCGTGGACGCTGTATCGTGTCTTGTGGCGTTCCGATGTGCGGAGTTGAAGGCCCGAAGGAGCCTATTGAACTTGGAGTGAAGACCATACACTTGTTCTCGCGTGCAACCTCCAGCACATTCCAAAGCCCGTCTATTCCAATTTTCCAAGCCAGTTTCGGTTTGTTCTCAGCCACCACTGACAGAAGTGCCGCAAGATTGTAGATTGCATCGATATTGTGCTTCTTCACGACCTCTGAAATCATAGCTCCTTCAGTGACGTCAGCGTATTCCGAAGGTCCGGATTCCTTAAGCTCTCCAGTCGGTTCGCTTCCTTTTATATAGCCTGCGACAACGTGACTGTTACCGTATCTTCTGCGTAATTCCATCGTGAGCTCGGAACCGATTTGGCCTGTGGCTCCGATAATGAGAATATTTTTCATCTGACTACCTTCGATTATTTGTGTGAGGGGTGAGCGGAAATCCAAGGGAATCGTCAAATGTTCCTAAGCCGCCGAACCCTCTTGCAAAAATAATCAGAAATTCAAGATAACGCAACCTGCGGGCGCTGCAGTGCGGATATTACTTTGAAATATCGCCTATTTTGCGTAATTTGCAGTCATAAAATCGATACGCAATGTACGGAAAAATGAAAGAGTACCTCTCCAAGACTCTGGACGAGATCAGAGAGGCCGGGTTATATAAGGAAGAAAGACTTATTGAAAGTTCACAATCGGCATCGATTCAGGTTGCTGGAAAGGAAGTGCTGAATTTCTGTGCCAACAATTATCTTGGACTTGCCAATGATCCTAGGCTGGAGAAGGCGTCTGCCGCGATGATGGAAAAACGCGGATTCGGTATGGCGTCTGTCCGCTTCATTTGCGGTACTCAGGATATCCATAAGCAGTTGGAACGTGCTATAAGTGAGTATTTCCACACAGAAGACACCATATTGTATGCGGCGTGTTTTGATGCTAACGGCGGTGTTTTCGAGCCGTTGCTTACTGAAGAGGATGCAATAATTTCAGATTCTTTGAACCACGCTTCAATCATCGACGGAGTAAGGCTCTGCAAAGCGAAGAGATACAGATACGCAAATGCTGATATGGCTGACCTGGAACGTTGTCTTCAGGAGGCACAGGCGCAAAGGTTTAGGATAATAGCGACGGACGGTGTGTTCTCGATGGATGGCAACGTGGCTCCGGTGGACAAGATTTGCGAACTGGCTGAGAAATACGACGCTCTGGTTATGGTGGATGAGTCTCATTCTGCCGGAGTCGTGGGCGCGACAGGTCACGGTGTGAGCGAACTGACAGACACTTATGGCAGGGTCGATATCTATACGGGAACGCTGGGCAAGGCATTCGGTGGAGCTATGGGCGGATTTACTACCGGTCGAAAGGAAATTATTGAACTTCTCAGGCAGAGAAGCCGTCCTTATCTGTTCTCCAATTCGTTGGCTCCTTGCATTATAGGTGCGAGCCTTGAAGTGTTCCGAATACTGAAAGAAGGCAATGAACTGCACGATAAGCTGGTTGAAAATGTCAACTATTTCAGAGACAAGATGATTGCAGCCGGCTTTGACATAAAGCCTACGCAGAGTGCCATTTGTGCGGTGATGTTGTATGACGCCAGATTGTCACAGGTCTTTGCTTCCAAGATGCAGGACGAAGGAATCTATGTTACCGGATTCTATTATCCGGTAGTGCCTAAGGGGCAGGCGCGAATCCGTGTTCAGCTTTCGGCGGCACACAATAGGGAACAGCTGGATAAATGTATAGCCGCTTTCGTCAAGGTAGGCAAGGAACTCTCAGTTCTTAAATAATTATGTGGGTCGTTCCTGAGACATTAGTACCAGCATTGTTGTTGCAGATTCTGGTTGTGGGATACACGCCAGGACCTGCAAACATTTATGCTCTTACGATGGCTATCCGGCACGGCCGGAGAAAGGCGCTCCGTATGTGGGCGGGACTTGCCACGGGTGCTTCTGTTGCCGTTTGCGTCGTTGCAGTGCTTACGCATTTCTTAGGTGAGGCCCTTGGTGATTACGTCGTTTATCTGAAGTATTTTGGTGCGGCTTATCTTGTATATCTGGCCTTTAAGGTGTGGAAAAGCAGTGCGTCTTCTGATAAGGAAGGTGATTGCACTTTTCTCAGCGGAATGCTGATGCAGATGACCAATGCCAAGATATTGTTGTTTGAATTGAGCGTGTTCAGTACGTTCGTGCTACCATATTCGCATAACCTCAAGGACTTGTTTCCGGTAGCGGCGCTGTTGCTTGTCGCCGGACCCGGAGCGAATCTGGTGTGGCTGATAGTCGGCAGTTATCTTTCGGTATTGTTTACACGGTATTATAGGCAGGTTGATATAGTCTCCGCCATAGCAATCGTGCTGTGTGCAATATACATTCTCATTTCGTAACTGTATGGCTGATAAGGACGAACTCAAGTATGCCGTGCAGTCGGCTTATTGCATCTTCCACCAGAAACTTATGGTGTACAAATTCTCCGGAAGTCAGCGTCAGAAAGACGAGATAGAGGATGCCGTTTCGTCTTATGCTATGGAAATGAACCGTAAACTGTACGATATGTTGGCCGGAGATCGGAGTGATTTTCTGATGGAACATATACATTTTGCGGACGACCTTACGGCGGCGGTTGACAAATTGGAGACAATGTTGTGACCCAAATGAGGTGCTCCTCAATCGTAAAATATTGATAATTTAAAATCTATGGATCATCTTCCTAAATCCGATATGCCGATGTTGGCCTCGGCGATAAATTTCCTTCTTAGAGATGAGGAATTTGAAAATCTGGACCAAATTTGTGACTACTATCACGAAGACAGAAAGGAACTTGAGAGTAAACTGGCTGCGGCCGGCTATACATTCAGCGAAGAACAGAACCGCTTTATATAAACAGTTATGCCACACGAATTCAATGCCGAATCTTTCGGCGAAAAGCTGCAAAATGAGCTTGTGCAGGTATGCCGTTCTTGCGGTCTGGAACTTGTCGGGCCTAACGGAGAGATTTTGTCAAGCCCTGACATTGACGGGCAATGGACATTGTTGGGCGGCGAATATATAGCTGACGCTATGGGCCAGCTTCAGGATTATCCTACAGTTTCAATGGCCTGGGCCGCATATCTGGGAACAGCCGTTGCCTGCGGGTGGGACAGAGATTGGCTATATTTTTCAAAGCTGCCATATAATTCATATCTCGGGTCTCAAGGATTTGACAATATGGATGATCATATTGTACAGGAAATACTCGGGGTGGCGCTTGATTCTGAAACTGCTGGATCGCTCAGAAGGTTGTTCCAGTCCTGTGCGGACTCTGCATCGTCCTGCATCAGGCACGAAAATATAGAAGCTCAGAGCGTTGAGGCGTATTATGCCTTCGTAGCGGCCTGTCAGACTATGTACCGTATAGGTGCGGCTGTTGAACTGAAGCTGCTAGGCTACAAATTTGAACGAATTAATTAGTATCTGGTCCGACTCAGTTTCCAATAGGTCAACGTCTTAACCTCAAATCGAACCGCCTGCAAGTGGACTTTTGCCGAAAAGCATTAAATTTGCGCCCTCAATTTTCTGTTTTTTGACAATATGAACAATAAACTAGATTTTCATCCTAAATTCTTTACCTGTATCAAGAACTATAACAAGGCTACATTCGCATCTGATGTGATGGCCGGCGTGATTGTCGGTATTGTGGCTCTGCCACTCGCGATAGCATTCGCAATCGCTTCAGGTGTTTCTCCGGAAAAAGGTATTGTCACGGCGATAATCGCCGGTTTCATCGTTTCCTTCTTGGGCGGTAGCAAGGTCCAGATAGGCGGACCTACAGGCGCATTCATAGTCATAGTCTATGGCATCATACAGCAGTACGGAATAAGCGGACTGACCATAGCCACAATAATGGCGGGTGCGATGCTGATTCTTCTGGGCGTATTCAAATTGGGTACAGTCATCAAGTTCATTCCTTATCCTGTCGTCATCGGTTTTACAAGCGGTATAGCAGTCACTATTTTCACGACCCAGATGGCTGACGTCTTCGGCCTGACATTTGGGGATGACAAGGTTCCTGGAGATTTTATCGGTAAGTGGATGCTGTATTTCAAGCATTTTGACACTGTAAACTGGTGGGACGCTCTTGTGAGCGCTGTAAGCGTGCTGATAATATTCGTTATGCCGCGTATATCAAAGAAGGTTCCGGGCTCCCTTGTCGCCATAGTGCTGGTTTCCATAGGTGTATATTGTCTGAAAACATTCCTCGGGATTGACGGTATCGATACGATAGGCGACCGCTTTACCATTGATTCTCATCTGCCTAAGGCCGATATGCCTTCTCTGGACTGGGAGGCGGTCAAAAATCTTTTCCCGATAGCCGTTACGATAGCCGCGTTGGGCGCGATAGAGTCATTGCTCTCCGCAACGGTTGCTGACGGTATGATAAGCGACCATCACAATTCAAATACCGAGCTTATAGCATTGGGTATAGCAAATATGGTTACTCCGCTTTTCGGAGGAATCCCTGCTACCGGAGCTATAGCAAGAACAATGACCAACATAAACAATGGCGGACGTACGCCTGTGGCCGGAATGGTTCACGCTGTCGTGCTGCTTCTGATACTCCTGTTCCTTATGCCGTTGGCAAGGTTCATCCCGATGGCTTGCCTTGCCGGCGTGCTTGTCGTGGTATCATATAATATGAGCGGGTGGAGAACTTTCAAGGCATTGCTGAAGAATCCGAAATCCGATGTCACCGTGCTTCTTATAACATTCTTTCTGACAGTGGTTTTCGACCTGACCGTGGCAATAGCCGTTGGACTTCTTCTCGCCTGTGTGCTGTTTATGAAGCGAGTTATGGAAACGACGGAAATCTCTGCTGTGAAGCACGAGATTAAGGTTCAGGACGAATCCGGCATTCATACCTACGATGAGGGCATTGTTATACCGAAAGGTGTTGAGGTCTATGAAATCAACGGTCCATATTTCTTCGGTGTAGCAACTCAGTTTGAGGAACTTATGTCCGAATTCAGGGATAAGTCCAAGGTCCGCATTATACGTATGAGGAAGGTTCCGTTCATTGATTCCACCGGAATTCATAACCTTACGAACCTTTGCGAGATGAGCAAAAAGAAGAAGATAACGGTTATATTGTCAGGTGTCAATCCTAAGGTTCACAGCGCATTGCATAAGGCTGGATTCTATCGTTTGCTTGGCGAGAAAAACATTTGTCCGAACATAAATGTCGCTCTCGAGCGTGCGAACGAGATAATCGGAGCACAGAACTCTTAAATATGACTTGCCGAATCGTGTTCTGCGGTCAATATACAGATTTTCAGAAGTTGATTGTATTTCTGTTGAATTAAACTTGAACAACAACTAAATTTGCACTGTAAATCGGTGCGAATTTATGCTGAAACTGCAAACACAGGTAGATGTTCCCAAAAGCAGAATAGGGCTGTCATACGACAACAAGATACTTCTTCTGGGCAGCTGTTTTTCGGATAATATAGGTCTGATAATGAAGAATATGGGATTCGACGTGCGTGTCAATCCTTTCGGGACGTTGTATAACCCTGTCTCCGTGTGTAATTCCATAAGGCGACTGGATTCCGCAGTGCCTTTTTCTGAGGAGGAGTGCGTGCAGATGGGCGCCGGTTCTGAATTATATTGCTCTTTCAGTCATCATACCGCAGCCGCCAGAAGGACAAAGGAGGCGTTTCTGGAAGATGCGAATTCTGCATTGGCCGGCGACTCGGAATTCTTCAAGAGTGCTGACATTGTTTTGATTACACTGGGAACTTCGTGGGTGTTCAAGCATAATGAGACTGGTGAAATAGTGTCTAATTGCCTGAAACGGGATGCGAAAGAGTTTACGCGGGAATGTCTAAATATCAAGATGAGCACGACATTGTTGGATTCCGTCGTTTCCAGATATCCGGACAAGAAATTCATCTTCACGGTCAGTCCTATCCGTCATCTGAAAGACGGGGCGCACGGCAATATGATAAGCAAAAGCTCATTGTTGCTTGCTGAAGAGAATGTAATCGGCAAGCATCCCGACAGGTGCGAATATTTCCCTGCGTATGAGATTATGATGGATGAACTCCGCGATTACAGGTTCTACGCCGATGATATGGTGCATCCTTCAACTTTGGCTGTCAATTATATATGGGAACGTTTCTGCGATTTCACGATGGACGAAACGACTCGCGAGGAACTTCTGCAACACAAAAAGGCATATCAACAGTCTCAGCACAGGACCATTACCGGTAAATAATCCTTAAATTTGAAAAATTTCAAAGATGAATAAACTCGGATTAACCATAGCTGCTTTGCTTTCATTGTGGAGCGGCACTTGCGGATACTCCCAGGATTTCTTTTCGTGGGGATTCTCGGGCGAACCCAAACAGAAAAAGGTGGAGTTTGCTTATGACGCCAATTTCGATTTCAAGTTTGACAACAGGGAATTTGATGCGGGGAAAGAGCAGTTTACGGAGTCTATGACACTTTTCGGGGCCAGATTGACTCCATCTGTAGGTGTCAAGGTAAATCAGAATGCCAATATTTCTCATCGGCTTATGGTGGGTATCGATGTGATGAAGGAGTTCGGAAGATCTCCGTCTTCAGTGCCGTCAAGCAGTGAATGCGACAGGGGATTGGAGAACACTAGACTGTTCCGGGAGATTACTTTGTATTACGGAATAGATGCGCGTCTGGATAACTGGCGGATCAAAGGCTACGCCGGAGTGTTTCCGCGTGCTTTCTCGGAAGGAGATTACTCCCAGGCATTCTTTTCGGATTCTCTCAAATTCTATGACAATAATCTGGAGGGCTTGCTGGTCAAGGCTGTGGCTCCGAGAACTTATATGGAGATCGTATTCGATTGGAACGGCAAATATGGTTCCTATCGCCGTGAGCAGTTCAATATGTTCGGTTATGGACATTATGATTTTACGAAATGGCTGTCTGCAGGTCTTGCATTCAAGTATCATCACTATGCAAATACGGAGGAATACGGAAGCGTGGTGGACGACGGATTGTTTCAGCCGTTTGTGAAGTTCCAGTTTGCCGGTTATGCCGGATTGCAGGACTTGTCTCTGCAACTCAGTTCGTATCTTGCTGTGCAGCAGGACCGCAGGCAGTCAAAAGGACAGCATAATTCTGCAGGTGCTGAAATTACGGTAGGCGTCAGAAATTGGAATGTGGGCATAGAAAACAGGTTGTATTGCGGTAAAAGTCTGTATCCATTCTATAATTATGTGGATGACGGCGGATTCAAATACGGCAACAACTTGTACGCGGGGTCTCCGTTCTACAGGGTCGTGCCTGGCGACTCCGGCAAATTCAGTTACTATGACAGGTTTGAACTGTATTATCAGCCGCATATAGCTGATTTTCTGGATTTAAGGCTTTCAATCGTAGCGCATCTCCCTAACGGCTTCAGATATGCCGGAATGCAACAGAAGGCATCGCTTATTTTCAATCTCGACAAAGTGCTGAACCCTAGTTCTCCGCGCTCATCGCGTTCCGCAAGCAGAAGGAGCGGCAGCAGCCGACGGAATCGGTCCGGTCGTGGCTCTGAAAGCGGAAGCCAGTACTTCTTCGGACTTTAGACGGCGCAGAACTTCTAGAGCGCCGGAGGTATGAAATGGTCCCTTTGGACGGCATGCGTTAGCCTGCAGGGGCTTTGGAGTCAGTAGGATGGTGCGTGCGACATCCTGTCTCGAAGGAACTGAAGGTGAGACACGAACTTGCGCGAAGCGCGTAGCGAAAAGTGAGATATAACAACAAAACATTAAGATATGAAGAACAGTTATAAAAGATTAGCGGCCGGTTTTATCGGGCTTTCTGCCGTTATTTCCTGCTGCAATCGCCCTACGGGAGATTTTCAGTTTGACCTGCTTACGACAAATGACGTACACGGTTCCTGGTTTGATTCGACATACGTCGGCGGTCCTTTGAAAAATTCATTGATGGCCATAAGCAGTTATGTCAATGAGTATCGTGATTCTCTCGGTAAGGATAACGTAATACTTCTAGATGCCGGAGACTGCCTTCAGGGGGACAATGCCGCGTACTTTTTCAATTACGTGGATACTTTGTCGCCGCATCTTTATCCGCGCCTTGCCGCTTATATGAAATATGACGCTGTATGCGTAGGAAACCACGACGTGGAAACCGGCCATAAGGTGTATGACAGAGTCGCCAAGGATTTGGAATCCTATGGTATTCCGTTTATGGGCGGGAATGCCTTGAGGCCGGACGGAAAGACATATTTCCCGGGTGTTAAGATTCTGAAGCGTAACGGCGTGAAAATCGCCATTCTGGGATATACCAATCCGAATATGAAAGCTTGGCTGGATGAAAGTCTATGGACAGGAATAGAGTTCAAGTCATTGATTCCTATTGTCCAGGAGGATGTGGACAATGTCATTGCAAAGGAGCATCCGCAGGTGGTCATCGTGGGGATCCATTCAGGAACCGGGCGCGGAGACGGCTCTATTTATGAAAGTCAGGGACTTGACCTGCTGAAGACGCTTAAAGGAGTTGATTTCCTGGTATGCTCGCACGACCATTCCGCTCTTGTTGTTGAGCAGGATAGTATATGCCTGATAAATTCCGGCAGCCACGCGCGCAACATCGGTCACGGACGTGTGAATGTGTCTCTGAAGAACGGCAAAGTCGTGTCAAAGACGCTGAGTGCGGAACTTATAAAGGTTGACCCTACGAAGGTCGATACTGCGATGGAGAGTGCATTCCACTCTGATTACGAGAAGGTTAAAGAGTTTACATTGAGGAAGGTAGGGGATTTGAATGTTGATCTTGTTACAAAGGATTCGTACAAGGGAATGTGCCCTTATATGAACCTCATCCATACCTTGTCTTTGTCTTGCGGCGGTGCACAGGTATCTTTTGCTGCACCTCTTACATTCAACCGCGACGTCAAGGCCGGAAAACTTATTTACAATGATTTGTTTACGATTTATCCGTATGAGAATCAGCTCTTTGTGGTTAAGATGTCAGGGCGTGAAATCAAGGATTATTTGGAATTTTCGTACGACACGTGGATAAACACTTATAAACCAGGTGGTCACGTGCTCAAGATTGCTTCAGGTGAAGACCAGCGCACAAGACAGCAGAGGTGGCATTTCCTGAACAGATCATATAATTTTGATTCTGCGTCAGGTATCGTTTATGAGGTTGATGTCACGAAGCCTTATGGCGAGAGAGTCTCTATATCATCGTTGGCTGACGGAAAGCCGTTCTCGTCGGATGCGACATACAAGGTTGCAATGACATCATACAGAGCCAGTGGCGGTGGAGACCTCCTCTCCAAAGGTGCCGGCATCGATACTGACAATATGGATGACCGCATTGTCGGCAAGTATCCTGAAATTCGCAATATCCTTTATGATTATCTTCAGTCTCACGGCTCAATCGATGAGTCGACAATAGGTGACGAATCCGTAATCGGCCATTGGGATTTTACCCCTGCTTCCGCAAGAAAAGTTATCGCCGATGATATGGCCCTCCTATTCCCACCGCTTCCGGACTCGCCGAAATTATTCAGGAGGTAACCTGTTACCAATACAAAGCGCTAGTTTATGAGGGTGTCTAAGAAGTGTTTCTTAACACCCTCACTCTTTTTCGTATTCATTCGCTAATGCTTATAGAGTTTGACTATTCCGACAGGCTCTTTTGTTCCGGTTTCCAATAAAAAACCGTTTAGGTCGGAATTGCCACAATCGAATGGTTTTACGGTATCTGTTTTAGGAATGAATTTTCGGATGGTGTAATCTATCATAGAAATGTGCAGAGCAGTCCGTGTCAGAGGAGAAAAGAAGAGCACTCGCGAGTGCGAGTGCCTATACTTCAGAACGAAACTTTGATAAATACTCGATTAATATGGCCGTTTTTGTTAAGGCTTTTCACGGTTATTCTTAAGCCATCAGCGTTCTTCTTGTAGAATACTCTTGAATGCACCTTCTTGATATATCCAACGAATACATTTCCTTTGTAAACCTTTACAGCCTTGTTGTCATAAGAATTATTAGGTTCCCTTATCCAAGAGAGCTGATCTCCCTCTTGAAGCACATCCGAGGATAATTGCAACTTCGTTAGGGAACAGAGTTCTGTTATAAAGGATAGTCCAGCGGTAGGGTTATAATCTGCCAAGAATTCAAAGTTATCCGTTGGAAGAAGTCCTTGTGTATGTGCCAAAAGATAAAATTTGTCATTCTTGAGGGCGGAGTCTACCTCCCAGTAGGAGTAATACTTCTGAATGTCCTCTCTCTCAGACTTGTTTAACCGTTGTCCAAAAATTTCAAGCACATTTTCAGCGTAGACCTTTGTCGTATCAGGAAAATCAGGGTATGGCACAAAGCCGTCTTTCTTAGCTTCCACAACTCCTTCTTGTGAATATTCGAACTTAACGCCAGCCGTTGAACTGCGTTTAATCGTGCCCACAAGAATCCTTCTGGAGCCGGCTCCCTTGCGCCATGCAAGGAAAATATGTCCTATTCCTGTGTTCATATTTGAAGGCTTAAAAGTTTCTTAATTCGCAAATTTACGAGTTTTATCAACAATTCCTTGCGGTTGTCCGGAATTTTCTTATTAGAAAGTTCTTCGGGCAGGCAATTATCAATACTCCTGATGATTTCAGAAACGTTACTTTCAACATATACACTACGAATCCGATCAATTTCTTTTTTGACATATTCGGAATGTCCTGAAGCAGCAATTTTGCTGAGCAAATCAAGGTGTGGTTGCTTTCCCTTTATTCCCTCCCAGTGAATTTCTGATTTGCCTCTTCTAATATAAGCTTCAAGCTCATTGTTATCCTTGAGCATTCTGTTTACCTTTTCTTCAAGCAGTTCACGCCCGAGGCTACTGCCACTATCATATATCGGAGAGTATTCACATATTACTTGTCGAACCAATTGCGGTTTGCGGAATCTTCTCTGAACTTGGAGTGTCCGTTGAGACACTATAATACCCCAGTTCTCTTGATGCCTATCTTCATTGCCTATAATGCTGTCAAAAATAATAGTAGATATCAACTTGTCGATGAAATCAGTTTTGGAAAACTTAGATAATAGAGTCTGCTCAATTAATTGGAATGTATATGCCTCTTTATCTTCAATATTATAATCAGGCGAATATATAGACAGCCACCGATATCCCTCAAATAGTTGTGACGATTTAGGATCAATCATTGATTTGGATAGGCACCCCAACTTGCTATCACATAGCGCCACATCATAATGAAGGACATTAAAACCGAGATAAGTTCCAATCTCTGAGGCAACGATCTCAGACCAGAATTCATAGGTATAATCTTTTGCCTCTTTCTTTAGCGACGTCTTAAAATAATAGAGTTTAGCATCCTCTGGATTCTCATATACAGACTTGTCGCGCGTGCCTCCAGTATTAAAATACAGGTGTTCCTCCCAATTTGATATGTCATAAAACTTCACCATACCCAACAAAAATCAATAGACATCGGTAACAAATTTAAGCGAAATATTCAATGTCAGCAATAGTCTGTGCAGAGTCTCTCGCCCAGACGCAAAGGTTCAATCTGGTGCGACATCAGCATCGTCCGTAGCCGTAAATTGATTCGATCTAGGGAGGCGACTGAGGTGGGACTCAGTTAAGATGCAACATTTGCAACAGGAGTAGCATCTTATTAAACAAATGCTAATTGTTATGAAAAAAACATTCTATCTTTTATCGAGCGTTCTATGCTGTATAGCATGCTCAAAATCGCCTATTCAATCAATAGAAAAGAGTAGATCGGATGTTATTCCTGAAAAAGAAGCTATGGAAAAATTAAGCGAGACTCTTAAACTTTTGTATGGGAATACTAAATCTTTGGTTGATAATTACTCAATAGATGTAATAGGTAAATCTGATTTACTAGTGAATCTTAAATCAGATACACAGATTCTTTAGCCTGATACTCTTTTGTACATAGTAAATTTTAGTAACGATTCTGGTTTTGCGATTTTATCGGCCTCGCGGAAGTTAAGTGAAGATACTTTTTGTGTTACAGAATCCGGGAATATCTCATCAGATGATTTAAAAAATGCATTCGATGAGATGATTAATGTCACTAAATCAGACTATTGTGAGGAAGATAGTCTGATTGAACCAGTTGGGGTAAGGTTTATTCCGTCGTTATTGATGTCAGCAGTGGTTCTTGATGCTATTGGTAATGGCAAAAGTGATATTGATGATACTAGTAGTGATGGTGACTTGGACGTAAAATCAGGAACAAATGTTTCACCCCTGTTAAAAACTAAATGGGGGCAAACAGATATTTCTGGCATACGAGTTTTTAATCGATATACGCCTAATAAGGCGGCGTGTTGTTGTGTGGTTACAGCAGTGGCGCAAATAATGGTTTGTAATAAGTATCCAGAGTTCTCTTATATGGATTTTGATGGGAAAATGTGTAGTTGGACTGAAATGGAAAAAGTCTATCGATATTCCTCAATGTATGATCCTTACCATAGTGTTGATACTTCTGCCTTTGATCAAGTCGCGCATTTCGTCAGACAATTAGGAAAAAAGAGCAATGTGAAAGTAAGATATGGTGAAAAAGAAGGCTCTAGTAGCTCTGCCTATGCAGATGGAGCACATAGAACTTTTGAAAATTATGGGTATAGTGATGTTGATAAGCACCTTGGCTTCGGTAGTAAAAAACAAA
>CAVENC010000009.1:27998-35853 GCA_963617065.1 Butyricicoccaceae bacterium
AGATTCCATCTCTTGTCGGGTTGATTCCGACATTTTTTATAAGAATTTCAGAATGGTGACGTATGCTCCATTTAAATATTCTGCACCAGTCGAGTAAATACAATTATATGGAAATAAGTATGAAAACATGGATTGCATTAGTAAGTTTTGTCTTGTTGTCGGTTACGGCATTGGCGCAAGACTATGAAGGGAGTAAATTTGAATTGGGCGCAGGTGTTGACGGCTATGGAATAGTGGGGGCGGTAGGTGGACCGTCGAAGAATTTAGGACCTGAAATATACGCTGAGTACAGGTATGGATTCAATGAACATTTTTCTTGTGGCGCGAAGTTTTCTTATAAGTTCGGAAAGGTCACTACGGAGAACTATAAGGAAACGGAATTAACAAAAGAGATGTTTTATTATCACCAGCCTGAAATAAAGTTCCTGACTGAATATATGATACTGAAATCCGGCTTGATCAGGCCGTATGTGAGCGTTAATCTTGGATTGGGTGGTTTATTTGACCGAAATAATTCTTCAAACAATAAGACTGTGTATGGGCTCGTCGGACCTGGCATTGGCGTTCAGATATGGCGTCTAAGACTTGCCTTGAATAGGGATTATGCGTTCAATGCCGAAAAAGGATTCATTTCCGACCTGTCGTCTTATGGTATCACGTTAGGTTATGTTTTTTAGCACTTGAATCACCTGTCAACCGGAAATATTACTGACGTTATCTACCTTATGGCAATATAAAGTTGCCAATGGCAAGAATCGGTTGCCTGATTCTGACTTGGAATAGAAATATCTTTGTCCGTGAATATCAAACTATTGCATCATGGACAACGATAGCATTAAGGGGAACATAATTCGCAGGAGAACCGAAGAGGGCATTTCTCAGGATGAAATGGCACGCCGGCTTGATATCTCACGAACTTCTTACCGTAACATCGAGCGTGGCAAGTCCCGCATAATAAGCAGACGCCTTCCGGATATAGCCCGTCAGCTCAATATCTCGGAAGAAGAGTTGGTACTTGGCTATAAACCATCTGCCGGACAGTCAAGACTTGAAGAACTCAAGGTGAAATATAATGAAGACCTTGCCGGAGTCAAATCAGGACTTGAAGCGCGTATCGCTGAACTGGAAGCGGCAGTGGCAATGCGTGATGCTTTGATTGCAAATCTGAACGAATTGGTGCGGTCAAAAGATGAAATCATATCTCTGCTGAAACGGGAGCGCAATGCGTAGGCGGTCTTAAGGTCAATCTGTCTTATATTTTCAGAAAATAATTGTAACTTTGCTTTCGGAACGTAATAATTCCAGTTTCGAAAGCAAATTTTTATGCGTTCGAAACAAGGTTTAATACATAATTATTGACAAAAACAAATGGCAAGATTCTTTGACCCTCCGGCTCCGAAAGAGGAAAAAGTCCCGGCGGAGAAAATCTCCGGGGTATTTGATGCGATGAGATGGAAAGTGTTCATCGGTGCTTTTCTTGGATATGCGGGCTACTATCTGGTGAGGAAAAACCTCTCGATGGCTGCTCCGGATATGATTGAGCAGGGTATTCTCGATGCGGGAAAAGTCGGACTGGCAATGTCTGCGGTTTCCATCGCTTACGCTTTCAGTAAATTCATAATGGGCAGCGTGTCGGACCGCTCCGATTCCCGCAAGTTCCTTTGCGTAGGACTGGTGCTTTCCGCACTTACGATGATATTGACGGGTATTTTCCCTTATGGCGGAAATGCCGCGCTCAATACGGGTATCATTTTCGTGCTGATGCTTGTTGTAGGTTGGCTGTCCGGTATGGGCTGGCCTCCTTGCGGACGTATTATGGCTCACTGGTTCAGTCAGAATGAGCGAAGCTTCAAGATGTCGGTATGGAATGTGTCACATACCATCGGCAGCTTCTCGCTCGGTCTACTGGCTATTGCTGGCGTTATGATCTTCGCGGATTTGGCCCCGTCTTTCGGAATTGACCCGGCTCAGGCTTGGAGAGGCAATTTCATATTCCCTGCATTGGTCGCAATAGTTATCGCGATTTTCTGTTGGTGGGCGATACGTGATACACCTGAGTCTTGCGGACTTCCTTCCGTACAAGAGTACAGAAACGACTATAGCGGAGTCAAGAGCAAGAGCGCATCAGGAGAAAAACTTCCGTTCAAAGTCCTTTTTGTGGATTATGTCTTCAAAAACAAACTGCTGTGGATTGTTGCATTGAGCAATATCTTCGTCTATATGGTCCGTTATGGCATCGGTGACTGGGCTCCTACATTCCTGCAGCACGAGGGCATTATGACGGCTGAAGAAAGCAAGCTTGCTTTCTCTATACACAACCTGATCGGCGCGTTCGGTACTATTCTTTGCGGCCTGGCTACATCCAAGATATTCAAGGGTCGTTGCGCTCCTATGAACGTGATATGTATGCTCGCCTGTATGGTCGGCGTACTGCTATATTGGTTCGTCGGTTCAGGATATATGGAGATGAGTCCTGCGATGCAGAAAGTGCTGGTTTATGTCGCTCTCTGTCTGATTGGATTCTTCATATATGGTCCTGTGGCCCTTACTGGTATTCAGGCATTGAATCTCGTTCCTAAAAATGCTGCCGGTACAGCCGCCGGATTCGTAGGCTTGTTCGGCTATTTCATCGGTGACGCGATCTGCTCAAAGATTTTTGTCGGCAGCGTGGCCAATTCGATGGGATGGAATGCGGCAAACTTGACAGTTGCCATAGGCGCAGGAATCGGTGTCGTGCTCTGCGCATTGCTTATCAAGAGTGAAAAGAAAGCTATAGAATAAATCAAAATGAGAAAGTTTTTATTGTCAATACTTGCATTTCTTGCTGTCTATACGATAGCCGATGCGAGAAAAGTTACAGGAACAGTGCGTTGCGGCAACGATGCTTTGTCCGGTGTGCTTGTGACTGACGGCCATTCATTTGCCAAGACAAACAAGGACGGTCTGTTCAAGTTGAATGTATCCGGAAAGGCGGAGTTCGTTTATATCGTTACGCCTGCGGGGTATGTCGCTGACTATTCATCAGGAACGCCAGAGTTCTACCGCAAGGCTTCCAGCGATACATTCGATTTCGATCTTGAGAAGACTGACAGGCAGTCACATTACACGATGTTCTCCATCTCGGATCCTCAGGTCAGAAATAAGGACCAGTTCAAACAGTTCAGCGAAAAGCCTTTCGATGACCTGAAGGAACAGGGTAAGAAATATAAGAAACAGGGCCCGGTAGTCGGTATTATGCTCGGCGATTTGGGATGGGACAAGGAACTCCCGAAGATGTTGTCGTCAATAAGGAAGAAGATGTCAAAAGTCGGCTTCCCTGTATATTATGTGACTGGAAATCACGACTATAACAAGGAGCGCGCATTCCGGAATTATTCAGATGACTATTTTGAGAACTTCGGTCCGCACGATTATGCTTTCTTTATGGGCAAGGATTTGTATATCTGCCTGAACAACATAATCTATTCAAAAGACAAGACTTATGAGGAAGGATATTCTGAGGAGACTCTGAAATTCGTCAAGAAACTTCTCTCCAAAGTGCCGAAGAAGACACATATCTTCATTGCTCAGCACAGTCCTACCGAGATCTGGTACAGAAAGAAGGACAATAAGCGCATTGTCAATGCGGACAAACTTATTGCGATGCTTTCCGGTAGAAAAGTTGATATCCTTTCTGGACACACTCACGTGATGAACAACTACCAGCTTGCGCCAAACATTGTAGATCACAATGCGGCCAGCATCTGCGGTTCGTGGTGGTTTGCCGACTGGTGTCGTGACGGTACTCCTTCAGGATATGAAATCTTTACAGTCAAGGGCAAGAATATAAGCTGGTTCTATCATTCCATCGGCAAGGCAGATGATTTTCAGGTTGAGATTATCAAACCGGGACAGAGCCTGTATCATCCGAATTCCGTGATTGCGAATATCTGGGATTATGATGAAAACTGGACTGTGACCTGGGCTCAGGACGGTAAAGATATGGGTCCGATGGAGCAGGTGGAGGATTGCTCGCCGACCTATATCAAGCAGATAGAATCATATTATAATAGTATAGGAAAGTCGATACCGGGATTCCGTCAGCCGAGGAAAAATATCCATTACTTTGCGGCTACTCCTGACCAATATGCCAAAGTGGTGACCGTGTATGTCAAGAGCCGCTTCGGAAAAGAATGGAAATATGATGTCAAGATGAGTGATTGTGTGGATGTCCAGGCTCATAGAGGCGGTGCCGGTCTGTGGCCGGAGAATACTCTCACTTCTATGACTAATGCCGCTCTTATGGGTGTCAATACTCTTGAACTTGACTTGCAGATCAGCAAAGACGGCAAGGTTGTGGTTTCACACGATGCTTATTTCCATCCGCGCTATGCGACACGCCCTGACGGCAGTGAGGTTAAGCCGGACGACCCTAAAGAGTATCTTTATACTATGCCTTACGACTCAATCGCAAAATACGATGTCGGCAAGCGCGCAAGTGAGGTGTGGCCTGGTAAGGAACAGTCTCCTGCAGTGAAACCTCTTGCAACAGAACTGATAGATTCTGTAGAGACTTTGGTGAGCGACAAGGGCCTTTCTCCATTGAGGTACAATATCGAAATCAAATGCAAGAAAGGCAAGGACGAAGGCGTCAACTGGCCTGAGTATCACGAATTTGTGGATAAGTGTATGGAATTGTTGCTTTCCAAGAATCTCGGTGACAGGCTTGTGGTTCAGTGCTTCGACGTTCGTGCGCTCAATTATATGCACGAGAAATATCCTCAGGTGAAACTTTCTTATCTCATCGGAAAGAAGGATACTGATTGGGATACATATATGGGCAAGTTGGAGTTTACTCCTGATTGGCTCAGCCCTGAACATAGCACGGTGGACAAGAAAATGGTTGAGAACTGCCGCAAGGCCGGAATAAAGGTCGTGCCTTGGACAGTTGATGAAGAGTCTGAAATTCAGAGAATGATTGACTTGAAGGTAGATGCCATCATCTCGAATTATCCTGACAGAGTTCTTACTCTGACACGTGGATTTGTAAAGTAAAGCCGCGCAATTTTGCAGGGAGCTATGCTTCCCCTGTTTGATTATTATTCTGCCGTCGTGTCAAATTGTCAGTTTGATCCGATGGCAGATATTTTGCTAGGATGACGGTGCGCTTTTGGTTGATGACCCTACGCCAAGAGCGTATGTATATGATTTGGGCAATAATTATAGCGACCATTTACGGGTTGTTTTTTAAGAGATATAAGAGGTTAAAGAGAAATGAAAAAACAAAGAGAAGAGAAGCAGGTGAAGAAGGAAGAAAAGGATATGACGAAGGAGACAAAGGAGAACGTATCGAAAAATGACACGGAGTCTGTGGCTTCTGAAGAAAATCCAAAGGCTGATGAGGACAAGAAATGCGGATGCGATGAACTTAAGGAAAAAATAGAATCTCTTGAGTCCAAGCAGAAGGAGCTTGAGTCGAAATTGGCAAAAGAGAAAGATGATTATATCCGTCTGATGGCGGAGTTTGAGACGTTCCGTCGCAGAACTGCGGAGGAAAAACTTTCTCTGGTGTCATCTGCCGCTTCTGAAACAATAAAAGGCCTTTTGCCTGTTTTGGACGATTGTGAAAGGGCGATGGCTCTTCTCAAAGAATCCAGCGACGAGGCTGCTAAAGAGGGGACTGGCTTGATTTATGACAAACTTATGAAATATCTCAAGACCAAAGGACTCGAAAAGATAGATGCTAAAGGCAAGAAGTTCGATACTGACTTTCACGAGGCTGTCGCTCAGTTGCCGGTGGAGGATGCGGACAAGAAAGGTCTTGTCTATGATGTGATTGAGACCGGTTATACGCTTGGAGGAAAGATTCTCCGTTATGCAAAAGTTGTCGTTGGAATATAGTCCTCTGCTGAATAGGAGATTGCGTTATGGCAGATAAAAGAGATTATTATGAGGTCCTTGGCGTAAACAAGAGCGCCAGTGCCGACGAAATAAAATCCGCATTCAAGAAATTGGCTCTGAAGTGGCATCCTGACAGATGGGTCAGCGGTACTGATGAGGAAAAGAAGAATGCCGAGGAGAAGTTCAAGGAGGCTTCTGAGGCTTACGAGGTTTTGAGCGATCCGGATAAGAGAGCCAAATATGACCAGTTCGGATTCAACGGTCCGTCAGGCGGATTCGGCGGTTCAGGCGGGTTCGGAGGCTTCAGTGGAGGCTTCGGTGGAATAGATATCAATGATATCTTGAACAATCTGTTCGGAGAAGGCTTTGATTTCAGGTCCGGTGAGTCCGGTGGTGGATTCAGCGGCTTCAGTGGATTTGGTCGTCAGAGTACCGGACAGCGGGTTATGCGCGGTCGTGACATCAGAACCCGTGTGCATCTTACGCTTGAAGAAATTGCCAAGGGAACGACCAAGGAAGTTACAATCAAAAGATATGAGCAATGCCCGGATTGTGCAGGCAAAGGAACTCAGAATGCATCTGACATAAAGACTTGTCCTGTATGTCACGGTACCGGTCAGGAACAGAGGGTTATGCGCAGTATCTTCGGGCAGACTGTGTCTTATACTACTTGCTCTAGGTGTGGAGGTGAGGGCAAAATCGTTTCCAATCCGTGCCGTACTTGCGGTGGTTCAGGACTTGTGCTTAAGTCGGTCAATGTCAAAGTTGACATCCCGGCAGGTGTGGAGAGCGGAATGCAGTTGACTGTAAGGGGCGCAGGACATGCAGCTAAAGCAGGCGGAATAAACGGTGACCTGCTTGTGGTTATTGAGGAAGATCCGCATCCGTCACTCAAGAGAGATGGGAAGAATCTGTTCTGTACCAAGATTATATCAGTAACAGATGCGATTTTGGGTGCCGAGACGACTGTGCAGTGTCTTGACGGAAATTATAAGGTTAAAATCGAACCTGGAACGCAGTCCGGAACAATTGTACGCCTGCGTGGAATGGGCTTGCCTGCCGTCAAGGGATATGGCTCCGGTGTAGGAGACTTGTATGTCAAATATCTTGTCTGGCTGCCGAAGAAATTGACAAGCAGCGAAAAGGCAGCATTGGAGTCTATGCGTACAAGTTCTTCGTTTACTCCTGATTTGAGTAGGGAAGACAGGAACTTGTTTGATAAAATGAAAGAAAATTTCTGATAAAATCTTTGCGGATTTGAAAAATGTTTGTACATTTGCAGTCCCATTAACAAAGCAACCTCTTGCTATCGTTGAGTTTTTGAGCAACGTTGCGCTTAAAAGTTATTAGAGATGGATTTGATAAAAGTAGTAGAGCAGGCATTTGTAAACGACAAAGCTGCTTCATTCCCGAAATTCAAAGGTGGTGACACAATCACCGTTACCTACAGAATTAAAGAGGGTGACAAAGAGAGACTTCAGAAGTTCAGAGGTGTTGTTCTTCAGATTAGCGGTGCATCACCATTTACGAAGACTTTCACAGTACGTAAAGTTTCAGGTGGAGTAGGTGTTGAGAGGATTTTCCCTTTCCAGTCTCCATTCATTGAATCAATTGAAGTTAACAAAGTTGGTCACGTGCGTAGAGCTAGAATCTTCTACCTCAGAAATCTTTCTGGTAAGAAGGCTAGAATCAAAGAGAAGAAGTTGGTGTTCTTGAAAGAAGAAGGTGCTTCATCTCAGGCTGCAGCAGAGACTAAGTAATATAAGTCGAAAGACGGTACGGTCCCATAGCTCAATTGAATAGAGCATTTGACTACGGATCAAAAGGTTATAGGTTTGAATCCTATTGGGATCACAAAGAGGACGGAAATCACTTCCGTCCTCTTTAATTTTTCTTCCTTTAGATTTTTGCGTGGCGTCCATTCAGATTGTTCATAAGAAGTTGTGGCATCTGGGGCTTCCTCGGAGCCCACAGT
>CAVENC010000009.1:35863-69625 GCA_963617065.1 Butyricicoccaceae bacterium
ATTAAAGCATTTGAAGTTCGGAGCGAATTTTTTCTGAGCGGAGAACTCAATTGCTTTAATGCGTCAATGTCGCTGATAACGCAATCTTTTTGATGCGCCTATGTCGCAATTGTTGCTTTAATGTGTCGATGTTTATAGAGAATCAGAGATTCTCTTGGAGCTCAAGCCAACGCATCTCCTTCTCATCCAGAATCGCTGTCAATTCCTCAAACCTCTTTGACGCCTCCTGAACCTTTCCGTAATCCAGATTGCCGGATGACAGACTCTCCTCCAATTCTGACTTTTCTTTTCCAAGAGCTTCCAAGTCCTTTTCAAGCTGCTCAAGCTCCTTCTGCTCCTTCCAAGTCAGTTTTTTCTTCTCAGACTTCGGCTTCCCGTCATTAGCCTGCGCAACAGAAGCCTTGTTCGCTTTCTCTTCCGCTCTGGCAAGTGACTTCTGCTGCGATTCATACTCTTTGATATATTCGTGGTATTCACTGTATGAACCTATGAAATCCTTTATGACACCGTTCCCGCAGAATATGAACAAATGATCTACAAGCCGGTCGAGGAAATGTCTGTCGTGCGATACGATGATAAGAGAGCCTTTGAAGTCTTTAAGATATTCTTCCAGTACATCCAGAGTGACGATATCCAAGTCATTAGTCGGCTCGTCAAGTATAAGCAGATTAGGATTCTGCATCAGAATCGTCATCAGGTAGAGACGTCTCCTTTCACCTCCGGACAGTTTTGCCACACGCGTGGTGAACATATCGTGACTGAACAGGAACTGGTTGAGCAGATGTGTGTCACTCACGATTTCCATAACAGTCTCGTCTTCATTGAATTTCATTCCACCCTGGCGATAATAGCCTATCTTCAGAGAATCGCCCCTTTCAATGACGCCGCTGAATTCTCCGTTTTCAGGGATGTTGCCCGTAAGCAGATTGATGAATGTTGATTTTCCTGTTCCGTTCTTGCCTACTATGCCGATCTTCTCGAACCGCTGGAAATTGTACGAGAAATGGTCTAGGTAGATGTCCGCTCCATATCCGAAACTGACATTCTTGCAGTCAATAATCTTGCTGCCCAGTCTTGAACCTTTTCCCATAGAGTCAAGATTGACCTTACCACTTGTGTAAACCTGCTCGGATCTTTCTTTGAGATCGTAGAATGCATTTATTCGGTATCTTGCTTTTCCGGTTCGCGCGCAAGGAGAACTCCTTATCCATTCAAGCTCACGTCGCAGTATATTGTTTACTTTGGCGGTCTCAGCATTGTAGTTGTCAATGCGCTCCTGACGCTTCTCCAAGTAATTTTCGTAGTTTCCGCGGTAAGTGTAAATCGCGCCGTGATCAAGCTCCATTACGGTATTGCACACGTGATCCAGAAAATACCTGTCATGGGTTACCATCAGAAGTGTGCTTCTGGAATGTCCAAGATAGTTTTCCAGAAATTCAATAGCATCTATGTCAAGGTGGTTTGTCGGCTCGTCCATTATGAAGAAGTCCGCTTCAGAAGCAAGCATCACAGTAAGCGCGACACGCTTCACCTCGCCACCCGAGAGATTCTTCATTAAGCCGGAAGTGTCAAGACCGAAATTAGAGGCGAACTTCTTTATCCGCAGTTCATAAGCGAAAACTCCGTTGTCATCCAGTCCCTCCGTGAACGGCTTGCTGGACTCCATTGCCTGAGTGAAAACATCATTGTCCGGATTGAATGCGAATTCCTGCTCGAGAAATGCAATCCGGATGTGGCGCAGAAATGTGATTTTTCCGCCGGAATCGGATTTGTCGTTTCCTGCAAGTATCCTGAGCAATGTGGATTTGCCCGTTCCGTTCGGAGCGATGAGCGCTATCTTGTCACCTTCGTTTATATTGAAGCCTATATGCTCGAAAAGCACTTTCGGACCATAGCTTTTGCTGATATTCTCTATCTGTAGAAATGATGCCACTTCTTAATGTCTGTTTTCTGCGGTTAATCTATCTGAACATTCTGTCCACTTCCTTGACTGCGCTAGGCAACGCAAATACGACAACTCTGTCGTAGCTCTCTATCAGAGTGTCGCCTACGGCAATGAAGTAGTCGTTGCCTCTGATAATGCCACCGATGATGGCGTTAGCCGGGAAATCGACATCTCTCAAGGTTTTGTGCGTTATGATGCTGTCCGGGGCAACGATATATTCCAGAATCTCAGCCTCAGTTCCGCTCATATATTTGACAAAACGGACTTTGTTGCTGAGGGTCATCTTGAATATCTTGCCCGCGGTAATAAGTTTCTTGTTGATAACAGCGTCCACACCCATCTCTTCGGCAAGCCGTATGTATTCGATGTTCTCGACTTCAGCGATTGTCCTCTCCACACCGAAACGTTTGGCGACGACGCAGGCGAGTATGTTGGCTTCATCATTTTCCGTAACCGCTACGAATGCGTCATAGTCCCTGATGTTCTCCTCCAGAAGGAAGTCGGAATTTCGTCCGTCGCCATTCACCACCTGAACGTTGTTGTCGGTGCTTTCGCTGAGCTCGATGCACAACTTTTTGTCTGAGTCAATGACCTTTACGGCCTCGACCATCTTTGCGATGTTTCCTGCGAGCATACCTCCGATTGCTCCGGCCCCCAGTATCATCACCTTGTTGATTTCTATGCTGCCTTTGCCCAGAAAGTTCATCATCGGGGTGATTCCCTCTCGTGTGGTTATGATATAAACGAGGTCGTGATACTTGAATTTGGTATCGCGTTGCGGCATTATTGTCTTGTTGTCGCGTGAAATTGCAACGACTCTGAACTGAACGTCCGACGTTATGGCGGCTGCAAGTTCAGATATCTTCATATCGATGATAGGGGATTCATCCTCCAGTTTGAAAACTGCCAACTGAAGCTTTCCTCTGGCGAAATCCATTGTTTCGGTGGATGTCGTGCGCTTGAGAAGCCCCGCTATTTCGCCGGCCGCTATCTTCTCGGGATAGAACATAAGGTCAATCCCCAGCTCGGTGAACAGGTGTTTGTTTTCGTATGACAGGTACTCTTCATTGTTGATTCTCGCGCACACTTTGGCACAGCCTAATTTCTTGGCCAGCAATGCGCTGACGATATTCACATCTTGTGATGAGCTCGGATTTACCGCGATGAACAGGTCTGCGTTTTCGACTCCGGCATCTTTCAATACTTTGATGCAGGACAGGTCTCCCGTTATTGTAACTACGTCTGCGGTGCCATTGAGTCTGGACAGACGTTCCTCGTCGCAGTCTATGACTGTTATGTCATTTGCCTCGCTGCTCAGCATCTTTGCCAAGTGAGAGCCTACTTCCCCGGCACCTTCAATGATTATGACCATTGCCTTTTAATGTTATGTTTCTTCCTGTCAACTAATGTCTTGGACTGACACTCTCGAAATGTTCGCGAATATAGCCAAATGTCTTGTCTTTTGACAATATCGCCCTGGGAATTATCCAATGGGGATAGATTCCTGTTATGTCGGGAATCTTGGAATTGTCAGCAGACGTATTGCCCGCAGGTAACCATATCGAAAGATATTGTTTTACGCTGTCCCTGTCCGTATTTCGTGACATTGCTCTGAATTCGCGGTGCGCATCAACGACAGCTCGGAAATATTTCCACTTGAACATAGCCAGATAGGCGAGTCCTGTAAGCCCGTCGACGATCATTCTTGAGAATATAATCCTTCCGGCCTTCCGGCAAGCCTTGCCTGATAATTTTGTCAATGAGTCAGCACTGACAGTCTGCCCTTCTTTAATGAGCGATTTCAAATTCCTGATGCCGTATGTCTTTGCAAGATTGTTTTCAAGCAGCATCAGATTATTCCTGTAGTTCAGTTTGAGTTTCCACGGGGAATTTTGAGGCAGAGTGCCTCCGCCAAGGTGATAAACGACTGATTCAGGCACGATGTGGATTCTGTATCCTTCAAGCTGCATTCTCCAGCACAGGTCAATTTCCTCCATATGCGCGAAAAATCTGTCATCCAGTCCTCCAAGCTTGTGGAACAGGGAACTGCGTACCATAAGGCAAGCTCCGGTTGCCCATAGCACATCTGCCTGTTTGTCGTACTGCCCCTCGTCTTTCTCGACCATTTTCATTATACGGCCTCGACAGAACGGGAATCCAAGGCTGTCAATGTAACCACCGGCAGCTCCTGCATATTCGAAGTTATCCCTGGCATACCAGGAATGCAGTTTGGGTGCGCAGGCTCCGATATCCGGATTATTGTCCATTACTTCGATTAACGGCCGGAGCCAACCGTCAGTGACTTCAATGTCGGAATTGAGCAGAACGTAGTATTCTGCGTCAATCTTCCGGAGTGCTCTGTTGTAACCGCCAGTGAATCCGTAGTTTCCGTCAAAAGGTATTCTTCGGACTTCCGGAAATGCTGTGGCAAGCATATCCAAGGACCCGTCCGTTGATGCGCTGTCAGCCACGACGAGCTCCGCATCCAATCCTTCCAGGGAATGCAGAATGCCGGGAATGAATTTCTTAAGATAACCGACAGTGTTCCAATTCAATATGACAACGGAAACTTTCATTGATTCAACGATTGTGCTGTTTTGTCAATTATTATCTGTTTACTTGCAATGGCACTCGTGACCGTCCTCGTGGTGACCGCCGCAACACTCGTGACCGTCCTCGTGATGACCTCCGCAGCACTCGTGTCCATCCTCGTGGTGGCCCCCGCAGCATCCTCCGTCTCCTTTGCCGTCCTTATGGCAACATCCACCTCCGTTTCCGTGATGGCAGCATCCTCCCGATGGCGGAAGAAATTCTCCGTGGAGTCCTTCCGTCAATTCTTTCTCGGTAGCGTCTCTGACAGTGAGGACTTTGCCTTTGAAATTCAGAGTCTTGCCAGCCATAGGGTGGTTGAAGTCCATTGTGACTTTATCTTCAGATATGGCGTCAATCTTTCCCTGAACAACCGCACCCGCACTGTTAAGCAGAGGTATCACCTTGCCAATCAGGAGCAAATCTTCCCTCAGGACTCCGTCAACTTCAAATGACGACTTCGGGATGTCGAACTTCCGTTTAGGGTCGTATTCGCCGTATCCTTCCTCTGCAGTCAACGTGAATGCAAACTCGCTTCCAGGCTCTAGCCCTTCAAGTTCGCTCTCGAATTTTGGCAGGAGCATGTGCTCACCGTGTATATAGTCAAGCGGACCGGTTATATCTGAAGTCTTGTCCACTACTTTGCCGTCAACTGTAAGTTCATATTCAAGTTCAACGACTTTGTCCTTTTGTATATTCATATTCAAAAAATTACTGCTAAAAGTTCGCAAAATTACAAATTTGCACCGTATTTCAGGCTCGGTTATGTGAGAAACAGGCTCTTATGCGCTGAAATTGACATTGCGGAACGCCAGAGTCGGGACTTGCCTGCTCAATCCCTCTTTAGGGTCGGCCCCTGCGATGTCAAGATTTTTCCACAATTCGACTATATTTCCCGTAATCAGCATACTCCTGATTGGAGAAGTGACTTTTCCGTTCTCGAACAGAAATCCTTCAACTCCGTACGAGAAGTCGCCTGTGGCCGAATTGCAGTTTCCACCGTTGAGATCGGTGATGAGAATTCCGTTGCCACACAATTCAATAATCTCTTTCTCTGTGAGTTTGTCAGGTTCGATATTTTCAGGACAGGTGATTCTGTCGCTTATAAAAGGTCTGACTGTTGGACGTATCGGGCATTCTGAAGTGGCAGCCATTCCAAGTTTCTCCGACATATAGGTTCCGATGAAATATTCTTTCACAACGCCGTCAGTAATGATTTCCCTGTCGATGCAAGCCCTGCCGTCTGATTCGAAGAATGTGGCGCCGCATTTCCCTTTTTCTCTTGGCAAGTCTATGATGTTCAATCCTTTGCTGAAGATATGCTTCCCGAGTGAATCCATAAGGAATGATGCTTTCTGTTGGATTGGCCGCCCTCCCAATGCGCTCAGGACTGGTTGTAGAAAGCGTCCTGATAACTTGTTGGATACCACCATCGTACGCAGTCCGCTATCGGTTTTGACAGGATTTATCTTGCGTGCTGCCAGCTCTACAGCCTTGTGACCGCAGTCAGATGTAGCAACTTTTTCCGGCGAAATCCCGTAATCCCACCACATATCGCTGTATTTGTTTCCTTTGGAATTAACTATAGTCACCTGGCTGCAAACTTCAAATGACGTCTCCAAACGTCTGCAATGGAGTCCGTCAGAGTTGATCAGGTAGATGTCTGTCAGCGTATTGTTGTATTCAACTTCTTCTGAAACAAGTTTCCAACCGCGTGCCGTGGCGTCTTTTGAAAATTCTTCGAAGACGGAAACTCTTTTAGCTATTTCCAATTTGTCCTCTGGCGGAACAGAATCATATCCGTACCAGCAAAGTCCTGTTTCGTCACCACGGATTGCGTCTTTGGCTGTGTCTTTTGGGTTCGGAAGCTTCCTGCAAGGGTCTGAAGCTAGCATCAGTACATTCTGCACCGCTTTCTTTAGAAAGATTTCAAGGCTGTCCAACTCTAATCTGTTGGTCGAGAATGAACCATATTTTCCGCCTGCGTAGATATTGAAACTCATTGCCCTGTCTCCTGTTTGCCTGATGTTGTCAATATCTCCGTCAAGCAGAGCGTAAATCTCAGTCTTGACTTTGTCCAATGTCACCTGAACTGCAGACGCTCCGGCTTTCAGGGCCAGACCGATGCTTTTATCCGCTATCTCCTTTTCCTCCTCCGATATGGCAGATTGCAGAATGTCTTTAATTTCGTATGTTTTATTCATCTTTGTTTCCTCCCACCAGAAGATTATTTACCAGAATTGTCGGCATTCCGCAGGACACTTCTACGGATTGTCCTTTGCCGCAGGTCCAGGCTCCGTCGTCAATGATGCAGTCGTTGCCGACTGCGACAATGTCTTTCAGGGCCTGAGGACCGTTTCCTATGACATTGATGTCGTTGACAGGTTTGGTCAGTCTGCCGTTTTCAATCAGAAATCCGCTCTTTACGAAAAATGTGAAATCGCCTTCACCGATTTTGACTTGCCCGTTGGAAAATTCATTGACGAATATGCCTTTTTTGACCGATGCTATGATACCCTCAGGCTCGGCATTTCCGCTTTCCATATATGTGGCGCGCATTCTCGGAATCGGACTGGAACGGAAATTCTCACGTCTGCCGTTTCCCGTAGGGGCTACGCCATAGAATTTGGCGCTGATCCTGTCGTGCAGATAAGATGTGAGTATTCCGTCTTCTACCATCATAGTTCTTTGTCCTGGTACGCCCTCGTCGTCGAAGTTCAATGAGCCTCGATTTCCGCGGATAGTGGCGTCGTCCACAATGTTTATCCCCTCAGGACATACTCGCTGGCCCATTTTGTCGGAAAATATCGACTGTCCCTTTCTGTTGAAATCAGCCTCGAACGCGTGTCCCATAGCTTCGTGGAGCAATATGCCGGAAGCTCCTGCCCCCATAACGACCTGCATCTTTCCGCCCTTTGGTCTGGAGGCCTCGAACGCGCTGTCGATTCCGTTAATGATGTTGTCAGTCAATTGGTTGATTATCTCATCCGTGAGCATTTCCGCTCCCTGTCTGAAACTTCTCGAGGCGTTCCTCTGGATTTTTCGTTTGCCATTGTCAGCGACAACAAGAGCGCTTATTGTAGTCAAAGGCCTGGTTTCGTACTTCAGTTCACCGAATGAGTTGAACATAAGAAAGTCTCTTGTCTCGCTTGACAGTTGGCATATAAGGCTTGTGATGCGGCTGTCACGGGCTTTTATGGCTTTCTCTAGTTTTCCGAGATAATCGACTGCTATTGAAGGACTTGCTTCTCTCCAATCCTGCAGTATCGGATACCTGTCCGCAGCTGGATTAGGTTTTCCTGGATATAGTCTTCTTACCAGTCGTCCGCCGTTGTTTTCCTGGCGTGTATAAGTGGCTCCCGTGCTCCTTGTATCCCTCGGCTTGACTGCAGCGCCTTGAGCTATCGCTGACGCGGCTGTGGCTGCGGATATCATATCCTGCCATTCTGTGCTTTCGGAATATGCATATCCGGTCTTTTCTCCGCTCAGGACTCTGATTCCAACACCATAATCTTCATTGAGACTGCCTGCTGTCACTTTTCCGTCAATGAGCAGGTGTGCCTGCAGCATGGAACTCTCAAAATACAGATCGCAGTAGTCGCCCCCGTGACGCAATGCGCTTTCCGTGAGTTTCTGCAGGTTTTCTTCTGTGGTCCTGAATGTGTTAAGATAGTATTCTTTACTCTGTATCATCTTGTCGTTTTGTGTCGCTGTTGAATGAATATTCCGCTCTTTCAGCCATTTCGCTGATTATGTTGTATGTTTCTTCGTCCTTTATGGTAAGCAGATCTTTCTGCCCTTCCGCCACTACTTTGAAAGGTATCTTGGAGTTGTCGGCAAGAATCCATCTGTCCGCCATCTGTCGATATACGTTGAAGAAATAATGCAATCCGGCTGTATATCTGCGTCTTACGACCTCATCAGGGATATTGTGCCCTCCGGAAGCAACTCTGGCGCGCACTCTTTCAATTGCCAACTCAGGTGAATTCAGCCAGAAATATAGAATCGTGACGTTATATCCCTGAGCTCTGGATTTGACAATCATCCTCTTAAGGCTTCTGGTGGCCAATGTTGTTTCGATGGCGAAATCCTCTTTTCTGTTGAACAGATAATTCATCTTGAGGAGCATCAGTTTGCTGGCCTGGATTGATGCGGCATCCGGACTGAAAGGGGAGAGGCTCTTGGCAAATTCGTCTGAATTGACGAACTGGCTGCATCCCAGCATTTCCGGGAGCAAGGCGTAGGACGCTGTGGTTTTACCGGCGCCATTGCAGCCTGAGATTACATATAATTGTGGCATATAGATTCTGATTTGGTTATTTGTTCTTATTCATTACTCCATATCCGAATAGGGCGAAGTCTCCTTTGCAAGGGTCGTCAGGGAAGATTTCCTTGAAACTGTCGGTGATTTCGAACACGGTTTTCAAGTCTCTCGTCTTCCTGGAGGTGAGCCCCAATGCTACTGATTCCTGATAGACGTGGACATCCAGTGGAATAAGCAGGTCCTTTGGCGAGGTGTCTTTCCAGAGCCCGAGGTCGACTTTACCATCATCGCGGACCAGCCATCTGCGCATCATATTGATTTTCTTGTTCGGCGCAGAGGAGTCTTCCTTTTGCCCGAATATCTTTGTCCGAATCTCATCAATTGTCAAGGATTCGATGCTGGACTGTCTCTCATATATGGATTTAAGCCTGGCGCAAATGGCGGCGACCTCGCTCCACTTTACAGCTCTGTGAATGCTGGCACTGTCATCTCTCCAGTTCCCTCTCATTATGTAATCGTATGGCTTCCAGTCCATTTCATCGAATAATCTGGTACAGTCCCGAACTATCATACTCCTTCTTCCCCAGCCGAAATGAGCGGAAAATATTGCGGATATCTCAACATCCTTCAGTGACCTGACGCCCTCTCTCATCATTTCTGCGAAACGTGTGGGGAATGCTATCGGGTCCTCCTGAAAATATTTCGTGTCGTTATATGTGCCGGCCCAACTGATGAGCAGCGATTTCGTCTTTTCATCCATATATACAAAAATACAAAATATCGCTCAAGTTGCCATCCCTTCATCCGATGAAATCAGTAATTTCGGCAATGCACTCATTGAGTGCACAAATGCGGTAAAATTTGCACTCATTGAGTGCAAAAAAGGCTAACCTCCAAGTCTTGGACTTATTGGTTAGCCTCCTAATATATAACTGAATAAACAGCCTACTCGTTCAGAATTGAATCGATAATCGGATAGATTTCGTCTTCGGAACTATACGGATGAATGTGGAAATACTTGTCTCCCTTAAGCATCGCCGAAAGTTTTGTACGCGTCTTGTCGTAGAAAATATGGGCGGGAATGCCGAATCTTTCCGCGTATGCAAGTTCATAACCGACACCGAGTGACGGAGTTGTACATTCCCCAATCAAAACATCGGCATCTCTAAGCCAGGCAGTGTCCTGTTCGTAAATCGCCGTATCACGATTTTCAAGACCTTCTGTCTTGCTCAGCGACAAATCTCCGATGTGTTCTGTGAGTACGGTATGCCCGCGTTGGATATGGCTGATGAGACGCTTGTATAGTTCTGCATCAGCCCGTCCTCCACGTATTGAACCTGCGAAATAAACTTTCTTCATCAGCACTCAGTAGCAGATTCGAGTTTCTTCATTATAGAGAAGATGAACAATGCAGAAAGCAAACAGAGAGTGATGAGCAGGGCCCATACGCTCCAGAGAGGTGCCTTGTTCCAAAGAAGTCCAGGGATGGATACGAGGTAGTTGCCCAATGCTGTAGCCGCGAACCAACATCCCATCATAGCTCCCTTATATTTTGGAGGCGCAACCTTGGATACAAATGAAATTCCCATAGGAGAGAGCAACAATTCTGCGAATGTGAGCACCAGATATGTTGAAATCAGCCAAGTCGGAGATACGAGATCAGGGCTGACCGTGCCGCCGAGTTCCTTAGGCGAAGCAAGTCCTAATGAGGCAACGGTAAGAATGGTAAATCCTATAGCTGCGACAATCATTCCCATACCGATTTTTCTTGGAGCTGAAGGCTCTTTGCCTTTTGCAGCCAGAGATCCGAAAATAGCCAGGGAAATAGGTGTAAGAGCTACCACGAAGAATGGATTAAACTGCTGGAAATCAGATGGCTGGATATTAACAACCGATGACATTCCGGCGTATATCGCGTAAGCGCCCAACCAAAGAAGTACCGTTACGACTCCGCAGGTAACCTTGCCTTTGGTCTTCTCTGACTGGAATGCGCCGAACAATGTGTAGATGGAAATTGCGATAAGTGCAAGACTCCAGATGTTGAATCCAACTCTGGTGATGCCGCTTACTGTACTGGCAGTATAGTCACGGGCAAACAAAGTCATAGTCGCACCGTTCTGGTGGAATGCCATCCAGAAGAAGATTACTACGGCGAACACGAGCATAAGCGCGGTGATTCTGCTTTTTGTCTGTGCCGGTGTAAGTTCAGGCTCTGCAGATTTGTTGGATGCGCTTGTCTGCTTTGTATTTGAAACAGCATTCTTGAACCAGGACCTGCAGCTGAAGTAGATAGCTACGGATACCAGCAGAGAAATGCAGGCAACAGCGAAACCGTAATTATATGCAGTTGAAAGTTTTTCGATATAGAAGTGGCTGAATGCAGCGAGATCCATTCCGGCAGCACCGGACATTGTATCAGCGATGCCCTGCAGTTTGTCAGCGTTCTCAAGATTGCCGTTCATCACCTGATGAGCGAGTGCCGGAACGCTTGCATCATAAACAAGTCCTGACTTGCCGAGGAAGAAGTTGGTGATGGCCTTTGCCATTGACGGAGCGAACATTGCGCCGATGTTGATGGCCATATAGAACAAACTGAATGCGGAATCCCTTTTTGACGCATATTTCGGGTCGTCATAGAGATTTCCGACCATTACCTGAAGATTACCTTTGAAAAGACCTGTTCCCATTGCGATGAGAGCAAGTGCGCCGAACATCAGAATCTTGCCTGCGGTATCTGGACCTGTAGGGATGGAGAGGCAAAGATATCCAATGAACATTACTGCGAATCCGGTTGTCACGCATTTTCCGTATCCGATCTTGTCAGCAAGCATTCCTCCGAACAGCGGCATAAAATAAACGGCCGCAAGGAATATCGAATAGATCTGAGTCGAAACTGCCGCGCTGAATCCGAATTTTGCCTGGATGAACAAAAGGAAGATGGCCAGCATCGTGTAGTACCCGAAGCGTTCTCCCGTGTTGGCAAGAGCGAGGGCAAACAAACCTTTAGGTTGGTCTTTGAACATTGTTTTTTGTTTTTAAAATTAACGGTAATGTGAATTCTGTATGAAATTTCGCAAACAGAATCTAACAAACTTACGCAGAAACATTGAAATAATCAATAGTGGCCAATGTCAATGCTATGTCATCGATTGCCGCGGACTGAGAATCTTCCTGTTGAAAAAATGAAAACTCTATGCTAACTTTGGAAAGATATGGCATTATCTCGCGCAGTGTAATTATATATCGGTTTGCGCCGGAGGGATGCAGTTTTGAAAATATATAGTTATGGAAGATAAATACCGAGCGATATTGCTCCGCACAATGAAGGATTTCATTCGTTTCTGCGATGCGGAGAATCTGAATTGGTATCTGGCTTTTGGCTCCGCAATAGGTGCTGAACGCCACAAAGGAATGATTCCTTGGGATGACGATATTGACGTTTATATGCCGAGGCCTGATTATGAGCGTTTTCTCGCTATGGCCGGTAAAGTCAACGAACTGGTGGTTGGACTCGACGGAGAGTATGAAATCTTGAGCGCTCGGACAGGAACGAAAGATTATCCGGTCGCAATCGCCAAGTTTTCTGACAAGAATACTACAATATGGGAGCAGGCAAAATATCCTGCTGTCTTCGGAGTATTCGTGGATGTATTCCCATTGGATTCCGTCGGAAAAGACTTGCGGCAGAATACTTTGGCGAAAAATCTATATATCAAGGCATTCAAGAATTATCGACGTTCTTTGAGATGCTACCGGGCCGGAGATGTGCTGAAGGCGTTGTTTCAGTGCCGTTTTTCCAAATTTGCCGGGATGATGAAGGATATCCTCATTATGAAACCTCGGAAAAAGAAGTTTCTGGAAGAATTCAATACGATGGACAAGAGTATGTTGGGCTCTGAAGGTGATATGTATATGACGATGCCTTCTTATGCTCCTACTGAAAAAGTCTGTCAGCCAAAATCCTGGTATGATGGGTACAAGATATTGCCGTTTGAAGATTTTGAAGTCAGAGTTCCGGTCAATGACGATGCTGTCCTGAGACAGATTTACGGAGATTATATGCAGTTGCCTCCCAAATATGAGCGGATCAGCACTCACGGAAGATATTATATGAACCTTGACAGGAGAATGTCAATAGCGGAAATAAACGATGAAATCCGCAGCGGCAAAAGTGACAAATATGCTGGCGGAAAATGAAAGTTCTCTGGTTTACAAATACTCCGCCTGCCGAGGTTACGAAAGTAGGCAAGTATAACGGGGGCGGATGGGTTTCATCTTTGATGGGTCTGCTTCCGTCAAGTGTTGAACTTGCCGTGTCATATATCTCCAACGATGGAGCATTGGCGTTCGAAAGCCGTGGAGTGAGGTATTATCGAATTCCAAACACTTATGACTCGTCTGCGGTGGGCAGGTTCGGCAAAATGCTTGGATTTAATTCGAAGGAATTTGAATCCCTGTCGGTTTATATGGTAGCCGTCGTGCAGGAATTTAAGCCGGATTTGATTGAGGTTTTCGGCTCAGAACACGTTTACGGGATGATTGCCGGCATTGTGGACGTTCCCGTAGTGCTTCATATTCAGGGCATACTGTCGGAATGCTGGAAACATTTTCTTCCTGCGGGGATGTCTATGTTTCAATATGCGAAGTCTGGAGGTTCATTCAGAGGATTCTTGGGAAAATTGTATCATGCGGATTCTTTCCGTAAACGTTCCGTAATGGAATCTGATATTTTCGCTACGGTGAAAAACTATATTGGCAGGACTGAATGGGACAGACGTTATATGGAAAAAGTCGCCCCTGCAGCAAGATACTACCATCTTGATGAGGTCTTGCGCGAACCGTTCTACGCCAAGGCGGGCAAATGGAAAAAATTATTGAAATCCGGACGGAATATAATCGTATCCACGATTTCTGAGGCTCCTTATAAAGGTGCGGATGTAGTTCTGAAAGCTGCCCGGAAACTCAAAGAATCGGGAATGGATTTCGAGTGGGATGTCTATGGCAATGTGAATGCGCCTTTCTTTGAAAAATTCACCGGAATATGTGCGGAAGATGTAAATGTCAACTTTGCAGGCGTAATCGATGCAAGATCTCTTGCAAAGGTTCTGTGCTCGGCTTCGGTCTATGTGCATCCTTCATATATTGAAAATAGTCCGAACAGTCTGTGCGAGGCGCAGATGGTCGGTGTCCCTTCTATTGCCACAAACGTAGGGGGCGTCCCGTCCATAATTGAAAACGGCGAAGACGGAATTCTGGTTCCTGCCGGAGATTACGAGGCGGTCGCTGACAGTATCAGTCGCGTGATTGGAGATAAACGTTTGGCGTCAGCGCTCAGTTCAGCCGCCGTCGAAATTGCAGCAGAGCGGCACGACCGCGAAAAGATTGTCGGCGGGCTGATGTCGATATATGATGAAATTGTGCGTTAGGTGCTTTGAATTGTTATAAATGTTTACAAATTTGCTCATTTCATAAATAAGTATTTATTTTGCGCCCCGATTCGGGAAGACGTTGAGTCGTGGGGATGCTATTTGATTGAAATACAATAAAAATTGATGATATTATGAAAAAAGTATTGTTTACTGCAGTTTCAGCATTGTTGATGTTGACCTGCGCGGACGCTTTTGCACAGTTCAGTATCGGTGCAGGCTTTACGAATTCCGCATTGAAAGAAAAAGCTGGTGACGTAAAGGAAACCACAAAGGCTAACGGATTGTATGTAGGAGTTGACTATACGCTCAATCTTACAGAGCACTTGGGAATCGTTCCCGGTGTTGAGTGGGTGTACGTTATGGATAAGGATGTGAAGAACTTGGATGCCATCGTAACTAACATTACAGGTGAGGCTAAATTCAAGGAGCATTACGTAAACATTCCTGTTGACGTAACCTATGGAATCAATCTTAAAGATTTGAGAATCTATGCGTTTGCCGGTCCTACATTCTCATTCAACCTTTCGTCCAAGACAAAAGGAACTTTGACAGCGTTCGGTAAGGAGAAACCAGCGACTTATGATACAAAAGATATCTTTGGCACTTACAATGCATTTGATCTGATGCTCGGCGCCGGAGTCGGTGTTGACCTGCTCGAGAAACTCAGAGTGAAATTCGGTTATGACTGGGGCCTTTTGAACCGCGGTGATGACAGCATCAAACTTCACAGACAGCAGCTCAAACTTGGCGTTGCGTGGATTTTCTAGAAATAAAATAATCTGACCATTCTCGGAAAAACTGAGAATAAGATATTAACTGAGGCTAACCAATAAGTCCATGACTTGGAGGTTAGCCTTTTTTTTGCCCCTTATGCGCCTGACGTTTTTCTAATTCGCTAAATATTTGTTATTTTTGTACGATTTGTGTAAACCCATATAGATATGGCATTAGTAGACGTTATCAAGAAAGTGTTCGGAACTAAGTCTGAACGCGATATGAAACAGGTGAGACCGATACTTGAAAAAGTTCTTGCCGCATATAAAGAGATAGATACCCTTTCCAATGATGAACTCAGAGCTAGAACTGAGGCATTGAAGAAGCAGATTCGAGATAGGGAAGAGCCTTTTGAGAAAAGACTCGCAGAAATAAAGGCACATCTTGAAAGCGATATTCCTGTGAATGAAAAGGAAGCGCTGGCGACCGAATCGGACAAACTTGTTAAGGAGGAAGATGAAGAGATAGAAAAAGTTCTCAATGAAATTCTTCCTGCAGCGTTCGCGATAATGAAATCTACGGCAAGGAGATTCGCTCAGAATCCTGTCGTTGAAGTGACTGCAAGCGAATTTGACCGTCAACTCAGCATCTCTCACGATTTTGTTACCATTGAGGGCGACAAAGCTCTCTGGAAAAATCATTGGATGGCCGGAGGTAATGAAGTTACCTGGGATATGGTGCATTACGATGTTCAGATAATCGGAGGTATCGTTCTTCATCAGGGTAAGATTTCCGAGATGGCTACCGGAGAAGGAAAGACGCTTGTGGCGACTTTGCCTGTATTCCTCAATGCTCTTGCAGGAAAAGGCGTGCATATGGTCACTGTCAATGACTACCTGTCAAAACGAGACTCAGAGTGGATGGGACCTCTGTATATGTTCCACGGCCTCTCAGTTGACTGTATCGACAAGCACGAGCCTAACAGCGATGCCCGCAAACGTGCTTACGAGTGCGATGTGACATTTGGTACCAACAACGAGTTCGGTTTCGACTATCTGCGTGACAATATGGCCACCGCGATGAAGGACCTCGTACAGAGGAAACATCATTTCGCCATTGTCGATGAGGTTGACTCGGTGCTCATTGATGACGCCAGGACGCCTCTTATCATATCAGGACCTGTAGCAAAGTCTCAGGATGACGAACAGTTCAAGATTTTCAGACCATACGTCGAGAAACTTTATACCAACCAGAGGGCTCTCATTAACAAAACTTTGAATGATGCCAAGAAGGCTATCGCAGAGGGCAAAGAGGATGAGGGCGCGAAACTGTTGTTCCGTTGCCAGAAAGGTCTTCCTAAATATCAGCCGCTCATCAAGTTCTTGAGCGAGCCCGGTATGAAACAGCTGATGCTGAAGGCGGAGAACTTCTATATTCAGGACAACGAGCGTCAGATGCCGGAAGTTACTGATCCTCTGTTCTTTGTCATCAACGAGCAGCAGCATACTGTGGATATGACCGACAAAGGACACGATATGCTTGCGGCTGAGGTGTCTGAGCCGGATTTTTTTGTGCTCCCTGATGTGGGTTCAAGGATAGCTGATATCGAAAAGAATGTTGCTGATGCAGCTGAAAAGCAGGCCAAGAAGGATGCCTTGATGGAGGATTACGCTTTGAAGAGCGAACGTGTCCACACCGTCATTCAGCTTCTCAAGGCTTATGCGATGTTCGAGAAGAATGTCGATTATATCATATCAGAAGACGGCAAGGTCAAGATTGTCGATGAGCAGACAGGCCGTATAATGGAGGGACGCCGTTGGAGCGACGGACTCCACCAGGCTGTCGAGGCTAAGGAAAATGTTGAGGTTGAGGCAGCTACGCAGACATTCGCCACCATTACCCTCCAGAACTACTTCAGAATGTATCACAAGCTCGCCGGAATGACAGGTACTGCTGAAACCGAGGCGGGTGAGTTCTGGTCAATCTACAAGTTGGATGTCGTGGTCATTCCTACAAACAAGCCTGTCATCAGGGTTGATGAGGAAGACAAGATATATAAGACCAAGAAGGCAAAATACGCGGCCGTGATCAAGAAAATCGAGGAACTGCGCAACGCCGGCAGACCAGTGCTGGTCGGTACTACTGATGTCGATACTTCAGAGTTGCTCAGCCGAATGCTCAAGATGCGTGGAATTCCTCACAATGTCTTGAATGCAAAGCAGTTTGCAAGGGAGGCGGAAATCGTTGCTCTTGCCGGTCAGTCAAGTACGGTCACTGTAGCAACCAATATGGCAGGTCGAGGAACCGATATCAAACTTTCTCCGGAAGTGAAGGCTGCCGGCGGTCTTGCAATCATCGGTACGGAACGTCACGACAGCCGTCGAGTTGACCGTCAGTTGAGAGGTAGGGCAGGACGTCAGGGAGACCCGGGTTCTTCTATATTCTATGTTTCTTTCGAGGATAAGCTGATGCGTCTATTCGGTGCGGACAAGATTTCCGCTACTGTGGACAGACTTGGTATGACTGATGAGGACGCGCTTGAGAGCAAGATGTTGTCCAACAGTATCGAGAAGGCTCAGAGAAAGGTAGAGGAAAACAACTTCGGTATACGAAAGAGATTGCTCGAATATGACGACGTGATGAACTATCAACGTGAGGCCATCTATTCAAGACGTCGCAACGCGCTTTCAGGTGAACGTATCGAGATTGACGTTATGAATATGATGATCGATGCGGCTGAAGTCATAGTCAACAAGGCAGACGGAATGAATTACGATGATTTCTCGTCAATGCTGATGGCTCAGTTGTCAATCGATCCTGGTTTTGATGCCGATTTCTGGGAGAAAGCTAAGGATGACGAGATTAAGAAGGCCCTTACGGATCAGATGAACGCTGTTTACGGACGAAGAATGGAGGCTATGATAACTAAAGTCTATCCGTTCATAAAGGAAGTATATGAGAAACAGGGCGAGAGGTGGCAGAATATTGCCGTGCCTATCACGGACGGCAGAAAAGTTCTTCAGCTTGTAATCAATCTGAAGCGCGCTTATGAGACTGAAGGTAAGGAATTGGCCAAGACATTGAGCAAGACCATTATCCTTTACCAGATCGATGACCATTGGAAGCAGCAGCTCAGGGACTTGGATGACCTGCGTCAGTCAGTTCAGAATGCGGCTTATGAGCAGAAGGATCCGCTTGTAATATATAAGATTGAGAGCTACAATCTGTTTGCATCAATGCTTGAAGCGCTTGACAAGGATGTGCTTTCATTCCTGTTCCGTGCGGCCATTTTCCTTCGTGAACCGGATCAGGCACAGCAGGCCAGAGAGCCTCAGCCACGCCAGGATATGTCCAAGATGCAGACTCAGCACGGTGATTTGAGTACAAACTCAAGCCAGCCGAAGACAAAGCAGCCTGTGCACGTAGACAAGAAAATCGGTCGAAACGATCCTTGTCCTTGCGGTTCTGGTCTCAAGTACAAGAACTGTCACGGTAAAGGTCTTGTATAGTCCTATTGTTTGTTTTTTAGATTGAAATACAATGAGCAAGACTCAAGCGCCTGTCGTTAATGTAAACGAAGTAAGCAGAATCTCGACAGGAACAACTATAAAGGGTGAAATTTCTTCACCTAACGATATAAGAATTGACGGACGTTTCGAAGGCCGTATTTCATCAGACGGAAGAGTTGTGGTGGGGGATAAGGCTGAGATAAAAGGCGATATCTACTGTGAGAATCTTGATTTCTGGGGAAGGCTTTCCGGAAATCTGTATGTCAAGGACACACTGACACTTAAGGATTCTTCTGTGGTAAATGGCGAATTGCACGTGAAAAGGCTTGTCGTTGAGCTTGGAGCTCATTTCGATGGCTCGTGCAAGATGCTGACTGACAAAGATCTCGAAGCGTTTGCAAATGTGTCGGGAAACTCGTCTGACGTTGAAGCCGGCACCGACAAGCAATAAAATTTCAAAACAGCTTCTTAACTTAGTTGTAATGAGAAAATATTTGGAAATACTGATTCTGGTATGTCTGTCCGCTCTCGCTTTTGATTGCGGAAAGTATTTTCGCGTTACATCCGAAGACGATGTCACTTGCGTTTCCAAAGATAGGACTGATTATATAGCATCTGCTGATAATTCTGCTGACTGTTACACTGATTGGAACGAAATGGCTTATTCTGCCGATGATACGTCAATATCAACGGCAAGATGTCCTGTCACAGCTTACAGGGTCAGGGTCAGCGGCCAATCGTCTTCATCCTCATATAATGCTGACAGTTCGTCCTTTCTGAAAGGCGGCAAGATTGAAAGCGTAAAGAAATCTTTGGCGTTCGCTTGTTTCAGCGGACTCTTTCCTACGGGGCATTACTCGTTCTCACAACATCTGATAAGTTTAAGGAAAATGCGTATTTAGGATGTGCAATGCGGACTTTCAAGGTCTGCAAAAGCAATTTCTAAGTGGGGCGCCGTACAGGTGATATGTAGTTGACTGTGCGTCGTCACAAAAGGTTACAAACATTTTTAAACTTATCGAATATGGAAAAAGAATTTGTGCGCGTGCGTTCTGTACGCGATATTATAGTTTCTGTCGTAATGGCAGCATGTGGAATTGTGCTCATTGCACTTCCGACCTCAGTTTCAGTCAATATTTTCGGAACGTGTCTGGCAGTGCCGGGCGTGCTGATGCTGCTGTTCCTCAAGACTGATTACAAAGACCCGGAAACAGGGAATCGTTATCGCAGAGTAATAAAGTATTATGCTGCAAGCCGCAAGAGCGAGATTCTTGCTGCCCTCAAAAATGATCCGGCAAAGTCTGACTGGAATGAAACGGATTCCGCAAACGGACTTATGCTAGATATTTATGTCGCACGCAATGCGGATGAGGTCTTTGTCCGCGCTTCGGAATTTATTCCGTATAACTACGTTCCTTGCAGTGACTGGTTTTCGTTTAAATCGGATAGTGTTGCTAAACTTTTAGCATAATCTATATTCTAATATTACTGCGGCCCCGTTTTCGATTTCCTTATCGGATTTCCAGTCGAAGCGGGGCTATAGTTTTGCAGTTTGTTCTGAAGGTCGTTTGCTTCGAAGTCTTTGTCTAAAGAAAAATGAGTTCTATCTTTGAAGAATGGATAAGTTGATTGTTGAAAACGATGAATTCTTCGGAAAGGTGGTGAGCCTGCTTGTGGAGGGACATTCTGTTACCGTGCCTGTCAAGGGGGTAAGTATGTTGCCATTTATTCGTGGTGATAAGGATTCCGTCGTTCTTGAAGGTGTTGAATCCTGCACTCCGGATGGAAAATCCCGCATTGGCGTTAATGTCGGGGATATTGTGCTCTTCCGCTATAAAGGTCGCTACATTATGCACAGAATCTTGCGGATTGAGAATTGTCAGGCTGTCATACAGGGTGACGGAGTGGCGAGAAATATGGAAATCTGCAGCTTGGATGACATATATGGACGTGTAACTCAAATTCTGAAGAACGGAAAAACCCCAGTTGACCCTTATTCAGATTCAATGAAGCAAAAAGTCGCATTGTGGATGCGATTTCGTCCGATTCGGCGATACATTCTCTTCGTTTATCGCCATCTGCTGAAATTTTGAAAAAAAATTCAGCATTTCCCGATTTGGGAGTATCTTTGCATCTTATAGGTGGAAGTTGTTTTGAAAAACAACCCTTAAACACTATAGGTGTCGAGTTATGATTAGTCTACAGGCCAAGAAGCACGATAATTTCTCCGTGGAATTCAAGTTTGGCTTTACAGCGGAAGATGCGAAAAAAAACAGTGACTTTGCAGTCAATACGTGGATTTTCGTGCCGAACAGTATGAGCATTAGTTCTCAAAACTACGGAAAAGAGCAGTTCTATCGTGACGTGAAGTCGAATTTGCGTCTTATTACGCCGGTATATTCATTGCGTGAACTTTCGCTTGATACTTCAGTGCCCTTTGTCTGCTTGAAAGATTCTTTGACCAAGCTCGCAGGTGGGGAAAATTGTGAAGAACAATTCGAATCTCACTTGAAAATGTTCGCAGCAGTATTCAAGAGCGCTCTCAGGAATAGCACCAACAGTCTTCATGAAGTTCAGAATGTGAGTGCTTTGGAGCCGATGTGCGGAGAGTGCTGCAATATTTTGAATTCTATTCTGAATAATTTCCGTTCGCTCTATCCTCTGGTAGAAAAGATTTCACCTGAAGAAAGGCAGCATTTCCGCAAAGTGGACGAGTTCCTGAGCAATAAGATGAGAGTGAAGGCGATATTGATGGTTAAGGATATTGACTTGAAGGAATCTCCGGACTGGTCAGGTATCCGGTCGATACTGGTGGATTTCGTTTTGCGGGAGAAACGTTACGCGGAAGCAAACGGATTTGATGAATTGAACAACGATCCGGTCCACAACAGAAAGATGCTTTATAATCAGGGCATTCTGAAGAAATACATAGAAAGCGAACTTTACATCAATCTTGACAAGCGTAAGGATGGAAGGGCTGTGGAGCAGTTATATTATAGTGTGGCAGCCGGAGTGGCTATGATGTTCGCGACCGCAGTGGGCTGGATAACCCAAGCTAAATACGGCAGTCATATTACAGGAACGCTCTTCGTGGTTGTGGTGGTCAGCTATATGCTGAAGGATCGTATCAAGGCGCTGATGCGTATATGGTTTGCTCACAAATTGGTCAACAGGTACTATGACAAGACGGCGGAAGTTACAGTCAATGACCGTAAGGTGGGAAAGATCAAGGAGGCTGTGGACTTCGTTCCTGGGTTCAAAATTCCGGAAAAAGTGAAGGAGATAAGGGAACAGAATTCTTCGATTGAAGATGAATCACGTATCTTTGACGAGAAGGTTCTCCTGTACCGTAAACATCTAGAGTTGAACGGAAATCTTTTGGCTGAAAGCGAGTATCCGTTGCGCGGCGTCCACGAAATCGTAAGATTGCATATGGACCGTTATGTGCTCAAGATGGATAACCCTGAAATGCCTGTGAACATAATGGATGACAACGGAAATCTTTCTGTTATGAGTGTTCAGAGGACATATCGCCTGCATATAGTATTTCAGTTGTCTCATCAGAATCAGGTGGAATATCATTATATGCGTATCGCTATGAACCGCAACGGTATTCTTCACATTGAAGAAATATAGTCTTAATACAGGCTGCTCAATGCTTTTTGAAGGCGCGGGACTATAGGGCTGAAATGAGTCCCTTCGTCAAGGATATAATATACGTGGAAGCCATTGCTCTTGAGGAATGTGACTGTCTCATCTGTTGCATCTTCGACAGTTGCCATTCTGGAGTTTTTTGAGTTCTTCTCCCTTTCGCCAAGCAGGATGAAGAATTTGCGGACAGCAGGATTGACGTTCTTTGTCTGGAAACGACTGGTGAAGTCATCGAACCACAGTGAACCGGAGATTGATGCGATTCCGCAGAACTTGTCGGTATGAGCACTTGCCCATATCGCGAAAAGCCCTGAAAGAGATATTCCCACAAGGGTTCTTTGCGCATTGCTGATATTCAGAGACTTTTCAATGCCTGGCAAAATTTCATCCGTAAGATGCTTCAGAAATGCGGCGGCGTTTCCACCGAAATCCTTTTCCTTCTTGAATACGCCTTTTGCTTTCCACGGAGTCAGATCATTGTTCCAGTCAATCCCGGTAATGACGGCTATGTTGCAGCTGAATTGCCGCGCTGCGTCATTCATCCATTCCAGGCAGTCCCGCTTCAGACCTTCCGGAAGCAGGATATAACAGATGTTATTGCTGTCGGAATTTGCAATATCAACGTGAAGCGAGTGGGGTATACCAGGATGTAAAGTGTTGTCATTCATCTTTCCGTAAAGTTAAGACAAAAGCCTAGATTTCTTAGTAAATTTGCGTTGCGAAATAGGATTGTTTCATAATTTGAAAGATGAAGAAAATGTGGTTGTTGTTCGCTATCCTGTCTGCCGTTTTCGCTGCAGCTACGGCAATTCTTGCAAAAATTGGCATTGAGAATGTGGATTCAAATCTGGCGACGGCCATCCGCACGATAGTGGTGCTGATTATGGCGTGGCTAGTAGTTTTCATAACAAACAAAAGCGGTGGAATAGCATCCATTACTCCTAAGAGCTGGCTGTTCCTGATTCTCTCCGGCCTTGCTACCGGTGCTTCCTGGCTCTGTTATTTTTACGCAATCAAGATTGGCGATGTAAGCAAAGTGGTTCCCGTTGACAAATGCAGTCTGGTTCTTACCATTATCTTTGCTGTCATTTTCCTCGGCGAATCCCTTACCTGGAAAACCATTCTCGGCTGCATCCTGCTGCTTGCCGGCAGCATCGTAATGATCCTCTGAGTAGGAGGCGGTTATCCTTGAATTTCAGGACGTCGCTGAGGTCAGCAATTCGTCAAAGGTGCTCGTGCCATATACTTTTTCAACTGAGATGTGATGGCTTATAGTAAAAAAATGTACCTTATCTGATTAATAAGAGAGCGACCAATAATTGCTTATCAGTCGCTCTCTTCGTTTGAATGTTAAATCGCCCTCTATCTAGCGGACAAAAGCAGCGTTGCGGAGATATTCCGCGCTCTCCTTTGCAGCCTGAAGCATTGCGGCGTCAATCTGCTCGCGTGTGAACGGTGTGCCGTCTTCGCTCTTGAGGTAGTCTTTTGCAGCTTCAATCTCGACAAAATAGTCCGTCATACCATTGGCATAGAACTGATTGAAGATAGACTCGAAGTCAAGTTCTCCGCTCTGTCCGATGACAAACTCGTCCTTGATGTGGAGCATTTCAATCCTCTTAGGGTACTTCTTCAAGTATTCCACTGGATCTTTACCGCCCTTCTTACACCAATAAACATCAAGTTCGAAGCAGACATAATTAGGGTCCGTGTGCTCAACAAGATATTCCCACATCACATTCTCGCTGTCCTTCAGCGTCTCGAACTCGCGTGCGTGGTTGTGGTAACCCAGTTTCAGACCGTATTCAGCGGCCAGGCGGCCGACACGGTTGAAATAGTCGCACTCTTTCTGAACATCCTCTACAGTATATTCTACTTTGTAACTTGGAATGACGAAGTATTTTCCGCCAAGGTCACTCTGAATCTTGAAGAGCTCTCTCCAACGGTTCATTACGGCCTCCTCATTCTCCGGGTCCTCTGCGAGTGAAGAATGGGTCGAGACTATTTTTCCTCCCAAACTGTCGCAGATGCTCTTGAATTCAGGCGCCGGAAGTCCGAATACGTTAGGATCTCCGCCCCATTGAACGAGCTCGTAGGAATTGTAGCCGTATGAAGCGAGAGTCTCAAGCGTACCGCGAGCATCGTTCTTCATAGAATTCATCACAGTGTAGAGCTGGATTCCTATGTTTTTCTGCGCTTCCTTTTTGCAACCTGAGAAAGTGAAGACCATTGCCGCTACGCCTGCTGTGAAAAGTAATGATTTGATTCTATTCATATCAAAAACAGAAACCTAGTCCATTAATTTCACGCGAATGTTTCTGAACCATACGTCGTCACCGTGATCCTGGAAGCCGATATAGCCCTCGTGGTTTTCTCCACCGCAATTGTTGAGAAGTTCGAATGCGAGAGGCCATTTCTCCTGGCTGAACTTACTGTTCTGAAGCATCTCAGTCCACTTCGGAGTCCACAGATGATATTCGAGGACGTTCTCGCCGTTCTGATAGTGAACAACTGTTCCCTTATAAACCATAATCTTACCGGTCTGCCACTCGCCATATTTGGTGAAATTCTGTGGTTTTGCCGGAATCATATCATAGAGGGAAGCCGATTTGCGGTTACCGTCCATGCCAAGAAGAGCGTCAGGGTGGTTTGCATTGTCAAGAATCTGATATTCAGGGCAGGAAATGTAGATTGGCTGAAGCTGTTCGTTGCCTTGAGCGTCCTTTGATGATATTTCCTGAGCGAGGTAGAACACGCCGGAATTGGAACCTTTTTCAACTTTCCAGTCAAACTCAAGGATGAAATTCTTGAACTTGTGAGAGAAGATGATGTCTCCGCCCTCTTTTGTCTGGCCTTCGCCAGTGCCGGTGCCCTCGAAATGGAGACAACCGTCTTTTACTGACCATCTCTCAGGCACATTGTCCTTTCCGTATCCTCTCCAGCCGTCAAGGGATTTTCCGTCGAAGATTACGTAATAGTCATCAGCGTCTTTAGCGAACTTGGACAGGTCAACGCAAGGCTTTTCGATTTTTGTGTACTCCGGAGCTGAAGGCTCTGAAGCCTGTTCTGCCTTCTTGGAGTTATTGTTGCAGGCACAAGATGCCGCCATCAAGGTGCCGGCGATGGCAAATGATGCCATAATGATTGCTCTTTTCATTGTGTTATAATTATTAATATGTTTCATTATTCTGGCATATCCGGGAGTTTATACCCGTTGTGATAAGTGTGACGAATCAACTCGGCAGCGAACTTGTTCGCGTCAACCGGCTCCGTATAGGTATTGTTGAATGTCGGATGTCCGTCTTTGATCGTGAAGCCGTCCTTAACCATAGCCTTCACTGTAGCACCTTCAGGGATATTGGTGAAACGCATATTTTCGCCGTCCCAGTCAAGTACCTGGTTGAGTCCCTGGAGACGTACTGCAAGCACACCCATAACTACCATCTCATTGAATGGTCCTGCTACGCTGAAGTCAGAAGCTGAAGGAACACGCACGGAAGCATCTTCCTTGCAAGCTCTTACCCAGTCCTGCTGGTGGCTTGTGGTGACGCGCCTGAGGGTCTTAGGAACGTCCGGAACTCGACCGGAAACAAGGTATGGGTTACGTCCGTAGCAACCGCAGATGAGCGTGTCTTTGGTTCCGTGGAAGATGACGCATCCGCCGTTGTCATTGAGATTGACTCCTGCAGGAAGTCCCTCCGGACGGTCAGGAAGGAGTCCGCCGTCGTACCAGTTGACTTCAACCTCAGGCATAGCAACCTTAGGCATATTGTCTCTGGCCGGGAAGATATATTTAACGTGCTGTGCTGAAGGGCAAGACTCGCTCAGAAGTTTCGTTGATGAGCCTTCAACGTGGGTCGGATAGCCGAGTTTCAACGCCATAAACGGTGCGTGAAGAATGTGGCATGCCATATCTCCGAGTGCGCCTGTACCGAAATCCCACCATCCTCTGAAGTTCCAAGGTGTATAAATCGGGTGATATGGGCGCATCGGAGCAGGTCCGATAAATGCTTCCCAGTTGAGAGTCTTAGGCACTTTCATAACCTCTTCAGGACGTTCAAGACCCTGAGGCCAGATAGGTCTGTCGGTGAATGCGTCAACGCGGGTTACTTCGCCGATTTCTCCATTCCAAATCCATTCGCAAGCAAGACGTACGCCCTCGTCGGAAGCGCCCTGGTTACCCATCTGAGTGGCTACCTTATGTTTTGCAGCAAGTTTTGTCAGAAGCCTTGACTCATATACAGAGTGCGTCAGAGGTTTTTCGCAATAGACGTGTTTGCCAGCAGCGATGGCTTCAGCGCATATTATTGCGTGAGTGTGGTCTGCGGTTGCGCATACAACGGCATCGCATTCAGGGAGAAGTTCCTCATACATCTTGCGGTAGTCATTGTACCTCTTGGCGTTAGGATATTTCTTGAAAATATGGTCCGCATATTTCCAGTCAACGTCACAAAGTCCGATGATATCCTCTGTTTCCAGACCGCTAAGAACACCAGCACCACGTCCCCCGATACCTACAGCGATAATCTTGAGTTTGCGGTTGAGCGGCTTTGGAGCATCCGGTCCAAGCGGACTGTCCTTATCTGTCACCTCGGCAAAAATTGACTTCGGTGAGATCGCCAGGCCGGCAGCTGCCGCCGCACCTACCTTGAGAAATGATCTCCTTGAAAATTCTTTTGACATAACTTTTTGTTTTTAGTGTTTTATGTTTGTGCTTTTAAGTCTCTGATAATGTTCGGTTGTCGTTGCAAAAAATATAGTCGCTAACTTCTCCGTTGCTTTCCGAACCGGACGCGTTATTTCTTGCGTAACAACCCATAACCGTTTGTCGCGGTGGCCCTGCGATGCCAAATGCGCTCCAACTCGGCGTGGGTACCTTTGACTGGCAGATCGTGTGTGCGCGCATCGTCAAGCATTTTCCAGGCAAAGTCGGAAGCGATAGTTGCATCCCTCATTGAAGGAAGTCTTGGGTCTGTCTTTCCGGTGACAATGCAGTCTGCGAATTCGTCAATCAGTTTGTCGATGTTCTTGCCTCCGTAAGGCAGTTCGAGGCGTTCTGTTACAGTCTCTCCGCGCACTTCCACCACGGCTGTCTTGAAATCGTGACTCATTCTTACGATACCACGGGAGCCTATGATGTCGGCGTACGAATTATGTGTCTGGTCTTTTGCTAGTTGTCCGTAATTATGACCCTGGGTAATGTCGAAGACTACACCATTCTCGAATGTGCCGTGAGTCTGAAGCCACCACGGATCTTTCCACTCCCACATCCTTACGGCCTGAGCGTTCCAAGTCTTGAATTCGCTTCCCGTAAGCCAGCGGGCGATGTCCACATAGTGCATTCCACAGTCGTGAAAAGCCGGTCCCTCGTATTCGTGCCCCTCTCCCGGAGACAGTCCAGGTGTCATATGACAAAGCCTGACAATGGCTAGTTCGCCTAGTTGCCCGGAATCAATCACTTCCTTGATCTTGTTGAAATACCACGAGTTACGGAGATACAAGTCAACGGCTGACAAAAGTCCGGACTTCTCCGTGATATTGACAGCCTCCCATTCGCTTTGGATGCAGTCTGCTATCGGTTTCTCTGCTATTATGTGCTTTCCGGAGGCGACAGCCTTGTGAATAAGACTTAACCTAGTGTCCGCGAGGGCGGTAAGAGCCACAACTCGCACATCCGGATCGTTGAATATTATATCTTCATCGCTTACGATGTTTACTTCAGGGAATTTCTCGCGGGCTATGCCGAGTGAAACTTCCGAAACATCACAGATGTATTTAAGATTCCATTTCTCGCTTTTTGCGAATTCATCGGCGAAAAAGCCGCCCATTCGACCGTAGCCGATCAACCCTACAGTTATTCTGCCGTTAGTCACTTTAATGTGTGTTTATTAAATAGTGTATTATTCAAGACTTGCCCTTAAAGTCGTCAGTTCCAAATGTCCCGCTTCTCTATGTGGACTTTGTTTTGTGGTTCACTATGTGGTTTAATAGCAATCATACGAATTTAAGGATTTATCTTATAAGTTACAACATCCTTCCGGATATTTTTCGAATGACTTCCAAGGTCAAAAACGATGTTTTTTATCATAAATAACCATTTGAAATTATTACTTTTGTAAAGTTACAAACATTGTCGACTAGAGGGCAATACTGATTTATAACCATTTTTTTGACGTATAGGAGATGAATGTAAAAGGGGAACTAAACGATACGTTTCTGTTGCAGGATTTCTCGGACAACGACAGGATAGCAGTGAATGTGGAACGATACAGAATCGTTGCGGCCGGATATGCGCGAAACGAAAATGCCATTGCGGTATTGAGTGATTTGAAAGAGCGTGTCAGTTATATGTATTATGGTGGCTTGGCGCAGACTTTGGGTATAGGCAAAAAGGGAGAATATCATTGCATCAATTCTATTTGGGAAGAAGATGTGTTCAGATGCATTACCCCGGAACATTTAGAAAAAAGGCATTGTGACGAATTGAAATTCATTCATTTCTTAAGAAATACTACCAAACGGCAATATTACACCGACTATTATCTTACGAGTATCTTGTGTATGGTTGGAAAGGACGGCTGCAGATATTCAGTCTGCCATCGGGTGTTTTATGTTGCCATTCAGCCGAACGGAAGTATAAGGCTGGCATTGGGCCTATACAATCTTACAGATGAAGCCGATACAGGCAGCCGTATTTGCAACTCGGCTACAGGTACGGCTATTCCTTTAGAACATCAGGATTACAGCAACTTGATTTCTGAAAGAGAAAAAGAGGTTTTGCAACTCATAGACAATGGTAAACTGAGCAAAGAAATATCAGAAACACTCTCTATCAGTATCCATACCGTGAACAGACACCGACAGAATATTCTATCCAAATTATGCGCTTCCAATTCTGTCGAAGCCTGCCGGATAGCCAAACGATTAAAACTTATATAAGACAACACCTATATGACAGATTGGGAAAAAATGCAGGCCGGCGAGATATATAATGATTTTGCGGCCGACCTATTTGACAGAAGAGTAGAAGCGAAAAAGCTCTTCAGGGCTTATAATCGTCTTGAGGACGACGAGGTGGACAAGCGCAATGACATTATGAGGCGCCTGTTCAAGTCTGTCGGCAGGAACGTATGGATAGAACCGGATTTCCGTTGTGAATTCGGCAAGAATATCTCAATAGGGAATGATGTCTATATAAATTTCGGATGCGTCATACTCGACTGTGGGCAGGTGCGCATCGGGGACAATACCTTGATCGGGCCTAATGTGGGATTGTTTTCCGGTAACCATACGACGGATGCGGAAGAACGGGCTGCAGGAGGATTGATACCAAAACCGATTACGATAGGAGCAAGGGTTTGGCTGTGCGGAAATGTCACGGTCGTGCCCGGCGTCACCATTGGGGATGACACCATCATCGGAGCGGGAAGCGTTGTTACTAAAGATATTCCTTCAGGAGTAATTGCCGCCGGTAATCCCTGCAAGGTTCTGAGAAAGATTACGCCTGAAGATAAGACCGGTTTTATCTCGGCTACAGACCGAAGACATCCTTGAATTTGTTCATCCAGGCGTCGGCCTCAACTGTTGTTCTGATTCGATGATGCTCCGCAAAAAACGGAGCGGAATATCGTGCTGAAATTCAAGGATAACCGCCTCCTACTCAGAGGATCATAACGATGCTGTCGGCAAGCAGCAGGCTCCGGGCGGAAATATTGCCCTATTACGATGTCTTGCGATACTCCGACGGGGTGACTCCGGTGTGCGCCTTGAAGAAGCGGACAAAGTGCTGTGGATATTCGAATCCCAGTCTCTGACTTACCTGTGTGACGCTCATTGCTTCATCTGCAAGAAGTTTCTTTGCGGACGAGAGAATGCGGTCGTTTATGAAATCCCTGGCGGTCCGGCCGGTTTCAGTCTTGACCAGTTCTCCGAAATATTTGGTCGAATAGCAGCATTTGTCTGCAAAGTAAGCTACTGTAGGCAGTCCATTGTTCCCGGCAGTCTCTGCAAGATAAGAGTCTAGCAGAGACGAAAACTTCCTGACCACGTTATGGTTTATTTCCTCTCGAGTGATGAACTGTCTGTCGTAAAAACGGAGACAATAGTTCAAAAGCAGCTCTATGTTGCTTACGATAAGCTCGCGTGAATGTTTATCTATGCTCCTGTGAAGTTCCTGCTCGATCAGGTTGAGCACTCCGCGGAAAATCTCTATTTCGCCTGCGGAAAGATGCAGAGCTTCATCTGAAGTATAGTCGAAGAACTCATAGCGGTCGATATTCCTGCCCAACGGGGTGCGTGCAAGCAGGTCCGGATGAAACACCAAGGCTGTCCATTTAGGATACTTTACATCTGGATTAGCTTCAACCTTGACGCTCTGTCCGGGTGCGAAACTGGTCACCGTCATTTCATCGAAGTCATATTCGGTGAGGCCGTAGGAGAGTTTGCATCCTTTGTTCTCCTTCAAGAACAGCGCATAAAGTCCGTAGTGGTAGATTCCTTCCGTTACTTCGTGCTCGCGGTCATAACGGACGACACTTACTTGAGGGTGGAGAGTCTCAAATCCGTAACTGTCATTGAACTCCTGCACTGTGTTGTAATACAATTCTTTCATAAATCATTCATTCTTCATCGCGCCGGCCTGTTTCAAAGCTATATGGCAATTCTTAAGAAATAATTTGCTTGGACTATTGCTCCAAGCAAAGTTAATTATTTCTCTCCTAAGATATTGAGCACGTCTTCGGCAATCAGCTCAGGTGTGAGGCGATTCACTTTCAATAGTTCTTCCACGACATAATGGTCTTCGAACTGTTTGCGCTGCCCTCTTACAAGAACTTTCATATCGCTGTTTCCATAGTACCTTGCTACTTTTTCGCCCCATCCTCCGTCAATCTGTCCGTCCTCGAGCGTAACTACGAGTTTGTGATCGGATTTCAGAGCATCAAGAGCATCTTTGTCCAGCGAAGTTATGATTCTCGGGTTAATCAATGTTGCTTCGATTCCTTGTGATTCAAGAAGACCGCAAACCTTTTCTCCGAGCTGATGATAATTTCCAAGCCCAAGAATCGCAACCTTACTGCCTTTACGGGTGATTTCATACGCCGGAACTGACCAGTCCAAACCTTCATTCCCGGCATTAGCACGTGATATTACACCGCCAAGAGGTACACGGATTGCCACAGGATGCTCCCTATATGCGATAGCCCAGTCAAGCATAGAGAAATATTCCTCGCGGCAAGAAGGTGCCAGATATATGAGATTCGGAATGTTTGCTAGCAGGGAAATGTCGTAGAAGCAGGTATGTGTCACGTCATTCATCCCTTCTATTCCGCCCCAGAACACCAGCATCAGCGCCGGATTGTCATTGATGCAGAGGTCCTGTGAAAGCTGGTCATAAGTCCTCTGAATGAATGTGCTGTAAACTCCCCAGACAGGTTTTCCTCCGCGCTTCGCAATTCCGGAAGACATTGCAACTGCCGTTTCTTCGGCAATTCCGACATCGAGAAATTGTCTTCCTGCCTGTTCCCTTAGCTGTTTGGAGAATCCGAATACGGAAGGCGTGCCTGATGTGATTGCGACAAGTCCAGGATTAGACGGCATCTTGTCGAGAAGATATCTTGCAGTAAGGTCTCCGTAATCCGCTTCATCGGAATTGAATTTCGATTCACCTGTTTCAATATTGAAAGGTGCTTCGTAATGCCATTTCTCTTTATCTTTTTCTGCATACTTCAAACCTTTGCCTTTGAGCGTGTTGATATGCACTACGATAGGTCTGTCGATGTCTTTCACTTCCCTGAAAGCATCAATAAGCGAAGCTATATCATTTCCTTCTGACACATAGAGATAATCAAGTCCCAGCGCCTTGAAGATATTGTTTTCAGCCTTTCCGTCCGTATCCCTGAGCAACTGGAGATTTTTGTACAGGCCACCGTGATTTTCAGCAATGGACATCTGGTTGTCATTGACGATGACTATGAAGTTGCTGCGCAGCTCCGATCCGGCTACATCCAGGCCCTCGAATGCTTCTCCGCCGCTGAGCGAGCCGTCTCCGATTACCGCGATGATATTCTCCTTGCCTCCGATAAGGTCACGTCCTTTGGCAAGTCCGCAGGCAAGGCTGACAGAAGTGGATGTGTGTCCTATGACGAAATGGTCGTGCTCGCTTTCCGACGGTTCGCTGTATCCTGTCACATCGCTGTAGTGAGAAGAGTCCATAAAAGCCTGCTTTCTGCCGGTCAGAATCTTGTGTGCGTAACTCTGGTGTGAGACGTCAAATACAATTTTGTCAACAGGGGAGTTGAAGACATAGTGCAGTGCGACAGTGGCTTCCACCATTCCCAAATTCGGCCCCACGTGCCCGCCGTAATTGCTCAGTTTCTCAATCAGGAAGTGCCTTACCTCATCTGCAAGGATATTCAGTTGTCCGATGTTCAATTTCTTGACGTCTGCAGGACCGTTTATTTTCTCAAGATACATATCGTTCTGTAATTAGTTTATATCCGTTTTAATCCGGATGCAAATTTACTCGGATGTGTTCAGCTATCTCTTACCGGCAATCCGGAAGATGTTACCGGAACTCCGTTTTGCGACTATTAAAACGGCTTCTTGAAATTGAGAACACTATGTCATTGAGCTGTGGCCCGGCTTGTTGCAAGGGGACTATGTGTTTTTAGGAAATCTTGGAGTATATTTGTGTTCGTCAGAAATGATTTGACTGATAGCCATTTTATGGCTGTTTAAGATGGAGATTTCTTAAAATTCGTGAAATATGAAACCTGTAAGATTTGTCGTAGTGGCACTGATGTGCTCGATTGCTCTTGTTTCCTGCAAGAACTGGAATAAAGGAAAAGCAAATCCCGGAGATATGAATGCTCAGGACGTGGAAAATGTCTGTGACAATGGCGTTCAAGACGGCGGAGAGTATTCAATGAAGGTGGTGGTAAAAGACGGGAATTGTCTTGGCAGGCTGGTTGAGGAGAAGGCGAATGTTTATGTGGCGAGCATTCAGGATGATTATGAAGTGAGCAAGAAAGGTGCGCACGTTGAGGTGTGGAATGCTGCGGACGGCAAGGGAGTAGTGTATTTGAAGGATTTCGGAAAACAGAAAGTTTATTCTTCGCCGGATTCTAACAGTAAGGTAGTCGGTAAAATTGAATATGAGGAAGGCTGTTTACCTGATACTTATCCTTGCCTCGGACTAGAGAACGGCTGGTTCAAAATTCGTCTCGACGATAAGACGGGCTATATAAAGGCCTCCCTTATGAATTGGGATGCCATCAATACATTCTAGTTTGCGTATTCATGAGCCCGGATTATACAATTCTAAACTTGATAATTTAAGAATCTATATTGTCCTCTAAAATTTGGTGTTATGAGAAAATTGATGTTATTGGCGACTGTCCTGTTTATATCTGCTTTCAGCGCGACTGCGCAACAGACAAATGATGATTCCGGATATCCTACAATTCAGGATACTTTCTTCGGGATGAAGATGGGGTCACTTCAAAATTGCTCGACAATTAAACAAGCGTTATATGGCAAAGGTGAATTTTTAAGACAGAATCATACTTCGTCTGGAGAAGTGTGTGTGTTTAAGGAGGTTATTTTCGCGGGAAGGACTTGGGATTTCTGTGGACTATGTCTTTCTGATAGGAAAGAGCTTTATGA
>CAVENC010000010.1:0-31245 GCA_963617065.1 Butyricicoccaceae bacterium
TTTCTCACGATATTCACGCCACGCAAGACTGTCAGCCCCCGTATATACTGCATATATGTCAATCGGATATTTTACAGAATCCAGATAGGTCTTCAGCATAACCGACTGAACCAGGCAATTCGAGCAACCTGTATCATAAAAATATATGACAGAATAACGCGGTGAGGTCTTCCCGCCAAAGACCAGCATTTCCTTGCCTTCCGGAGTGAACAGTTCCAGTTCCGGAGCACTCTCCCCCACCATTGACTGCCTGTTGAATTCCGCCCAGATGCGCATATCCATCAAATCAGCATCGCTCACAGCCGAAACTTTTCCGGAGAAGAACCAGCTGTCAGCAATATGAAGTGCGACAGCCTCAACGCCCATAAGATGGGACGACTGATAATGTCTATAAAGCCAAGATGCCACGTACTGCCTTGTAACAGTATCTCTGCAGGATGATATCAGGAAATCACATTCTTCCTTCTGCGCCTCCAAGTCTAGCGGTTCTATGGCGCCAACATATTCTACCAGTTTTTTTCCGACCGAGGCCAGAGCCAATGAATCTGGAGACATCATTTCAGACGCTGACACACTGTGAAAGCCGGTCAATGACAATAAAATCACCGACACAATAACCGATAAAGATTTGACTTTCAACTGCATATCAACAAGTCTGACAACTCCAGAATATCGTCAATGCTTTCCGGGCAGAACCACGCCCTGCGGTAGGAACAATTTAGTGTCGCCGTGATGCTTCAAGATATCGCGGACCGCGGAGGACGATATATGCGCAAATTCCTGCGCAGTAGGAATAATGATGGTATCTATTTCCGGAGCAAGTTTTCTGTTAGCATCAGCAATCGAGCGCTCAGTCTCGAAATCTATCATATTGCGCACGCCTCTGATTATATGATTGATACCCAATTCCTTGCAAGTATCCACTGTCAGATTGTCGTACTTTATGATGCTTACTCCATCCAGGCCTTTCACGATTTGTCGGATAATGTCTATCCGCTGATCCATATCAAAGAAACCGCGCTTATCCTGATTGATTCCCACTGCGACAACAACCTCGTCGAACATCGTCAGGGCACGTTTCAAAATATTCAGATGTCCTAACGTAAACGGGTCAAACGATCCAGGGAACAATGCTTTTGTTTTCATTACAATGCAATTATAATCTCCAGTCAATAGGCTGTTTGCCTTCCGAAAGGAGAATCTCATTAGTTTTAGAAAAATGTTTACAACCGAAAAATGCGCCTCGTGCAAGCGGTGACGGATGCGCAGCTTCAAGCACATAATGACGCGACTTGTCTATCAGGTCCCTCTTACTCCTTGCGAAATTGCCCCACAGAAGGAATACCACGCCATTACAATTATTTGAAATATAGCTTATTACAGCATCTGTAAACTGCTGCCATCCGATAGCGCTGTGAGACGCAGGCTGCCCCGCTCTCACTGTCAGCACAGAATTGAGCAACAGAACGCCCTGCTCCGCCCACTTGCGCAAGTCCGGGCAACCGCTCATTTTACAGCCGAGGTCATCCTCTATTTCCTTGAAAATATTCTTCAGGGATGGAGGTGCCGGAACATCGGCCGGAACTGAGAACGACAATCCCATAGCCTGTCCGACACCGTGATACGGATCTTGCCCTAGTATCACCACCTTGACCTTCTCGACAGGCGTAAGTTCAAAGGCCTTGAAAATCTCATCCCCCCGAGGAAAAATCTGACAACCATTCCGTTTCTCCTGATGCAGATAAGCGACCAGAGACTCGAAATACGGTTTATCAAACTCGCCGGACAATGCTTTCTTCCAGCTTTCCTCTATCTGAACATTCATTTCCCGAAAACGAAATTTATGACGTCGTCTATGGTCTTGACATATTCGAATGACAAGCCGGAGACATATTTCTCGTTTATATCCTCGATGTCTTTCTTATTGTCTTCGGAAATTACGATAGTCGTCACGCCGGCGCGCTTTGCGGCAAGAATTTTTTCCTTGATTCCGCCAACAGGAAGAACACGACCACGCAGTGTCATCTCTCCTGTCATAGCCACACCCTTTCGGACAGACTCTTTTCTATATGCGGAAAGCATTGAGCACACGAGAGTTATACCTGCAGAAGGGCCGTCTTTAGGCGTAGCGCCTTCCGGTACGTGCACGTGGATATCCTTGGCGTCAAACTCTTTTGAGGTCATTCCTGCAAGTTCCGGATGCGACTTGATATACTGATATGCGATGGTAGCGGATTCTTTCATCACGTTACCCAGATTTCCGGTCATCGACAACTGTCCTTTCCCTTCACTTACAGAACTTTCAACGAAAAGAATCTCTCCGCCCATCTGTGTCCAGGCAAGACCTGTAACGACTCCGACACCTTCGTTTCCGCTCTGTTTGTCGTGGAACGCTGTCGGCAATCCCAAAAATTCTTTAAGGTCCTCCTTATGTATTACAGGAGAATAGCTTTCAAACAATGCGAGTTTCTTGGCCGTCACACGCGCTATTTTGGCAATCTGCTTCTCCAGACCGCGCACTCCGGACTCATGTGTATATTGGTCGATAATCTCAGCCATCGCCGCCTTGTCGATCTTGACAGCCTTCTTATCAAGTCCGTGCTCTTCCAATTCCTTAGGAAGGAGGAATTTTTTAGCTATCTCCATCTTTTCCTCAGCCAGATATCCGGTAACATTGATAAGTTCCATACGGTCCAGAAGAGCCGGCTGTATTGTAGATATGTCGTTTGCAGTTGTTATGAACAGGACGTGCGACAAATCATAATCCACATCAAGATAATTGTCGTGGAATGTCACATTCTGCTCAGGATCAAGAACTTCAAGGAGTGCAGAAGACGGATCTCCCTTAAATTCGCTGCTCAACTTGTCGATTTCGTCAAGCACCATCACAGGATTGGAAGTACCTGCTCTGGAAATTCCGTTCAGAATACGCCCAGGCAAAGCTCCGATATAAGTTTTCCTGTGGCCCCTGATTTCAGCTTCATCGTGCATACCGCCCAAAGCTATTCTGACATACTTGCGACCTATAGCTTTGGCAATTGACTTTCCGAGACTTGTCTTTCCCACTCCCGGAGGACCGTAGAGACACAGAATCGGAGATTTCATATCTCCACGCAGCTTAAGCACCGCAAGATACTCTATGATACGTTCCTTTACTTTCTCGAGTCCATAATGGTCAGCATCGAGAACTTTCTGGGCGTGTTTGAGGTCCAGATCGTCCTTTGAAATATGATTCCACGGCAGTTCCAGCATAAATTTCAGGTAGTTATACTGGATGCTGTAATCCGGAGAAGAAGGATTATAACGCTCAAGCTTAGCCATTTCCTTCTCGAAAATCTCGAGCACTGAAGCCGGCCAGTCTTTCTTCGCCCCCTCAGCACGCATCTTGTTCAAATCCTCATCGTCATCCATTCCAAGCTCTTCCTGGATTGTACGAAGCTGATTGTTAAGATAATATTCGCGCTGCTGCTGATCTATCTCATTTTTGACCTTGGTATTTATCTCCTGCTTGATCTTGAGCAACTCCAACTGGGTATCAAGCACGTTGAGCAGCTTCATACCGCGAACTTTAAGGTCCTCGTATTTAAGCAGTTCCACTTTATCGTGGAAATTCTCCACCTCGACCGTAGTCGAAATGAAATTCACAAGAAATCCGAAATCATCTATGGAAGCCAGCGCCTTTGCAGCCTCCTTTGGAGCAAACGAAGACGCCCTTATGATGGCTGAAGCTTTCTCTTTGAGCGCATCCGCAAGCACGCGCACTTCCGGTTTTGCTATATCAGCATCTATATCCTCAAGATACTGGACATTGGCCTTAAGGTATGGCTCTTCCGCAACCAGTCCGGCAAGTTCAAAGCGCTTCAAACCCTGCAGCACCACCGACAACGTACCGTCCGGCATTTCAAAAGTCTTGACAATCCGGGCTACCGTACCGAACGGGAACAAGTCCTCCAGTCCCGGCTCCTCAACGCTCACATCATTTTGTGGCACGGCACCGATGAACGAGTTTTTCTTCTGCGCATCATTGATCAGCTTGATTGATTTGTCGCGTCCTATCGTTATAGGGTAGATGGCACCCGGAAAAATAACCGCATTCCTCAACGCAAGGATAGGCAGGATGCCGGGCAAATCCACCTCGTCCAACTTGGCGGACATATCAGCTGTCATAACCGGTATAATACTGACTTCTGCACCTGCAGGAGCAAAAATATCTGAAAATTTATCTGTCATAGATTCAAATATAATAATAAAAAGCACGAGAAGGACTGCCAATTTGTCATCGGCCGCCGAATTTCCGTGTTGCGGCCTTATTCCGTCAATCATTGTGCCAAGAAGATTGCGGGCCTATCTCGGGATATATTTTTTAACGTAATAGTTTGGAAATAACAAAAATAACGTTACCTTTGCCACCTAATTACCTTCTTTCGAGAAAGTACAGTAATATTAAAATATAGCTATTATGACTAAAGCAGAAATCGTAAACGAGGTTGCTAAGGCAACAGGACTCGAGAAAACTACTGTTCAGACTGTAGTTGAGGCTTTTATGGAAAGCGTAAAAGATTCACTCTCTAAGGAAGAGCCAGTATATCTCCGCGGATTCGGCAGTTTCATCATCAAGCACAGGGCTGAGAAAGCTGCAAGAAACATCACCAAGAATACAACATTGACAATCCCAGCACACAACATCCCGGCATTCAAACCGGCAAAAGTGTTTGTTGGTGCAGTTAAGAAATAAATAATTAACAATTTATCTTTATTAATCTATGCCAAGCGGTAAAAAGAGAAAGAGACATAAGATGGCGACGCACAAACGTAAAAAGCGTTTGCGCAAGAACAGACATAAGAAGAAGTAATTTTTCAGTGTCTGCCATTTTAGCAGTCTGCTAGAAGAGAGAGGCTGACCGGTAGTCCGGACGGCCTCTTTGTATTTTTGTGAGGAGACGTACGGTTTCCTCTGACTTATAAACAATATTGAAAATCCTGATGGAGTCTGAAAAAGAATCAGTTAAAGATCTGATTGTAGATGTCAGCGAAGATGAGGTAAAACTGGCTTTGATGGAAAACCATCGCCTCATAGAGCTGAACAAGGAGTCCAGCAAAGGGCACAGTTTCACTGTCGGAGATGTTTTTCTCGGCAAAGTAAAAAAAGTGATGCCGGCCCTCAACGCTGCCTTTGTGGACATCGGAGACGAAAAGGAAGCATTCATCCATTATCTGGATCTGGGTTTTTATTTCAACGCATTCGATGAATTCGTAAGGAAGACAAACTCAAACACCGATGCAGGAACATTATTCTCTAACATTCCTCTGGGACCAATCCTGGAAAAAGACGGTCAAATAGAGAAGATTCTTACACCCGGCCAGATGGTAGTGGTGCAAATCGTAAAAGAGCCTATATCCACCAAAGGGTCACGACTGACTGCAGAGATCTCATTGGCAGGACGCAATATTGTACTCCTTCCTTTCGCGAAGAAAGTGAGCATATCTCAGAAAATCTCATCGAAAGAAGAAAAGAAGAGACTTGAAACATTGGTCAGGAGCATACTCCCCCAGAACTACGGCGCAATCATAAGAACTGCGGCAGAAGGAAAGAACGCTGCGATTCTTGTTTCGGAATTAAGGTCGCTGATAAGCAAATGGGAAAGTTCCTGGACAAAACTTTCGAAAAGCAAGGGCATCCAACTGCTGTTTACTGAATACAGTAAGACTACAACCATCCTCAGGGATCTGTTCAACGACACTTTCTCCAACATCTATGTAAATGACGAGAAAGAGTACAATGAAATCAAGGAATACATTTCTCAGATTTCCCCGGACAAAGAGAAGATTGTACGTCTTTATGACGGCAAAGAATCCATTTTCGACCACTTCGAGATAACTCGTCAGATAAAGAGTTCATTCGGAAGGATCGTCCCGATCAAGCAGGGTGCATATCTTGTTATCGAATCTACTGAAGCACTTAACGTTGTGGACGTCAACAGCGGAATCCGGGCCAAGACCAATGACCAGGAAGAAAACACATACGAGGTAAACCGTTACGCTGCAGAGGAAATCGCTCGTCAGTTGCGTCTTAGGGATATGGGCGGCATCGTGATTGTCGACTTCATCGATATGGAGAGCACGGATCACAGAAACGGCCTGTACAAATATATGACAGAACTGATGCAGGACGACAGGGCAAAGCACAATGTCCTTCCTCTCACGAAATTCGGACTTATGCAGATCACACGGCAACGAATCCGGCCGGTAACAGAAATCAACACGACTGAGGTCTGTCCAGTCTGTCACGGAACAGGAAAGATTGCACCGAGCCTTGTAATAGACGAGGAAATCGAAAGAAAGATCGCATATTTCGCCGACAACAACATCAAGTCTTTCACTCTGAAGACAGGACCTATTCTAGGGGCCTATATTTCGAGGGGTTTCAGCTCATATTTGAGAAAGTGGAAACGGAAGTACAAATGCAAGATTGAGCACAAGGAAGTGCAGGAATTCAGCGTTTTGCAATATGAGTTCTACAATGATAACGGAGACAATCTGGAAAGCAAAGAGCAAATGCAGAGTCCCGTTACGGTATAAGTTAAACAGGGTGGCGAAAATAGCCACCCTGTTTTGTTATTCGTCTTTAAACTTCATCTTTCTTTTTCGAGAGATAACTCTCGCTCCTGCGGAGCGAATTGAAGTTTTACTGGGGACCGCATTCCCCAGACCCCTTTGGTCGCTTCGAGCAATAAAAGATATTTTCCATTAATCCCATCCTACCGTTTTCTCTTTAAACTTCATCTTTCTTTTTCGAGAGATAACTCTCGCTCCTGCGGAGCGAATTGAAGTTTTACTGGGGACCGCATTCCCCAGACCCCTTTGGTCGCTTCGCTCCAAAATATCATCTTGCTTGAGTTTTATTTGCAAAGTAAATCCGGATTCATTGCAAACATTTGAATATCAGCGACATCTTATTTGCAAAGTAAATCCGCAAACATTTTTCACGTCGTAGATATGAGGTATCGTATGACTCTGACAGAGCGTGGCCAGCCGCGGCCTCGTGAGCGGCTCCCTGAGGAACAAAGTTCCGAAGGGTGGATGGAGCGAAGCGGAACTCTGTCAGGGGTATACGATAACAGACGTCGGCAATGATTGCTCTTAACAAACCTTGTCATTATCAGAAAATTATGGTAACTTCGAGGATGTTGGACAAGAATAAAAACTATAACCGATATGGAAGAGAACAACAGCAATTCAATCATCAAAGTAGCCGTAGTTGCAGCGATAGCCGTAATCTTGGGCATCAATGTTTACCGCACAGAGCAATGCAAGAAAGAGGTAAGCGAGCTCTCCGGAATAGTAGATGGGCTGATATCACTGAATGATAATGATGACCTATGCGGAACATCCCCAGCCATATCGGATGACACTTCGGCAGATGAAAATGCTTTGTTGCTTTCACAAACACCACAAACGCAAAGCGGAAATGAAATAGTAGAAGGCGTATCGCAGGAGCAGTTCGCAGAATTGTCGAAATCAGTTTCACGGCTTGAGGCTAAAGTTGCCACACTGCAAGGCAAGGGACAGACCTCCGGCAGCACCACAATCATACAGGGAGCCAGCAAAGAAGAGTTCAGCAAACTTGAAGGTAGCGTATCCACTATACAGTCGAAAATCACTGCACTGCAGAGCAAGGTCGAACAGCTGACAAGAAGTCAGACGCAAATGGCCACCACGCTCAAGAAAGTAACCACCGTATCTTCTTCAACAACGGGAACCGTTTCATCAAGTTCTTCCTCAACAAAATCAGTTTCATCGACTAGCTCTTCATCTTCAGAAACCACATCATCAACAAAATCAACGAATCAGAAGACAAGTGTATCAGTAGCTGCAAAGGTTAAGGTTGAAGACAGATACGTAATCAGAGTAACGTATTTGCCAAAGATTTCTGAAGGACCAATTGGAAAGGTAGTGGTAAATATAACTATAGCCCAATATGGCAGCGTAGTTTCCGCCCGTATAAATCCAGAGTCTACAATATCAGATGAGGATATACTAGACGCCTGCAAAGACGCTGCTCTGCGCACTAGTTTCAGCATAAACACAGAAGCTCCAAGCAAGCAAACAGCCACTATAACCTACACCTTCACAGCAAAATAGCGAGAGAACTGTCACTTGCGGATGAGAGAGCGGACTGCGACAGCGAGCAGAAGCAGCACAGAAAGGAAAACTGCAAAGCGGCCGATGATATCTCCCTGACGCACAAAGAATGTCACCTCATCATTGAGATTCAGTTTACCATTAAGGTAGTCAGGTTCCCACCATTCAGTGGACTCCACTACATTTCCATATTTATCGATAAGCGCGGATATTCCTGTATTCGCGCTTCTTACTATGTCCCTGCGGGTCTCTATGGCACGAAGACTGGCATAGCTCAAATGCTGTTTATAACCGGGCGTATCACCCCACCAGGCATCATTCGTTATAATTGCCAGCAATTCGGCACCGGCCTTAACATATTCCGCACAGTGCTCTGGATAGACTGATTCATAGCATATTACAGCCCCGACAGGCACACTCTCGCTGATATTTCCAGTCCTATCCCTTTTCTCGCAGTGAAGAAGAGACACCTGTTCCTGACCGACATTCCTTCCCATAACGCCTCCGAGAAGGTCATCGATTTTCGTGAAGAAAGCAGGATAAGGCGTCATCTCCACGCCCACTACCAGCTTGGACTTATGATATATCTCCGCATTGTCAATACCGTCCATCATAATCGCGGAATTGTGGGACTCAACCCAAAGTCCATCTTCCAGATGCCTGGCATTTGCTGACGGAGCCTCATCTGTGTAATAATACGAATACGCAGACGCTCCGAAAAGCATATTCACTCCTGGATATTCCGAAAGACAGCGTCTGAAACGTCTGAATGTCAAGCTTCTGTCAAAATCATCAGTTACAATGTCACTTGTAAATGTCTCCGGGGCCACAGCCAGAAGCATAGAACTGTCAGACGAATCCCTTCCCTGCAATGCTTTATCCAACAAGTCAAGCAAAATCACATTCTGCTGACTCTGCGAAAGCGCCTGAAATTTGTGATAAGGATCTATATTAGGCTGCAATGCTATGACGTTCAATGATTTACCCTGTTCCTTCTCATTATTCTCATAAATGGACAATGACCAAACTATAGGAGCAAACAACACTGCCACATAAGAGCACAAAGCCACAGATTTTGCTTTCACATTGAACCTTGTCCAACTGCCGTCAGACAGAGAAACCATTATTCCGAACAGCCCCAGATTGCAGGCCCATATCCACAGGGAGCCTCCGAGCGTTCCGAAATATTCATACCATTGAGCAAGAGATACCGTACGCGCAAAAGAATTGCCCAGCACAAGCCAAGGCCAGGATATCTGCGCCACGGTGAGATAATACTTTTCCCAAGCAATCCACAATAGCGCCAGAAATATATACGGCAAGGCTCCGGTGAACACCTTGCGGCTCCATCGGAAAAGTCCGAAAACAACCGACATCTGCAATGCATTGGCCACAGCCGCGAAAATTCCACCGCCGACCGTAGCGTTGCATACCCAGAACGTCGTCACCAGATTCCATAACAGGAATGCCGAATAATGCCACAACCAGACTCTTTTCGTGCCGGTCATTGTCGCAATGCGCTCAAGACAAAGCAACGGCACAAGTCCGAACAATGCCAATATCCCGGTATGCGGTACCAGAAAAGGTATTGACATAAATGTCACAAAAAGAACAAGAAGGAGGAGTAGCAATGATTTCTGACTTTTCATATCAAAGAACGATGCCCAGTTTGGGAAAAGCATCAGGCAAAGATATGAATTAAATTATTACCTTTGTAAAATGTACACAAATATCTGACTTTATGCTTCTAGATATATTCAAAGGTTTTCTTATCGGAATCTGCGCTTCTGTTCCACTGGGGCCAATAGCAATTCTTGTAATACAGAAATCCTTAAGCGAGGGGCATAAATCCGGGTTTCTAGCCGGTCTGGGGGCCTGCCTGGTCGATACGGTATTCGCGGTAATCGCCATTTTCGCGCTCGCAATCGCAGAAACATTCATCGAAGATCACAGCACAATAATAATGGTCGGTGGTGGCATCATTGTCACATTGCTGGGCTGCAGTATGACGTTCAAAGACCCGTTCAGGAAAATGAAACACGAGGAGCCTACGCCGTCATATTCGATGAAAGATTTCTTTCAGGCAGTATTTATGGGCATCTCCAATCCGGGAGCGATTCTTGTGATATTCGCCCTGTTTGCATTCTTCAGAATTGAACTTGAGCCTCACGATTTCAGAGTAGCCCCTATATTACTGGCGCTCAGTGCCGGTTCTGCTCTTTATTGGTTCTGCTTCTCGTGGGCATTCAGCCGGATGAGGAGAAGTTTCAAACTCGGCACAATCCTCATAATCAACAGAATTACAGGCATTATCGTCACCATAATCGGACTCGCACTTATGACCGAAGGCGTAATGGAAGTAATCTTTAAATAAATCAACATTATTCTTGATATGGACTTTAAAAGTTTCTTTGACAACTGGTTTGTTAAAAATATATTGCTGGCAATTCTTGTAGTAGCCGTACTTGTGGGCGCGAGCAGCTTCCTTCTGAAGATAGGGACGCACCACGGACAGGAGATTGAAGTGCCTGATTTCACCGGAATGAGTGTAGCGGAAGCCTCGCGGCTGGCATCCTCCAATGGGATACGCATCGACGTGACCGATTCCGTATATGTACGTAAAATGGGACGTGGACTGATATTCTCCCAAATTCCGGCTGCAGGAAACAGGGTGAAGGGCGGCAGACGCATTATGCTCACAATCAATTCAGTATCGCCGAAAAAGACCACAATGCCTGACCTTGTCGGATTGTCGATGAGACAGGCAAAAGCCGAACTTCTCGCAAAAGGTCTACTGCTCCGCAATCTGAGATACGTTGACGACATAGCCACAAACAACGTATTGAAGCAGTTGTACAGAGGTCGCGAAATCAAGTCAGGAACATCCATCGACAGCGGTTCCGAAATCGACCTTGTAGTAGGACTTGGAAGCGACAACCAGACATTTATCCCGGATGTGACCGGAATGAAATATCTCAGGGCAGTAGATGCCGTCCACGACAACTCCCTTAACTTCGCCAAGTTGAGATTCGACAAGAGCATACGGTCTTACAGCGATTCCCTCGACGCAGTCGTTTACAAACAGACTCCTGAAACATCTGATATGTCAGTCCTTATGGGCTCGGAAATCACACTTTACCTCAGACCGGATAAAGACAGACAATAATGGCTAACGAATTGGATTTGATGTTCTCCGAAGAGGAGCAGGAGTATTCGCCTTCAGAGTTGGCTGTCGATGATGATGCCAATCAGACTGAAGATGAGCAGGGAATGTTCGAACATTTCCGCTTGAATGTAGATAAAGGACAGACCCCGCTTCGTGTGGACAAATATATGGCTTGCCATCTGATGGACACGTCAAGGCATCGCGTTCAGCTTGCCATCAAGAACGGATATGTGCGGGTCAACGACAAGACAGCCAAGGCTAACCTCATTGTACGTCCCGGTGACGTCATCAGATTCGTTATGCCTTATGAAAGGCGCGGATTCGAGGTGCTGCCGGAGAACATTCCTTTGGATATCGTATATGAGGATGAGGATCTTCTCATCGTAAACAAGCCTGCAGGAATGGTGGTGCATCCGGGACACGGACACTTCGAAGGGACATTGATAAACGCGCTTTCATACCATCTCGGAATATCACAAGGTCCTGACGCCAAGGATGAAAGAATGGGCGTTCTTGTCCATAGAATAGATATGGACACCTCCGGACTTCTTGTAGTCGCGAAGAATGATGAATCGCAGCTTGATTTGGCTGGACAATTCTTCAGACATTCCATTGAACGAAAATACGTTGCAGTTGTGTGGGGAAATCTGAAAGAAGACGAAGGCACGATTACAGGCAACATCGGAAGAGACCCTAACGACAGGCTGCGCTTCAAAGTTTATCCGGAAGGAGACAAAGGCAAACACGCAGTAACTCATTATCGCGTAATAGAAAGATTCGGATATGTAACCGTGGTAGAGTGCAGGCTGGAGACAGGCAGGACTCACCAGATTCGTGTTCATATGAATTATATCGGGCATCCGCTGTTCAACGACGAGAGATATGGCGGTTCTGAGATAAGGAAAGGAACCATTTACGCCAAATACAAACAGTTTATAAAGAACTGCTTTGAACTGTGTCCAAGACAGGCGCTCCACGCCAAGACGCTTGGATTCATACACCCAAGGACAAAGGAATTCATCCGCTTCGATTCTGAACTTCCTGCAGATATGCAGGCGCTTATCAGCAAATGGCGCGACTACGCCGGCAATATGAAGGAAGAGATATAGCGCTTGAGCGAGGCGTCAGACAACCTGTCATACGCTTCTTCCAAGGATGAACAGTTATCCAGTACTTTATCGAACACGTTCCACCTGAAGGCTGAAAGGAGCGACCTCTCAACCCAATAATGGAACACAGTTCCGCATCCTGTATTTTTCAGCTCGGTTTCGATTTTTCTCGCACACAGATACGACTCCAAACCATCTGACGTATCGTGCCACAAGTCCACGAATGCAAAGTCGAAATCCCGTTCCGAAGCACTTAGCATAGAGTTTCTCATATATTCAAAGGCATCGCTGCGGACTATCTGCACCTTGTCTTTATTCGGAAACTGGGGAAGAATATATTTACTGAACAGCCCGATAGCCTCCTCATCTCGTTCAACCACCGTAACTGATTCAACCTCAGATTTTTGAGAAGCCATAAAGGCGAAATACCCCAAGCCGAGTCCGAAAGTAATCACATTTCCGCTCACCAAATCAATAACAGGCTGCATCGTAGCAATCTCGCTTGGCTTGACGGCCATCCACTCTCTCCCATCCTGTTCAACAGCAGGATAGGTGAAACGACAGTCGAAATACCCCAACTGTGGAATTTCCTGAAGATTCGGCAGAACGCTGATATCATCCCGAATGAAAATCTCGTAAGGCTTATATGTATAGTGCGTGAATTTCCAATGAGCTGCACTTACATCAGGGAAGGTTATTGTCTCAAGGTATGGATTGCGGGCATAAGCCTCAGCATCGAGCTTTCTGACAGATTCATTGAAATATCCGTTCAGCAGTCTGTCATTCTCATCGATTCCGGAGAAACCGGCAATCAGAGCCGCTACAATGGCTTCTTCTGGAAGTCTGCCGCCAGGATTGACCTCAGACATCAAGGACGCAGATATGGAGCAAGGCGTTTCATCTATGTACTCGGACATAGTCCAAGCCACATCATTGTTGGCCTTCCGCAATGCTCTAAGATGTTCTTTCCAATCCTGCATCATCAAAGGATTTCTGTCATTGAGCAAGGAACTGGTAAACGATATCGCCTACTTGTTTGGATGGGGCGGTAGGACTTGCAGAAAACAATGACATACGGGCGGCTCTCACGGCAAAATCCCTTAGACATTTGTCAGTTGACGACACGTCATCAAGAACGCGTGCATCAATCACTTTTCCGGCTGTATTGACGGTTATCACAACCGTGACCATACCGCCACTATAGCATCGGTATGCCGGTATCGGCAGACGGCTTGCCTTTCTGTTGTCCAGATGCCAGGATAGTACGGAAGGTCCGCTATATGGCTTTGCTTCAGGAATTTCGCTTGAAACATCCTTTGCAGAAGTTGCCACGTAATCATCGTCCGCCTCAATCTTTACACCTGCCTTCAATTCTTTTGCAAGTCTCTCCGCATCTGCATAAAGCTTATCCGCATCAGTATGCCTGTCGTCTTTCAATGCGCCTTTGTTGCGTGACGAGGTCAAATTGCGGAATTCAGTTCCGGAAGTCCCTGCCAGCATCCTTGCAACTTTCTCTGCCACAAGTTCATCCATTGTCCTTTCGTCATCATCCCTATCCGCATCCCGGCTTTTCTCCTCGACTTTGGAATCCTCAATCTTGGAGAAGTCAACAAGAAAAGTGTTCTCCTTACTCAAGGAGAACCCCAGTTGTGCTACCAGCAGGATTATCAAAATCACCAGATGAACTATCACCGTAAGATAAAGTCCTGCTTTATCGTCCCGTGTAAGCATTCTTCTTTTGCAGAGATTTTTCTATAGTGGCAGATATTACGTCAATCGCGACTTTATTGTGACCGCCCTGAGGTATGATGATATCGGCGTAACGTTTACTCGGCTCTATGAACTGAAGATACATCGGCTTCACAGTCTTGGTATATCTTTCTATGACTGTAGCCACGGTTTTTCCCCTTTCGATAATATCTCTGGCCATAACTCGCATCAGCCTGTCGTCATCATCGGCATCCACGAATATCTTTATATCCATCTGTTCCCGCAATTTCTTGCAAGTGAACACCAAAATGCCTTCAATTATGATCACGTCAGCAGGCTCAACCGTTATCGTTTCCGTCTTGGAACGGGAACAGGTCAGATACGAGTAAACAGGCTGCTCAATCCTTTTCCCTTCTTTCAATTCTTTCAACTGCTTGCACAGCAACTCGAAATCTATTGCGTCAGGATGGTCAAAATTGATTTTCTGACGCTCCTCCAATGGCAGATAACTTGAATCCTTGTAATAAGAATCCTGAGGGATTACGACAACACGTTCTTTCAACTCGCTTGTAATCGCATTTACCACTGTTGTCTTTCCTGAACCTGAACCGCCTGCTATACCGATGACTAACATAACCGTATAATTTAAAATTCAGCGTTCCTTGGAGTTCTAGGGAATGGAATGACGTCACGTATGTTGCTCATTCCGGTAACGAACAGAAGCAGTCTTTCAAAACCGAGACCGAATCCGCTGTGAGGCACTGTTCCAAACCTTCTTGTGTCAATGTACCACTCCAAATTCTTGCGGCTCATACCCAGTTCATTGATTCTGTTTTCGAGTTTCTCGAGAGATGACTCCCTTTCAGAACCTCCGATAATCTCGCCGATCTTAGGGAAGAGAACATCTGTTCCGCGAACAGTCTTGCCGTCTTCGTTCTGCTTCATATAGAAAGCCTTGATTTCCTTAGGATAATCCGTAAGAATGACAGGCTTCTTGAAATGTTTCTCTACCAGATATCTCTCGTGCTCACTCTGCAGGTCAACACCCCATTTGACAGGGAATTCAAACTGCTGGCCTGACTCTTCAAGAATCTTGACTCCTTCTGTGTATGTAAGTCTCACGAAATCAATGCCGAGCACACTCTTCAACCTCTCTACAAGGCCATCGTCATATTTATCATTGAGGAACTGAATATCTTCAGCACAATGGTCGAGGGCATACTGAACAAGATACTTGACAAACTCCTCCTCGAGATCCATAGTGTCATACATATCGTAGAAGGCCATCTCCGGTTCGATCATCCAAAACTCAGCAAGATGTCTGGGAGTATTGGAGTTCTCAGCACGGAATGTAGGGCCGAACGTGTAAATTTCACCGACTGCTGTAGCGCCAAGTTCACCTTCGAGCTGTCCGCTTACAGTAAGACAAGTTTTCTTTCCGAAGAAATCCTTGCTGAAATCCACCTTTCCGTTATGTACCGGAACATTCGCAAGGTCAAGAGTTGTGACCTGGAACATATCTCCTGCACCTTCAGCATCAGATTCTGTGATGAGAGGAGTATTCAGATATACGAAACCTTTGCTCTGGAAGAATGAATGGATTGCAAATGCCATAGCGTTCCTTATTCTCAGGACAGCGCCGAACGTATTGGTTCTGAGTCTCATATGAGCGACTGTCCTCAAATACTCCAGAGAAGTATCCTTCTTCTGAAGAGGATATCTCATCGGATCGCACTCGCCGTAAACCTCGATGGATTCCGCCTTAATCTCCACGTGCTGACCGCTACCGAGCGATTCCACCAATTTACCTCTGACAGCCAGACTGGCTCCCGTAGTTATCTTTTTGAGAATATCTTCGCTGATGACATCAGTCTCTGCGACGATTTGAATATTATTTATCGTGGAGCCGTCATTAAGAGCAATAAATTTAACCTGCTTGTTACCGCGCTTAGTTCTTACCCAACCTTTGGCAAGAACATCCTGACCAGGTTGCATTTTGAGCAACTCCTTGATTTTAGTCCTTGAAACTGTTTCCATTGTAGTAATGTTATTCTTGCAAATTTAATCAAATCTGCGTCTTTATACAAACGATGCGCCCCAAAAAGACATAGTAAGAAGAGCGCTAGGCAAATTTTATAGTTCTCTGAGAATTTTATTCGGAGCTAGCGACAGAAGGATAAAAAAAATAAAGGATGACCAAAAATAATTTTAGTCATCCTTTTATTCAAGTTTAAGAAAACTTATTCTGCTCTTCTCGCCTGATACATAATTTTCAGGGCTGAACAACGTCTAAGTTCCTGTTTAATGTCAGTTACAATACCCATTCTGACGTCCTGGTCAACTTTCAATACCGTGTTCATGAACTGACGGTCAGACTCTGACATAGCGTCACGCTCTGCCGCAATGAAGTCACGAATATCGGTAACAGTCTTGAAGGAGTCATTCAACTGGATACGTGCGTCAGTACCATACTTTGCCTGCAGATTCCTTGTAGGAGGGCCGACATTGATGTATGAAGCAAGATCCTTCCTTTCGAGTTTGATAACCTCTGAAGCCTCAGGGAGTTTAACCATAACTTTGTCCTCGGTGCTTCTGAGCTGAGTAGTCACCATGAAGAAGAACAGGAACATGAAGACGATATCTGACAATGAACTCGAAGTCAATGCCGGAACCTCTTTCTTTTCCTCTTTACGAAATTTTGACATATTCTTATCCTCCTTTAATTATTTAGCGACATTCTTAGGCTCTGCCTCAGAAATGTTCTGAGGGATGCACTTCTTGACAACATCCTGCTGTTCTTCAGAAAGATTAGCAAAAGGCTTTCCGTAGTTTGACTTTGCGAACTCGTCACGCAATTCGTTAACGGCTTTTACAAGTTCGTTCTGAACTGCGATATAAGCTCTATAGCTTGTACCACGGTCATTCTGAAGAGAGATGACACCCTTGGAAACAGGATATTTACCATATCCCTCGATATCCGTCACAACTCTTTCTGGAAGAGTCGGGTCATTTGCAGGGTTTGTAAGGAAAATCTTGATCTTCTCTTTGAGCTGGCTGACGTCCATTGGTTCATTACCTGCCATAAGCCTATCCTGAGCGTTGACCTTTACGGTGATAAGATTTCTCTTGTTGACCTTCTGGTCCTCAACTTTCTGGTTAGGGTCCGGCATCGGCGGAAGACGACGCTGAAGACCTGTCTGTGTTCCCATTGTCGTAGTCATAAGGAAGTAGCACAGAAGCAGGAACGCGATATCCGCTGTTGAGCTTGTGTTAAGAGCTGGAGTCTTTTTACTAGCCATATCCCAAATTATTTATTACGTACTGAACTGTAGATTTCACCGAAGATGATGGCAAGGATAGCCAAACCGCCTGCGAAATAAACAATGTTAAGTATAGTATCTGTAAACTTAAGAACTCCTTCGGTAGGCTGTTCAAGCATACCGATAGCAGGATTGGCTGGAGCAAGTACGTAAGCGATACCGCAGACAACTGCAGAGGCAACAATTCCCACACCGATCTTAACGAGTGATTTAGGATTGTTTGCGATTGACACTGCAAGTCCGAATACAACAGCGCAGAAAGCACCGAGACCGATCATCGCATAGCACCAATAGAGCAGCGCATTTACTGTACCACCGTCAGGCTGAGAAGGGGTAGAAGGATAACCTACTGATACACCCCATACAATCAGACCTACGCTGACAGCAAAAAGCAGCCACATCAGCCATTTGAATATTTTATTAAGGTCTTTCATTCTAAAAACTCTTATTTACTTCTTTGCAGAGAATTTTGTCAAAACGTCAACAAAAGAGATTGAAGAATCCTCCATATCTGCAGTAAGGGACTCAATCTTTGTAAGGATGTAGTTGTAGAACACCTGAAGAATCATCGCAACGATAAGACCGAACACGGTAGTAATAAGGGCGACCTTCATACCTCCTGCAACGACGTTTGGAGAAATATCACCTGCAGCCTGGATAGCATCGAATGCCGCGATCATACCAACGACTGTTCCCAAGAATCCGAGAGACGGAGCAAGAGCGATGAAGAGGGAGATCCAAGTAAGACCGTTCTCCATAAGACCCATCTGAACTGAACCGTAAGAAACGATTGTTTTCTCAACGACATCAACACCTTCCTCATAGTGAAGAAGACCCTGATAGAAAATGCTTGCAACAGGACCACGAGTCTCACGGCAAAGATCTTTAGCCTTCTCAACACCACCTTCAGCAAGAGCAGACTCTACGCCTTCAACGAGTTTCTTGACATTTGTCTTAGCAAATGTAAGGTAGAGAATTCTTTCGATAGAAAGTGCGAGACCAAGTACAAGACAGAGTGCGATAGGAGCCATCCAGAGAGGACCACCCTCGATGAACTTTGTCTTGAGCTGCTGATGAAGAGGAACTTCAGGAGCGTTTGCTGTAAGAGCCGCCAAGTCATTAGCTGGAGCGGCAGCTTCTGTAGCAACTGGTTCAGCTGCGTCAGCTGACTGTTCCTGAGCAGCTGCGAAGTTTGCAGATACGGCCATAATGCCGGCTACTGCCAAAAACATGAAAAACTTTTTCATAATTGTTTTTGTGTGTTTGAAATAATTAAGTATTAATGTTTATAACTTTCAAAAAGGACATTCGGAGATGCCAAAATACACTCCAAAACCGTTGCAATTTAGCAAATATTTTTCATTTGGCAATACATAGAGGTCGTTTTGAATAATTTCTTATTCCGATATTTCGCCCTTGAGATTGCGGACGAACATTGACCTCACCCAGTTATTGTCCGCACTTTTGCCCATAAGGAAGAAAAGTTTCGCCAGCGCGCTTTCAGTGGTCAAATCCCTTCCGTCTATGACTCCGCAAGTCTCCAGATGCTTGCCGGTGGCGTAGATATTCATATTCACTGTACCTGCAAGACATTGAGTCACATTGACCAATATCTTGTCCATAGCACTCGCCTCGTCCAATATATCCAAGAACCATTTGCTTGACGGAGCATTCCCCGAGCCGTAAGTCTCAAGTATGACCGCCCTTGTTTCGGCTCCGCAGAGAATGTTGCGCACCACATGCGGGGTAATGCCGGGGTGCATCTTCAGAATTGACACTCTGGTATCCAGTTCTGTATTGACAGACAGGTTCTGATACCAGTCTATAGGCCTTCTAATCACGTCGTTGTTATACCTTATGGTTATTCCGGCTTCTGCCAGAGGCGGAAAATTCGGCGACTGGAACGCTCTGAAGCCCTCGGAGTTCACCTTCACGGACCTGTTTCCCCTTAGGAGAGTTGACGCGAAGCATACGCTCACCTCCGGCACCCTAGGATGCCCGTCGGAGTCCTTGGCAGATGCAATCTCCACAGCCGAGATGAGATTTTCACGTCCATCCGTCCTGGGCACGCCTATAGGCAACTGGCTTCCTGTGAATATCACTGGTTTGGACAGCCCGTCCAACATAAAACTGAGAGCCGATGCGGAATACGCCATCGTATCTGTCCCGTGAAGGACTATGAAGCCGTCGTAGTCCTCATATTTTTCTTTGATCAGCACAGCCAGCCTCTGCCAAAGTGAAGGCTCGACATCGGAGGAATCTATCGGAGGCTCGAATGCAAAGCTGTCGATTTTGAACGCAAATTTCCCCATCTCCGGGACTTCGTCCAGAATTTGACTAAAGTCGAAGGGCTTGAGAGTCAAATCCTTTGCATCTTGTTTCATTCCGATTGTACCGCCGGTATATATCAAAAGCAGCGAAGATTTGCTGTTTTTGTCATTCATTGCCATAGACATACGTCGATTACTATTTTCATATTCCGTATCAACCATTGCAGACAGGTGACCGGACAAATTATTTGACATCCAAATTAAACATTGCACGCGCATTGTTCGTAGTGGCCTCAGCTACAGCCTCTACGTCAATTCCCTTTATTTCAGCAATTTTTGCTGCTATAAGCGGAATATATGAGCTTTCGTTGCGCTGACCGCGAAAAGGGACAGGCGTCAGATACGGTGCATCGGTTTCAAGCACAATCCTGTCCAATGGAATATATTTCAAGGTTTCCGCTATGCCAGCCTTTTTGAACGTACAGACGCCACCTATTCCCACCATCCAGTCGCCATATTTCTGAAGCCGCGCGAAAGTCTCCTTGCTACCGCTGAACGCGTGCAGATTACCCCTGATACTCAAGCCTTTGCATTCATCCATCACGGCAAAGAAATCATCCGTGGCATCCCGCTCGTGTATATTTACCGGCAATCCCAATTTGTCGGCCAGCTGGAGCTGAGCCTTGAATGCGCGTTTCTGCAACTCTGCCGTATCCTTCGAATAATGATAGTCCAATCCGATTTCTCCGATAGCTACGACATTGCCCTCAACCGCGTATTTCTCAACTGCCGCGACTTCCTGTTCCCAATTTTCATTGACTGAACCGGGGTACAATCCGGCCATATTCCTCAACACTGATGGATATTTCGCGGCCAGATCTATCATACGTCCGCGCTCGCTGCTGTCAATGTCAGCCTGAAGTATCAGACCGACTCCTGCCTCAAGGGCACGCTCAATCACCGCCTCCTCGTCCCCGCCAAAAGCGACATCGCTAATATGGGCGTGAGTATCTATATATCTACACAAAGCCATTTTTTCAAGTATATCCTGCAAATTTAAGAATCAGTTTGATTATACGTCAAAATTTCTTTTACAAGATATTAGGATTGATATGGCATCCCTGCATAAGATCAGTGCAGACAACACCGTCGCACTCTAGTTTAGAAATGAATTGAGCGATTTCCTGAAAAGGCAATCCGGTCAAAGAACACAGGTCATTTTTTCGGATATCCCTGTTCAGACTTATTATATCCGCGATTTCAGCCAGTTTGACAGCCACGTCATAACTTTCGTCATCAGCATATCTAGAGAGAATATACGATTTGATGTCTTTCTTGTCATCCTGCGAAGAAACCGCCAGACCGAGTGAGGCGACAAACGAATCGACATCGGAAATGGCCTCAGCCACTTTTTCTCTGATAAGCCTGTTGCATCCCTCGGAACGGACATCGTCAATTCTTCCAGGCAAAGCATAAACATCTCTGTTATAAGAATATGCAAGTTTGCAGGTCATCAATCCCCCGCCTTTCTTCTTAGATTCTATGAGAATCACCGCTTTGCTCAACCCTGCGATTATCCGATTGCGCCTTAGGAAATTTATCGCCAAAGGAGATGTTCCGGGAGGATAATCAGTAATAAGTGCGCAACCATCTGACTCACATATCTTTTCCGCCACTGCGCCGTGCCTGAACGGATATACCGTCTCAATGCCAGTCGCCATAACCGCAAATGTGGAAATCCCGAGTTCAAGTGCACGTATATGTGCTGTGACGTCTGTACCGATTGCAAGTCCGCTCACAATCACGGGAGCGACCTTTGCACGCGCCAACGCATTGACCAACTTCACACACCACTCCCTGCCATAGCTTGAAATATCCCGAGTACCGACAACAGCCACCGACGGACGCGGCCTGAACAGAGCGTCAAGCCCGGTTTTACTCTTAATGTATAAACCGATGGGAGCGTCATCGCATTCGGAAAGAAGTCCCGGATATCTTTCATCATCCCGGCATAAAAAGCTGCAACCTTCATGCTTCAGACGAAGCAACTCCGCTTCCGACTCCCTGAGGCAACCCGACGATATTGACTGATAATATGCGGATTCCGGCTTCAGCACTAATGCCAGTTCCTGACGGCTTGCCCTGAATACCGCTCCGGGACTGCCGAATCTGCGAATCAACTCCATTCCTATTTTGGGGGCAAATCCGAATATCCTGTTCAATGCGCACCACGGTGCAAGTTCTTCTATGCAATCGTACCTCATCTCGTTTTTCGGCGAAAATATGAAGTCGTCTTTGCAAAAAACAGAAAAAGTGGTTCAATTAATGAAAAATGAACCACTTTTTTATGATTTTTAAACGTCTGCCGAACTATATTATCAGAAGAGCATCTCCGTAAGGACCGAATTTGTATTTCTCCTGAAGTGCTGTTTCGTAGGCCTTCTTGACAAGTTCATAGCCACCGAATGCGGCAACAGCCATAAGCATTGTCGAACCCGGGAGATGGAAATTTGAGACAACGGCATCAGGAACGGCGAAACGGTATGGAGGGAATATGAACTTGTTTGTCCAACCGTCATAAGCCTGCACCTCGTCATTGGTAGTCACGTATGTTTCCAGTCCTCGCATCACGGTAACACCCACAGCAAGAACCTTGTGTCCTTCACGTTTGGTCTTGTTTATGATATCTGCAGCCTCTTCGGTAATGATAAGCCTCTCGGAGTCCATCTTATGCTTTGAAAGGTCCTCAACATCAACCTTGCGGAAATAACCTATACCCATGTGCTCGGTTATGAACGCCTTATTGATATCCTTGAGAATCATCATATTGAAGAGTTCGCGACTGAAGTGAAGCCCTGCGGCAGGAGCCGATACAGCGCCCTCGTTCTTAGCGAATATAGTCTGGAAATTGACCTTGTCTTCTGCAGTTATTTTCTCCTTAACCCATTTAGGGACAGGAATTTCGCCCAGTCCAAACAATGTATTCTTGAATTCCTCGTATTTGCCGTCATACAGGAAACGAAGAGTTCTTCCTCTTGAAGTAGTGTTGTCAATAACTTCAGCCACAAGACTGTCGTCACCGAAATACAACTTATTTCCTATTCTGATTTTCCTGGCCGGTTCAACAATGACATCCCAAAGGCGCTGCTCCCTGTTGAGCTCACGCAGAAGGAACACCTCAATGTCCGCTCCGGTCTTCTCTTTCTTACCCAAAAGCCTTGCAGGAAACACTTTAGTGTCGTTAAGTACGAATGTATCCCCTTTGCTGAAGTAATCTGTGATGTTCTTGAATATCTTATGCTCGATTTCTCCCGTATCTTTGTGGAGAACCATCATACGACTTTCGTCACGCCATTTGCCTGTAGGTTCGTGTGCAATATCGTTTCTCAACGAAATCGGAAATTGAAACTGTGATAATTTCATTATAGTATTTTTTCAAATAGTCAAACTAATATATATACGAAAAAAAATGCGATTTGTTTCAGAGGTGTATTCATTTTTTTGTAAGTTTGTCAAGGGGAAATTACAGTAGAACGCACATATACAATGAAAAAGATATATTTCGACAGAAGGGCCATCATAATCTGCAGACCGGAAGAAGCGACACTGACAGACCCTAATGCCATTGAATTTCATTTTTCCGAAAACAAAAGCATAGCCGAGCTTGTTGAAATGTTCGAGCAAAACGGAATGATTGAGAAAGTATATATTCCGTCAGAGAATCCTGAAGCCTGCTATAAGGTCGTATGCGGACAGTTCAAGGAGGTAAATGCTGCCGGAGGGCTTGTTTCCAACAGGCGCGGAGATTATCTGCTTATACGCAGGGACGGGCTTTGGGACCTGCCCAAGGGGCATCAGGAAAAAGGTGAGGATATTTCGGTGACGGCATTGAGAGAGGTTCAGGAAGAGACCGGCGTGGACAATTTGGAACTGGGCGAACTGATATGCATCACAGACCATTGCTACAAAAGGGATGGAATCTGGCATTTGAAGCACACCTGGTGGTATCAGATGAATTATATGGCACCGGTTGACTTGACTCCGCAGACGGAAGAGGACATCACCAAGGCCGCGTGGGTTGCAAAATCAAGTCTTCCTCCATTCCTGAAGAACACCTATCCGTCAATCAAGGAAGTGTTTATAATGGCCAAGGTATAAATCCGGTCGCAAAGACGTGGATATTATGCGGCATCAAAATTTGACTTTAGGGATTTTATCGGTTATTTTTGTGATAAAATAGATATCTATATGGAAAGCGTTGACAAAAAACTTGCAAAATCCTTGATGGATATACGCGCAGTACTTTTACGCCCGGAAGACCCTTTCACTTGGGCATCCGGCTGGCACTCCCCTATTTATTGCGACAACCGCAGGATACTTTCACATCCTGAACTGAGAGCGCAGGTAGCTACTTGGCTCGCAGAGAAAGCTATGGAATTATACCCTGAGGCTGAAGTAGTTGCAGGTGTTGCCACCGGTGCTATCGCTCACGGTGTACTCGCCGCAGACAGGATGAAAAAGCCTTTCATTTATGTCCGTCCCAAACCGAAGGACCACGGCACAGGTTCACAAATCGAGGGCGAACTCACACCGGGAAAGAAAGTTGTGGTAATCGAGGACCTTATTTCCACAGGAATGAGCAGCCTTGCAGCCGTAAAAGCACTCAGAGAGGCAGGCGCCGACGTATTGGGAATGGTTGCCATATTCACATATCAGTTTGACTTGGCGGCAGAGCGTTTCCGCGAGGATAACGTCAAACTTGACACACTCTCAAACTATTCCGCATTGGTGGAAACCGCAAGCGAAACCGGTTATATTTCACCGTCCGCAAAGGAACTGCTTCACGAATGGAGGAAGAACCCTTCCGAATGGGGAAAATAATCAGGAGTCTATTTCAAAACAGATTCTCAGAATATTATGGAAATTAAAAGCAAGCACAGATCGGTAGCAAGAGCTCCCTATATGCTTTATATGCCGTTTTCAGATCTTCGCAATTTTGTTGCGATGCTGCCGGAGGACAAGAAACAGGGTATCGAGGCTGATTTCGATTCTCTGCACGCAACCGTACAGGGATTCAATGTCGGTATCAGAGTAGAAGATCGCACACCTTATTCAAAAATAACCTACAAGGATGACGGTGCGCCTTTTCAGTTCACTATAGATGTTCATTTCGATGCAGACGGAGGGAATCCGGACAGCACCGATTTCCATATTGACATTTCTGCCGACCTCAACTTTATGATGAAAATGCTTCTCGGCTCGAAGTTGCAAGATGCAGTGGACAAAATGGTGGATGCAGTCGCTGATATGGCAGAAGGAAAAATGCCGGAAGGCTTCGATCCGTCTATATTCAAGAACAATTAGGGGCTGTTCCGGATTTTGAGGCAACAGTTCATCAAATATTGTTGAATGGAGTTCAAGGAAGAATACATAAGGTTTCTGAAAGAGGCAGTCGGAGATGAATGTGCATCCAGAACGCTTGAAGCACTGAATGAGCCGGCATCTGTTTCCGTAAGACTCAACCGGTCAAAGTTCAGTTCCGATTCCGGAGAATCCGCCGACAAGATTTTCGGCACAGAAATATCGCCGGTCGCCTGGTGCTCCGAGGGATTCTTTCTTGCGCAAAGGCCCAAGTTCACTTTGGATCCGCTTCTCCACGCAGGCTGCTACTATGTGCAGGACTCTTCTGCAATGTTCGTCGGAAATGTATTCAGACAGGCTGTCGAGGCTATTGCCGGAACAAGAACAAAAGAGCAGCCTTTAAGGGTTCTGGACTTGTGTGCTGCACCCGGAGGCAAGACCACAGACATTCTGGGGTCTCTGCGTTCATCCGGATGCGAGTCCTACATTGTCGTTTCAAATGAGATAATGAAACAGAGGGCCGCAGTGCTTGCGGACAATGTCGGAATTTGGGGAGATCCCTGCATTGCCGTCACATCCGCAGACCCGAAAGCATTCGCCTCGCTCAAGGGCTACTTCGACATAATAATAGCCGATGTTCCCTGCTCGGGTGAAGGAATGTTCAGAAAAGATGAAGAAGCCGTCAAGCAATGGTCTGCCGACAATGTGGCGCTATGCCAATCCCGGCAGCGCAGAATAATCGCCGATGTATGGCCTGCAATCGCTCCAGGAGGCATTCTGATATACTCAACCTGCACTTTCAACAAGTACGAGAACGATGACAATGTCAAATGGATAATATCCACACTTGGGGCAGACAAATTCAGTTTCACTCACGATCATAGCGGGCTGTTCGCCACAAAGATGGGTGTAAGTTTGTTGCCAGGTCTTGTTCAAGGCGAAGGCCAGTATTGCTCAGCCGTAATCAAGACGGGAGGAGAATCATCGTGGAAATCCAAGGCTAAAGTTCAATGCAATTCCAAGTTGCCGGTTTCCGAAGCCTACCTACAAAGAAACTTCAGATGCAATATGAACTTCGAAATCAGAGGGGATATGCTAATCGCGACACCTGCGCATTTGCGGGAGGAGTTTCAAAGCATTGAATGCCTGAAGCCTATTCAGAGAGGTTGCACCACAGGCAAATTAAAAGGCAGAGACTTTGTGCCGGACGAAGATTTGGCATTGAGCATTGAATACAATAGAGAGGCTTTTCCCGAATTCGACTTGAACAAAGAACAGGCTCTGGCATTTCTGCACAAGGATTCACTGATCTTGCCGGAAGCGGAAAGAGGATTGGTACTGATGACTTATCTAAGACATCCGCTTGGATTCGTCAAAAATCTTGGCAACAGATGCAACAACCTGCATCCTCAGGGAAGACGCATAAGAATGAATATCTGACAATTATGAGAAAATTTATAACACTGACTATCTTGTCTATACTGACAGCCGTGTCTGTCACGGCCCAGGCCCAGACAGCTGAGGACTACAAAAACAGATACCAACTGCTTGTGAACAAGCTCGGTCCGACAGGAGTTGGAATTGAAACCTTATTGAACAAATGGCAGGAGGCATATCCTGATGACCTGGATATGCTGACGGGACGTTTCTCATATTACCTTTCAAAGTCCCAAAGCAGTGCAGTCATAACCAGAGACCAGAACCGATATCTGGGAGCAGAACCGTTGCTCACGCTTAAAGACAGCACGGGCAAAAGCGTCAATTATTTTCAGGATATAAATTACGATGACGAACTTTTCGGAAAGAGCCAGCAGGCTATCGAGAAAGCCATCCAACTGAATCCTGACAGGCTTGATCTCAGGCTGTTGAAGTCCGCTTCACTTATCGGTTATGAGAAAGAAAGCCCTGATATGGCGTTGTCGGACCTCAGGTCGCTGATCATCTACAACGAGACCGTACACCCTTCCTGGAAATATCCTGAAACAGAGAAAGTTGACGAGGAGTTTTTCTCGACGGCAGTTCAGGAGTACTGCTATTTGTTCTTCAAATACGCGTCTCCTACTTCTTATGAAGCTTTCAGGGAGCTTTCTGAGACAATGCTCAAATACAGACCGAACGATATTCTTTATCTGAATAATCTCGGTTCATACTATCTTGTAGCCAAGAGGGATGACAAGACTGCCCTTAAATACTACACCAAAGTATTGAAAATCAAGAATGACGACTTGACGGCCATCAAGAATATCGTCATCTTGGCAAGAAATTCCGGCAACGTGAAACTGGAGAAGAAATATCTTCCGCTCCTGGAGAAATACAGCACCTCCGAATCAGAAAAACTCTCCGCCAAAGCCCGCCTCGAGTCGCTGAAATAACAGGTTTATTGTAGAATAAAGCCTGCTAGTTCGTCGGCGGTGTCCGCAATCTTCCACGGATGACCGGCCTCGAGTTCGGCCCGGGAACGGAAACCCCAAGTAACTCCGACAGTACGCACCTTCGCGTTTGCACCGGTTTTCATATCCACATCGGAATCGCCCACATATATCACTTCATCCAATTGGATTTCAGCCTTTTCCGCCATTATCTGATGCACAATTGCTGGATCCGGTTTTATCGGCTGCCCCTCACGCTGTCCCAGAATTTTCAGAAAAGATATTCCCGGGAAGAAGTGATGAATCAGCTTTTCCGCGCCCGACTGATATTTATTTGAGGCCAACGCCGGAATCACTCCTGCATCAGTTATCTTTTTCATCATTTCGGAGATTCCCGGATAAGGCACAGTATGGTCACACATGTGGGCATCGTAATGCTCCAGAAAATGCGAAGTCATTGCCTTTATTGTTTCTTCATCGTCGTGTCCCGCAGGCACGGCGCCTCTGAACATATTGTAAATACCCCTTCCGCAGAGCGTATAGTAGTCAGTAATCGGACGTGCCGGGAATCCGCATTTATCCAGCGCGTAATTCGTTGCATTGCCGAGATCCTCAACAGTATTAAGCAATGTCCCGTCCAAATCAAATATTACTAATTTCGTCATAATCAAGCTTTTATATCAATACCATTCTCAGAATCAATCTTTGAACAGTTTCTGGAGATTCTTAGTCCAGCACTTCTTTTTCACTCCCCTGTTCGGGGTGCTTTCCACCTTATCTTCGTTCAGTTTCTGGTGATCCCTAATCCAGCACAGGAACGCTCTTCTCAGGAATTGAAATCATCGTATTGTTTTTCTCCGGTGTCAAACCGACATTTATCACCGTCAGGCCCTCACGTTTATTGCCCAATACTCTGTCCGATATGATAAACTCGGACACCGGATCTTCTATATACTTCATAACAGCACGCTTGAGCGGTCTGGCTCCGTAACTCTGATCGAATCCCGCATCTGCCACAAATTTCTTTGCGGACGGCAGGACATTTATCCTGTAGCCGGCATCCTCAGCCCTCTTCTTCAAATCTTTTATCTCGATTCCGACAATCTTGAATATATCATCCTTCTCGAGCTGACGGAAAAAGACCTTTTCATCAACCCTATTTATGAATTCCGGAGGAAACGCCTTCTTCACGGCCTTTTCCAGCACCATCTGCCTGTTTATCGACACATTGCGGCCGGAAGTATTAAAGCCGACGCCTTTTCCATATTCCTGAATATCACGGCTTCCGACGTTTGAAGTCATTATTACGATGGTATTCTTGAAACTTACCGTGCGCCCTTCGCTGTCAGTCAGACGACCATCGTCCAGAACTTGCAGTAGCAGATTGAATATGTCCGGATGAGCCTTCTCGATCTCGTCAAGCAAAACCACGCAATATGGCTTGCGACGCACCCTCTCGCTGAGCTGTCCGCCTTCCTCATATCCGACATATCCCGGAGGCGCGCCTATGAGTCTTGACACGGTGAATTTCTCCATATATTCACTCATATCGATTCTGACCATATTCTCCTCAGAATCAAACAGATATTCAGCTATACATTTTGCAAGTTCAGTCTTGCCGACACCAGTTGGACCGAAGAACAGGAACGAACCTATCGGCCTGTCTGGATCTTTGAGCCCGGCCCTGTTTCGTTGAATTGCGCCCACAATTGTGTCAATCGCCTCATCCTGACCGATAATGCGGCTTTTCAGGCGCTCACGCATACGGATGATCCTGTTTCCTTCAGACTCCGCCACTTTATTGACAGGAATTCCTGTCATTTTTGACACCACGGTAGCTATATCCTCATCGCTGACAACCGCTTGCACAGTCTCAGCGGATTTCTTCGCCCCTTTTCGTGCGGACGCACTCCTGAGTCGGACCATTGAGCCGGCCTCATCCATAGCGTCAATTGCCTTGTCGGGTAGGAACTGATCCGGTATATATCTGTCAGTCAGACGAACACAGGCTTCTATTGCGGCATCAGAGAATTTTACATTGTGATATTCCTCATAATTCGGCTTGAGATGTTCCAGAATGGTTATCGACTCCTTGATGTCAGTCGGTTCTACGACAATTTTCTGAAATCTCCTGTCCAATGCACCGTCTTTCTCCACGATCTTGGTAAACTCATCCATTGTCGTGGCTCCGATACATTGAATCTCCCCTCTCGCAAGAGCAGGTTTCAACATATTTGCGGCATCCAGGCTTCCTTGTCCGCCACCGGCACCTACAATCGTGTGGAATTCATCTATGAAAAGAATCAGGTTCGGATCGCTGCTCGCCACTTTGATTATGGTTTTCACGCGTTTTTCGAAATCACCGCGATACTTAGTGCCCGCCACAACAGATGCAATATCAAGTGAGACAATACGTTTCTTCGCTAGAACCGGAGATATTGTCCCGTCGGCAATCTTGAGTGCTATACCCTCGACAATTGCTGACTTGCCGACGCCGGGCTCACCAATCAGCATCGGATTGTTTTTCTTTCTGCGGCCGAGGATCTCGATAACTCGGGAAATTTCCTCATCGCGGCCTACCACCGGATCGAGTTTTCCCTCAACGGCTGCCTTCGTCAAATCAATACCGAACTCGCTGAGGTCATCTGCCTGCGGCTTTGCCTGAGCCTGTTGTGCATCAGATTCGCCGCTGACATCGCTTCCAACGTCATCTCCGTCATCCGAAGTTTCCGCCTGAGGCTGAAGCAGGCTGTTCTTTTCCATATAACTGAGAATGCGGCCATAGTCAATGCCCATATTTCTCAGGTATGCAACACCGTAACTTCCGGTCGTTCTGCACAATGCGAGCATCAGATGTTGCGGGCCTGCCTCCCGGCATCCAAGTTTGGAAGACTCCATTATCGTGATGCTTAGGATATTCTGCGCGGCCCTTGAGAATGTTATATGTTCAAGTTCCGAATATGGTATGGTCTCATTGGTAAAAATACGGCTGTCAATGAATTTCTTCATCATTGAGGCATCCACGCCCAATCCGGACAACGCTTGGAATGCCGCATTGTCGCCGTGGCGGATGATACCGAGGAACAGATGATCCGGACCGATTCCATAGCTGCCGGTGCGCATCGCCTCCTCTCTGGCATATCCGATGATGCTGTTAAGGTCGTCTGATATCTTTATTTCCATAATATTTCCAGCTTTATGCGGTTAGTTCAAAAGCGGTCCACTGCGTTATTCTCCTTGCGTAAATCCTCGCCTATTTATTTCGCACCTTTGGTGCGGTAGAAGTTTTACCGGGGAAAGGATTCCCCGAGACCCCTTCTGTCGCGTAGCTCCGAATTTATACTTTTAAATCAAGATACAATACGACAGATCGCTTTTTATTCAACCTTCGGAATCTATACAAATTCTCTTTTAAAAGAAATTTCGACAGATTCTGAGACAAAAATAAGTCCTTTTGCTCAAACTATGAAAATTTTGGAAACAGAGAATTGACAATCACCACTGGATTTTTGCGATATATGTCACTCCGACATCTTCCAGCTGTCGATGGTGCGCGTTTGCGAAGAGAAATTGATGCCGATTTTAATGATCTTCTTTCCTGATGCAAGGAAAGGCTTTTCGTAACCTTTAGCCTCAATCTGAGCCAGAGCGATATCTGGTGACTGGTCACGTTTCAGCTCTATAATGTAGATATATTTTTCGGTGCTTATAACTATGTCTATACGCCCGTCAGAAGTCTGGTATTCAGTTTTAACATAGAGCCCCATCATCCTGAACATCACATACATTGTGTTCTGG
>CAVENC010000010.1:31382-69332 GCA_963617065.1 Butyricicoccaceae bacterium
TTCTGGTGCATATATCTGGCTAAGAGAATCGAGGAAACCGCTCCTGACTTCTTCATTAGGATAATCAAGGTAATATTTTCTGAATCTTGCATCGTATCCCTTGATTGTCAGATAACCACTTTGATACATCAGCGTTATCGGCGCAGGTTCGGCATAGTTGGTCCCGGTAAGCATATTGATTGAGACCTTATCCTTGGAGATGTTTTCCAGGTTATATTTGCCATCTTTGAGATATTGTACGAGAAACGACGGCGTACCGGTTTCAAACCAATATTCTCCGAATTCGTTGGAATTGAACGTGCTAATTAGACTGAACGGATTATATATCCCCGATGAGCTCGGATGAAAATGATAACCGTCATACATCATTGCAAGTTTCTTATAACATTCACTTACTGAAATTCCGTTCGTCTCTGCTAAAGCAACAACACTTTCCTCGAAATTAGATTTCAATTCAGTTTCTGTAATACCACATATGTCGCTATATTCAGCTCTCATCGAGATATCCTGGATGTTGTTCAAACCACTGAAAACACTCATCTTTCCGAGCTTGGTAACTCCCGTAAGAAAGCCGAAACGTATGAATTCGTCTTTTCCCTTGAGGACGCCGTAAAACCCTTCAAGCGTCTCACGGAATGATTCCCGCAATTCCGCCCGTGAAAGATTGTCGATTATAGGTTTATCATATTCGTCAACAAGAACAACGACTTTCTTGCCCGTCTTTTTATATGCAGCATCTATCACGCCTTTCAAGCGAGAGTCGCAAGCATCGCTAATAACCTCCGCCCCATAAGTCTCTTCCATCTGTTTGAGCTGAATGTTCAGAATATCTGCAAGAGAATCCGTTTGAGCATACGATTTTCCGCTGAAATCGAAATGCAACACAGGATATTCAGCCCAGTCCTTTTCTAAAGAGACAAGCGCGAGCCCATTGAAAAGTTCTTTTTTTCCTTTGAAATATGCATCCATAGTGGAGACAAGAAGGCTTTTCCCGAATCTACGGGGACGGCTCAGAAAATAATATTTCCCGGTTGAGGCAAGTTTGTAGATATACCCTGTCTTGTCCACATACACGTATCCACCTTCGCGGATTTCTGAAAAAGACTGTATTCCGATAGGGTATAACATATCAACTCCGTTTTTAATGTTTTGACATCGCGCCGTATCCTATGCGCTAGCTTACAAACGCCAAGTTGTCAAAATTACTAAAAAATGTGATTATTCTGAAAACGGCTCAAGGAATATACATACAAAAACAAAGGGGATGACTAAAAAGTCACCCTCATCTTTTGCAGTGCGAGCGAAGGGACTCGAACCCATACGCACTAGGCACCAGATCCTAAGTCTGGCTTGGCTACCAATTACAACACGCTCGCAAACCCCCTCGGAAGACTCATAACTGAAGCCCATCGCTGAAATTGGCCTTTGGAAGCTGCCGCATTCTGTGTCCGAAGGTATGCGCAAAGTTATGAAAAACTTTTCAAATTCCGAAATATTATATCTCTGCTTTATCTCCGGCTTTATCAGCTGAATGATTGTTCAGCGCAGCCGCGACGACATTGTCAATTACGAGATAGATGCGATAGAAGGCATTGTCGCCCAGTTTTGAATAGCGACCAACCAGCGCACGGAGCTGCGGCTCGAGATATGGCAAAGTCTTGTCCCACTCTGCTGCTGAGGCGTTTATGCCGTCAACTGACGCCGCATAAGCCCTAAACTTGCTTGGAAGATCCAAAGCGTCCAGATATGAATTCAACTGAGAATAATCATTGATTGCGGACAGCTGCTTGCTGTATTTGTCGAAAATGGAAGAGGCGAAACGCATCTGCGTAGTCTTCTTGTTACACCTTATGAAGAACCTCGTGGCAGCAGTCGTATCCATTGGTACGAACAAATCAGGCACTATACCGCCACCGCCATAAACAGTACGTCCTCCTACAGTCTTATAAACCTCGTTTTTGTCCACCTTGATGCTGTCCTTGTCGAACATCTCCCCGTCAGTATATCTCTTATATATATCATACTGATAGTCATCAGAATATGGCTTCTGAATACATCTTCCAGAAGGAGTGTAGAAACGAGCAACTGTAAGGCGCACTGCCGAGCCGTCAGTAAAATATATAGGCTCCTGCACAAGGCCTTTTCCATAAGACCTGCGGCCGACTATGACGCCTCTGTCATTGTCCTGCATCGCGCCGGCAAAAATCTCACTGGATGACGCTGAAGACTCATTGATAAGCACAGACAAAGCCACATCCTTCAGGATACCCTTCCCGTCAGCCTTATAATCCTGGCGTTTGTAATGCAGACCGTCCAGATAGACAATCTCCGCATCCTTTTCCAAGAACATATCTGCGAGGAGAAGCGCCTGGTCCAAATATCCGCCCGTATTGTCTCGAACGTCGAATATCAGATGTCTCATCCCTTTGTCCAACAAATCCTTGGCAGCCGTAGAAGCCTCCTCATAAGTCGTCCTCGAAAACTTGGTAAGACGTATATATCCGGTCGTGTCATTGATCATAAACGAAGCGTCAACGCAATGTACAGGAATCTTGCCTCGCTTGATATTGAAAGGAATAGTCTCGCTTCCCCTCTTGACAAGAATGCCGACTTCCGTGCCGGCCTTGCCCTTCATCCTCCTTACCATACTATCCTGTGGAAACTTAACTCCGGCTATATTGCAACTGTCAACCCTCAGAATCCTGTCTCCAGGCTGAAGTCCCACTTTCTCGGACGGTCCTCCCGGGATCACCTCAAGCACGATTGCTGTATCATTAGGCACATTGAACTGTATGCCTATGCCGTCAAAATTCCCTGCAAGCTCCGTCTCCGATTTTTCCAAGTCAACAGGTGGAAGATACACAGAATGCGGGTCCAGTGACGCCAGCGATGCAACAACTGCGGCATCAGTCACTTTCTTGACATTTATAGTATCTACATATTTGTTCTGTACTTCCTGAAGAATTAAATTCAACTTACGCCACTGAGTATAATTTCCGTCAAGCTTACGCGATAATTTCCCAGACACATTAAGGAACAGAACAGTTCCGAGTATACCCAGCACTATGCCCAACAGCGCAGCCAGAGAATTTGACCTATCTTTCCCGTTCATAATACAACCATTAATCTATATCGACCTGCTCAACCTCAACGCCGGCCTTGCGCAGAAGATCCGGGCCGTCCTGCAATCTGTATGCATCTCTGTAAACAACGCGCTTTATCCCTGCCTGGATAATCAGTTTGGAGCACTCGATGCAAGGAGACGCGGTCACGTACAATGTCGCATTCTCGCTGCTGTTGCCGGACTTTGCTACCTTGGTAATGGCATTAGCCTCAGCGTGAAGCACATACGGCTTGGTCACGCCGTTCTCATCTTCGCAAACATTCTCAAATCCTGACGGCGTACCATTGTATCCGTCAGAAATGATCATATTATCCTTGACTATGAGAGCACCGACTTTACGCCGCTTGCAATATGAGTTTTCGGCCCAGATATCGGCCATTCTCAAATAACTCCGGTCGAATTTTGCCATTCTGTCAAATCTTGTTTTGAAATTATTTCACGCTGTATACTCTAGGCTACATTTTATCCGAGCATACAGTCGCTCAATTAGTTGCGCTGATAAAGATAGCGTTTGATACTTCTCTTTGGAGTACGTTCAAAATCCTCAGGCATAAACTCTATCTTGGAAATCTTGGCATAATTAGGAATCTGCTTGTTGATTTCCGGAAGCGTTTCCTGAATCTTCGCCTCGAGCTCGGACTTGGACATTCCGTCAAGTTCCCCCTGATGGTAATCAGGATAAATGAGTGCCACCAATGCGCCGTGATCCTCTATAACGAGAGAATCAACCACATATACGACATTATTGATAACACCCTCTATCTCTTCCGGATAAATATTCTGACCTGAAGGCCCGAGAATCATACATTTCGAACGACCTTTGAGGAACAGATAATTTTCCTCGTCCATAACGCCCATATCACCTGTACGGAACCAGCCGTCATCTGTAAGCACGCCCTGAGTAGCCTCCTCGTTCTTGAAATAGCCAAGGAACACATTAGGACCTTTGACCTGAACTTCACCCGGAACGTTAACAGGATCAGATGAATCAATGCGGATCTGCATATTCATCGCCGGCTGACCGCAAGAATACAGTTTTGTCTTGTTCCAATGCGCATAAGCGATGATAGGAGCACATTCGGTCATACCATATCCAACAGTGAACGGGAATCCGATCTTGCGGAAGAATCTCTCCACTTCAGGGTTGAATGCAGCTCCGCCTATAATTACCTCTTCGAAACGTCCGCCAAATGCAGTAACAAGCTCATTCAGAATCTTTTTCTGGATCACCTTATCAATAATCGGAAGATTCATTATCATCTTGTTGCGGTCAATTACAGGCTTCAGTTTGGACTTGTAAACTTTCTCTATGATAAGCGGAACCGCAATGATGACGTGAGGCTTGATTTCGGCGAATGCCTGCATTATGATTTTCGGGCTAGGTACACGTGTAAGGAAATGCACGTGCGCGCCAATTGTCATCTCAAACAGGAACTCGAACATCATACCGTACATATGTGCGGAAGGAAGCATCGAGACAATCTCCGTGTTGTTGTCAAGCTGCGGCAACGCCTGCTTGTGTGCGAATTCGATGTTGGAGAAAAGCGCACGATAAGGAATCATCACACCTTTGGAGAATCCGGATGTTCCTGACGTATAATTGATTAAAGCAAGTTCATCCGCAGTATCCTCATAGTAATTCAAGTCCTCAGGGCCGAAATTGTTCGGATATTTGTGACCGAAACTTTCATTCAGATGCTCGCGGACATTCGCCATCTCCTCTGTCTTGCAGTACAGGAATCCAAAAGTATTCATCTGCACCACGACATACAGTCCAGGCATCTCCGCTTCTGACAGATTCTCCCATATAACATCGTCCACGAACAGAACCTTCGCTTCGGAATGGTTTACGAGATAATGTATATTTCCAGGCTTGAATTCGTGAAGAATAGGCACCGGAACGGCTCCGTATGTCAGTGCAGCCATAAAACTTACTCCCCAGTTGGCCTGGTTACGTGAGCAGATAGCCACCTTGTCTCCCTTTTGAAGTCCGCACTGTTCAAAGGCTATATGCAACTTTGCAATGCGTCTGGCCACATCCCTGTAGGCGAGATCCTGACCTTTATAATTTGACAATGCCGGGCGATCCCAGTTAGTCTTGAAACTCTTTTCCAGAAGTTTGTTTACTGAATGAAATTCCATTTTAGATTGTTTAATATCAAAGTTTTAACGAGCGCTCCTTGCCGTCATAGCATAGCGCTGAAATCGTGCCGTCCTCATTTGACTTGAGCGTAGCGTCAGGACGTATCATCTTATTTCCGGAAGGATTCAGCACCGGAGTGCCGCCGTTCGCTCCATAAACAAGAGTACGCACAGATGTCCGCACAACCCAATATCGTTTTCCTTTCACTTTCAGAAGCTCCGGCAACGATTTTATAGTTTCGTCTGACGTAATAACCTTCCAGTCGGAAACAGGTTTTCCGTGCAGATCGTACATTCCGATAGTATTGTCTGTGTGCAGCACCTGGACAACATATCCGTGCGCACCTGTAAAATCATAAGCGGCAGGTCCTAGAAGAATCTCTTTTCCGATTTCCACAGGGAAAGGCTTCACGAACCGACCAAGCCTGTCAATCAGGTAAAGTTTTGAACTTGAAGCGAAAAGGAACTGAATCTTCCCGTTTCCGAAATAATCTATCTCGGAAACCGCACCGCAGATAGGAGACTGGAAAGGCACGCCCCATATTCCCTTGCCGTTTTCTTCCTTGAGAACAAGATAATTGTTACTCTGCTGTGAAAACAGCTTTTTCTTGCCAGTAGAACAATCCGTTACCGTAAAAGGACCTTTAGGAACAACTACAGTCGTGTCTTTCGACATTGCGGGAGCATCTGCGCCTCCCGTAAATTCCACACGCGATACATTGACCGTTATCTGCGGAACTTCTCCGGGAATAACAGAGAGCAGGAACGGACAATATGATATACCATCCAGAAGATATGGAACAGACTTGCCAAGAGAAGTGGACAGAACATTCTTCAGCGATTCCGGATCAACGCTCGGGTCATAATAGAACTGCACCGACGTCCCGTCTGTCTTGATCATATTCGACAGGCCTGAAGAAGACAGGATATCCGCCAGTTTCTTCTCTTCAGATACTTTCTTAAATGTCTCAAGAGTTTCCGATTCACCGACCACTAGCCAGCCGTTATGAAATACAAAAGCCGAATCCGGAACAGCGAAAGCCGAGCCGAAAAGACAAGAGGCGAAACCGCGATACTGATACGGTTTCACTTCCCCGTCATAATCGCGTAACTTCTTATATTCAAGTCCTTTGAATATGACCGATACATCCTTGTTGCCAGGCCTGACAAGAAGCAGCTGCGACACACCGTTGCGAACCGGCAGCAACGCCTGCACAACTTCCTTTATATCCAATGATTTCGCCCACGCTTCAGGATCAATTCCACATTGTTTTTTCAAACGCTGCAATTCAGCCCTGTTGTTTTTTATCTTTCCTACAGCATCCAGATATTTGTGATACTCCTGTTCATACGAGACCACGTCCGAAATCTGCAGAGACAACGCCTGCAACGTCCCGACAGGCAGCATTGACATATAACCCGCTGTTCCAGACTTCACGCCGCGGTAAATATTGCTGAAGTATGCCGGGCTTGATATTGATGCGGTATATCCGTCCAACTTCAGAGCCTGGCTATCCGATGTGGCAACTTCAAGAAGAGACCACTCGGCAAAACTCTTGAAAAACTGGGAATACTTGCGATATTGCTTTGACAGAAAAGAAGATGACAACTTGGAGAAATACTCATTATTGACCAATATGGACACATCCGACGATACGCCGGAGGCAAGTCTTGAACAAGCGTCGTTCCCCAACACGGATGTATTGGACGAAACATTTCTCACAGAAGAATTGACAAGCGACTCAGCCGGCGAGAACACGGCAAGCACTTTTCTTTTCAATGCCGGAGTTGAATCCTCCGATGGGTTCACAACAGAATGCGACAACCCGAGAGTATCAGCCAACGCAAAAAGTTTCCAGATGCCGTTTATGCTGTCTTTGGGCATTTTGCCGGAATCAAGAATCATAAGCGGCTCCAATGAACCGCTATAGTGCATCGATATTGCTACAGAGTTGTTCTTCAACGAGTTGAGCTCACCATCACCAAGCAAGACACCCGATTCTTTCAGAAATTTCCCGAAAGATTTGTTCGCATCTCCGCAGAACAGTTTGCCTACAAGATACGTACTGTCATTGAGCACAGGCAGAACGGACTTCAGCGACTTGCCGCACATAACCATCGCGGCATCAGAGGGCACGGCGCAAAGCAAAGGCGACTTGGAAGATGCCTTGTCAAAAAGTTCTTCTGCTGAAACCTCCGCAGCCGGCTTTTTCCCGGAATATAAAACAGCAACAGCCCCGACGACAATCAGGGCCAGAATCAACAGTGCTGACAAACACGCTATTAGCGCTTTTTTATTCATTCCGTTCGATATAAAAACTGCGTTTTTTTGGACGCAGTCTTACAAAGATACACAATATTTAAATAAACTGAATATCAGAGGCGTCTAATGTCCTTTTTTGAACCTATTTTGCAGATTCCAGTAATGATTTCTCCGCATTCTGAACGGCATCAAATGAGAACTCAGAAACGACAGACTGCATTTTCTTTGCAATCCTGTCATTGCATAGATTTCCTATGGAGCCTTCGTGCGTGTGATGAAGTTTTCCGTGATATTCAAAATTACCGGCCAGAATATCCATTCCGACTTTCTTGTAGGCATCACGGAACGGTACATTCTCTTCCTCAACCAGACGGTTGACTTCCTCGACGCTGAAAGCAGGCTTGTATTTCGGATCAGACATAAGCCCATCGATTATCTCCATATTGCGGACAGCATAAGAAGTGATGTCCAAGCAATCGTCCAACTCACTGAAAATAGGGATAAACACTTCCTTAAGTATCTGCATATCACGGAAATATCCAGATGGAAGGTTACCGGTGATAAGTCTTATGTCGTTAGGCGCGCCTTGGATTTTGTTGCAATGAGCCCTGACCAGTTCGAATACATCCGGGTTTTTCTTGTGAGGCATTATGCTGGACCCAGTGGTCATTCTATCCGGCAGATGGATGAAACCGAAATTCTGACTGGCGTACAGGCAGCAGTCCATTGCGAATCTGCCGACGGTCTCCGCCACTGCGGCATACGCGAACGCAATTGCCCTCTCCGTCTTGCCACGGCCCATCTGAGCATAAACCACATTGTAGTCCAAATCCTTGAATCCCAAAAGTTTAGTAGTCATCGTCCTGTCCAGAGGAGCAGAAGAACCATATCCGGCGGCCGAGCCAAGAGGGTTATGGTTGGTGATATCCCACGCAGCCAACATCAGGCGCAAATCATCCGACAGGCTCTCGGCATAAGCGCCGAACCACAGTCCGAAAGAAGACGGCATCGCAACCTGAAGATGCGTGTAACCTGGAAGAAGCACGTCCTTATACTTTTCACTCATTTCCTGAAGAGTCTTGAACAAAGCCTCAACTTTCTCCACGGTCTTACGGATTTCAGCCCTGGCGTAGAGTTTCAGATCCACAAGAACCTGATCATTGCGGGACCTTCCAGTATGCACTTTCTTGCCTATGTCACCGAGTTTGCGGGTAAGAAGGAGCTCAACCTGAGAATGCACGTCCTCGATATCCGGCTCAATGACAAACTCGCCTTTCACAGCCTGCTCATATAGACTGCGCAGCTCCGGCAACAACTTCTTCAAATCTTCGGCAGGAAGCAATCCGACCTTTTCCAGCATCGTAATATGCGCCATCGTCCCGAGAATATCGTAAGGAGCGAGAAACAAATCCAGTTCACGGTCTTTTCCTACAGTGAATTTATCGATCAGGGCATCGTCATCGTACCCCTTGTCCCACAATTTTGCCATATATTTAGTTCAATATTTACTATATACTCCGGTTCGTATGAAAATAGTACGAATTCCGCTGATCGTTATCCTCAACTATTCTCAAAAAACCTTGTACGAACCAAGCATTGCAAAGATAAAGAAACTTTATGACGTGAGAATTCATCTTAATCATTTTAGGTGTTTTACAAAACAAAAAAAAATAATAGTTTTGCCAAATTTATTTTAGCGATTAAGACTTTAAAGCACATAGTCCTCTACCTTTTGTTGTTCATCAATTTTTCCTGTGCGAAAGATGGATGCATCATCCACGTTGTAGACCCCATAAAGGAAGATACACGGCCAATTGTCTATTTCGTTTCCAAACAAGGTTCCCTCGGAGACATCGGCTATGTGGATGCTCTGTACAGAGGCGTCGTAAGCAGCACCAATGAAAACGGAATGATGCTGTCTCTGGTTGAGTTGCCGACAGATGAGGAAAGCATCGAAACCGCCCTTACATATATGATAGAATATATGCAGGACGAGGGAAAGAACCGCAGGGCACTTGTCGTGATCGCGAATGACAATCTCGAAGCTCTGCTGAGAAAATACAAGGACAAGATTATTCAAGCCGACAACGTAGATTTTCTCCTAACCGAGAGCATTGACACTACGCTTCCAATCCACACAATGAGAATTCCTCAGTACGGCGTATATTATCAGGCCGGCAAAATTGCAGGCCAATGCCTTGAGAACATCAACGACGCTCTGGTAGTTTACGCCAATTCCAATGAACTCAGTTTGCTTGATATGGCTTTAGGCTTCAGAGCCGGAATCGACAACAGCGGCAAAGATATCGACTTGGTTGAAACCTATATAACAGATGCATACGGCGGTTATGATGAGGCGGATTTTGCCTATAAGTTCTCGTATGAAATAGACGGAAACTACGAATTAGTACTCCCGCTCTGCGGAGGAACGTGCCAGGGTTTCTTCAGATACAACAGGGAGAACCCGGGCAAATTCTACACATTGGGAGTTGATTCCGATATGCAACACTATTCTCCGGATGTACCGTTTTCCATTGTCAAGCATATAGACGAAGCCGTAGAAATGTGGATCACGAGATGGGGAAAAGGCGAAGCTATGCCTGAGCATTTGTCTTTGGGCTTGTCATCGGGCTACACCGAAATTGTCGTATCAGATAGCTATGCTGACAAGGGGCTCGCGGATATCGCAGCTGAATGTTATCAGGACGCATTGAAAAAGGAGGAGGAATATGAAAAACTATAAATCAATCCTTATCCTTTTCGTTATCCTTATCCTGGCCTCCTGCGCAAAGGACAAGTTCATACACGTCAACCCGATAAAAACCACGAAGTACAAAGTCGCCGTAGTGCTTCCGCTCAGCGAAACGGGAGAATATCAGACACGACTGAGAAGCACCATAAATTTCGCCTTGGAGAATATGCGCAGCGCGCAGAAATATCTGGCGGAAACAGGAGACAGCACTGCCATAGATCTGGATATAGAGTGGTACGACGAGGACAACAGCAATCTCGCGGAGCTTGCCGAAAAACTGACAGCACGCAAAGACATATTTACGATAATCGGACCTCTCCGCAATGAAAATGTGGACATATTCGCCAAACCGTGCAAGACTGCGGACATCCCGCTTATTGTCCCGTGCGCTTCCAGCGAAAATATCATCCGGCGATATGCAAACACCAAATCAGGAGACAAAGCCGACAAACCGTTCCTGTGGTCTCTATGCGAGACTGACGTCAGCCAGAGCGAGGCCCTTCTTGCTAAGGCTTGGGAATCAGGCGCGAGCAATATTGCCTTACTGGCACCGGAGGACGATTACGGACAGACATTTTATGAGTGGATTCCGTTCCTAGCCACTGAGCTCGGGCTGAAGTTGGATATCGAGAACACGTTGCAATATAGTGATGACGACCTGAAGACGAAGGCTCAGACAGTCCTTTCTTCCGGAGTCGATTGTGTGATATGCGCCGTAGGTTCAGCTACGGACGCCAAAACTGTGCTTGAAGTCAAGCAATCCCTCAAAGGCAAAGTTCCACGCATACTGTTTTCCAACGGCGCGCTGTCAGCCTACCTATTGGAACTTGGAGATCTCGCAGAGGGTGCTGAAGGCATAGCCCCATACGCAGACCCTTCCACAGGATTCCAGATTGCTTATGAGGAACGTTTCGGCTATACGCCTGCAGGAGCTGAAGCTCAAGTTTATGACGCAATACTTCTTTCCGGACTGGCCGCTTTTGTGAAGCAATTTTCAAACGCACCTGCCACCACAAACGAGATTCTGACACAAATTACCTCTGTCGGCGATCAGGCATATCCTATCTGGAACGAACTCGGACTAAGATCACTTATGGTGCTGGTACAGCATACCGGATCGTATGTCAAACTCGTGGGAGCAAGCGGCGTACTCCGTTTTGACTCCGATGCGCAGACCAGTTTGTTGCAAAGCACTTACGCCCACTGGACCGTGTATGACGGAAAATTCCTCACAATCGATTTCACAAGTTCCGACGGCAGTAACCGTACGGCATCGACGCTGGCATCCTGGAACTGGAAGGCGAAAGTATCCGAGGATATTGAAGACCAGGACTCTCCTGTCCAATATAAGGAGTTGAAAGACTCTTGGGCTCTTCTGGTTCAAGGTTCTTCGGGCTGGGAGAATTACAGGCATCAGTCAGACGTCCTCAACGTATATCAGATGCTCAAAGCTCAAGGATGGGATGACGACCATATTATTCTCATCATCTCAAACGACATCGCCTACAACCCGAAGAACATATTTCCGGGAGAAGTCGCCACTTCCACGTACGGAGACAATCTGTACAAAGATGCCGCAGTGGATTACGCTTCCGACACCCTCACAGTCAACGACATCAAGGACATTATGTTGGGAAAGAGAAGCGAACATCTCCCTGTGGTTCTTGACACGGACGACCAATCAAACGTACTGGTATTCTGGAGCGGGCACGGATGTCTGAGATATACCAGAAAATCGGACGGATTCGTCTGGAGAGACAAGGAAATATTCTCGGACAGCGAACTCCGGGAAACGCTTGTAAGCATGAACACCCAAGGGCGTTACCGCAAAATGCTTATGCTGCTGGAGCCGTGTTATTCAAGAGTGATGGCTACACAGGCCAACAACATTCCGGGAATCCTCAGCTTCGCCAGCGCAGCGGCCAACGAATCATCATTTGCCGACTTCCATTCTGCTGAACTGGGCACATGGATGAGCGACCGCTTCTCGAACAACCTTGTGAACACGCTTTCAGAGAAGCCTGACCAGACTTATAAAGAATTGTACGAATATCTATATACACATACTCTCGGCTCGCACGTTTACGTAGAAAACTCCTATTGGTTCGGTAACTTGTGCAAAACCAGAGTGGACGAATTCATAGTAAAATCAAACCAATAAAAACAAGATGAAAAAGATGAAATTCAATCGGTTACTTGCGATCTTCGCCGCATTCGGCGTCGCAGTCTTCACATCCTGCGAAAAAGATGACCCTGAGGGAAACGATGAGGCCTATTATGAAATAGACCCTGAAGGCACTGTATTTTATACTACTGAAGAATTGGCTGAGCGCGTATTGGGCGGAGACGGAGCCAACGACGATGAAGACACAAAAGAACTCCGCGAATTGTATTGGGAAAGTATCAAACGAAAAGAGGCTGAACTCAACGAGGAACTTGGTGCAAACGGAATCTCTATGAGATACGTCAGCTACAAGTACAAGTACTATTCAAAAGACCAGTTCGGTCAGACCATTCTGCTTTCAGCTAGAGTTGGCTGGTCTCAATATTGGCTTTTCGGATGGCACAACCTTGACCCGGACAACCTCTACTTGTGGGAGCACTACACCATCACCAAGGATGCCGAGGCTCCGTCAAACGACGGTTCTACAGAGCTTTTCGTAATGGGTGACAACCTTATGATTATGCCTGACTACATCGGCTACGGAGTATCGAGAGACCTCGTACATCCTTATCTTAATCACGATGTAGTTGCCATAAATTCAATCGACGCCATAGAACCGGGTATCGCAATCTGGAAGAAATATGGCAGCGGCGAGATGGAAGACGACTGGAAAATGTACGTAATGGGATGTTCTCAGGGAGCCAGCAACGCGCTTGCTGTCCACAAATATCTTGAGACACATCCGGAGCTTTCAAACAAATACCGCTTCGACTACTCTTACTGCTGCGCAGGCGCCTACGATCCAGCCCTCACGATGAGAACTTACTATGATTGGGGCAAGACAGCATACATAGGCTCTATCCCTATGACTATCAAGTCTATGCTTGCCTGCTATCCTAACGACATACTTACAGGTTGGCACGAAGAGCACTTCTATTGCGAGAAATATCTTAAGATCAAGTCTCAGGTGGATGAACTCCTCCGCAAGAAAGAAACTGACGCAACAGAGTTGAACAAAAAGATAAAATCTCTTTTGGGAACAGAAAATCCTCAACTGTCTGATGTTCTCAGCGAGAAAGCACTTGACCAGGAGTCTCCTTTGGCTCAAAATTTCTTCAAATGTCTTGAGAAGAACAACCTGACCACCGGATGGACACCAAGCCACTTGATCAAGCTCTACGCTTCAACGGGTGACGATATCGTGCCTTACGCAAATACGGAGGCAGTCAAAAAGGCATTCGGAGACAAGGTATCCGTGTTCCACAGCTATTGGGCCGGACACGTCCTCACCTGCAAGAAATGGTACGGTACCTTCCTTGTCATCAACGGTTGGTAGCAGATACGGACTCTTGACGCAATGCTGAAGATTTTTCAGTTCAAGGGTTCAAGTCTATAATCGAAACGACTGACATTCTTTACGCTTAAGCGCTCGGAATGTCAGTCGTTTTTTTGTTACCCTCAGTCGCTAAAGCGACGGGATGGTGCGTGCACCATCCTACGGACCTCCTAACCCCTGCAAGCTGACGCTTGCTGTCCCGAGGGACGATTTCGCACCTCCGGTGCGGTTGAAGTTTCACCGGGGAAAGGATTCCCCGATACCCCTTCGGTCGCTACGCTCCGAATTTATCTACCATAAATCGCTTTTTATTTCGCGTGTTGGGTTCAGTCTTAGCCATCTACGAGGCCCTTGATACATTCCTCCTGATATACTATAGCCTAGCCGCCAATACGCCGCAAAATCTTCCATGAATCGCCACTCCTCTCATCACCCACCAGTGAAAATGATTACATTTGCAGAAAGAACCTATGCTTATGAATGAGAAAACTCAAATACAATCCTCCGACCCGGTCGCAGATTGCGACCAGCCCCTCACCCTCGTTGAAGGTGGTATCACAACTTGTGACACCCCTGATATATTGCTTATAGAGCAACGAATATATACTGTGCGAGGCATTCAGGTTATGCTTGACCGTGACCTCGCCGAACTGTATGGGATAGAAACAGGGCTCTTAAGCAGGCGGTGCGCAGAAATATCGACAGTTTCCCTGATGATTTTATGTTTGTATTGTCATTAAGAGAGGCTAACGAATTGATATCCAATGGGGTGTCACAATTTGTGATACCCTCCGGATACAATACGGGCGGTTCCAATATGTTTGCTTTTACAGAACAAGGCGTAGCGATGTTGGCCTCAATACTTAAAAGCCCTCGTGCACGTGCGGCAAGTATTATGATTATGCGGGCATTTGTCGCAATGAGGCGTTTTCTTGTTACTAACGCTCAGATATTCCAAAGACTCGACCGCCTCGACAGAAAGCAACTGGAGAACGAACAGAAATTTGAGAAGGTCTTCGCCAAGTTTGAAGATAACGAACCAGTCCGTCAGGGAATCTTCTTTGACGGCCAGACATATGACGCCTACACCTTCGTCGCCGACCGTATCCGCAAAGCGAAGTCAAGGATTGTCCTTATCGACAACTACGTGGATGACACGGTCCTTACGATGTTGGACAAACGTGCTTCTGGAGTCGTGGCCACAATCTACACAATGCAGATAAGCAAGACTTTCAAGCTGGACATCGACAAACATAACGCTCAATACCTGGCAATCGATGTGAAGGTATTCAAGAACTCGCACGACAGGTTCATGATAATCGATGACTGTATTTACCATTTCGGCGCATCCATCAAGGACCTCGGTAAGAAATGGTTCGCAGTCACCATGATGACGGAATACACTGCTGACGAGTTGCTCCACCGCCTGTAGAATCCCTATACCTTATAATATAAAGCCGTCAAGAAGACGAACATATATATCAATCCCCTGCATTATCTCATCTATTTTGACATACTCGTCAGCGCTGTGGGAACGGGCGGAATCTCCCGGGCCGATCTTGACCGTAGAAAACGGGGACAATGTCTGATTACTTGTTGTCATTGAACCGAATATAGGCAAGCCAAGAGCTTTCGCTCGCTGCACAATCGGATGACTCTCCGCTATATGCGAACTGCCAAGCCTTGTAGAACGCTCGTGCACCTCGCAACTCACCGAAGACTTGATAAGTTCAAGCAGTTCAGGGTTAGTGTACATTCCGTTGGAACGCACATCCACCACAAAAGTGCAAGTATCTGGCACAATATTATGCTGAATTCCCGCATTGATCTGCGTCACTGTCATCTTTACAGGCCCAAGAAAATCCGAGACCTTCGGGAAAACATAATTGCGAAACCAGTCGATATCTGAAAGTGCCTCATATATCGCATTCACGCCCTCATTGCGGGCAGCGTGACCACTCTTCCCGTGCGCAGTGCAATCCAGCACCATCAGCCCCTTCTCCGCCACAGCCATTTCCATCTTCGTAGGCTCCCCCATTATGCCGAGATCGATGTGGCCTATTTCAGGAAAAATGAGTTCAATACCGCCTTTTCCGCAAACTTCTTCCTCTGCAGTGGCAGACCATATAAGCCTGTATGACTGCGGTTTAGACACCAATTTCTGCCAGGCAGCCAGCAATGCGACTACAGATGCCCCATCATCATTTGTACCGAGTCCGTAAATCGTCCCATCCTCGATATCCGGAGAGAACGGGTCGCGAGTATATCCTTTTGCAGGATGTACCGTATCTATATGCGCATTGAGCAGAATGACCGGTCTGCCGGGGTCCTTGGCTTCAGGCGCGGAAATATCATCAGAGTCAAGCCAAAGATTATGCCCTTTGCGATGCGGAACGAAACCGTTGTCAATAAGCCAACGCTCAAGCATATCCGCTACAGCACCCTCTTCCCTGCTGAAAGAAGGAATGCGGACCATATTCTGGAGCAACTCTATTATATTCATTTTCAATGATTTTTAACACCAATTCCGGAGGATTTCACTCTCCGGAGCCAATGCAGGCCAACCGAAATCGACCTGAATTCCCAACATCAATCTAAAGACATACACTAAGGCGAAGTTAGACACGAAAGCGAAGTCAACTGGAGTTCCCAGTCGCAACTAGAGAGTAATGACTGTACCCTGCGTCAGGTCCGTCGCATTTGTAATGACAACCTTAGAAACACCGCTGTGCAAAGCAGAGAAAGCATTGTCCAGTTTCGGAATCATACCACCTGACACTACGCCTTCAGATCTGAGAAGCATATAACTCTCGTAGTCAATGGCCGGAATAACACTATTATCGTCATCAGGATCGCTCAAGACCCCTTTTTTCTCAAAGCAGAATGTCAATATCACCTCATCCTCCAGGCTCGCTGACAACGATTTCGCCACCTCAGTCGCAATGGTATCAGCATTGGTATTCAGCAAATTGCCTTCAGGTGCGAAAGACAACGGTGCAACGACAGGCACCACTCCCGCGTCAAAAAGCATTCTAAAAGCTTCCGCATTCACGGAATCCACGTCGCCGACAAATCCGTAATCTATCTCTTTGACCGGACGTTTGTGGGCCAGGACACATTTCATATCCGCGCCTGTCAAGCCAAGCGCATTTATGCCAAGCGCCTGCAACTCTGCGACTATTGTCTTATTCACGAGTCCGCCATAGACCATCGTCACCACATCAAGCATCGCGCTGTCAGTGATTCTTCGTCCCTCCGCCATCTTGGTCTCGATGCCAAGTTTCGAAGCCACGGCAGTGGCAGTCCGGCCGCCACCGTGCACAAGAACCTTATCGCCGGGAATTGAAGCGAAGTTTTTCAGAAGACTTCCGCGCAGAGTTGCATCCTCCACAACCGCCCCGCCTACCTTTATGATGTTTATTGACATATCTAAACTATTATCTCCGATATACTATTAAATTACTTCCACTCCTGATTATCCGTTCCTCTTCTGATTTTCCATTCGCTCCTGCGGAGCGATTTGAAGTTTCATTGGGGACCGTATTCCCCGAAACCCCTTCTGTCGCTACGCTCCGAATTTATCTCCCATAGATTTTATTCCAGCCCCTCCAGCATGCGCTTCATAACAACTTGTGCAGACACAACCCTATTCGCAGCCTCCGGAATGACAAGACTCTGAGGCGAATCTATGACCTCGTCCGTCACAATCATATTTCTGCGCACAGGAAGGCAGTGCATAAAATAAGCATTGTTTGTGACCGCCATCTGACGCGCGCCGACCGTCCAATTCATATCCTTGCTGAGAATCTGTCCATATTCCTTGTATGAAGACCAATTCTTAGCATATATGAAATCCGCACCCTCAAAAGCCTTCATCTGGTCGTGCTCAACGCGAGCATTACCAGCAAACTGAGGCGCTAGCTCATAACCCTCCGGACACGTGATTACAAAATCCACGTCCGCTACATTCATCCACTCCGCAAAGGAGTTCGGCACAGCCTGAGGCAATGCCTTCGGATGCGGAGCCCAAGACAGGACAACCTTCGGACGAGATTTCTTCTTGTATTCATCTATAGTTATCAAATCCGCGAATGCCTGACAAGGATGCACTGTGGCAGATTCCAGACTGATTACCGGCTTGCCGGAATACTCGATGAACTGCTTGATGATGGTCTCCTCATAATCAAAGTTCCTATCTTCAAACCTTGCAAATGAACGCACGCCGATCATATCGCAATAACTGCCGATAACAGGAATCGCCTCGCGCAGATGCTCAGATTTGTCGCCATCCATAATGACACCCATCTCTGTCTCCAGTTTCCAGCTATCCCCATTAACATTCAGCACAATAGGATTCATTCCAAGATTCTGTGCAGCCTTCTGACTGCTCAACCTCGTACGCAGGCTGTTGTTGAAGAATACAAGAATCACAGTCTTGTTCTTACCGAGATTCTGCCAGCCAAACGGATTGGCCTTCACTTCTTTAGCTTCTTTCAAAGCCGCATTGAGATCACCTATATCGCTTACGTGTAAAAACTGTTTCATATTTCTGATTCTAATTGTTATGAATGAATTCCGAACGTGATTTCCGGCTGACTAAAGAACCTCTTTCAATGCCTTGACGAACTCGTCAACCTCCTGTTTTGACAGCACCAGCGGAGCGAGCAGTCTTACCATATCGGTACCGGCCACTCCTGTAAACACGTGCTTGTCGAAAAGCAGTTTTGAACGTATCTCCTTTACGGGCTCATTGAAATGTATTCCCAACATAAGTCCACGTCCGCGCACATCCTTGATTCGAGGAGACGCAGGAATATTTGCTTTAAGATATTCACCAACCTCGTAAGCGTTCTGCACAAGATTCTCTTTCTTCATTATGTCGATGACCGCAAGCGCCGCCGCCATCGCCAGGTAATTTCCGCCGAAAGTGGTGCCCAGCATACCTTTGGTCGCCTTGAAATCCGGAGAAATCAGCACTCCGCCTATCGGAAAGCCGTTGCCCATACCTTTTGCCATCGTTATCAGGTCAGGGACTATGCCGGCCCACTGATGCGCAAAGAATTTGCCCGTACGTCCATATCCGCTCTGAACCTCGTCCAGAATCAGGCAAACGCCATATTTTTTCGTGAGTTGCCTTAGGTCCTTCAAGAAAGCGTCAGTAGGCATATTTATACCTCCCACGCCCTGGATTCCCTCAATGATTACAGCTGCGACATCGCCTTTCTGAAGTTCAGTCTCAACTGCCGCCACGTCATTCAGCTCGACGAAAGTGACGCAATGGTGGGAATTGAACGGAGAGACATATTTAGGATTATCCGTAACCGCAACCGCACCGGATGTCCTTCCGTGAAAGCTGTGCTTGAATGCCACAATGCGATCTTTTCCGGTATGGAAAGACGCCAATTTCAAGGCATTCTCGTTGGCTTCAGCGCCCGAATTGATCAGGAACAGAGACCAGTCCTCAAGTCCGGACATTTCGCCGATCTTTGCTGCAAGCTCTTCCTGCATAGGATTCTTCACACTGTTTGAATAAAATCCTATCTTGTCAAGTTGCGCAGTAATCGCGGCGACATACTCCGAACGACTATGTCCGACAGAAATCACGGCGTGACCGCCATACAGGTCCAGATATTCCTGGCCTTTGTCATCCCAAATACGGCATCCCTTTGCCTTGACCGGGGTAACGTCAAATATACTGTAAACGTCAAACAGATTCATACTCTCAATTTTTTTGCATCAGATGCCGAGAAGGCTTCTCAATACGATTTCTAGAAGCGATTGCCCTTTAGGTTAAGCCCGGTAGTTTCAGGCAGTCCGAAAATCAGATTCATATTCTGCACCGCCTGGCCGGACGCCCCTTTCACCAAATTATCTATCACGCTGATAACGTGCAGGTTATCACCATATTTATGCACATTTAGCATGCATTTGTTGGTATTCGTCACAACCTTTATGTCTAGATTCATATCCACGACATTTACAAACGGTGCATCCTTGTAGTAATCTGAATACAGTTTGGCTGCATCCTCTTCTGATATGTCGGTCTTCATATATGCCGACACCAGAATTCCTCTGGAAAAGCAACCCCTTATCGGAATGAAATCCAAGCTGTCGCCGAATGACGGCGCAAGACGATGAAGAGTCTGTTTCACTTCCCCGAGATGCTGATGTGTAAAAGGCTTATATACAGAGAGATTGTCGGCCCGCCAGCTGAAATGGGTGGTTTCTGACGGCTTCTGTCCTGCACCTGTAGAACCGGTAACTCCGGTCACGTGAACTTCAGTGAGTTTATCGGCCTTTGCCATAGGCAGAAGCGCCAACTGCATTGCGGTAGCAAAGCAACCTGGATTTGCGATATGCGAAGCCTTGCATATTTCAGTCTTGAATGCTTCAGGCAGCCCATATACAAAGTCTTCCGCATCCGCGTCAAGCCTGAAATCATTGCTCAAATCAATTATCTTTCCCTTGTAGCTGTCAGGCAGAGAATGGACATAAGACTTTGACTTACCGTGACCTGAGCAGATGAATATTACATCTACATCTGTCAAATCCGGCTCAGCTGTAAATTTCATATCAGTCTCGCCGATAAGGTCCTGATGCACCTGCCATACCGGATTGCCTGCATTACTCTCGCTCTGTGCAAACGCTATTTTCGCATAAGGATGACATTTGAGTATTCGCATCAATTCTCCGGCAGTGTAGCCGGCAGCACCTGCGATACCTACACGTATTTCATTCAAGTTCTTCAAGTGTCTGACTTATTGTATGAATTAAACTTATTTTCCAATCAGCTCCTTGTAAAATGGGCTCTTGCGGGGCTCAATTCCTACAGTTCCTGCTCCAACTTCTCGCCCTCTTCCTTGTGGTTGGAATAGTAAACACGCAACGGAGTTGACAGCACCTTGATGAACCCTTTGGCATCTTCACTTGTCCAACCTTTCTGCATCTCGCCGTACTCTCCGAATTTCGTCTTGACGAGATCGTTGACTGAATCCACTCCGACTGCAGAGAAACAATACGGACGAAGCTCCATTATGACAGTGCCGGTCACGTTTCTCTGGCTCTCTTCGAGCATTGCCTCGATATCCCTCATAACTGGCTCAAGATACTGACTTTCGTGCAGAAACATTCCGTACCAGTTGGCAACCTGGTCCTTCCAATACTGCTGCCACTTGCTGAGCGTATATTTCTCAAGAAATTTGTGAGCCCCGATTATAAGCATCGACGCAGCGGCCTCGAATCCCACACGGCCCTTGATTCCGATAATCGTATCCCCCACATGCATATCCCTGCCGATTCCGTACGGCGCAGCGATCGACTCTATTTTCTGGATGGCCTTGACCTTGTCGTCAAAATGCTCCCCGTTCACGCTGACAATCTGTCCCTTCTCGAACCCGAGTTTCACAATCTCGCTTCCGTTCTTTGTAACCTGCTTGAGATAAGCACTTTCCGGAAGGCCCTGCGCTGAATCCAGAATTTCGCCTCCGCAAATCGAGGTACCCCACAATCCTACATTGTATGAATACTTCAGCTTGGTAAAGTCTGCGAAATATCCGTTTTTGTTGAGATAATCCACTTCATACTGACGAGTGAGCGCCATATCCCTTGTAAGCGTTATAATCTCGATTCCAGGAGCCATAACAAGGAATGTCATATCGAAACGGACCTGATCATTGCCGGCACCAGTTGAACCGTGCGCGATAGCGTCCGCTCCTATTTCCTTGGCATATTTGGCAATAGCCATAGCCTGGAATATCCTTTCCGATGAAACCGAGATAGGATATGTGCCGTTTCTGAGGACATTGCCGTAAACCATATATCGAATACTCTTGTCATAATATTCTTTGGTCACGTCCAATGTCACGTATTTTTTTGCGCCGAGTTTGTATGCCTTCTCCTCATTTTCCTTGAGCTGTTCAGCGCTGAATCCACCTGTATCCGCACAGGCGGCATACACTTCATAACCTTTTTCCTTGGTAAGATACATTACGTTGAATGATGTATCCAGACCTCCGCTGAATGCGACAACGACCTTTTTCTTCGGTTTCGACTCCTGATGAGAAGTGTGCTCTTTGTTCGGGTCATACAGCATTCCCGTGCAGAGACAGCGTGTATAATTATTCCTGCTGAGCACATCGAAATTGATGCAGCTTTCGCAACCCTTCCAGAATACAGGGTCGTTAGTAAGTTCTGAAAATGTCACCGGGGTATATCCCAGTTCCGTATTGATTTTCATAACGGCCAGGCCGGTGGTAAGACCGAACAACTTTGCGTTCGGAAATTTCTTTCTGGACAATGCGAATGCTGTCTGTTTTATCTTCTTCGCCAGTCCCACGCCTCTGTAATCAGGCTTGACTATAAGACCGGAATTTGCTACAAACTCCTCGTGATCCCAAGATTCTATATAGCAGAAGCCAGCGAAGTTACCGCCCTGCATTGCTATAATAGCCTTTCCCTCAAGCATTTTCTGCTTGACATATTCCGGATTTCGCTTTGCGATTCCAGTACCTCTCACCTTTGTGGCATCCTCTATAGTCTTGAGTATTTCATCCACATACTTCAAATGTTTTTCAGTCGCCACTTCGACTGTAAAATCATCGATTGTCATCTTATATTCCTAATTATAATGTTGATATCTTGTCATACATCCGGACGGATGATGTATTTTCATACAATGTTCGAACACATTGCATCTGGATAGGGCCGGTCTTCGGCCTAAATTCGTCGGGCAGAAATGCCCGGAAGGACTGCTTCCAATTGCGACATTAAGGTATCCACGTCGCTGGTAGCGCGCAGTGCAAGAAAAATCGTGTCGTCACCGGCAATTGTTCCCATCACTTCGCTGCCGATTCCGGAGTCAATCACCGATGCAATCATATTCGCATATCCCGGAAGTGTATGGAAAACGCCGATCTGTCCGGAGAATTCAACGCTTTCAATTCCTGAAAGCATATTGGACATCTCGGCCAATGCAGGTTTCGGAGATGACTGACGCGCACTCTCTTTTGCAATCTGCTCGGAAAGCCGGTAACCGTAACCTCCCTTTCCGTCAGGAACTTTCGCGACTTTCAACTCTTTCAGGTCTCTCGACAATGTAGCCTGAGTCACAACAAACCCGTTCGCAGAAAGCATTGACAGGATATCATCCTGATTTCCTGCATTGTTGGAAGCAATCAGCTTCTTCAATACTTCCAAACGCTTCTGTTTAGGGTTCATTTCCATTTGTTTTCTGTTCGTTGTATAAGGGGTCCTCTCCCGTAACTGCCAAGTCACCATTCCTGTACAGATTCCAAGACTTGGGTTGTTAAGCATTGACTGTATATTTATACTGAAATTCAAGTCAACACTGCAAATTTATACACTCTCAGGACAAATGCAAAACTTTTTGGAATGAAAAACGTTTAAATATGAAAAGACTATACTCCCGGAGCAACGCGAGTTAATCGATCAGCCGGCCATTTTTTCGCCAGTGGACAAAGCCATAAACTGCGGAAAGGGTATAGAATGCGTAGAGGCCGGACATAAAATACATTTCCTGCGCGCAACACATTACTACATAAAGCAGGTCCGCCAGTATCCATAGCAACCACTGTTCCTTATAAGTCCTTACCAGCCACCATGTTGCAATAAGACTAAGCACTGTTATGCCTGCGTCGAGACCGGACATCGGATCGCCAATCAATTTGAGTCCCCACAGCAGCACCGCAGTTCCGATTATCTGAAGCAATATGCTGATTATTATAACTTTAGCTGTCACCCGACGCAGATGTATGGAATTGGAAACATTTTCATCCGAAACGGAATCTCTGCGCCAACTTATTACGCCCCAGACAGCAGCTACAACGTAATAAACATTCAAAGCCATTGAAGCATACAATCCCTGCCTATAAAAAAGTATGACTGAGGTGATTCCGGTGAGAATCTGCACAGCCCACATCCAGTTGCTCTGACGTATTTCAAGGACAAGGAACAGAAGTCCGGTGACAAGAGTGAATATTTCCAACCAATTCTGCATATCCGACAGACATTTTTAGACAAATGACGATAATTTCGCAACGTCCGAGCTCTTACGCGTCAGGAACGACCGGCAAATGTAATGAATTTTATACTACCTTTACGATAATTTTTTAGACTATGGCAGACATTATAAAAGAAGCCATCTCAGAAGATGGAAAGTGGAAAATACTCAAGAGCGAATATCTGTTCAAGCGCCCGTGGCTGACGGTGAGAAGAGACTGCGTAGAGCTGCCGGACGGAAGGCAGAACCCTGAATTCTATGTTCTTGAATATCCGGATTGGGTCAATGTAATCGCCCTGACTGAGAACGGCGAGTTCGTAATGGAACGCCAATACAGACACGGACTTGGCAAGACCTGCTACGAGATTCCTGCCGGAGTCATCGAGACGGGAGAGACGCCACTTGAAGCCGCCAAACGTGAACTGATGGAAGAGACCGGCTATGGAGACGGCAAATGGAAGGAGATTATGAGCATTTCCGGCAACTCAAGCACCACGAACAACATTTCACACTGCTTCGTGGCAAAGGGCGTCAAGAAGCTTGGAGAACAGCATCTTGACAATACAGAAGACCTGGAAATCGTTCTTCTGAACAACTCCCAGGTCAAGGATCTTATGGTGAACGACCAGATCAAGCAATCGCTTATGGCCGCCCCTCTATGGAGATATTTCTACGAAAACAATCTATAGAACCTCTATCAGTTCAACCTTGAACACCAATGTGGCGTATGGAGGAATGGAACCCGGCGCTCCAGCCTCTCCGTAAGCCAGATTGTATGGTATGAACAGCTGCCACTCTGAGCCTTCCGACATCAACTGCAGAGCTTCTGTCCAACCTGCAATAACCTGATTAACACCGAAAAGGGCAGGCTGCTTGCGGTCATAAGAGCTGTCAAACTTCTCTCCGTTGACGAACGTACCCTCATAATGGCACTTCACCTGATCTGATTTTCCTGGTTTACGTCCGTTTCCGGCCTTTATAACTTTATACTGAAGACCGCTTGGGAGCACTGTAACCCCTTCTTTCTGCGCATTTGCAGCAAGGAATTCCACACCCTCTTTCTTCATAGCCTCAGCAATTTCAGCCTGTTCCGCAGCCTGTTTTTCCTGAAGCTGCTGGAAATACTTGTCAAGCAGTTCTCCTGCCTCCTGATATGAAATTGCAGGTTCCTGACCTGTAAGTGTAGCTTTGAGTCCGGCAACAAAATCGTCAAACGAGATTTCCTTAACTCCTGACTGAAGCATATTGTGGGCAATGCTCATACCCAATGCGTAACTATTCTTATCCATTATCTTATTTGTTGAATTTTCTTCAAAGATAGAACATTCTGTTCAAATCTTGATTGACAATCTCTTGCAAACCCAAGATTCATACATTTCTTTGGACACAGGATCCGCTGAATGCAGAGCGTTCATACAACCATACTTGAGAGCCTTCCTGGAGTCAGCCCAATCAAGTTTTTTCTTCACATATTCCGGACTCTTCGCCCTTCTGATCATAAGATTGACATTCCTGTGGCTCTTATGAATCAGACGGCCCTGACTCTCTGCGAGAACATAGAAAAAGCCCTGCACATTGAATTGCTCATAATCTCTGAATTTGTGACGAACATTCCGTTCAATACACTCAGGATGCGCCTCCAGATATGAGGAGAGCACACTTTTCAATATCGGATGCGGCTCGTGAGGCAGGTAGAAGAAACGCCAGGCACCTATTATGTCCGCTCCGTTCAGCAATGAATCCTTATACGTAAATCTCTTATGGCCGTCCCTGTCTTTTCGCAAGGCCCTGACAATTCGCATCCCTGTGCACCAGATACGACTTGAATAGCATACGACCTTATCTCCCCTGAACAAATCCTCCATAACCGAAGGCCCTGCGAAGAAAAAGTCGTCATTCATATAAATGAATTTCTCCGAAAGTCCGGGAATGCGGCAAATCATAGTTTCCACTGCAATACTGTTGAATACCGGAAGGTACTGCTCGTATCCCTCGAAGAGTGTATTCTGGTCCACAATTATTATCGGAACCTTATTGTCGGGAAAATTCAGTGCGAGGAAATCGTCAAGATTAGGATTCTGCTTGTTTGTAACAATGAATATGCGCCCCACATAGGGTGCGAAACGAAGAATCGACGCAACAGCGAAACGTATTTCATTTGCCTGTATAAATCTGTCCTTTCCGGCTATATCATCGTGTTTGTCTTCGTGTTTTGCTGTCAGGTATCGGCTCCTCTCTTCCTTTAGAACAGGGTCATTTCCGTTCACCCAAGTTAACACAGCATCAATCTTCTGTGTATCAGACATATAAGTAAATTTTGGCAGTTAATAATGTTTAGGCGATGCATCCCGCCACGAAAGCAGCAACACATCACCAGACAGTGTAGATGCCAAAATTATAAAAAATGTTGCTTATACACGACAATGTATTCAAAGAACACGTCGCATATCCGTACAATTAACCGTAAGAAACCTACTCCGATACTGACGCACTAAGCAACGACTCCGGAGCGAGCGCACCTTGCAGTATCGACTTAAGAGAGATATCGTGAGAGGACTCTCCGGCTCTTAGAATTTTCCTGTACAGTTCCACATACATCCTTGTAAACTGCTGATAACTATATTTTTTCGAATACTCGATTTCAGCAATACCATCAGTTTTGTATGAGAATGAAGCCAACCCGTCACGTACAACCTTAGCCATCGCTTCAGGAGCAAAATCATTCCAATAATACGCATATTTGTCGCCCACTTCCGGGAGTGAAGTTGCATTTGCGCAAAATACAGGTTTACCGAAACGCATCGCTTCAACCACAGGCAATCCGAATCCTTCCATAAGACTAGGCATCAGGAAAGCTTCGCAATGGGCGTACATCCAGTTCTTTTCCTCATCGCTTATTCCGCCTGTCATAACTATCCTGTCAGACTCCGGAGAATCCGCCAATGCAGATTTGAATGCTCTCGCATATCTACTGTCGCACACACCGCATATAAAAAGTTTATATTCCGGGAATTCGCGCATCATTGCGACGATGGATTCGAAATTCTTTCGAGGGCATACCTGACCTATCGCAAAGAAGAATTTGTCATTTTCCCCGACAAACGACGGCTTCACTCTTGGGTCATTCTCAAGTTCCCGTACCCCGTTAGGTATCTCAACTACCGGCAGATTTCGTGCGATTCCGTAGCTGTGCAGTTCGTCCTTAACGTAATCAGAAATAACTGATATGCAATGAGAATGGGTTACACGCCATCTAAATTTCAACAAATGCTTAATCTTATGAATTCCTTTCTTCTTCTGGAAATTTATCAAATCGTGAACAGTCAGCAACTGCTTCATTCCCTTTTGATGCAGCCTGAACTTGAAAAGCTGGTCTGTCGCGTGCCACAAATCAATCTTGATTCCCAACCGCTGCAAGTCTTCCACCGGATTTTCAAAAGAAATATAGCTTACGTTATCTCCAAAGTGACCGAAATAACGCCTTGGCAACATATATACAAAATGAATGTCCGGAAGATTCATTTCCGCCAGACATTTTCCGTAGTTCTCGCTAATCTCAGCGAAGCCACTATACCTGCCCAATTTACTGTGATCTACCAATACGTACTTCATACCGTTGTTGTTTCGTTAGCCTTTTTGGTATATTTTATTATAATTCCGACGAATAAGATGCTTCTCCTTAATGAAGTGTTGCATCTCTCTGAAGATATTTTCACCAAAACAACTTTCAGAAAGTTCTCAACACTTTCAGCAATAATTCAACATCTTAAGTCGCAGCCGGACTTCACAATCATAAATACAAACGAGCGGAAATCTTGCACGGAGTCGATGTAAATTTATGAATGGGGTATTGTAGTGTTACTAATGAGCCCTGAAAGAGCGTAGGCAAACAGCGTTGCTATGGAGCTCGTCATCAATAAAGAAAAAAGAAAGCGACCAATAATCACTTATTAGCCGCCTTCTTCTGATTATATTTTTAATAACTTATAAGCTTCTACTTATTCAGTTTCAACTTATTCAGCCTTACCGTCTGAACCAAGAACATCCTTGATCTTGTGCTCATAGAGTTTCTTCATCTCGTCACGAGCAGGTCCAAGATATTTACGTGGGTCAAACTCACCCGGTTTCTCAGCGAACACTTTACGTACTGCAGCTGTCATAGCGAGACGTGAGTCTGAGTCGATGTTGATCTTGCATACAGCTGACTTGGAAGCCTCGCGAAGCTGATCCTCAGGGATACCTACTGCATCAGGAAGTTTTCCGCCGAACTGGTTGATGATGTCAACATACTCCTGTGGAACTGAAGATGATCCGTGGAGAACGATTGGGAATCCAGGGAGTTTCTTCTCGATTTCGTGAAGAACGTCGAATGCAAGTGGCGGTGGAACGAGACGGCCTGTCTTAGGGTCACGTGTGCACTGCTCTGGTTTGAATTTGTAAGCACCGTGTGAAGTTCCGATAGAGATTGCGAGAGAATCGCAGCCTGTACGTGTAGAGAAGTCGATAACTTCCTCTGGCTTTGTATAGTGAGACTCTTCAGCTGCAACTTCGTCCTCAACACCTGCGAGAACTCCGAGCTCAGCCTCTACTGTAACATCATATTTGTGAGCATACTCAACAACTTTCTTTGTAAGAGCGATGTTCTCCTCATAAGGAAGTGATGAGCCGTCGATCATAACTGATGAGAAGCCCATATCTACGCAGCTCTTGCAAAGTTCGAAAGAGTCACCGTGATCCAAGTGAAGAACGATCTGCGGATGCTCCCAACCAAGCTCTTTTGCATACTCTACAGCACCCTCTGCCATATAACGGAGAAGTGTCTGGTTTGCATAGTTACGTGCACCCTTTGACACCTGAAGGATAACTGGTGATTTCAACTCAGCAGCAGCCTGAATGATAGCCTGAAGCTGTTCCATGTTGTTGAAGTTGAAGGCAGGGATTGCATATCCGCCTTTAACGGCCTTAGCAAACATTTCTCTTGTGTTTACAAGACCCAATTCTTTATAAGAAACCATATTCTCTATAAAATTAGAAATTATTTCAATCCATATCCGCTCTGCGGACACCGGGTGTTTTCCGTGCAATAATTCTGCCAATGTCCGCAGTTGCGACAATTTGGCATACCATTCCGAAAAGCACGGCAAAATTAAGAAAATTGCGCCAAAATCTGAAGCAAATTTGATATTATTCAAAAGATACGTACTTTTGCACAAATCAAAGACAATGAGCAACAAGGTCGTCATATTCTCAGCCCCGTCGGGTTCGGGAAAAAGCACAATCGTCAATCATATACTCAAACTTCACCCTGAAATGGAATTTTCCGTTTCTGCCACATCTCGCGCGCCGAGAGGTCAGGAAAGGAACGGTGTGGAATATCATTTTTTCACGGCCGACGAGTTCCGGAAAATGATCAGCGAGGACAAGTTTGTCGAATACGAGGAGGTTTACAGCGGTTCGTTCTACGGCACTCTTAAATCTGAGGTCGAACGCATCTGGGACAAAGGGCACGTGATAATTTTCGATGTCGATGTCAAGGGTGGCGTGAATCTGAAGAAATATTTCCGCGAGAAGGCGTTGTCAGTATTCATTCAGGCTCCTTCCATAGAGGAATTGAGGAAGAGATTGGTCAACAGGGGTACAGACAGTCCCGAAGCCATCGAAAAGCGTGTAGCCAAGGCTGCCGAAGAAATGACATACGCCGACAAATTCGACCACATTCTGGTAAACGACAATCTGGAGAAGGCGTACACCGAGGCCGAACATCTGGTAGATGATTTTCTGAAAGCCTAGCAGCCTCACATATTCTTGACGGATAAGACCATAGCACTTCCGAGATGCGAATCGCCGTATATTCAGGGTCTTTCAACCCTCTTCACATAGGTCATCTGGCCATCCTGAAATACCTGACTACAGAGAAAGGATTCGATTGGGTGTATCTCGTGGTTTCCCCGAAAAATCCTCTGAAGGACTCCATAAGTGCATTATCGGGAAAGGACAGATATGACGCGGCAGTAGAGGCGGTGAAGAGACATCCGGAACTGAATGTGTGGGTGGATGACATCGAACTGAATATGGAGCCTCCGCATTACACGATCAAGACATTGGATGCGCTGAAGCAGAGGGAGCCGGAAAATGATTTCACCCTGATAATAGGAGCGGACAATCTGTTTTCCATACACAAATGGAGGGATTTCCAGAGGCTACTTGCCGAGTACGGCGTGGCGGTTTATCCGCGCAAAGGATTCGACATTAAGAAGTTGCGCGAGTCTCTAATGGAAGAATGCAAGGAATTTCCGCCGTATTATGTCCTGGATTCATCGGATTCCAATGCCGACAAAATCAGTCTCGAGGACGGAGACAAGCGGTTCTATAACATCCAGCTTCTCGATGCTCCCATTGTGGATATATCTTCCACGGAGATACGAGAGGGACTCGCGAAGGGCGAGGATATGAGCAAGTTTTTAATGTAAAAACGAGCGTTTCTCGCTCCTCTGGAGCGAATTGAAGTTCTATTGGGGACCGGATTCCCCAAACCCCTTCGGTCGCTACGCTCCGAATAGATTACTCATCTCGGAAATACGCGAAGGTTTCGCGAATGGGGTAGATATGAGTGAATATTTGATGTAAAAACGAGCGTTTCTCGCTCCTCTGGAGCGAATTGAAGTTCTATTGGGGACCGGATTCCCCAAACCCCTTCGGTCGCTACGCTCCGAATAGATTACTCATCTCGGAAATACGCGAAGGTTTCGCGAATGGGGTAGATATGAGTGAATATTTGATGTAAAAACGAGCGTTTCTCGCTCCTCTGGAGCGAATTGAAGTTCTATTGGGGACCGGATTCCCCAAACCCCTTGAGTCGCTGCGAGCTCCGAATAGATTACTCATCTCGGAGATACGTGAAGGTCTCGCGAACGGGATAGATATGAGTGAATATTTGATGTAAAAAATTATATTACTTTAGACTCAACATCAAACTCCCGCAACTCATTCAAACTCATCGCATCTATTGCCGTTTTCATCAATTCCATCTCCGGAACATCCAAGGGAAGACCGCTTTTTGCCCTATAGAACTGCCCGGCCTCAACAAGAACCCGTTTAGGCACAAGGCCTATGATTTCAGTTCCCGTCACCTTTAATCCCATAGACGAAGCGACTCGAGAGACCTCCTCATAAGCAATATGGAGCGGCGTCACATCGATGTCCGTTATATTCATAGACACCTGCGCGATGCCATATTCTTCTATATACCAACCGATTGCCTTACAGCCTTTCAACGTTCCAGGAATTCTGCAACCTTCCACAATCCTACCGGATTCCCTGACAATCCCGGCGATAGACTTGGCAAGACTTACCGACGATGTATTCAAATTGAAATTCACCGCAATAAGGAACTTTCTTGCACCCACTGTAAAAGCCCCGGTCCTTGCAACAGTATCATTGTATTCATCCGGACTGAAGTCAGGACGAGTTTCAGGATTTGCAATTTTTTCAGCCAAAGCCTCATATTCCCCGCCCCTGCACACCTCAAGCCGCTTTCTTTCAGGTCTGAACGCAGATGCCTCATAACAATAGCAAGGAACGCCCAGTTCCTCATACATTCTCCTGGCCAGGCATCTTGCCAAATCGGCGCACTCTTCAAGCGAAATATCGGAAATCGGAATAATGGGAAGCACATCCACTGCTCCGGTACGTGGATGCACTCCGTGATGAAGTCTCATATCTATTAGCCGGCAGGCAGTTTCCGCGCCACGGAACGCTGCCTCAATAACAGCCTCCGGACTGCCTACAAAAGTCACTACAGTCCTGTTCGCCGCTTCACCGGAATCTACATTAAGAACCTTCACAGACTCCTCTCCGCGGTCAGTCATCACCCTGACACCGGATATGGCATTGACTATCGCGTCTATGACACTATTGTCACGACCTTCGCTATAATTCGGAACGCACTCGACCAATCTTTCCATTGGAAATCAGAAAAGCTTTTTCACATCGTCCAAAGACAGATGCGTAAAATCATTGATACAGATGTCGGCATAGTTTGCAACCACGGATTCCGGATTGGAAGTCAACAGGCCTACCACTTTCGCTCCGGCAGCCTTTGCCGCTTTCAGACCATTGACAGAGTCCTCAAATATGACAGTCGTCTGCGGAGTTCCTCCAAGTCTTCCCATCGCAGTCAGAAAACACTCCGGATCCGGTTTCGACTTCGCCACATTCTCCGCGGTAAAGATATTGCCGACCAGATCTTTGAAGTCCGGATAATGACGATATACATTTTCCATCTTCTTCGCGGAAGAGCTCGTGACCACAGCTACGGGAACACCAGCGTCCCTCAGGCTGCGGATAAATTTGAAAGCCCCCGGAACCTCGTCATACGGCATATTGACTTCAAACTCGTTAAGTTCTTCGGTAATTGCCGCTTGGTCAGCATCTCTACCCTCGAAATAGGTGAATATATGTTTCAATGTCTGGCCTTTGATGAGGGAGTTGAAATCATCGCGATTGAGATACCTTACACCTACGCTGTTCCAAAAGCGCGAGTAATGGAGTTCGGTATTCATCACGACACCGTCAAAGTCGAAAAGAGCAATCATAGCTGTTTCAATTTTTCGTCCGGCGAATTTAACAATTTTCCAGAAAAAATTTGAGCGATGCACCGGCTCGGAAAGCCTCCGTTCGAGTCAATTCACACTAAAGTTTGACTATAATCGAACCGTTGCGGTCGGGCTTGTAAGAACGGCTCACTCCCGAACGATGGTCATAAATCTTCACTCGTACTGAGCCTTCCGCAGTTTTGTAGAGAATCACGTCAAAATCACCGCCAAAAGCCCTGCAATGTCTCAGCGAGCAGGAATCCCAGCCATCCGGCAAAGTAGCATTCATAGTGAATGAGTGCAGCCCTGTAGGACGGATTCCGAAAAGCCCTTCCGTGAACACCCTGCAATAAAGCCCGCTTTCCGCAGAAAGATGCCTCTGAGAGCCTTCAGGCCAAGCCTCCACGGCATAAGGAACGTGGTCGCCCAGAAGCCTCTTGGCCGAATAATGATCTAGCAGAGGAAGAACATCGCGCGTATTTCCGGAATAAAGGATTCCTCTGAACGCATAGAGCGTTGACCTGTCCCAGAACACATCGCTCCCCTGCTGGGTAAGGCAACCGTTCTCAGACATCAGTTCCGGACCGAGTAATGCTGCGGAGGTACCGGCTGCACGAGTTCTGATACCAGTTATGAGAGGCATACATATCCAAGAACGGAGCAGAGTGTTTCCGTCATAATAACGATAAGTGTGATAGCCCGCCATATCCGCTCCGAAATACTTCTCGATAGACTTTTCAAGTTCTCCTGCCTGTTTGCGATATTTCGATGCAGACGAGCCACTGACTCCCAATTCCTTGCATAGATAAGACGCTGAAATCAAAGCATCATAATACAGTGTCGAAGTGCACAGATTGGCATCACCTGACTCAAACCTGTTTTCCAGTTCGTCCGTGTCGGAATTCACCACACCCTGGGAATTGAGATTCCTTCTGCAATATTCAAGGCACCACTGAATCAGAGGCCAAAGTTCACGTGCTTGAGAAATATCTCCGCAAGCAAGAGCGTATCTGGATGCGCCGTAAGCAATCATTGCCGCATCTCCCCTGTCACCGCGTCCATTCCATATATCGTCGCTTTCCGCAATGATGGAACTCGGCAGAGGTTTATATTCGTCGTTCATATAACGGGCGAAAAGCCTGAACGAATTGAGGGCAGAGCCATTTGCCTTGTCATAACCGACAAACGGGAAGAACGGATTGACATACTCAGCCTGGTCGTTTGCCCAGATGGCTGCATAATAGCTTTCCCCTCCCGGAGAGTGCATAAGACCGCCTTTTGTGCGGTAAATGCTTTCGCAGGCTCGTATTTTCGAGAAACGGAAAAGTTCATTGAGCACGGAGTCCGGCGTTTCAAGCACGAGCGAAGAGTCCATTTCGTGCACAAGCGCCTCGCGTGATGCAAGTTCAGTCTCGCAATCAAGCACTGCCGGAGTTTCTCCGCCATTCTCGCGATATGCCTGATAAACTACGGCAAAGCTGTGTTCCGCACCCGGAGCGAGCCAACCTGTCCAAGGTTTATCTATCTCTGTTCTAATCAGATAAGTACCGTCAACTCCAGCATACGGATCAGTAGAAGTCACTTCGCAAAATTCCGGAACAGTCAGAAGCAGGTTATCCGCCGTAACATTTTTGATGACAAATTTTTCGCATACTGCCGCAGAGGTCGTTGACGAGAATATCGTGCGCGTCATACGGATGCAAGCCGTCTCTGTCTTTCCGTTTCCTACGCCGATGAAAGCATTTGACTTGGACCACAGGCTGGTAACCTCCACAAGTCCGTCAATGCGCACCGTCTCCACACATTCCTTTATAAGAGAGCGCCGGTTTACGGTAAGAAGCGAAGGGATATCCACCGAAGTGCGATAGTTCAGCGAGGCGTGTGTATTGTTGGGAATTGTCCTGAGAAGCGGGAACACCAACGATTTTTCGTTATGGAACGCTCTTTTATTGTCAATCCCCCACCTGAGCACACAAGACACCTGTTCACCGCTCATCTCCAGATGGTCTTCCACAGGAAGTGCCACAGATGAAGCGTCAAGAACTATTCCCTGTCCAGAAGGCAGAATCTTCCATCTTGTATCCTCATCCTTTATTTCATACAGGGCATTGGGATTGTCAGTGCGATATGTCGGGAGTGAAGGATCAACAATCTGAGCATCAACACTTTCACAAGAGCCATCCATCACGCATCTTTGAAGAAAATCGACTTGCTTATCCACGGTCTGAGGCATATATCCCGCCACAGCGTGATTAATTCCAGGAAATCTGTAAATCCTGACTACGCCTCCCGCCTTCTCGGCAGCAGGCTTTATGCAGCTTGAGCCACAAAATAACACCCCGGCAGACTCAATCTTTTCATAAGGCACCAACTCGTCATCCGTACCGTGAAACATCATCATAGGACAAGGAGTCTTGGCGTAATGCAAATCGCCATCCACAAGCACAGCTCCCGCAAAGGACATTACTCCGCGGTAATTGAATCCACTCGGGAGCACCGATGCCAGCTGACTTCCTTCGCAGATTTCCCATTCTGCCTGCTGAGCAGTTATAGCCCCTGCCGACGAGCCCGTAAGCACCAGATTATATGGATCAATTCCAAGTTCATCCCTGTTATTCAGTAGGTATAGAGTGGCGCTGAACAGGTCCTCAACCGCCATATCAATGGCTCTATCCAGCAGGACAGCGAATTCGGCCGCACTTACGCCCTTGACGTCTTTTAGTCCTAGCCTGTAATCAATGGACACCATTCTGAATCCAAGGCCGTTCATCTGTCTGAACCAAGGCCTCAGCCATTCCTGATGACGCGAGCCTTCCTTGAAACCGCCTCCGAATATATGAATCAGAGTCGGTTTCGATTTTCCATTTTCAATTGCCTTGTCCCGAGCCGGCTCGTAGATATCCATATAGAGATCAACGCCATCCTTGGAGGCATAAAGGATGGTGCGATCGGGCTCGATTCTGTTGGCAGAATCAGCAAAAAGCGATACCGACGAGAAAAACGCCAGTATCGCACATATTATAAACTTAGAATTTAATAACTGCTTCACGATCAGAAGTTGTTTAAGTGTTATCCAATCATAAATTTAAGCAAATTCTAATTCTTGAAGAAATACGGATTAGGTTTATCCACGACTTTCACCCCCGACTGATCATTCACCTTGACACAGTTATGAATGCTTATAGTGGCATCTTTCTTCCACCCGGAGAAGTCGTTGCCCGTGATATTTACATCTCCGCAGAACTGCACATCAATTACTGAGAGTTCAGGGAATAGAGGTTTATACATACTGCTGTCTATGAACTTGTTGTTCTTTATATCCAAGGACTTGACACTCAGCGCATAAATAATCTGATTATCAAAAGTCTTGACAGTATTTCCTTCAAAGACAATGCGATCGTGATAGAAATAATCATTGTCACGCGCCTCTTTAGGTATTATCGGATCAATCTGAAGAATCGCCTGCGGCTGACGTCCGCCTATCGCCAAATCCGTGAAGGTATTGTTTCGGATTACGACATTGCGTGTATTTCCGGATTCGAACCAATAATTGGCATCTCCGCAGATGCGGATTCCAGCCATCATTGAAGCGAAGTCGCAATTCTCGATAAGCACATCGCCAGGAGTCGAGATGAGCAGACTTCTCGCCCTGTTATAACGGACGACGCAATTACGCACTATCACTGACGCACCGCGAGTAGTGTTCTCAACGGCAAAGCGCGCAGGATCTTCAGCTATCTGCGGGAGGTCCTCATCAAAAGTCATCACGTAACATTTCCTGTCCGACTTGTCGATGCTGACAAGTTTCGCTTCAGCAACCGGTCTCAGGCTGGTCTTATCGACAAAGCGCAACAAGTCGCCTGCATCCGCAAAATGGTTGCCTTCCTGTTGGAAATGTCCGAATACTGCGGTAAATGTGCGGGAATCCCTAGCCTCAGCTACCTTCATATATACTCCGTGAACATTGGTAGCATCATCCAGCATACTCTCGAAATGGCAATTTTCAAGCAATATAACTCCTTTACAGTCAACAAAATGCGTAGCGTCTGCAGAGGACGTGATCATTCTATTGCTGCCCTCCTTCTGGGCAGTGGAGAAATTTGACACGGTAATATCCTCGGAGTATTCGCCCATAAGAGCCATTGCACCGCACTTGTACACGTGGACATTATCAACATTTACTTTTCGGCTTGACAGTATGGCGATTCCAGGATATGAGCGGTTAAGCTTTGTCGGGCCTTTGTCATCCCAAATACTTCCGACAGGAGGCACGTCACGTGCGCTGAGACGTGTAAATTCCACAACACCTTCGCTTATCTCCCTGGCGCCCATCTCTCCGGACCAATATCCGTGATCATAGGCAGCAGTATCATACCAAGGCCTTCTCGTGCGCGGGTCGAACACAATGCTCTCACCCATAGGATATTCCCAATCATATCCGCCGTAGAAAAGCCGGTCGCCTTCAATTCTGTATTTATTGTCAGGAAGCACCTTGACCACGAAACTTCTCGTGACAGGGTCATTTGAAATAACCTCACCCTCAAAAGTCCAAGGATAGTCATAATCGATCGAAATACCGCCGACGCTCACATTCTCAGAATTCTTTATTGCAAAAGGAACAATCTTGCCGTGGAACATAAATGAAGTCCCGTCTCCCTGCACACAGACATTCTTCATATCCTTGATGTAGAAAGCAATCTTGCGGTCACCGCTACAGTTGTTGGAAAGCGAGAGGAAATCTTCAACTGCATTTTCCGGGTAAAAGTCATATTCCCCTTTTTCGAATTTTATGGTAACTCCGCCTTCCGGATGAGAAGCAAGAATCTCACGCACCTGAGGTGTATAGTCCTTTACCGAAGGGTCATATTTCACTACGATCTCTTTCTTCGAACATCCCGACAGAACAACCGCGCACACAATCGCAAGACCTAACGCCCTGAACATATTTTTTTTCATAATTACTCTTTGATAAATTTAATGCTTCTGTATCCTATTTCACGGATCCCGTTATCATCCTGATTATGAGACCAATAAATCTTGACAACCTCACCGCCCGTGAGATCCCCCTCATCGCCTATCAAATTAGGATACCAGGCAGGCACGCCTATTGAGCCGAGAATTTTGACCGGTTTTGTCCAGTTGATGGCGTCATCGCTGTACGATACCAGAACCCTCTTTGACCACGACGCATACACCATAACCCATTTATTCAGATAGGTGTTCCACATTACGGAAGGATTGCATCCTGCTGTTTCAGAAAGAATATCTATCGCCATATCCTCTCCTCCGAGTCCCGTAGAAGAATTGCAGCCCTCAATAGTAAAATCCTTGCCGTCCCATTTCTTCCACGTTCCTGCAGCACCGTTCTTGTCAGATGATGCCGCCATACATAAGGCGTTTGTACCGGTGTTGGCACGGGCCTGATAATAGCAGATATATCGGGAAGTTTTTGAATCCCATATTACACACCCGTCACCGAGTCCTGTCCACGCAGCGCTTTCAGGCTTGGCTGTCGAAACCGTCAAGATAGGCTGAGGATCTCTCCAGGTACTGCCAT
>CAVENC010000011.1:0-66175 GCA_963617065.1 Butyricicoccaceae bacterium
GTTGTTGACTATATGTCAAAGATAAAAATTCTGAAAGCAAATCACAACTGTAGTTACTGATACCTCCCCTATCTTGGAGTTGTTGACTATATGTCAAAGATAAAAATTCTGAAAGCAAATCACAACCCTATCACTAGGAAAGTTGATTGTCAGGGAGTTGTTGACTATATGTCAAAGATAAAAATTCTGAAAGCAAATCACAACCTTGGGCTAACTTTTATTTCGATGTAAAAGTTGTTGACTATATGTCAAAGATAAAAATTCTGAAAGCAAATCACAACTATTTTCCGCGTATTAGCTGAACTGAATAAATGATTTTTCATATATTTGCAAGCCGTTTGGCAGGAGTTACTGTCAATCAGTTAGACATAAAAAAGTGGTCAGACACACATCAGCAAAAAAGATATGAAAAATATCGATTTCCGCATCCTCGCGTCTACATTTCTTGCCGCCGCATTTTGCTTATTGAGCTGCAATAAAACCCCTGAACAAGACTGGTCATCCCAGATTGACGACATCTACTCCCGCCTTTGGAAAATCGAAAATCCGCGTATCAACACAATTCAGGAACAGCTCGACACAATGAGAGCCATCTTTCCAAAACTCGATGCCGCTGATGAAGCCTTCAAAGCCTATTCAGATTCTCTAACCAAGTCCCTGTCCTCACTTTCTGCTGCACTCCCGGAAATCGAAGCCAAAACCGCAACTCTTTACGAAACATTCGACAAAGCCATCTCTGATGCTGCCTCCACTACAGGACCTGACACTGAAGCCAAAATCAAAAAGATAAACACAGTCAGAGACGATGTCCTCGCTCAGATTAACGGTGCCAGAGTATTGACTTACAAGGTATTTTCCGAGCTCAACGATGCCGTAAAACATTCAGCTCGAATAGACGTGGCATTCAGGACAGACATTGCAGACACGAGAGAATACGTAGAGACAATGTCATCAGACGACTGGGTTAAAGTATCAGTTTCCACACTTGACTGCGCAGACAAACTCTCCGCCGATCTTGCGAATATCAACGCGCTTGCTAAGGGACTTAATTCCACCTTCTCTGAACTCCAGTCCATACTTTCCTTAAGTCTCAGGAACGAAGTCGCGGCGGCTATGAATCCAGTTCTCTCATATTTTTCAAAGGATCTTGCTTCAGAGATCATAGGTGATTATGCACGCGCGGCTTATACAGCCTCAGTATCCCTGGAAAAGGCTTATGCGCCAAAACTCTCAGCATCCATAGCCATTGCATCCGAGCATCTGCGCAACAGCGTCAATCCCGCACTCGGAGAATACGGGGCATTAGTCGAGGCCGATTCTCTGCTTTCCCATTCCTGCCGATGGCTGGAGGCGCAACTTTACTCACAGAAGACTTATCTGGAAGACATAGCTTCCAGCGCATTCATTACCGTTGAAACAGGCGCCGCTTCTGAAGACAACGATAATGCTAAAGAAGAATTGAATTCATCCTCAGCGCAGCTTCACTCAGACCTTTCATCGGGCTCAACCCTGCTGCAGGAAGAATATCGCAAGGCCATTCAGGAAGCCATCAATTCAAACGAAGGCAGACTCAAAGGCAAAATCGCAGTCGGAGTAGTCGAAGCAAACATCTCCGCCTGGGAATTACTGAAAGGAATCGAATCAGAAGAAACAAGCCTAAACAAGCGAACAGCAGGCGTCTGGAGCAATGTATCCATTGTCAGAAAATCTCTCATACAAAGTGATACAGATGAACTTATCAGCAGAATCGACGAGATAGCCCGAAGGATACAGTCCATCACCTTCATGCCCGAATATTCAGATGGGAAAGCCTCTGCTTACTACCGGCAAGCCGATGACGGCACAATACTACCGCTGAATTCTCACATCCGATTTGACATCCGCCCATCTTCAGTGGCAGAAGAACTCGCGGCCGTATGGCAACAGGCACTTTCCCTGAGAGGAATATACACACTCACAAGAGTTGCCGGAGGCGATGAATTCGACATCACAATAAACAATGTTGTCGCTTCAAATGGCAGGCTGGATATAACCTTCCGTTCCTCAAGCATTGAGGAGTGCTTCTTCGAGAATAAAATATCAGCCTCACTATGTCTCCTTGTCAGTCAAGGCTATTCACAGAAATCATCCTCATACATACCTCTCATCCCGAAATCCCTCAACTGGATAGAGATTCCAGACGTAGTATTCCGCGACTACCTTCTCGAAATGTATGACACCGACGGAGATGGTAACATTTCCACTTATGAGGCTGCCGCAGTAAAGGAGCTCAATTTAAGTGAACTTGCAGAGAACAACTATATCCACAGTCTTGAAGGAATAGCCTATTTCACAGGCCTTGAATCGCTGAATTGCGCCAGTCATCATTTGACATCTCTTGACTTGACCTCGAACACCAAGTTAGTTACACTCAATTGTAAGGGTAATGAACTGACGCAGGTAAATCTGACTAACTGCTCAGCGCTTGAAACCATAGATCTTTCAGACAACAATCTCTCAAACATTGACGTTTCCAAGTGCTCAGCACTGAAAGACCTTAATTTAGACAACAACAATGAGTTGAAAGAACTTGACGTAATCAACAACAAGGCGCTAGAGAATCTTTCAGCAAAAAGCACAAGCCTCACACTTCTCGACTTGACTGACAATCCAGCACTCACAAGAGTCAACATATTCGCTCCTCTAAGCCAAAAGATTTCCGTAATGGTTTCATCTCAAGATTGGCTCTCCAGCATCACAGTAATCGCCAATTATGGAACGACATACTATGAGAGAGACATTCCTTTCTTCTTCAATGGAAGCATTGAGATAGACGGAGTTATCTGGAAGCAATATGATTCAAAAGCCTCAGGGACAGACCCGTACGGCGGAACCGCCACTTGGGGCGTCGCAAAGGCGGATTGCCCTTCAGGATGGAAGCTGCCGGCAAGGGGAGATTTTGCGGGAATATCGGAAAACGCCTCACCTTGGACTGAATTCAACGGACTCAACGGACGTTGGTTCTCCGGGAGTCAGCCATATTCCGAATCCGTTCCTGCAGTATTCCTCAACGCGACCAACTCCGGCTCAGATTACGGTGTATATTGGGGTAACGACTATGTCGGAGACAGGACATTGAACGCTCTGTATTTCAATGAGTCCAGAATAAATCCGAATTATACCGGCTATACATTCGAGTTTTCCAATGACCGTTTCGGCAGCCGTTGCGTAAAAGAGTAAGTTTCACATTGACAAGACATAATCAAAATGTATAAATACTACACAATGAAAAAGATTTGGGGATACATTTTTCTCGCGCTGTGCCTTTGTGGCATACTGTCCTGCAAAAAGGAAGAGACAAAAAGCGACAGCCGATATGACGAAATCATTTCCAGGCTGGATAAAATTGAGAAGCCGGAAATAGCGTCCAGCCAAATGCAAATAGAATCTATCCGGGCGTCTCTCCCAGAAATGGCGGACATTCCTGAGGCCGTAGAGAACTTTTCCAAATCACTTGACGGCGTAGGAGACATCTTGAGGGTCGTGCTGGACGATGCAGCAACTGAAATCGCTTCATTGGAAAGCGAGTTAGACACTGCCAGAGAAGATGCCTCAAAGGCAGAAGTCGCAATGAGAGGCGAACTTGTAAGACAAGTTGACATTGTACAATCGGATGTATTGTCTCAACTTGAAGAAATCCGCGCTCTTGTCGAATCGGACATCTTAGTCATACGTAAAGCCATCAGCATTTCTGACGCTCTCGCTCTGAAAATCAGAAGCGACCTGGCAGATACAAAGTCTTATGCGTATTCCACCGCATCTGACAGTTGGGAAACAGCTACGCTTGCGACCCTGTCCTTCGCCAAGTCACTCTCAATGGATTTCGCTGCAGTATCCGCTATAGGTGAAGGTCTGGACGATTTGCTCTCCGAATCATATTCTGTCATTTCTTCGGACTCATCTGAAGAAATCGCCTCTGCAATTCTTCCTATTTCATACCGCATTACTTCCGGCACGGCAGAAACTATTGCAAGAAATTATGCGTCCGCCATCTCTGACGCACTTGAAGCCTTGCGCGAAATTTGGGGCAAAGAATTACCGAACAGGCTTCCAGTTGCCCAGAACATCATCGCAAACTGGATAAATCCTTCATTGGGAGCATTTGAGCCCTTGGCAAAAGCGGACTCGCTCCTCTCATATTCCGCCGCATCGCTGACCAACTCGTTGAATTCACAGAAAATATATCTCGAAAGTTTGAAAGCGGTTCCGGATTCTCTGATAGCAACACCTTCAGAGGCTCTTTCACATAATGAGGAGGGAATTGAGACTATAACGTCAAGTGCCAATAATCTGCACAACAACCTCACCGACGCAATGTCAGCATTATATGCTGCATATTCACAAGCTCTTTCAGGAGCAATCACCGAGAACAGCGGCAAGATTGAGGGAGATTTCGCGGTAAGCGTACTTAAAGCGAACACTGCCGCATTGCAAGCTAAAGATGCCGCGTCTAAGTCTCTGAATCATTTGAGCGGCCAAGTGAACAGCCTGAGATCCGAAGTCAGTCAAGTCAAGAAATCAATCACACGAAGTGATGTCAACATTCTTGACAAGAAGATTGAAGCTATTGCATCAAAACTTCAGTCTATCTCGTTCGTTCCATATTATTCAGATGGAAGCAGCCCTATTTACTACACGGAATATCGCGGAGATTTCACAACTCTCCTATGCGAAATCTCTTACGACATCCAGCCGGCCTCCGTGGCGGAAGAAATATCAGAAGTATGGGATAAGGCATTGACCCTCAAAGGTGTATATACCAGTTTCACCAAAGTTCACGCAGGGGACAACCTCTCATTCAAGATTACAGATTTTTCTCAGAAAAATGGACGCATTACGATTACATTCAAACCTGAAGGCATAAGCGAGGATTTTCTTAAGGAAAAGATAGGCGCAAGCATTTGTCTTCGCATTAGCAGCGGAGGGATCAGCAAAGGCTCATCTTATTCGCCCATAACTCCCTACAGTATCGACTGGATTAATTTCCCTGACGAGAATTTCAACAGATATCTTATTCTGAATTGCGATTCAAATTCCGACGGGCACATCTCCGCAGAGGAAGCTCTCGAAATCAAGGAAATCGATATGACCGAATTTACGAAATTCTATCCCGTCAGAAGTCTTGCAGGAATAGAGCATTTCACCAACCTGGAGAAATTACGCTGCAACAGCCATCTTGTCGGAGAACTTGACCTGAGTTCAAACACAAACCTCGTAGAAGTCGACTGCAGTAACAACAATCTGGAATACATTGATATTTCTGAGTGCTCAAAGATCGTGAAACTAAATATCGCCAACAATAGTTTAAGGTCTTTGGATGTATCAGACCTCACGAGCCTTGAAGAACTCGTCGCCGACAACTGCAAAGGCGTAACCGAGTTAAATCTGAGCAACAATACCGCATTGACAAGACTATCGATGAAATACAGCGGGCTGACAGAGTTGGATTTGCGAAACAACAAATCTCTCACTTATTTCAACCTTTATGATGCTCCGTCACACGAATTCAAGGTGTGGGTTGACTCCGTAGATTGGCTCATAGACACATATTCTTCAGTAGGCTATGGCGTCAGTTTCTACAACAGCGCAGGGGAATATTTTACAGGCGGAAGTATTGAAATAGACGGACGCCTGTGGATGAGGTTTGACAGCTGCGGAAAAAAAGCAGACCAATATTACGAACAGGGGGATCTATATGAATGGGGAGGTCCAAGTTCCTATTATTGTCCAACCGGATGGAGACTGCCTGAAAGCAGTGAATTCGAGACTCTTATTAAGAATCATTCAGAGCGCACATACCGTAAAGGCAATTATGGCACTTATATTTACGGCTTCTGGTTCTCCGGCAGCGAATCTTATGACGAATCCGTTCCGGCCGTATTCCTCAATCAGGAGAGGTCTATCGCCCAGGGTTATTACTGGTGCTGCAACACTGACGGGGACAGCTCAGCTTTTTGTCTTTACCTCGATAGACTCAGTTGTATAGAGATAAGGACTGCCCCTAAAACGGAGTCTCACGGTGTCCGCTGCATAAAAGAATAACGATAGAGCAGTTTGCCGATAGCGACAGAATATCAGAACAGCTCCAATTGGACATAGATATCTTCCGTCTCTTTAGGCTTATGCTCCGAGAACAGTTCCATATTCCCGAACTGTTTGTCCGTGATGCAAAGTATTCCTACCTGGCCCAGGTCAGGCAGGAATGACTTTACTCTACGGATATGGGTCTGGGCATTTTCGGAAGACGGGCAATGGCGCATATAGATTGAGAACTGGAACATAACAAATCCGTCTTCGATAAGACGTTTACGGAACAATGCAGCATTCTTCCTCTCCTTCTTGGTGTCGGTAGGAAGATCGAAAAATACCAGGACCCACATAATTCTATATTCGCTAAATCTGTCCATCACATACTCGGATACTCCAATTTACGCAATTCGCCGGCAAAACATTTCTGCAGCGACACCGCAGTCTGATTTACAGCCAGCATAAGAGGGCGACGCACTCCGTCAATGACAACTTCCTGCACGGGCAGTTCAAGCAATCTGCGTTTGACTGTCGTATCGAGCCGTTCAGGTATGCCCTGCGAATCAATAAAATCAATAACAAGTTTATCGACATAAGGACGATATGGCTCCATAATGTCGTCGGCAAGGCAATAGGCATCGTACCTGTTGTGATGATGTATGCCTAGAGTCGGAATAAGCCCGACTCCCACCAGAGCTCGCGCAACTACAGCCCTCACGACAGAATACCCGTAATTCAGCATTACGTTTACCATATCATCCATTCCGCGGAAGAAAGCCGGATTGTCCTTTATGACGTTTTTCCAATAAAACGCAGCAGCGCGCGCTTCCATATTGTCTGGGTCACCGCTACGCACTGAATCGGCCCAAATGAGCATATTGCGTGCAGTCTCGCCGGTCACATATTTCAGCACAGCAGCCTGATTTCTAATCTTGCTCTGCATAGTCTGCTGCCACAACTGTTTCTTGAGCGGCAATGATGCCTCAACCTGATCAGTAAAACGCTCAGTCTGAACCTTATTGCCATAAAGAGGCAGAAAGAGACCTACCGGTAGATGCAGGCTATCGCACGTCACCACCGCACAGTTATTCTCCAACAACGCTTCCATAAGAGCGTTTGTCAATGTTATTTGCGGACTGTCCAGCACCACGAGACCAACATCCTCTATCGGTATCGTCTTCACCACCTCCGTTCCATCCGCGTCAGAACTCTCCCCCTGCCCTGCCGGTTTTCTTATGACCAGCTGTCGGAGTTTAAGCGACAGATATGCCGGATTCCCGAAGTATAGTGTGCGTTTAATCATTTCTTAGGGACAGTTCTCCGATTTGACTTATATGAACTTTGCGAGGGTGTAGTGAGAATAAGGCCTTAAAGCTTGCAGTTCGATAAAATCGCTTCATATTTAAAGCTTCCTTAGAATCATCTAGTTTAGTCTCGTATTGCCCTCTAAACACGTAGTACACACTTGCTAACTTCTGCACTCTATATAAATGCGCTCCCAACGCCATATAATCGTGCGATGATATGGCATCATTAAACTCATCATCTTCCATACCCAACACAAACATCTCATTCTGCTGCATACTGATAACGAAGGTCCAAGAAGCATCAGGAAGTCCCTCCGCAAGTTTTTCCGGAATATCCTTATTTAAGATATCCTGCCATACACCATCAGGATTTCTTACGATTACCGGGATTCCATATTTCTTTCGCTCAACCGCATCCCAGAACGTCACAATATTCTCGTGATAATTGCCTTCTGCATCTTTGTAAATCGCCACGTGATGATTGTTTCCCGGTTTAACGAATCCTATTTCTTCTCCTTCAGCATTCTTCTTCACAGCTACTACCTGTCCCAGACCGGTATAACATCTCACAGTCTTAATCTGTATCTTATGTTCTTTATCCGCATACAGCGGTTCCGCAAACGCTTTCTTAGGATCTCCCGCAAACTCCGCAAGACGTTCTTTGACCACTTCACGGATATGACCATCTACAATATATTCCGCATCTTTAAGTTTTATTGCGCCAAGGGAATACTTTATCACATAATCCCGATTATAGCAATTCGCCCATTCCAGCAATACTGTTTTTGATTCATCAACATACAACGGATCTTTTTTAAGAGATGACGCAGCCTTACGCGCAGAGCCTTCACAAGACGCAAGTCTTTCTGCAACCTTCGTCCTGATTGCAGGGCTCACAATATCATCAACCCTGTCAAACAATTTGTCAACCGGAACACGCTCAACATATTTTATTCTGCCATATACACTCTCCTCGCTCAACGCGCCTCTTGGCACAAGCAGGCCTTCCTGTGCAAGAATGCGTTTTCCGCCACGATAAACATAACGTTTGCCCGGAGTCGTAACCTTCTTTCCGCCCTTGAAAGAAACTAGGATTTCTGAAACCTTATCTGAGACTTCAGCAACCGAGAAATGAGGCTGACGTGCCGTCCAGTTATCAAGTGACACGTTTTCAGTCCCAACAGCGGAAAGGGCACTCAGATTATTCAGACGTTGTATTATGCTCTGGCGCGTACTTGCGATTGTAAGCGCATCGATAGCGTGATGCCTGTGGTCAAGACGCTTTGTCCAGTCATCTATTCGCTCCTCCTGATGAACCTGACCGCGATGCTCCGAAGTCCTGACTGAAACCAGTCCGGCCTCCTTATATCTGTTGAAATTAAGAGAATGAAGGATATCTCCGTACCCCCAAGTCTTACGAAGATAAGCAGTCACATCTCCGCTCGAGCCATAGACATTGCGGCAGACAGACTTTAGAATCTCCATAGCCTTCCTGGATATATATTGCGTCTGCACCAACTGCCTTGAAATAAAGTCTTTAGGTATTTTGTCCGCAGGCGTCAACAGACGGTTGCGTTTTGTCAGACTTATCTTTCCTGATTTGAACGCGTTATCAACACGACTCAGATAATCCTTAAAGGCATTTTCACCCCTGCTCTTCATAAAATCATAAGCCGTGGAATTGCTTTTTTCCTCATTACATTTCCTGCAAGCACAGACCTTATTGGAGAACGAATCGTCAAACAACAATGATTTAGGCACTACGTGTTCTATCTCCGCATCACTACCGGCGAGAAACTCTTTGACGCCAACGGTCTGACCGCAGTAAAAACATAACTGATCGGATTCCAGCCAAAGCCTGTATTTCAGAATTTTATTTTTTGAAGCGAACGGGAATCCGTATTCTTTGATCCGTTCGGCATATTCCTCATTCTGTTTTGCCTTAGCGCTGATTCTTTTTGCAGTTTCAGAACGGCCTTCCCTGCTCAATTTCAACTCCCTGGCCATCTCGACACGGATTTCATCAATATTACCGTGTTTCTCCAACAACGCGTTGACCACATTTATCATTTGGCCGAGAATCTTCTCAACGACAGGCTGACGCAATTCATTTTTCTGTAACTGAGGTATCCTTGCAAGCAGATGACGTTCATTATTCTGCGCCACAGTGAGCGAGCCTGAATGATTGATATCTATCGCCTCACAAGCCTCACTGTATTTAGCTCCCACCATCAACAAAGGGAGAATTTTACGCATAAACTTGACCGAACGGCTGCCATATCCAGTCTTTACGAAATCAATCCTGGATAATTCAGACACCACTTTCTCATCATCTATCCCAAACTGATTCTTTAGAGTATTCTCAAGTGCTTTCTTGTCCGAAACCGAATATACAAGATGCCAAAGTCTATACAATGGTTCCTGCTCACAATCAGGGCTAACTTCCTTGTAAACCTCACCTGTATCTTTATTACATTCTTTTGAATCTACAATATTCAACTGGAGGCGAAGAAGCTCATTCGCACGTTCTTTTCCCAGACTCTCAAGAGCCTTAGCCAATTGAATTTTGGTGGTATTTCCCTTCAATCCCTTGCTTGCTGCCTTGTCTGCCGACCAGCCGTCTCCGTTCTTTATCCCGAGAATCTTGTAAATATCCTTTTCGCCCATCTTTTCGTGGGTATCAAGGAACTCAAAGAGTTTTACCCTGCAATCCTCGCTGATATAGAATTCATCATTCTCCTTGTTCGTAATGCGGATATTATTGATTTCCTCCCAGATCTTGCACACCTGCGATATAGGAGAAGACTTGGCTGCTACTTTCGGACCTGAAATCACGATTTCACCCTTTTTGTTCACAATCGGCTTATGCTCTGCGTCAAGAAAACTCCGCTGCATAAACTCACATTCCGAAACAAGATGCTTGCACGACTTCAGATTTCTCTGATAGAATATTATCTCGTCGCGTATCTCCCTTATAGTATCCTCAGTCAGAACATCAGGATAAAAGGCCTTCTGACAATTCATAATCTGGTCAAATTCAGCCTTATAGGCATCGCGAGGAAACACCTGATCTTTTATGCGGTAGTTATAGAACACGCCTTTGTCATTTACCACCTCAGATTTCTTGAGTTCTTTGGCAAAGTGCCGTCCGATGGTTTCACCGAGTTCGATAATTTCCTGATACCTGCGGTTGACTTCCTTGACATAATCGCGTTGCTGCTTATCGCCGGCATCGTCGCTCTTGGAATGACGATATCCGCGTTTCTGATTGATATGGTACAAGACACGTCCAATCTCCGGCAACGTCAGTTTTTCTCCAGGAGTAGCAGCACGGGAGCGCAATGTCCACAATTCCAGGACAGGAAGTTTTATCAGCCGTTCATCCGGCAGCATATTGTTTTCACGAAGTTTCTCGGTAAGAGCCTGACGACGCATCTGATAACGGTCATAGCCTTTGCGGGTAGTTCGTTTCTGTGTTCTTTTCTGGTTCTTGGAAGCCGCATTGCCGGAGGTGAATTCACTGCTTTCATCCGGCGACAACGGAACAATGCGACTGCCCATACCTACGATTTTCTTGGGAGAATAATCGTCTTCAGTTTCTATAAGGCTCCAGCCCACAGAACCCACACCAAGGTCAAGGCCTAAAATTTTCTTCATAAATTTGGTTCTTAGAATTATCTGTATTAATTTAGCGTCATTCTGAAGCAAATCACAATAAGGATTATTCCGTTGTGAAAACATTTAAGGTGGAGATGTAAGTCTTCGCCTTTTTTGTTAATCTGCAGGACAATCCAAACTTGAGGCTCGCGTACAATTTTTGTCCACATTACCCACAATACAAGTTCTCAAGCACAACTCGAGCGCATAACTTGCCTCAATGCATCCGGATTACATCCAGACACGCTACGCCATTCGCCTTCCAGAGAAATCCAACGCCGCGCTATAAGTTCGGCCTCAAATTTCCCGAAAGCGATTGACAATATACGATTTAGCTCTGAAATTTCCAAGCATCAAAACAGCTGAGAAGAAAGTCAGTTCACACGCACAGAGGAGAAGTACTCGCGAAACAGAGATTCCGCTTTGTCTATCTGCTGAGTGGTGTTGAGCGGAACGCCCTTGAGTTTATATTCCTGGCCGAGACTTTCATATTTGTGTACGCCAAGGGTGTGGTAAGGCAGAATCTCGACGCGCTCCAGCATCTTGTATTTTCCGTTCCCGAAATGTTTTCCCAGTGCTCTTATGTCATCCTCAAAGTCACTGTATCCGGGAACAAGCACATAACGCAGCCAGAACGGCTTGCCGTTACGCTCCAGCCAGTCTGCAGTCGAAAGAGTAATCGCATTGTCTTTACCGGTTATGCGTCTGTGATTCTCCGGATTGAATTCTTTGACATCCAGCAGCACCAGGTCGGTAAGCCCAAGAAGCTCCTCCACATAGCTGTTCCACATTCCGCCGTTGGAATCCAGACAAATATGAATTCCGTTGGACTTCAGCAATTTAAACAGCGGAATCAGCGCCTGCGCCTGAACCGTAGGCTCGCCTCCGGAAAATGTCACCCCACCTTTGCGGCCGAAAAACGGCTTCTGATTCAATGCCATCTGCAGTATTTCCTCGGGAGACGTCGGAGTGCCACCATGACACGGAATAGTGTCCGGATTCGCACAATACAGACATTTGAACTGGCATCCTTGAAGAAAAACGACGAGCCTCAGTCCAGGCCCGTCGTAAGTCCCCATAGATTCGTATGAATGTACATTGATATTCATAATCCTCTATTTTATAATCAATTGTTACATTGACGTATGGAAAGTTCTAGCAATTACCTCAAGCTGGTGCTCACGGCTAAGTTTGACAAAATTGACAGCATAGCCTGAAACGCGAATTGTCAACTGCGGATATTTCTCAGGATGTTCCATAGCGTCCTCGAGCATCTCGCGATTCAGTACATTCACATTGAGATGGTGTGCACCCTTCGTGAAATAGCCGTCGAGCATTGTTACGAGATTGTCAACCCTGTCCTCAGGAGTCGGGCCGAGCGATTTCGGAACAATCGAGAATGTGTTGCTGATTCCGTCCTGCGCATCGCTGTAATCCAATTTTGCAACTGAAGATAAAGAAGCGATTGCGCCGTGGCAGTCACGTCCGTGCATAGGGTTTGCGCCCGGAGCAAAAGCCTTGCCCTTCTCTCGTCCGTCAGGCGTAGCTCCGGTCTTCTTTCCGTACATCACGTTCGAAGTGATGGTAAGGATGGACAATGTCGGCTCTGCATTCTTGTGCACCGGCAATTTCTTCAGCTCACTACTGAAATAATGTATGAGTTCCTTAGCGATAAGGTCAACTCTGTCATCGTCATTTCCGAAACAAGGATAGTCTCCGGTAATCTCAAATCCGTCAGTCAACCCTTCTTCATTGCGATGTGCCTTCACTTTGGCGAACTTGATAGCTGACAGCGAGTCTGCCGCAATTGAAAGACCAGCGACTCCGTATGCAAGACTGATCTTAGGATTCGTATCTATCAACGCCATCTGAGAGCGCTCATAGTCATACTTGTCGTGCATAAAGTGAATTATGTTCATCGCCTCGTTGTAAACTCGGGCAACTTCGTGCAGGACTTTCTTGTAATTGGCTACCACCTCGTCGAAATCGAGAACATCGCTCTTCAACGGCTCAATTCCGTGTACCATTACAGTGCCGGTATTCTCGCAACGTCCGCCGTTGATGGCAAGCAGGAGCGCTTTTGCAAGATTGGCACGTGCTCCGAAGAACTGGAATGCCTTGCCGATTGCCTGGTATGACACGCAGCAGGCGATACCGTAATCCTCCTCGCCACGAATCTTGCGCATAAGGTCGTCATTCTCGTACTGTACTGAACTGGTATCCACAGACACTTTCGCGCAGAACTCCTTGAATCCTTCCGGAAGTGACGCGCTCCAAAGCACGGTCATATTCGGTTCCGGTGCAGGTCCGAGGTTATACAAGGTCTGCAGGAAACGGAATGAAGTCTTTGTAACCTTTATCTTGCCGTCATTGTAGCGGCCACCAAGAGCTTCTGTCACCCAAGTAGGGTCGCCTGCAAAAATATCATTGTAGGACTGCATTCTGAGGTGGCGCACCATTCTGAGCTTCATAACGAACTGGTCCACAAGTTCCTGAGCATAAACCTCATCAATAAGGCCTTCTTCAAGGTCTCTGTTGATATAGATGTCGAGGAATGAAGAAACATTGCCGAGAGACATTGCCGCGCCGTCCTGTTCCTTGACAGCGGCCAAATAGCCCATATAAACCCACTGGACAGCCTCACGTGCATTTTCCGCAGGTCTGCCTAGTTCAAGTCCGTACATCTCGCCGAGCTGTTTCATCTCGTTGAGGGCGTGAATCTGATCGGCAACTTCCTCGCGCAGTGTAATCTTGGCATCTGTCATAGGACCTGTCAGAGCCGCCATATCTGCCTTCTTCGCCTCAATCAAGCGATCGATTCCATAGAGAGCCAACCTTCTGTAATCACCGATGATACGTCCTCTGGAATAATTGTCCGGCAAACCTGTAAGGAATCCCAATTTCCTGAAACTCAGGATTTCATCAGTATATACATCGAAAACTCCGTCGTTATGAGATTTCCTGTAGTGAGTGAATATTTCCTTTACTTTAGGATCAAGTTCAACACCATTTTCGTGGCAGGCCTTTTCAACCACACGCCAACCGCCGAACGGTTTGATTGCTCTTTTTAGAAGTTCGTCTGTCTGCAATCCGACAATAAGTTCATTTTCCTTGTCGATATATCCTGCAGCGTGAGATGTGATGGTGGAAATGGTACTTGGATCAATACTTCTGACTCCACCCCTTTCGCGCTCTTCGTCAAGAGCCTCAAGGCATTCGTTCCACAATTTCTTGGTTCTTTCTGACGGACCCTGGAGGAAAGACGCATCACCTTCGTATGATGCAATATTTCTGTAAACGAAATCAGCGACATTTATCTCGCTGTTCCAGAGGCCCTCTGCAAACTTGATTTTAGAATTCATCAGGCATTAAAAGGTTTGGTAAAAGTCCGGCAAGCAAGTCAATATACCGGGCTTTGTGTTATAACTTCTGCAAAGATAGAAAAATCCCCGGCTTACACAAGAGCCGGGGATTACATTTTCTAATATGAACCGCGTTTATTTTTACAATTTTCAACGATTTAAAACGTTAGAACTACGAATTAAAACATTTTGTACGAATTGAAATAATTTTTCGCCTTTGAGTAGAAAAATATAGTCGCAGCAGTTTACTTTATATCCAGTTCGACAGGGCAGTGATCGGAGCCGAGGATTTCATTGTGAATTTCAGCACCGGCGATACGGTCGCGAAGCGACTCTGACACAACAAAGTAGTCGATACGCCATCCGGCATTGCGCTGACGAGCCTGGAAGCGATATGACCACCAGGAATACTTGACTGCATCAGGATTCAGCATTCTCCAGGAATCCACAAAGCCGGCATTAAGCAATTCATTGAACTTTCCGCGCTCCTCATCAGTAAATCCTGCATTGTGTCTGTTGGAAGCAGGATTTTTGATATCTATCTCATTATGGGCGACATTGAGGTCACCGCAGATTACTACACCTTTCTTTTCTGCAAGACCGCACACATATCCACGGAAAGCATTCTCCCACTCCATACGATATTGCAAGCGCTTCAATTCTTCTTGAGAATTAGGAACATAGACGCAGACCAAATAGAAATCAGGAAATTCCATCGTTATCACTCGACCTTCCGAATCGTGCTGCTCCTGACCGATACCGTATGAGACCGACAACGGTTTCACTCTCGTATAGATGGCTGTTCCGGAATAACCTTTCTTCTCTGCATAATTCCAATATGACTCATATCCGTCAAAAGCGAGATCCAACTGTCCTGCCTGCATTTTTGTTTCCTGCAGGCAGAATACATCGGCGTCAAGCGCACGGAACGAGTCCTCGAACCCTTTCCCAACACAGGCCCTCAGGCCGTTAACGTTCCAAGATATAAGTTTCATCACCAAATTATGCAATTATATTATCGCCTAGTTCCAGTAGTTTTCTAATGTCTGCTGTCCCGAGGGACCATTTCGCACCTCCGGTGCGGTTGAATTTTATCGGGGAAAGTATTCCCCGAAACCCCTTCGGTCGCTACGCGCTTCGCGCAAGTTTGCAGTTTACCCTCCGAAATAGTGTGTTTCGCAAAAGCGAAACCAATTTATTTGCTGTTTATTCCATATTCCACTCGGCGCCGTCTTTGGTGTCTTTGACAACGATGCCGAGAGCTTTCAGATGGTCTCTGATGCTGTCGCTTGTAGCCCAATCTTTTGCAGCCTTCGCCTTTGCGCGCTCCTCTATGACCATATCCATAAGACCTGCTATAGTCTTGCCTGCTTTGCCGGAATCTCCGGACTCATCTACGAGACCCAACACGCCATAAACTATGTCATCGAACAGCCTGAGAAGAGTCTCAACGTCACCTTTGGTCAAAGTACCCTTCTTTTCTTTCTCAGTATTGATAAGTCTCACTGCATCAAATATATGCGAGAGAGCAACAGATGTATTCAGGTCATCGCACAAAGCCTCGTAAACTCCATTGAAAATTGCTTTAACCTGTTCGCTGTCAGCATTGCATACTTCAGGTGCGACAGAATCTATAAACTCGCCGTATTTCAAGCTGTTGGCCGCATCTCCGTCAGTTCCTTTCACACCGGAAACTATGCCTGAAGCGGAAGCAATCGTCCTCAAATCCTGAGCCGCCTGCATCACCCTCTTGTAGCCTTTCTCTGCAGCCTGAAGAGCATCATTAGAGAAATCCAGCGTACTGCGATAATGCGCCTGCAGGATGAAGAAACGCACCGTCATCGGAGAATAAGCCTGCGCCAACTTCTCGTGCTCACCGGCAAACAACTGAGGCAAGGTTATGAAGTTGCCCAACGACTTGCCCATTTTCTGTCCGTTGATGGTAATCATATTGTTGTGCACCCAATAATGCACGCCCTGAGTACCTCTGGACGCTTCATTCTGAGCGATTTCGCACTCGTGATGCGGGAACATCAGATCCATTCCGCCACCGTGGATGTCAAACTCTTTTCCGAGATATTTCTCACCCATCACAGAACACTCCAGATGCCAGCCAGGGAAGCCGTCGCTCCACGGAGAAGGCCATCTCATAATATGCTGAGGCTCAGCTTTTTTCCACAAAGCAAAGTCGTATGGAGCATGCTTGTCACTCTGACCGTCCAGATTTCTGGTACCTTCAAGGGTATCGTCCAAAGTACGGCCGGAAAGCACTCCATAATGGAATGTCTTATTGTATTTCTCGACATCAAAATAAACCGAGCCGTTGCTGATGTAAGCAAAACCGGCATCGATTATTTTCTTGATTGTTTCAATCTGCTCTATAATATGACCTGAAGCGCGCGGTTCAATTGAAGGAGGTGCGACATTAAGCTGACGCATAGCCTCGTGATACCTGAGCGTATATGACTGAACCACTTCCATCGGCTCGAGCTGCTCCAGTCTGGCTTTCTTTGCAATCTTGTCTTCCCCTTCGTCAGCATCGTGCTCAAGATGACCAACATCCGTGATATTGCGGACATAGCGCACCTTATATCCGAGATGCTTCAGAAACTTGAACAACACATCATAAGTCACACCAGGGCGGGCGTGGCCAAGATGAGCGTCACCATATACAGTAGGTCCGCAGACATACATTCCTACGTGGCCGGGGTTAATCGGCACGAACAATTCTTTTTTATGAGAAAGCGTATTTGTCAGAAATAACTCACGCATAGTATTTTTTGTATTTATATTCCGCTAATTTATAAAATTTAGAGATGCGAAAAAAATAAGCCCCATCACTTTCTGAAAGCCACAGACTCTGACGTGTATGAACATAAGCCGGTGACAATCATCGTAATCGTCTGAGATTCGTGCGATAAAGTGGCGAACATAATTCCTGTAGGGAACGGCACGCCATACACCGAAGACAACGCCAAAGCAACTATATAGTGGAATGCTCCGAAGCCTCCCGGGATAGGCACCAGCGAACTCAGGCTGCCGACCAGCATCAGAAACAACGCATCCAGCGCCCCCAGTCCAGCCAATTTGCTTACAGAGTCAGCCATTTCGGGCGACAATGCGGAGACATCCATATATTTGACAGCCATCAGCACAGAAAAGCTCATCAGCCAATACATTGTCCAGATAAGCACAGTATTCAACACGAAAAGCCACCAGTTCTTCATCTTGAGACAACTGGCGAGCCCCTTTACCAGCCCCTCTGCAAAGTCTGAGAGTTTAGCCAGCACTTTGGACCTTTTTCGGAATTTCCAAACCACCAGCAACGCAATCAACACCGCCGCAACCGCCCCGGCCAACAACAAACCCAAACCGAGATTCAATTTTTCCGAGAACGGCAGGAAAATATTGTCTTTCAGGAAAGTACCGAATCTATTCCACATACAGACCGTCATCACCAGCACCAGAGACAGAAGCGTAAGCACATCCAAGGATCTCTCCGCAACCACAGTCCCCAAAACTTTGTCATAAGAGGCAAGGCGTTCTTTACCGTCAAAAGAGGAATGACGGGTAATGAATCCGCACCTGACAAACTCCCCTACACGCGGCAAAACCAGGTTTGCGAAATTTCCTATATTGATCGCATTGAATGTCACTTTGCGCGATGTATCGCCATCAATCGGAAGAAGAAATTGACGCCAGCGCACTCCCCTGAACCAGAATGACACTACTCCTGCAAGCATCGCCACGCCTATCCACTCCCATTTGCAGTTGCGTAATCCGTCATAGAAGTCGCTCCAGTTCACATCCCTGAAGGAGAAATAAAGCAGGACAACTGCAATGGCGACAGACACCGAATATTTCAAAATTTCATTTTTCTTCATCTTTTCCGCATTCTGCACGATGGACAACGGCCCAATTCGTCAAAGTTACGCCTTCTTTCTAAAAAATCATTGTCAGGTATGCAAGATTTGAGTATTATTGCATTATAATTGCGAGTCTTACCGGAGTTCAAAAAGACGCGTAAAGACTTTTTGGCATAAATTTGAACAGATTTTTGACAACAGAAACACAACATAAACAATGAAAATCTCAAGAATATTATTGGCGTTCGCGATAGCGGCGTGCATAAGCAGTTGTATGAAAGGCGGATACGAGACCAGTTTCACCGGCGTCTGCAATTTCGAATACAGCGATACGTCCAAATATTTCGTCAACGGAATCTACGACAAGCAAGATCTGGTTATGGCAAGCAGCAGTATAGCGTTCCTTGGTAAACGCAATGACGATGGCGAATTTCTCGGAGGAATAATGGCGGGAATCAGACGCGACTCTGTCTATCTGGATGGATATGTTCCAAAGTCAATGTACACTGTTGCAGACCCTTACGGCGGAGCCAACAAATCTACCGGATTCGGTATCTTGTACAACAGCCAGGCATCAATGCCGGACCACGAGGTGTCTTTCTTGTATAGCAATATCGGAACGTGTTCACTGGCCGGACTTGCTGTCGCCAATACCACATTCAATGTAAACGCGATAATGTTCGGACTGAACGGCATACCTCCATTTGAGGAAGGAGATTATCTCACTTTGAAAGTTACCGCTATTCTGGACGGACAGAAGGCCTCAAGCGCAAGTATCGACCTGGCAAAACACAACGGCAAGAGTCTGGAAATCATCACGAAATGGACTGCGATGGATGTAAGCAAAATAGGTAATTTCCAATATTTGGATCTGGATCTTGAATCCAACAGATACGACCTGCCGCTTTACTGTTGCATAGACAACCTCGTCGCCAATATCGTCATCAAACAATAGCAACTCCCCTAAGAACTCCATTCGGAGTTGTCACGGAGTGCACGAAATGACTGAGGGTAAGGCGGAAGCCTGCAGAGATTTCGAGGTTCGTAGAATGGTGAATAGCAGAGGTTAAACTATATGAAATACCGGAAGGTCTTATAGAAGATCAGATTCGAAGAGAAGCGACATCAAAAGGTCTGGAGAATACGGTCTCCAGCACCCCTCGGGGTTGTTACGCAGTAACAGGGGGTTAAACTATATGAAATACCGGAAGGTCTTATACGATAAGACCTTCCGGTATTTTCATTGTGAGTTCCCGACGGTTTTCGTCTATGGACAGTATAAGTTCTTCGTGGACAGGAATCATAACTTGACCGTTGTCAGTATCCACGTATAGGCAAGGATTGCCAGGAATATCTTCAAAATCAGAGATCATACCGACCTTTTTGCTGTCCGAATCCAGCAGCGACCACCCTATGAGATCAGCAAATTCATCATCTTCCTCAGACAAATCCTCATAAGATTCAGAATCGGCATAAACCGGCTGTCCTACAAGTTCTTCAGCATCGGCATAGCTGTCGATATCCACGAACTTCACAAACGCCTTGTCTGTTCCTTTCGGAACGATATTTTCAATAAAAAAAGGAACCGGCAGTCCATCAGCATAGATGAATACCGGTTCCTGAATGTCAATGTCATCCGGCATAATATCTCTGAAACTCATAAGGAGTTGTCCTTCAGTGCCGTTGGATTTCACAATCCGGGCAATCTGGATGAGATTCAAGCCTTCTGACATAATGCTGGAATTAAGCCTCCTGTGCAGGAGCTTCCTCTGTTGCAGCAGCTTCCTCAGCAGCTTTTGCAGCGGCAGCCTCTTCAGCAGCCTTTCTTGCAGCCTCTTCAGCCTCAGCTTTCTTCTTGGCAAGAGCTTCTGCCCTAGCCTCGTTTACTTTAACTTCAGCCTCTACTGCTGCTTTGGCTTTGTCAGCGGCAGCCTTGTCAAGACCAGATTTCTTAGCCTCGATCTTAGCATCCCTCTGAGCTTTCCAGTCAGCAAATTTCTTGTCAGCCTGCTCCTGTGTAAGAGCTCCCTTAGCGACACCGCCGTCAAGGTGATTCTTAAGGAGGACACCCTCATAAGAGAGGATACGACGAGTCACCAATGTCAACTCTGCACCAACCTTAAGCCAAGCCAATGCTCTCTCGCTGTTGAGAACGATAGTAGCAGGGTTTGTGTTAGGATTGTAAGAGCCGATCTGCTCGATGAAACGACCATCGCGAGGTGCGCGAGTGTCAGCCACAACAATGTGGAAGAATGCGAAATTCTTCTTTCCGTGGCGCTGTAGACGAATTTTAACAGCCATTGTAAGTCTGTTTTAATAATTAATAAAAAACCTATGCTACCCAACTCGTGGATAGCGGGCGCAAAGTTATGAATTTTAATGGTATAAAAAAAGCCCGAAAAGAAATTTTAAAGAATTTGCAGAAAAAAGTTTGGAGTTTACCGAACAATGACTATATTTGCAGTCCCAAAGTAAACGAAACACTTGTTTCACACTATGCGGATGTGGTGAAATGGTAGACACGCTACTTTGAGGGGGTAGTGGGCGTTGGCCTGTATGAGTTCGAGTCTCATCATCCGCACGAAAAGAGTTGACTAAATTTTAGCCAACTCTTTTTCTCTATAAGACTGGATATAATAGACATTACTTCGTTGTTGTACACTTTGTATCAATTCCGTGAGACTGCAGTTCTTTTATAAAAGTCGGTACAAAACCTATAATGCAGCCCAGAACCACCTAGAAACAAGTTTTCCGCCGAATCCCCATTTTTAACCAGGCTACAACTTTTCCAAGGCGGAGGCGATCTGTTCGGATTCTTTGGCGCCGAAGTCACGTCTGGAAGTTGAAAGCATAAGATATGCGGCGGCAAGAATCAGCAAGCCAGACAGGACAAGAAACAACACATTAAACCCATATTTGAAGTAATTGCCGAGAAACCAGAAACATAGCAGAAACATAATGCAATAGACTGCGTCTGCTATACGGCTGGATTTCTTTCCCGTTTTCACCTCTATATGATATTTGTTCAGAACGCGCCCGTCCGGCAGAGTCTCCTTTCCGTCCTCGAAAATGTCGCACAAAACATATCTCGTAACCATCATTATGGAATAGTCATTCAGGATACGGCCGACACCAAGATTGGCCGACTTCGCATCCGAAGGCATTACGGACAGCACCTTTGCCGCGAAATCATCAGCACCCAGCGCCGACACGACATCAATCTCCTTTCTTACAGACAATCTTACACTTGAATCCATTTCCATAACCGCAAAAATTAAGTTCCGCAAATATAAGAAGCCGTTTTGGAATACGCCGAAACTTTCACTGACGTTTTGTTCAACGAAAACGGAAGTTTGCTATATTTGACACGGACTTGAATGAAACGCATCCGAAGGGATTTCTGGGTATCTGCAAAGTCTTTATCAAAATTGAAAACAGTCAAAACAAAAAAAAGGATATGTACAAATACAAGAAAGCCGCCGACAGATACTTCATCAGTATTGACAACCATTGCGAAATCAGCGAAGCGTTGAACAAATTCTGCGAAGCTGAGAAAATCTACGCCGGAGAAATATACGGTTTGGGTGCAGTGAACGATGTTGTTCTCAGATTTCTCAACCCGGCCACCAAGAAATATGTGGATATGGAATTCAAAGAGCAGATGGAGATGGCCAACCTCACCGGAAACATTTCCGAGAAAGACGGCAAAGTCTATCTGCACCTGCACGCCACATTCTGCAAATCAGACTGTTCCGCAATCGGAGGGCACTTGTTCTCCGCAGTCATCAGCGGCGCTTGCGAATTGGTAGTCATACCATCTGAGGTCCATCTCGGAAGAAAATTCTCCGAAGACACAGGGCTCAACATGTACGATTTCGAGGAAGAATAATCATAACACGGGAGAAACGACAACCGCATATTCAGTGACGGATGTTATTTCGGTAAGAGGAAGATACAGTCCCTCGCCATTTTTGACAAAGCGGTCATACAATTCGCCGGGGCGGGGGGCATATTCCGTAATCATCAAATACTTTCCGTCAATCGCCACGGATGACGGAGTTTTCAGGTAACCGGGTGTTGACTGAGCCCCGCAAGGTGGAACAAGACGCACTTCTCCTTGTTCCTTGTTTACAGCAAGATGGTTGTCGAACAGACGGCGGGCAAGAAGGCCCATTGTCATACGCGTATTAATCTCGACACACGGCGCCAGACGATATTCCGAATCTTCATAAATGAACATATCGACGCCGAGATACCCGACATATCTGCCCAAGAATTTTTCCAGCAGGAAGTGAAGCAACGCATCGCCGACATCAGGTATCAGGTTACCAGGCAGATACTTGTCAGTAAGATACCTTAATATCCAGTCATCGCCCGCAAGGACATTCCCCTTGTATATTCCATTATCATTGAAGAAGATAGAATATCCCTCAAAGTTTATGGAATTATCTGTGATGGAAAAGAGCATTGCAAAATCCTGCACAACCCGATGCCTCTTCTCCAGCATTACACTACCCTGACGGTCAATCACATTCCGACACCAGCCCAAATCACTGGCCGTCAGTTCACCTGACCTCAGCCAACGCAATCCTTTTCCGCTGCCTGACCAGGGTGACTTCGCGACAGCATCTCCGAACTGTTCGACGGCATCCACAACAGAATTAGCGTCAAACAATTCCACAATTTCCGAATCGGGACGAAGAATATTTGAAGAAACCCGGCTGTTGACGTAGGAATTGGCATCAGCCGCCACGCGACGATGTGACAGACACCTTATATTATATATATCTTCATCAGAAGGAAGTTTGTCATCCGGCACACCGGATTTCTGAAGTCTGCGCTTCAGCACGACATCCCAGCCCCAAGGGACTATCTTGTCTCCGGAAGCGTCATCAATCCAAGAAACGAGTGAGCCACAATCCTTTGCAAATTTAAGAGCAGAACTGGGCGGCACGAAGTTCGCGTCACCGTTCGCCATACACAGATCGTGTTCGGGATTAAAAATCGTCATTGCTGAACGCCGCCATCCAAAGCAGCCTGCGCCCCTTCTTCAGGAGCAACGGATGCCACCTTCTTGGCATTCTTGAAATTAGTCAGAGCCTCCACTTCATCCTCATCACGCAATGAAGATTTGTCCGGCGACAAATATACGTCAGCAAAATCTTTTCCCTGGTCAGATACCTTTCTGAAATAGCGGAAAGCCATTTCCTTATCCTTGGCCAGACCGCATCCCCAGTAATAGCATTTGCCCAATTCACACAGACATCTGGAGTTAGTCTCTCCCTCACGCCAAATTTCCATCGCCTTAGGGATATCCATTTCGAATCCAGCCCCACCGTATCTGTAAGCCAATCCTATCCAGTAATAACTTCCGCGCTCTTTCATCTCGTATGCACGAAGGAAATATTCATACGCCTTCTTTTCGTTGGCGAGCACGCCTTTACCTTGCACATAGCATTCGCCCAGAAGTCTTATGCAGTTCGCATCGCCCTCATCAGCTCCAGCTTTGAACCATTTCGCAGCAACACGGTAATTCGGAATAATGCCGAGCCCATAAAAATAAGCCTTGCCAAGAATGCGCATAGCCTTTACAAACCCAAGCTTTGCCGTGCGCTCGCACCATAGATACGCCTCGTGGTAACGTTCCTTGTTCTTGCAGTCCACATATATGTTCCACGCGGCCTCCGCTTTCTTGTCCGGCTCAGTTTCCTGCTCGTATGCCATCTTGAAAAGTTGCAGAGCCAACTCGTTCTGCCCCTTGGCAGATGCCTCCCACGCCATCCTAAGATACGTTTTTTTCACCGGAAGCCTAATCAGCATTTTTTTCAAGATTGACATAGCTATAGAAGATTGGTTACTAATTCGACAAATATACTGAATCCATAGCTATATCAAATAGTTTTAATACCGATTTCGCTAAAGAGGCAACAAATGCAGTAATTTCGGAAATATAGAATGTCTATTCGGGAGGATTTTTTTATATTTTTGACTATTCCGAGATATAGAGTTATATTTGTATAGTAAATAACCACGAGCATTATGAAAATAAGAAGAAACTTACATATCCTCACACTGTGCGCATTCATCGGCTTGGCCGGAAGCACCTCGGCGATAGCGGAAGAGCCCCAGAGCGTAAGAGACAGTTCAGTCCTGAAGAAATGGATTGACAATCTGGTCGAGAATGAAATGGATGAGCATCTTGCAAATATGCCTAACATCGAAGTCGGCAAGGGCATTTCGTTCAGTCCGAAAGACAATTCCTTCAAGACCACCATCCGTTTCCGTATGCAGAATATGGCGGAGATGACATTCGGTGACAGAATGAGAATAAACGAGACCGACGGGCAGGTCAAACGTCTGAGGCTGAGGTTCGACGGATACATTTTCTCACCGAAGCTCATATATTCCATTCAGTTGGGCTTCACCGGCAAAGACGCAAAACCTACGGCTAACGGGAAGCAGAATCTGATTCTGGACGCAATCGCCTATTACAAACCAAATTCATCCTGGAACTTCGGCTTCGGACAGACAAAAGTCAAGTTGAACAGGTCCAAGATCAATTCTTCAAGCGCACTGCAATTCTGCGACAGAAGCATTGTAAACAGTGAATTTTCAGCAGACAGGGATTTCGGATTCTTCGGAGAATATCACTACGGAGGCATCGAGAACCTTGCATTCTCCGCATTGGCTGCCGTCACGACCGGAGAGGGACGCAACTGGGGCGCGACTTTGAACAGCGGACTGGCATATTCGGGCAGAGTCGAACTGTTTCCATTCGGACGATTTCACGCAAAAGGTGAATATATAGAAGGCGACACATATTTCGAGGAATCGCCGAAGCTGATGATCGGAGGTGGCTACTCCTTCAACGACAGGGCGCAGATGACCAGAGGATTCACCGGGTCAATGCTGCCGAGTGATGACACTAGGGATATTCATTCGTATTACGCTGACCTCAGTTTCAAATATCGCGGTTTCGCCGTCAATGCAGACTATATGGGAAGGCACACGTGCGACCCTACTTTCGGCTCCGGAGCATACATTTTCAACGGCTCCGGCATAAACCTTCAAGCCAGCTATATCTTCGACAGGAAATGGGAGGTTGCGATACGTAATTCGTCAATGCTTCCGACATCTGAGGTGCAGCCATATACCGGATACAGTGTCTGGAACCAGAGCACTCTTGGCATCACGCGCTACATTATCGGACACAGCCTCAAGCTCCAGCTGGATTTGTCATTCAACAACTTCACCGATGCCGTCAGCAATGACTACGACCGGCTCGCAGTAAGGTTGCAGTTAGAATTAGGGTTATAAAGAACCTTCGTCGGCAATGCGCTTCGCGCAAGTTTGCTGTTTACCCTCAGTCACTTCGTGACAGCTCCTAGGAGCACGGGGAAAGGATTCCCCGGAATCCCTTCTGTCGTGTTGCTCCAAAAGCACATCTAGAAGCACATCTAGGCTAAAATATTCAAGCCTAACGGCCTCATAAGGACTGATGTCCGGAGCGAATTTTCCCTGCGTTTTGAGCGAAGGACACAGTACCTTATGAGGCGACTCGAAAAAAAAGCAATTAGCCTTTAGTTATCTTGTTGCAGACAGAACTAGTCGTTCTTATTGCGCTGATATTCGGATGGGGAGACGCCGTAACGGGCTTTGAAGCATTTGGAGAAATAGGATGCCGTCGTGAATCCAGACATATACATTATCTCCGACACACTCAACTTACCCTGCTCAAGCAGCGACGCCGCTTTCTGAAGCCGTATATCCCTGATAAACTCGACCGTACTCAAGCCTGTCAACTGCTTAATCTTCCTGTAAACCTGTTTTGCCGGCCAGTGAGACTCCTCGCAAAGTGCCGTAGCCGAGAATTCAGGATCATCAAGATGCCTGTTCACAATCTCCACTATCTCCTTCATAAACTTTGCGTCAGGCGTTCCGGAACCGTCATCATCTCCAGACTCGTCACCCTTTGATGCCAGCTGACGGGAACCGAATATCACGCTGAGAGTCTCCCTGAACTCCTGAGTGCGGCTTATTGTCGAATTAGCTATGGACTGCGCCTTCTCCTTTTCCGCCCTCTCGACCTGCAGCTGATGCATCACCTCCCGGAAATACAACACAAACCTCAAGAGCCCGAGACAGAGCACAATATAAATAAGACACGCGTGCCAAGTGGAATACCACGGACGTAAGATTCTGACTCCCAATGTTCTGGTTTCAGAATCCGGATTGCCGGCAGGATTCAGATGACAAACCTCAAAGGAATATCTCCCCGGAGGAACATTAAGAAATATCGCATTCGTGCCTGCGGAGCAGATTTGCCATTCGTCGTGGAAACCAGCAAGCCTATACGCAAACCTTCCCGATTTCGAAAGAAAATTCATCGATGAGAATGTCAACGCAAATGAATTCTGGTTATGACCAAGCACAATCTTGTCTGTAAGTGCGACATCCTGCGACAGTATCTTGCGTCGGCCATAAGATTTGCCGGGAGACACAAGCACATTGTCAAGATACAACGCAGTAATCTCTATCTTGTCAAGATGAGACTCAACCGGATTCACCGACTTGGACATAACATAGAATCCGTTAACAGAGCCCGCATATATATATTCGCCATTCGCGGCAATGCTCAGCAGCGAGTTCTCGAACTTTCTCACAAGAATCCATTCCGGGTTATCTGTTCTGCATTTCCATATTTCGCTGCCATCACACAACCACAGACAACCATCGGAATAAATCATCGACTGAGCGGATATGGTCCGTCCGCTTATAGGTTTCAAGTCGTTATCGTCGAGGACATACACGCCGGCTTCAGTTCCGACCCATAGACTGATTCCGTCAGATGCAAGAGAGAGTGTACGTTTATTTTCAGGAATAGACAATCTGCTGATTCTAAACGTATTGCAATCAATGATATCCACTCCCTTGTCTGTCACGACAGCGACCTTGTCCCCGAAAGCGCAAATTTTCAGCACCACATTGCCGGAAAGTCCTGACGCCTCCGAGATATGACGTTCGCAAATGACATCTCCCCCAAGCCGTGAAAGTTCGGATTTGGAGACCACAAAAAGCCCTCCGTCATAAGCTCCGGTCCAGAGTCTCCCCCTGTCATCCTCCGCGACTGTATACATCCAGTCCGACAGATATTTTCCGGTAGTTTCCTTTATATTATAATGTGTGACCTTGCCGTCCGATATGCAATCCAACCCTCCATCCGAAGCCGACCACACGGACCGCCCGTCATAATACAATGAGCGGACTTTATTGTGAGCCAACCTTTTGTAATAAGGGCCGACATCAGATTTGAATACTGAGGAATTTCCGGCAGGAGAATAATCCAGAATCCCGTTCATACCGGCCGCAAACACGTTCCCGTTATCCAGACAGACAATCGAAGATACGTCCAGGCCGTCAGTCATACCGTAATTTTCCACCGGCACGAAATCATACTCATCGTTTATGTGCGCCAATGCCGGACCGTGATCCGTTCCGACCCATAGATTCCCGTCAGCATCCAACATAGTGTCCCACACGACATTGTCTGGAATTGACCCAGTATTGCTCAATTCGTGTCTGTATGTGGTTATGGAGCCGTCAGTGGAGATAAGCAACAAGCCGTTGTCCGTTCCCGCAACCAGACTTCCGTCCGGCAAATACCTGAAATTCTTCGCAGGACCGCCGTTCCATAATGATTTCATCTCGCCGGAATGCACTTCCAATCTGAAAAGGCCTTTCTCAGAGCCTACAAACAGTTCATCGCCTGATTTCTCTCCGCTTTTCAAGAAAGAATCCGAGACTTCAGTCAACGCCAGGACAAGATTGCCGGATGTTCCGTTATGCCCTTTGATGTCTATTGCATCAATATTGTCATTCCCGACTCTCCAGACGCGCCCATAACTGCCGAAATACTTGGTTTCACCTACTTGGCAGCAACTGGCTATATGAACATCTGACATTATTGATTCCGTCGTATCCTGCTTATGAACAAAAAGCCCTTCAGTAGTGCCTATCCACACGCCGTCCTCAGAGACCAGTATCGACTTCACGTGTCTCGGTCCGATTGCGGCATCCTGAACAAATCCGCCAGCATTGTCATAGGCGCAAAAACCTTTGTCCGTACCGACATATAGAGTTCCCGTCCCCCTGTCGTAAGACAGCACATTGATATGCTCATTGCAGAGGCTGTTAGACGAGTTCGCCTCCCAGCCGAAATGCTGCCCATAAATCCCGTCGTGACGGAAGAGTCCCGCATCAGTTCCGATCCATACGAAACCGAGAGTATCCTGCACTAGAGAATAAACAGGAATTATAGTCCGTTCTCCCACCGCAACAGATGTGAAACGTCCCGACAACGCATTATGCTTTGCGGATGAAGCCTGCGCGTTTTTCTGGACAAACGCGACCGACATCAGGCACAGTGCAATGAAAACGATATAATTCTTATTCTTCATAAATGCTGAATACAACATCAGGCAGGGCTTCAAAGATAGGTATTTTGTCTGAATTGTTATACAATTTGTCTTTTTTGAGGTAATACGCAAGCGCGTATAAAACGTATTTTTGCAACGTTAAAATTGTTTCAAATAACACTAAATTTCAGGATATATGAAAGATGTCTTTTCCAGAGCAGTCATATTTCTTGCAACGGCAGCAGGATTGCTTTTCTCCGGTCTGTTCGCACAGGCCCAGGAGACCAAAACGACAGGCAAGACTGTAACTGTAACAGGAACCGCGCTCGAAGAATCCGGGGAACCGGTCATCGGACTTACAGTATTAGTTAAAGGTACTACCACAGGAACCACCACCGACGTTGACGGACGCTACAGCATCAATGTATCGTCAGACGCCACTCTGGTATTCTCCTGCATTGGATACTCAACCGAGGAAAGACCCGTTTCCGGACACAATGTCATCAACGTCGTAATGAAACCCGACTCCAAGATTCTTGCGGATGCAGTCGTAATCGGTTATGGTACAACGACAAAGAAAGACCTCACCGGTTCTGTTTCCACAATGAAGAGCAAAGACTTCAACGGCGGTCTGATTTCCACACCGGAACAGCTTATCAACGGTAAAGTTTCAGGTGTGCAGATTATGTCATCAAGCGGTTCACCTACAGCGGGAAGCACAATCAGGATTCGTGGCGGCGCTTCGCTCAATGCTTCAAACGACCCTCTTATCGTACTTGACGGCGTTCCTCTTGAAATAGGAGGTATCGCAGGCAATGACGGCAACTTCCTTTCACTCATAAACCCTTCCGACATCGAGTCTATGACAGTCCTCAAAGACGCTTCTTCCACCGCAATCTACGGTTCAAGAGCATCCAACGGTGTCATCATCATTACTACAAAGAAAGGCGCAAGCGAGAAGATTCACGTGAATCTTACCTCAACCCAGTCAATTCAGTGGAAGAGCAAACTTGCGGATATGCTCTCTTATGACGAATTCGTTGACGTAGCGCAGAGCCTCGGAACAGATTACAGCCAATATCTCGGAACTGAGCATACAGATTGGAACAAAGAGATATTCCAGGCTGCTTTCGGCACAGACAACAACTTGAGTGTCAGCGGACAGGCCGCAAAATGGCTGCCTTTCAGAGCATCCGTCGGATATTATAATCAGGACGGTATCCTCAAGACAGACAATGCACAGAGAGTTTCAGGAAACATCAATCTTGCTCCGGCATTCTTCCACGATTATCTCAAATTCAACATCAGCGTCAAGGGCGCATACAACCGCAACCGTTTCGCTGACAGCGGAGCCATCTGGAATGCGGCAACATTCAACCCTACCGTACCGGTATATTCCGGAAACGACACGCTCGGCGGATACTATGAAATAGTTTCATCATCAGGCGTTCCTGATATGTCCGCAGTAAAGAACCCGCTCGGACTTCTTATGCAGACAAAGGCGACCAGCGACGTTTACAGACTCGTAGGAAACATCGACGCAGACTACAAGATGCACTTCCTGCCGGAGCTCAAGCTCCACGTTACAGGAGGTTATGACTATGCAAGCGGAAAAGGACGTTCATTCACCCCTGCCACAGCGGCTTCGGCATACGAAACCAAGGGATACCTCAGCGAATACGGCCCTGCAGAGAAGCACAACCGCCTTTTCACTGCATACCTCAATTACAGCAAGGAACTTGAATCCATCAAGTCAAAGATAGACGTGACAGCCGGTTATGACTACCAGTACTGGAAAGCGACATACCCAGCAGGAGACAACTACAATGCTGCCGGAGAAAGTCTGAATCAGGCTTGGAAAGCCACAGACAACCGTCACGTATTGCTCTCATACTATGCGAGACTCAACTACTCCTTCGACTCACGTTACCTCATCACTGCCACAGTACGTCGTGACGGCACTTCAAGATTTTCGAAGAACACACGCTGGGGAACATTCCCTTCAGTAGCTCTCGCCTGGAGACTTTCAGAAGAATCATTCCTCAAGAATGCCAGAGGCGTGGACGACCTTAAGATCAGAGCCAGCTACGGTGTAACCGGACAGCAGGACGGCATCGGCAACTACAATTACATACCTTCTTACTGGTCAGGCACTTCCAATAGCCAGTACATCGGTTCTGACGGCAAGTATATCAACACTTATCTTCCTTCAGCATACGTTTCGGATTTGAAATGGGAGACAACTAAATCCTTCAACGTCGGACTTGACTGGGCATTCCTTGACAACAGGATTCAGGGTAGCGTTGACTGGTACACAAGGAAGACCGAAGACCTTATCGCTACAGTACCGGCTCCTGCAGGCACGAACTTCAGCAAGATGATTACAACCAACGTCGGCAACGTGTCAAGTTCAGGTGTCGAGGCGAACATCAACATCGTTCCTATCAAGACTAAGGACTGGACCTGGAACGTAGGATTCAATGCCACCTGGCAGAATGTGGAAATCACTAACCTCACTCTCGTGAACAACGGAGAAGTCACCAAGACCTTGAGCGGTCCGACGGTTGACAGCAAATATGTGCAGGTTATGACTGAAGGTCAGGCTCCATACTCATTCTTCGTTTACAAACAGCTCTACGGAGAGGACGGCAAACCGATTGAAGGCGCCTATGCTGACCTCAACGGCGACGGAGTAATCAATATCAACGACCGTTACTGCTACCACTCCCCTGCACCGGACTGGATCTTCGGATTCAACACATCTTTGCGTTGGAAAAACCTCACCGCATCCGCAACATTCAGAGCCAATGTCGGCAACTATGTTTACAATGCGATGGCAATGAACACCGGCGCTACAGAGACAATGAAGTACAGTGCACCTCAGTTGAGCAACCTCTCGTCTTCATATCTCAAGACAGGATTCACCACAAGGCAGTTCTACTCTGACTATTATGTCGAGAACGCATCGTTCCTTAAACTGGACAACATCACAGTAAGCTACGACTTCGGCCGCATACGCAACACGCTCGGCCTCCAGCTCTCGCTTATGATGCAGAACGTATGCACAATCACCAAGTACACAGGCGTAGATCCTGAAATCTCCAACGGTTTCGACAGTTCGTTCTACCCGCGTCCGCGCATTGTTTCACTCAGTCTTGGCTTGAACTTCTAAAATATCAGAAATATGAAAAATATATATAGATATATGACCATTGCAGCCCTCGGACTGGCATTGTGCAGTACGACAAGCTGTCTGAAGGACTTGGATCAGTATCCTCACACTGACACGACATCAAAAGACGTCTATACCAGCGTAGAGAACTATGAATCCGTACTCTCCGGCATATACACCTCAATGATAGTCAATCTCAGCGATATCGCTGACGACGACCGTTATCAGAATTATACCCGTTGCCTCACAATGTTCCAGGAGTGCTCTGCAGACACGATGGATGACGTCTGGCTGAGCGGCGAGACTATGACAGACGTAAGCTTCCAGCAATGGAATGCAGGAGACCCTTGGGTATCCGCTATGTTCTATCACATCTACAATATCATATCTCTGTCCAACGAATTCATCCGCAACGCCTCAGAGAGCGCGATTTCAAAATTCTCCGAGGCCGACAAGGAGAAGATCCGTTCTTGGAGAGAAGAAGCCAGAGGATTGAGGGCACTCGCCTACTATCACGAGCTTGATTTCTTCAATGTGGCGTCTTTCGTGACTGAAAAGAACGAAGTAGGCTCATTCATTCCGGAGACATACAGCCGCAAGCAGCTCTTCGAATATATCGAAAGCGAGCTGAAGGAACTCGGAGAATCACTCCCTTCAAGAAATTACGGCCACTTCACGAAGAGCACCGCAAACGCATTGCTTGCAAGGCTTTACCTCAACGCTGAGGTTTATACCGGCACAGCAAGATGGGACGACTGCATCAGCGCCTGCAACAAAGTGCTGGACGATGGCTACAGCGCACTTACATCAAGTTATGCGAGTCTTTTCAATGCCGACAACGACAAAAGAACTGACGAAATCATCTTCGCTCTTGCCTGCAATGCCTCTTACACTGTAGCTTGGGGTGCCGGCACATATCTGGTATGCGCAACGAGATTCGACAATTACGATGGCATTCTCGAAGACTTTGGAGTATCAACATACTGGAACTGCCTTCGCGTACGTCCTCAGCTTGTGGATCTGTTCACGACAGGTGACTCCAGAGCGATGTTCGGAAGCTATGACAGAAAAAATTATGAAGATGCACCTGATGATTTCTATGAAGTCGAAGGTGACACCAAATATAAATATCGCGACCGTGACAAGGAAATCAGCAAACACGACGACGTGACCACAGGCTGGCAGATGAACAAGTGGACAAACCTGACCGACGCAGGAGAAGTCGCATCCGACACCCGTGTCAACGGTGCGGAAACTGATTATCCTATGTTCAGACTCGCCGACGTCTATCTTATGATTGCAGAGGCCTCCCTCCGCGGTGGCAACGGCGCAAAGAAGACCGCACTTGAATATGTCAACCAGGTTCGTGAGAGAGCATTCGGAGGAACTTCAGGAGACATCACAGCTTCAGACCTCAACCTTGATTTCATCCTCGACGAAAGGGGCCGCGAGCTCTACTCTGAAGGAGTCCGCAGAACAGACCTCATCCGCTTCGGCAAATACACTTCCGGATATAACTGGAACTGGAAAGGCGGAGTCCTTGAAGGCAAAGATGTTGATGCGAAATATCGCGTCCTGCCTATCCCTGAGGCCGAACTTTCAGCAAACCCTGGATTCAAGACACACAACGCAGAACTGGGATACTAGGATATTGCCCGATGAAGTTCGATTGACAACCAAATCATTAAACGTTATCCAATAACGATATAGTATGAAAAAGACTTTACGATATATGATTGCAGGCTTTGTGGCATTAGCTGCGATTTCCTGCGCGAAGGACGGCGAGACTCTTACAGTCTCTACTCCTGAACCTGCTACCGAATTGGGAGCAGACCCGGTGGAGAAAACACTCCTGTTGGCGGAAAAAGACAATTTGGGAATGACTTTCTACTGGAAAAACGGGGCTGGCGCTACTGTCAGCAACCCTTCAGTGGCATTGCCTGACGGTCTGGTTTCAGCAACACTCCAGTTCTCCACATCTGAATCATTCGAGACACCATACTCATATTCCATCGATTCAGATGCGACTTCCGTACAGTTCACTGTCGAAGCCCTCAACAACATCGTGTTGAGACTCGGAGTCACTGAGGAAACGGCCACAACAGTTTATGTCAGAGTGGCCAAGACACTTGGAAAGAACTCATCATTGAGCGACGCGATATCTGTCAAGGTAACTCCTTATATCGGAGACACAGGTGCTATGGCAATGAAAGACAAGGATTCCGGTGAAATCTTCGCAACTTTGCACAATACCACCGCAAATCCGGACAGATATGAGGGATTCGCAGTCACAACAGTAGGCTGGAAGAACTTCTATTTCGTAGCTTCAGACGGCACAGCTTGGGGTGAAGACAGTGCTTGGACAGCCTTCGTAGTCGAGAAACAGGGTGACGAATGGCGCAACTGCTGGTTCGCCGGCACGACAGGATGCCACTACGTATATCTTGACACCCAGCTCGGAGAATGGTGGCAGATTCACTTCCCTTCAGTTGTCATCACAGCGGAAGGCAATGAAACCAAGATGAAATTCTCCAACTCTGGCAAGACCTGGACCGGAACATTCACCACCACTTCAGACAATGTGACTGTAAGCGTAGGCGGAACTGGCGCGAAGTATGACAAGACAGTCGGCACAGACGCAAGCGCAACCCCTATAGACTGGCCATTCGCATTCGTGGCAAACGGAGAAGAATTCGCTCTGGTTGAAGGAAACGCAGCAAGCAACATCACAACTGGAACTGCGGGCACATATACGCTCACATTCAACGTCGATACCAAGGAGTTCACAATGGTTTCCGGCGGTGACGTTCCTGAGCCAGAGACATATCCGGAGAGCCTCTATGCGTGGTACTATAAGAAGGAAGCCAGCGACAAACTCGACAAGGCGACACTTCTCAACGGCACCGGAGACGAGGGCAATTACCAGGGATTCCTTTACACCTCTCCGGACTGGACAGACGAGCAGAGCGGATTCCGCTTCCTGACCTCTGATTCCGATGACGCTACGGTTTACTACACCAATTCAGACCACCAGTACGACCTCACCACAGATGACGGCGGCTGGAACTTGTGGAGCAGCAACACCGGGCTCAACTATGTCACAGTGGATCTTACAACGAAGACTTGGGCCGAGACAAAGGTTAAGCATATCGCCATAAGCGGTGACTTCAACGACTGGAAGATCGTGGAAGACAATTATATGACCTACGACACCAGCACCCGCAAGTGGACTGCTACCTGCGATATCAACAAGATCGAGTGGGGTATCAAGTTCGTGCTTGAACTCGAAGACGGTGACTGGAAATGGCAGTATGGCGACCCTGAGAACGACGGTGTCCTCACACTCGGAAAAGACGGATTCAAGCCATCCGAGACCGGAACATACAAGATTGAGCTGGATCTCAGCAGTTATGACGCTCCTGTATATACGATAACAAAGCAGTAATATGAAAAGAATGTTAATTATTCAGATATTGGCTACAGCCTTAGTGGCAACGAGCTGTTCCGAAGTAAATCCGGAATACACAGCACCTAAGAAGACCGAACCGGTCGTGATAGATCGGACTGCCTTCGCAAAGGGTGCAGACATCAGTTGGGTGACCAAAATGGAAAGCGAGGGCATCAAGTTCTACAATGCAGCCGGTACAGAGACCGAATGCACGGAACTTATGCAGCAGATTGGTATGAATTCAATCAGACTTCGCGTGTGGGTAAACCCTAAAGACGGCTGGAATGGAAAGGGCGACGTGATTGTAAAGGCAATGCGCGCCCAGAAACTCGGAATGAGGATAATGATTGACTTCCATTACAGCGACACCTGGGCGGATCCGGGCAGCCAGACAGTTCCTGACGCCTGGAGCAGTTACGGCATTGAAGAGTTGAAAAATGCCGTGGCAGATCACACCAAGGACGTTCTCACTGCGCTCAAGAACTGCGGCGTAGATGTAGAATGGGTGCAGGTGGGAAATGAGACCACTGACGGAATGTTGTGGGAGCTCGGCCGCAGCACCAAGAATCCTAAAAATTATGCGGAACTGACAGCTGCCGGTTACGATGCCGCAAAATCGGTATATCCTGAAGCGAAAGTCATTGTCCACCTCGACAGCGGAGACAGTTACAACAGATATAACCGCATATTCAGCCTTCTCAACAGCTACGGCGGCAAGTTCGATATGGTCGGTATGTCATTGTACCCTTCCTACAACGAGTCAGGATGGGAATCTCCTACCAAGGCTTGCATCGAGAACATCAAGAAGGTTAAGCAGGCATTCGGATGCAATGTTATGATTTGCGAGGTCGGAATGCCGTGGAACGATGCAGAGACTGCCAAGAGTATGCTTTCATACCTTCTGACCAACGCCAAGGAAACGGGCTGTTGCGACGGAGTATTCTACTGGGAGCCGGAAGCACCTGCGGGATACAACAACGGATATGCTCTGGGAGCATTCGCTGACGGCAAGCCGACTGTAGCTCTTGATCCGTTCGGAGAATAGATTTTCATAGTTCTTTTACCACTCGTCCATAAAAAAAGAGGTAGATGGCCGGAGCGAATTTCCCCTGTGATTTTGAGCGGAGGCCACTACCTCTTTTTGATAATTGGGCAAGGAAAGCTAAGCAACAGTTCAGGATGTCCATATTGTAAAAAGCATTTTACTTCAAATGAACAAGATTACGAATATTGCCAGAATATTGGCGATAGCCGGCATACTTTGCTGTCCGCAGATGTTCGGGCAACAGAGAAACGAACAGACATTGAAAACGTGGGAGTTCCGCAAGGACCACAATTCCGGCGCAACCTCAGGCTGGGAGCAGGTAAGCGTTCCGCACGACTGGGCCATCTACGGTCCCTTCGACAAAGCAAATGACCTGCAGACTGTTGCCGTAACCCAGAACGGCGAAACCGTGCCGACCGAAAAGACCGGACGTACCGGAGGTCTGCCATATATGGGCAAGGGTTGCTACAGAACTACCGTCAATGTTGAAAATGCGCAGAACAGACATTTCGACCTGCTTTTCGACGGAGCGATGAGCGAAGCCCAGGTTTTCGTGAACGGAGAAAAGGTCGGCGAATGGCCTTACGGCTACAACGCATTCAGTTGCGACGTTACGAAGGCGATTCACCAGGGTGAAAACAGCGTTGTCGTACTTCTTGAGAACAGACCTTTCTCGTCAAGATGGTATCCTGGAGCAGGGCTTTTCCGCAAAGTAAGACTTGTCGAAACACCGTCTGTATATATTCCTATATGGGGAGTATGCGTCACGACTCCGCATATCGAGTCGGAATACGCCAGCGTTCACATATCAACGGAAATATCCGGCGCGAGCGAAAACGAAGTTTTCAATATCGAAAATGAGATATATGACGGCAAGGGCAAACTGGTGGCAGAAAGGACTGACAGCCGAGCAGTCTGTCACGGAGAGGCTGTCGGACAGAACATTACGCTGAACTCCCCTAAACTATGGTCTCCCGAGACTCCAGTTCTATATACCGCAGTCACACGTGTCAAGAAAGACGGCAATGTAATTGACAGCGTTTCTACCCGTTTCGGAATCAGGACCATAGAATTCATTGCAGACAAAGGCTTCTTCCTCAACGGAGAACATCGCACGATACACGGTGTCTGCCAGCATCACGACCTGGGTCCTCTGGGCGCAGCCGTCAACAAATCCGCTTTGAGACATCAGATTGAGATGCTTAAGGAAATGGGGTGCGATGCCATCAGGACCTCACACAATATGCCTGCGGAGGAGCTTGTCGAGTTGTGCGATGAAATGGGAATAATGCTTATGGCCGAAACATTCGACGAATGGGATATGGCGAAATGCGATAACAGCTACCACAGGTTCTTCGATGAATGGGCTGAGAAGGACATCGTGAATCTCGTACGTCATTTCCGCAACAATCCTTCAGTTATAATGTGGAGCATAGGCAACGAGGTCCCTACCCAATGGACAGAAGGCGGTTACAAGACTGCTGCACGCCTGCAGGCAATCTGCCACCGCGAAGACCCGACAAGGCCTGTAACCTGCGGAATGGACCAGTTCGATGCCGTGGTAAGCAACGGATTCGGCGCACAGCTGGATATTCCTGGATTCAACTACAAGCCTCGCAGATATATTGAAGCCTATGGCAAACTGCCTCAGAACATAATTCTCGGCAGCGAAACCGCATCCACTGTAAGTTCACGCGGTGTCTATCATCTTCCTTCCGAATCAGGAGTGTACGGCATCGATTCGTTGCGCGGATACGGGAAATTGCACAAGGATAATCAGTCCTCATCTTATGATATCGAGCATTGCTACTGGTCCAATATCCCGGATGTTGACCTTGCCGCTGACGAGGATTATCCGTGGATGCCTGGACAGTTCGTCTGGACAGGATTCGACTATCTCGGCGAGCCTTCTCCTTATGACACAGACGCCTGGCCTAATCACTCGTCAGTATTCGGAATCATCGATCTCGCTTCCATACCTAAGGACCGTTACTGGCTCTACCGAAGTGTATGGAGGAAAGACGTCCCTACATTGCATCTTCTTCCGCATTGGACTTGGCCCGGACACGAGGGCGAAAACATTCCGGTAGTCGCATACACTTCCTTCAACAAGGCTGAATTGTTTGTAAACGGTGTAAGCCAGGGCATAGTGGAGAAGTCCAAAGCGACTGGAGTGTCAGAAGACCCGACAAAGCCGCTTCCGATTGCGCCTGACAGCGTATTGATGAGACGTTTCCGTCTGATATGGCCTAATGTCATCTACCAGCCCGGAGAAATAAAGGTCGTGGCTTACGATGACAACGGCAAGCCTGCGGCAGAGGAGACAATCCGCACTGCCGGCAAGCCTTATGCTCTCAAGTTGACTCCTTATACAGGACCTGAATCCATCTGTGACGATTCGAGAGTTTCATTCTACGGCTGTTCACAGACACGTTCCGGAGACGGAAAGGCTGTCTTGAAAGCCGACGGAGAGGATCTCTGCTACGTCAACGTCAGCGTGGTTGACCGTGACGGGAATCCAGTACCTTGTGACAGCCGCACTGTAAATGTAAAGGTGGAGGGCGCAGGCTCGTTCAGAGCGATTGCCAACGGGGACCCTACCTGCCTGGAGATGTTCCATATTCCGAGCATGCACCTTTTCAGCGGACAGTTGACCGCCATTGTCCAGAGCGGCTCAAACCCCGGCAACTTAACTGTCAAGGTTTCCGCAAAAGGTCTCCGCCCCGCCACTGTCGTCCTCGAAAGCCGATAGCTATATTTATGACAGAACAACAAGAGACCGACCTTTTTAGATCGGCCTCTTGATTGTCTTATGGAGCGAAAAAGAGAAGCGAGGTTGCTCTTTTTTTTGCGGAAGGGCTTCGGAATTTCGTATCTTTGCGGAGATGGTCTTGTGCGCCATCGGCTGACTGGCAGGTAGCGAGTCGGATAATTCCTTAATCCGGAAGCGGTTTTGGCATAAACTCAAAACAGTTTCCCAGACACATATACAATAAGATTCAAAAATGGCAGACGAGAAGATCATCTTTTCTATGAACAGGGTAGGAAAGGTCCTCCCATCAAGCAACAGAGTAATACTCAAGGATATATGCCTCTCTTTCTTCTATGGAGCTAAAATCGGAATCATCGGATTGAACGGATCCGGTAAATCCACATTGATGAAAATCATCGCCGGCGTGGAGCCTAGTTTCCAGGGCGAAGTCGTATGGGCACCGGGCTACAGCGTAGGCTATCTCGAGCAGGAGCCTCAGATGGATCCGGAGAAAACCGTACTGGAAGTTGTCCAGGAAGGCGTCCAGGAGATAATGGACATTCTCAAGGAATATGAGGAAATCAATCTGAAATTCTGCGAGCCGATGGATGACGACCAGATGAACGCCTTGATCGAAAGACAGGGTGAGCTGACCGAGAAAATAGAGCATTGCGGCGGTTGGGAGATTGATTCCAAACTTGAAAGGGCAATGGACGCGTTGCAATGTCCTCCTTCAGATGCGAAGATTGCAACATTGAGCGGAGGTGAAAGACGTCGTGTAGCGCTGTGCCGTCTGCTTCTCCAACAGCCTGACGTACTGCTTCTGGACGAGCCGACCAACCACCTGGACACCGAAAGTATCCAATGGCTTGAGGCGCATCTGCAGCAATACAAAGGCACCGTCATAGCGGTAACTCACGACAGATACTTCCTCGACGACGTGGCGGGCTGGATTCTCGAACTGGACCGCGGAGAAGGAATTCCTTGGAAAGGAAATTATTCTTCCTGGCTTGAGCAGAAGACCAAGCGTCTGGAGATGGAGGAAAAACAGGAGAGCAAAAGAAGAAAGACTCTTGAACGTGAGCTTGAATGGGTCAGAATGGCCCCTAAGGCAAGACACGCAAAATCCAAGGCAAGGCTTGGAGCTTATGAAAAACTCGCCAGCCAGGACGGAAAGGAAAAAGAGGCAAATCTGGAAATATACATTCCGAACGGTCCGAAACTCGGAAACAAAGTCATCAACTTCAACGATGTATCCAAGTCATTCGGGGACAAACTGCTCTTTGAGCATCTTTCGTTCGTGCTTCCTCCTGCAGGAATCGTGGGCGTAATCGGTCCGAACGGTGCAGGAAAGACAACATTGTTCCGCCTGATAATGGGATTGGAACAGCCGGACAGCGGTGAAATCACCATAGGCGAGACCGTCAAACTGGCATACGTGGACCAGCAGCACAAGAGCATCGACCCTGACAAAACTGTATTCCAGACTATTGCAGACGGCTCAGACTGGATCAAACTGGGCAAGAAGGACGTGAACGCACGTGCTTACGTATCCCGTTTCAACTTCACGGGTGCAGATCAGGAGAAGCTCTGCGGAGTGCTTTCAGGAGGTGAGAGAAACAGACTCCACCTCGCGCTTACGCTCAAGGACGAAGGGAATGTTCTGCTGCTCGATGAGCCTACCAATGACGTAGATGTCAACACGATACGTGCGTTGGAGGAAGGTTTGGAGAACTTTGCCGGATGTGCGGTTGTAATCTCACACGACAGATGGTTCCTGGACAGAATTGCCACCCACATTCTGGCGTTTGAAGGCGATTCGTCAGTTTATTTCTTTGAAGGTTCGTATTCTGAATATGAGGAGAACAAGAAGAAGAGACTTGGCGACGAGGAGCCTAAGAGATTCAAATACAAGAAACTGATGGAATAAAACAGGTTCGGCAAAGTCTTTAGAGGCTTAAGCGAAAACTGTTTTGACAATACAAATTTTATAGTTAAATTTGCGCGCATTTTGGGATTTTTATAAAAAGTTCCGCGAAAAAGCAGACGCTTTTGGTGCAATGGGGTCTGACTGTGACTCGTCACGATGCCAGACTGAGTAACACATTTTAAAAACAAATTAAAGAAATGAAACATTTCACACTGAATGGCCAGGTCCGCGAAGTCGGCAACAAGGCGGTCATCAAAGAATTCCGCAAACAGGGTCTTATCCCTTGCAACATCTATGGTGCAGGCGTAGAGAACGTTCTCTTCACAGTTACCGAGAAAGATCTTAAAGGTCTTATCGAGACTCCGGCTTCATACATCGTTGACCTCGAGCTCAGCAACGGCAAGAAGTACAATGCCGTTATCCACGAGCTTCAGTTCCACCCTGTAAAGGACAACTGCCTTCACGTAGACTTCCTCGCAGTAAATGAGGAGAAGCCAATCGCAATCAAAGTTCCTATCAGAATTACAGGACATGCAGTCGGTGTACGTGCCGGTGGTAAGTTCTACAAGCTCGTACGTGAACTGAAAGTCAGCGCTCTTATGAAGGATCTTCCTGATGAGTTGGTAATCAACGTTGACAGACTTCAGATTGGCAAGAGAATCGTTGCCGGTGACCTCAAGTATGAGAATGTAAACGTCATCTCTCCTAAGGGAACTATCATCTGCACAGTCAAGTCATCACGTCAGGTTGCGGCTCACATCGCATACGAAGAGGCTCTTGACGAAGAGATGGAGGAAGGCGTACATCACGAGGAAGCTGCAGCTGAAGCACCTGCTGAGGCATAATTACAGGCTTGTCGCTTGATTTACACGACATAAAATCTGATGTTATGAATTATTTGGTAGTCGGATTGGGAAATATCGGCTCGGAATATGCAGACACCAGACACAATGTAGGATTTATGGTATTGGATGCTTGGGCTCAGGCATCCAATATTGTTTTTCAGACACAACGTTATGGTGATGTGGCCGAAGTATCCTTCAAGGGAAGAAATATCACTCTGCTCAAGCCGTCGACTTATATGAATCTGAGCGGAAATGCAGTAAGATATTGGGTAAACAAGCTCAAACTTCCGCTTGAGAACGTACTTATAATCTGCGATGACCTCAACCTTCCTTTCGGAACGCTCCGAATGAGGAAGAAAGGCAGCGACGGAGGGCACAATGGATTGAAAAACATTCAGGAACTGCTTGGCACTCAGGATTACGCCAGAATCAGAATCGGGATCGGCAACAATTTCGCGAAAGGCGGACAGGTGGATTTCGTCATCGGTTCTATGACTCCGGAAGAAAAGACACAAATGCCTGAGATATGCGATAAGGTCATTGAGGGCGTAAAATCTTTCACGACGATTGGCGTCGACAGGGCGATGAACAGTTTCAATACGCCTAAAAAGGGAGTTTAATGCTTTCAGAGCAAGTTTTTTCAGAATTATTCTTGCAAATAAATGTATAAATACATAACTTGCAATAAGTTTTAGAAAGACTAATTACTTAATGTTTAACAAATAATTCTGATAACATCATGAAAGAACTTGTTGAGAAAATCAAAGCAGAGTACGAGGAGTTCGCAATGAACGCTGAGGCTCAGGTAGAGAAAGGCAACAAGGCTGCAGGCGCTCGTGCCCGCAAAGCCGCTCTCTCTCTTATGAAAGATTTCAAAGAATTCAGGAAGCTCTCAGTTGAGGCCAGCAAATAATTCTTGAATAGAAATTAAAGAAGAGGATGTCCCGACAGGGTCACCCTCTTTTTTTTGTTTAGTATCTGTTGCTAACGCGACAGGATGGTGCATACACCATCCTACTGACTTCAAAACCCCTGTAGGCTAGTGCCTGCTGTCTCGAGTGACAATTTCGCACCTCCGGTGCGGTTGAAGTTTTAATGGGGAAAGTATTCCCCAAACCCCTTCGGTCACTTCGTTCCGAATAACTTATTACACTCTTACCAATGAGGGTCAAAAAGAGGCAGATGCCAGGGAGTTACAAATCTCGCCAACATAGTAAATTTCTACGCCAAACGAATTGTTAATTGTAGTGACATTCTGTTAATTCCGATATACGTAGTATATTGGTAATAGATTTCAAACACAAAACAGATATGAAAGGATACAGACTGATTGCACTCGTTGCCGCTTGCTTTCCGCTTGCTTTGGGAAGTATGGCCGCACAGCGGGATTATTCCAAAAGTGAAGGGCCTCTTGGCTATGTAGACCCGTATATCGGCTCCGGATATCACGGACACGTATTTGTAGGCACTAGCGTTCCTTATGGTATGGTGCAGCTCGGACCGAGCAACATCCACAAAGGATGGGACTGGTGCTCGGGTTATCATTACTCTGACAGCCTCCTGATAGGTTTCTCACACACTCATCTGAGCGGAACCGGTTGCACCGATCTGGGAGACATTCTCATTATGCCTCTGAATGAAATCCGCACACCGAGAGGCAACCAAGACGATTTCAAGGGCGGATATGCCTCCCTGTATTCTCATAAAAATGAAATAGCACGACCTGAATACTATTCCCTGAAACTTGACCGATACAATATCAAGGCTGAACTGACAGCGACAGATAGGGTGGGATTCCACCGGTACACCTATCCGGAAGGCAAACCCGCTTCAATATTGATAGACCTGAGGGAAGGCAACGGCTCGAACGCCTATGACAGCTATATCCGTAAAGTGGACGACTATACTGTCGAAGGATACCGATATGTAAGAGGCTGGAGCCCTTCCCGAAAAGTGTATTTCGTACTCAAAAGCGACAAGAAGATAGAGAAGTTCACTGCCTACGATGACAACACTCCTAAGCCTTGGGACCAGCTGAAAGTGGCATCCGTAAAGAGCGTCCTCACGTTCGGCAATGAGAAGGAGGTGCAGATTAAAGTCGCGATATCCCCTGTAAGTTGTGAAAATGCCGCCGAGAATCTTGAAGCTGAAGTCCCGCATTGGGATTTTGACAAGGTTGTAAATATGAGTGCCGACCGTTGGAACAAGGAGCTCGCGAGAATGCGGGTTGAGACAGATGACGAATCAGCCAAACGGGTATTCTATACCGCTCAATATCACACCTTGATTGCCCCTACCCTCTTTTGTGACGTAAACGGTGAGTATAGAGGGATGAACGATATGATTTATACAGCTCCTAACGGGGATAACTATACAACTCTCTCTCTTTGGGACACATATCGCGCTCTGCATCCTCTTATGACTATCGTAAGGCCTGAGATGGTGGACAAGGTAGTCAAATCAATGCTCTCAATTTATCGTCAGCAGGACAAACTTCCGATATGGCCTCTGATGAGCGGAGAGACAGACCAGATGCCAGGATACAGTGCAGTACCTGTAATTGCAGACGCATATCTGAAGGGATTTACCGGATTTGATGCGGAAGAAGCCTTGCAGGCGATGAAAGCTTCCGCAACCTACGAAAGGCAGATCGGCATTCCTTATATATTAGAAAGAGGATACATTCCTGCAGACAAAATCTACGAAGCTACCTCAAAAGCTCTGGAATATGCAGTGGACGACTGGGGAATTGCAGCAGTGTCGCAGAAGATGGGCAAGTCAGAAGATGCTTCTGAATATGCCAAACGTGCTCATTATTACAAGAATTACTTCGACAGCGACATAAAATTCATCCGCCCGAAGTTGGATGACGGTTCGTGGCGCACCCCGTATGATCCTGCCCGTTCCATCCACACTGTCGGCGACTTCTGCGAAGGCAACGGATGGCAATATACATTCTTCGTACCTCAAGACCCTTATGGGCTTATAGGATTGTTCGGCGGGGACAAACAGTTCACAGACAAGCTCGACACATACTTCACAAACAACGACAGTATGGGAGAAGGGGCATCAAGCGACATCACCGGTCTCATAGGTCAATATGCGCACGGCAACGAGCCGAGCCATCACGTAGCCTATCTGTACGCATACGCCGGCCAACAATGGAAAACTGCGGAGAAAGTCCGCTTCATTATGGATAACTTCTATACTGACCAGCCGGACGGAATCATCGGCAACGAAGACTGCGGACAGATGTCAGCCTGGTATCTTCTCTCAGCAATGGGATTCTATCAGGTAAATCCGTCAGACGGCGTGTTCGTGTTCGGAAGCCCACGCTTCAACAAGGTCGAGATGACAGTGCGCGGAGGCAAGACATTCACGATGGAAGCAGCAGGCTGGAGCAAGGATAACATCTATATCCAGAAGGTGTTCCTGAATGGCAAGCCATATAACAAGAGTTACATTACTTATGAAGATATTATCAGCGGCAGCACGCTGAAGTTTGTGATGGGTAAGAAGCCGAACAAGAACTTCGGAAAAGCTCCGGAATGCAGGCCAATGGTATTGAACAAGATCAGCGAATAGGACGTTTAGAACGTTAGTGCTCCAAAAAGTGCTACGTAGCCATTACGAATAACGCTTAAAGGCCGCCTAGTAAGGGCTCAAAAGCTGGCTAATGAATTTGCAGAGATGTCTGAACAAGAAGTAGCGAATAACTTCTCATTCAGACATCTCTGCAAACATTTCTATCAGGCAGGCGTTGTCAAGCAACCATTTATAATGCTCCTCGTTGTTACCCGACCAATCTCTGCCCAGAAGTCCGTTTGAATCACGGTAGTGCGCCCAGGCATTGAGAACGTTGTCAATCATAGCATTGACATATACCGGATTACCATCTACTCTATACAAGGCCTTCAGCCCTCTGAACAGAATGACGTTGAACCACGACATATCTTTGTGCACCTTTACGGACGGATCATTCTTGTCAGCCCTAGTCCTGAAAAAAGCGTCAACTCCGGCAGCAGTCCTCTGAGCATCAAGCAGATAGTTCCGATCTCCTGTCTCCTCATAAAGCAACACTCCAGCCTGAATCATCTGCCCGCTATTGTAGGAATATTTTTCTTTGGAGATATGCCCTGCGAGATTGATATTATCCCAATAAAGATAATCTTCCGGGTCGCACAAATGCTGTTTTGTCCAGGCGTAAGTCTCTTTTGCTGTCTCAAGATATGTCTCATCTCCAGTCAGACGGTATAACTTGACTCCGAGCACAACAGACGGCGCATTGGAGCAAGAATGTTTTGACTCCTTCTGCTGTTCGCACCAGAAGATACCTCCGCCCAATTCCTGGCTCCACCCGCTGTAGATATATTTGTACAATGTGATGGCTTTTTCAAGGGCTTCCTGCTTATGCGTCAGGCTGTAATAATCGCAGAAGTCCAGCGCAATCCAGATATTGTCATCATAGTAGCGCCCGTGCTGCCCGTATTTGGTCGGATAAGACTGATAGCATACAGGCTTACGCTCTCCGTCCCAATATTGCTCAAGCCCCGGCAGAATCCTGCGCTCGAGAATTTTTCTGTATTTCTTTTCTCCAGAGACTTTGTACAATGAGACGCACCCGGATATCATTCCGGAGTACGGCCATAGAAAAGACGCCTTAAGTGTGCCGTTCTGCTGCATTCCTCCAGCCAGATATGTAATCTTCTGCTCCGGATTGACAGGATAGGTCTCAGTAAGCAATCCGTCATCTGTCTGATACAGATTCAGCACATTGCGGAGAATTGAGTCTGCAACTGCAAGGTAGCGGGTCTGCTCCGGAGACTTACCATACACAGCGCTGCATAACAATATGCAGACGGCAAAACATATCTTTCTCATAGATATATTGTTGTATTTGGTGAAATATCAGATTAAAAACTCCTGCTCGGAGACTATTTGCGCCGCTTTGCTCCAAATTCCAGTTCAACTTTGACAGGGAAATGGTCGGACGGTGTGCGCGCCTGATAATTTTTGACTTCAATCTCCTCCGGGCAATCCCGAGCCTGCTTCCTCTCCCCATTGCCGGAAAGGCTGCGGTAGGTATCCATAAGAACGCCATATTTCTTCACGGTGAAAGACGGCGAGACAAACACGTGATCTATACGGCTCTTAGTGAAGCTATTAGGGTCAAATCCATTGAATGTACCGTTGATCGCATAGCGGAATTCAGACTTTTCATAAGAGTCACACAGCACTCCTGCTCCGACTATTGCATCATACGACTGGTGCGTCTGGTCGACATTAAAGTCACCGGTCAGAATAGCGGGTAAATCCTTGCCATTGCTGATTTCCTTCATCTTCTCCTGCACCAGGAATGCGCTCTCCACGCGGGCTTTCTTGCCGACGTGATCCATATGAAGGTTGAAAAAGAGAAATTCGAAGCCGGTATCCTTGCATCTGAAATGTCCCCAACTGCATATACGGGGCAGCACTGCATCCCATCCCTTGCTCGGGACGTCGGGGGTTTCCGACAGCCAGAAATCTCCTTTCTCCAACACCTCGAACTTGTCCGTACGATAGAATATAGCGGAATGTTCGCCCTTTTCCTTGCCGTCGTCACGACCGACACCTATATAGTCATATCCCGGCAATGCGTTCTTGAGATCTCTCAACTGATGAATAAAGCACTCCTGCGTACCGAAAATGTCAAATTCGTGGAATTGCACCATCTGTGCAATGACCGGATAGCGATATCCCCAGCCATTGCCGCGCGCAGAATCGCTCGCATTGGCGTTTCTGAGGTTGTATGAGGCGACTGTAAAGTCAGTAGTGTGATGCCGGCGGCCACTGCTCTGAAAACTGCAGAGAAACAGCGCTGCTACAGTAACAGCTAGAAAGGTCCTTAGTTTCATAATTTCTGTGGTTTATCTTATTTCAGCAACCGGCAAGAACAACTTGCCGATCACTGAATTTCTATGTTCAAATATACGATTTGGAAATTGTAAATAAAACTCAAAACAGATTCTTATTCAGATGAAAGTGAATACGGAGCGTCATCATCTCCTGTACCGCGCTGTAAATTCGGCTCGGAATCCATACAGAACCTGATTTTTGCTCCAGAAAGCAACTGGTCGTGTGTCAGATAATTACGGGAATATGACTTTCCGTCGACCTTCATAGACTTGATGTAGCAGTTATCAGCACTGATGTTGTCGGACATTATAGTAACCGTCTTTCCGTTCTCAAGATGCAGTTTTGCAGACTTGAAAAGAGGCGAACCTATGACATATTCGTCAGTGCCGGGACAGACAGGATAGAAGCCGAGAGCAGAAAATACGTACCAGGCGGAAGTCTGGCCATTATCCTCGTCTCCGCAGTAGCCGTCCGGAGTAGCTGAGTACAATTTGCCCATTATTTCGCGTATTCTGAACTGCGACTTCCACGGCTCTCCCGAATAATTGTACAGATATACCATATGCTGAATCGGCTGGTTGCCGTGTGCATATTGTCCCATATTCATTATCTGCATCTCACGCATTTCGTGTATTATACCACGGCTTCGCAACCCCTGTTTTCCTGGAATCACGAACACCGAATCAATCATCTCGTTGAACTGTTTTTTGCCACCCATCAGGTCGATAAGGCCTTGAGGATCGTGGAATACGCAGAAACTCCAATGCCAGCTGTTTCCCTCGCAGAAATCGCCGCTCCAGTCTGCCGGATCGAAATTAGGGTTAAACACCCCTTTGTCATTCCTGCCCGACATCAGCTTGTGCTCCGGATTATAGACATTCTTGTAATTAAGCGAATGCTCCTTGTAAATACCGATTTCATCATCGCTCTTGCCCAGAGCCTTGCCCAATATATAGATTGTCCAGTCGTCGTACGCATATTCGAGGGTACGGGCAACGTTCTGCCCGATGCCCACATTATTAGGCACATAACCATATTTATTGTAGAACTCATATCCGAGACGGCCAGAAGCCGAACCCCGCAGATACGCATTCGCCCCGTGCTTAAGAGCTTCCCAAAGTGTCTCGATATCATATCCACGCAACCCCTTGATATAGGCATCAGCCACTACAGACGCCGAATTGTTGCCCACCATACAGTCACGGTGTCCCGGGCTGGACCATTCCGGCAGAAAACCGCTCTCCTTGTAGGCATTCACCAGACCTTCCTGCATCTGCTGGCTCATTGACGGATACATCAGATTGAGGAAAGGAAAGAGACTCCTGAAAGTATCCCAGAAGCCAGTGTCGGTAAACATATATCCGGGAAGAACCTCGCCGTTATATGGACTGTAATGCATCACATTCCCCTCTGCATCTATCTCGTAGAAGCAACGTGGAAAGAGCAGGGAGCGGTACAGACAGGAATAGAATGTGCGCAGGTTGTCGATATTTTCGTCCTCTATCTCAACTTTACCCAATTCTTTGTTCCATATATCGTGTGCTTCGCTTTTCAACTGGTCAAAAGAACGGTTGCCAAGTTCCTTGAGATTCAGTTCGGCCTGCTCCTGACTGATGAAAGAAGATGCCACTCTGGCATGCACAACCTCACCTTTCTCAGTTACGAAACCTATTACTGCTCCGGCGTGGTTACCGTCAGCTTCCAGCTCACCGGCGAGCAACTGGTTCTCAAGAACGGCCGAAGTAAATGTAAACGGCTTGTCGAACTGTACCACAAAGTAGTTCCGGAAGTTCTGCGGCACGCCACCGCTGTTTTTGGTCGAATATCCGACAATCTTGTTCTCCTGCGGGATGACCTTGACATACGAACCTTTGTCGAAGGCATCCACTACAACGTATGCATTCTCCGTCTCAGGAAAGGTAAAACGGAACATTGCGGCCCTGCTGGTGGGAACAATCTCAGTTGTCACATCGTGATCAGCGAGATACACCATATAATAATAAGGCTTTGCGACTTCAGCTTTATGAGAGAACCAGCTGGCACGACGGTCCTGATCGAAGATCGGTCTGCCGGTAACAGGCATAATGGCGAACTGACCGTAGTCGTTCATCCAAGGACTTGGCTGATGAGTCTGCTTGAATCCGCGGATTTTGTCTGCTGAGTAGGAGTAAGTCCAACCGTCTCCCATCCTTCCTGTCTGAGGCGTCCAGAAATTCATTCCCCACGGCAATGCTGTCGCCGGATAGGTATTCCCGGTAGAGAGCTCAAATTTTGATTGAGTACCTACAAGAGTACTCACATAGTCTGCAGGATTCTCAACTGCAGAAGATTGCAGAGTAATCAGAAGTGCACTTCCAAGAAGAAACAAGCGTCGAAGCGAAGAATATGCTTTCATAAAATATGGGATATTATGTAGTCAAAAAGTTTCACACCTCTAAAATAAGAGGAAATCAGATGTAAATCTAATAATAACTGAACGGGAATTCCGCTTGGCACGAATCCTTACCACTATGTCACGGGATTTTACTTATATTTCCGTCAAAAAAAAACGTCAAACGCTTTTTTCTTTACCTTTGTCAAACACTGAAACAGATAGCCGGACCACTATGATAAAGAAAATAACCATAATATTTGTTTTCATCTTTAACTTGCTGATTCCTAGCACGTTTGCATACAATCTCAAGCAGATTGCAGACAAGGAATATATGCCTAACAGTTCCATCACTTCATTGTGCCAGGACGAGCGTGGAATAATGTGGATCGGTACCTGTGACGGACTCAACATTTACGACGGGCAGAAGATTGAACAGTTTAAGACCCGCGACAAGGAAGATTACCTGTCTGGCAATCTTATCGACAATATCATATACACCGGTGACGATATCCTCTGGATACAGACATATTACGGACTGAACCGTCTCGACCGCAGGACAAACACCATCACGCACTACAACGAATTCCGAAAACTTTTCTTTATGAACAGGGACAACAACGGCAACCTGTTCATCATCCAGGACAGCAACTGTATCTATTATTATCATAGGAAAGAGTGCGTCTTCAAGAAAATAAACACCACCGGTATCCCGGTTTCGGACATAGTCGATTTCTTCGTTGATGCCGACAACTGTATGTGGGTAATAATGAAGGGCTATGCCTGTTGCTATGACATAAATCAGGACAGCGTCTCAGGAGACATCTCCCTCGTACAGCGCAAGCCACGTCTTGATTATCAATATTCTCTGATTGCCTGCTTCAACGATGACCATTACATATATTATATAGACAAGAATTACGACTTCTATTCTTATAATATCTCGGCCGGCGAGTCTGAGCACATCGCCAATCTTGACACGGAGATACGTGAGCGCGGTAAGATATCTTCAGTTGTACGCTACCACGACAGTTTCTTCGTAGGTTTCCTGATGGATGGCATCCTGCTGCTCGACAAGCAGGAAGATACTGGCGGATACCGGATCCAGTCATTGCCTGTCAACAGTGGCGTATTCTGTCTCAAGAAAGACCGTTTTCAGGACATAGTCTGGATAGGCACGGACGGTCAAGGCGTATTCCTTTACTCCACCCCGCTATATTCAATCAAGTCTACTGTACTCAGCGGTGGCAGCGAGAAGATAGAACGTCCCGTACGTGCGCTTTACCTCGACAAGGACAACACCCTCTGGGTAGGAACCAAGGGTGACGGCATATTGAAGATATATGATTACGATGTTGACAAAAACATCTCCAACTGCAAGACCGGAACACTGACCACATCGAACAGTCCGTTGAGCAACAATGCTGTCTATTGCTTCTCCCCTAGCCGACGTAACATCCTTTGGATCGGCAATGAAAACGGGCTGAGCTACTGGTCCTACAAAGAAAAACGCATCAAGAATATACCTATCCGGATAAACGGCGAGTATTTCAGATACATTCACGACATCTACGAGACATCTGACTCGGAACTGTATCTGGCAAGTGTGGGTATGGGTGTACTGAGAGCCCGCATTGCCGGGACTGAAGACAATCCTGTCATCACCGATGCCTCCAGATACGTAATCAATGACAGTGAACTCAGCGCAAATTACTTCTTCACGATTTACGCCGAAGACGAGTCTCACATCCTCTTCGGAAATAAGGGCTATGGCGTATTCGTCTTCGACCGTGCAACTGATGAACTGAAGCCTGTCCCTACCCACAAACACGAGAATGTAACCCTCAACAATGTACTTGCCATCAGCAGGGACAGCTGCGGCCATCATCTCTTCGGCACAAGTTATGGCCTGATAAGATACACCTCTGAGCCTTCCTATAAACTCTACAACACCGAAAACGGATTTCTGAACAACACTATACACGCCATACTGAGAAATTCGCCAAACGATTTCTGGCTAAGCACCAATTCCGGGCTTATCAACTTCGACACACGACGTGACGTATTCCGTTCATACGGTTTCAACGACGGTCTCAATGTGGTGGAATTCAGCGACGGAGCCGCTTTCCGCGATCCGGATACCGGAACATTGTACTTCGGAGGAATCAACGGATTCGTGACAGTACGGGCAGACGGCACAGCCGAACAACTGTACGCCCCACCTGTATTCTTCGACAAGCTGTCCATCTTTGGCGAGCAGTACAACTTGGGCGAATTCCTCAGCGTCAAGAAGGAAAAAGAAGTATTGAACCTGCGATACAACCAGAATTTCTTCTCTCTCTCCTTTGCGGCAGTAGACTACCTCAACGGCAACAACTACACCTATTTCTACAAGCTGAAAGGTTTGAGTGACCAGTGGATAAACAACGGTTCCGAGAGCAGCGTATCATTTACGAATATGTCTCCGGGCGAATATACTCTGCTTGTGAAGTACTACAATCCTGTTTTTGACAAAGAAAGTGAAGTCTATTCAATGATCATTAACATCGGAGATCCGTGGTACACCTCCTGGTGGGCTTGGCTTATCTATGCAGCACTTGCCTGTATGTTTGCTGCGCTGCTGATACGTTCCTTCATTCTTCGCGCAAGGCGCAAGCAGCAGGAAACGCTGAATGAAATCGAGAAGCAGCATCAAAAAAATGTCTTTGAATCCAAACTTCAGTTCTTCACTAACATAGCCCACGAGTTCTGCACCCCGCTGACATTGATCTACGGTCCTTGTGGCAGAATACTGTCATCCGGAGGGTTGAGCAAGTTTGTGACGGACTACGTGAAGATTATCCAGACCAATGCCGAGCGCCTGAACAATCTGATTCACGAGCTGATAGAATTCCGCCGTATCGAGACTGGCAACCGGGAAGTGTACATCGAGACGATCAACGCATCCTCTACAATAAGGGATATTGCCAAGTCATTCACCGAGATGGCAAAATCCAAAAGCATCACTTTCTCGTGTATGGTCGCTGACGATGTGACTTGGAACACGGACAAGGGATTCTTCAACACTATTGTCATCAATCTGATTTCCAACGCATTCAAATACACCCTCGATGGCAAAGGCATCAGAGTGGAGATGGATGCCCCTGCTGAAAGCGGCCTTGTAGTAAGGGTGTCCAACGAGGGAAGCCACATCAAGGAAGAAGATTTCAAACGGATATTCAACCGATATGCAATTCTAAACAACTTCGAAAACCCTGATGAGAAGCATTTCTCCCGCAACGGACTTGGGCTTGCCATTTCCTACAATATGACTAAGCTGCTCAACGGTAAGCTGAAGGTGGAGAACACTTCTGACGGATGGGTAATGTTCACATTGACATTGCCACCGATGGAGCCGACCGCCGATGGGGATTCTGTAATGAGGATCACTTCGGAATATATACCTAAGATAGACAATTATCCTGCCTTGAGGATTCCTGAACAGGAATTCGACAAGATGCGTCCTACCTTGCTTGTGGTGGATGACAAGGTGGAGATGCTGTGGTTCATCAATGAAATCTTTTCCGGCGATTTCAACGTGGTGACTCTTCAGGATCCTCAACGCGTGGAGCAGGTAATGTCTGAAGTATTCCCGAACGTGATGATATTTGACCTGATGATGCCTGAAGTCAGCGGTATCGAACTGACTAAGAAGATCAAGTCGTCCAAAGAGACAGCCCATATTCCTATCATCATAGTGTCAGGAAGCCACGAGATGGAAGACCAGATGGAAGCTTTGGAGGCTGGCGCTGAGATATATATAACAAAACCGTTCAATGCAGAATATCTCCGAATGTCAGTGAAACAGGTAATGGAGCGGAAAGAGGTGCTGAAAAAATATTTCAGTTCACCGATCAGCTCTTATGAAAAGACGGAGGGCAAGCTGACACACAATGAGTCGAAGAAATTCCTCCAGTCTGTATTGAAGGTCATCGGGGACAACATCACCAACAAGGATCTTTCTCCGCAGTTCATCGCGGACCACCTGGCAATCAGTCTGCGCAGTCTCTACAGGAAAATGGAGGATATCGGGGAAGGAAGGCCTACAGACCTGATACGGGATTGCCGGCTTCATATAGCAAAGGACCTGCTGCTGAAGACCAAAAAGACTATTGACGAGATTGTATTCGATTCCGGATTCTCCAATAAGGTAACATTCTTCAAAGCGTTCCGCCAGAAGTACGGTTGTACCCCAAAGGAGTTCCGACAAAAGCATACAGAAGACTTGGAATGACAAGCTAATACCAACCAACTCAATTAATTACACATATTATGGATTAAATATTCTGACTGTCGTTGCTACGGGCATGCGAAGACAGCCCGCACCGGTTTTTTATTTTTAATTTATCATTCTATGAAAATCAATCTATCAAACACCAGATTAGGCTTGTGCCTATTTGTTGCGATATCTGCGTTTTTGGGATGCGACAACAACTTGGCTCCCATAAACCAGTATCGGGTCACACCGCCCGATTTGAGTCGGCGTTCTGTCTTTGAGAGTTTCTCTCCAAGCAGCGGAGGTGTAGGCACTCAAATGATCATCCGCGGAAAGAATTTCGGTTCCGACCCAGATTACGTCAAAGTGACGGTCAACAACAAGAATGCTCACATTGTGAAAATGGACGATGAGATGATATATGCCATCGTTCCTGCGCGTGCAGACACCGGTTATGTCCGTCTGTATATCGGCAAAGATGACAATGTGGAGGAATATGCTTCCAAGACGAAGTTCGAATATCAGTTCAAGCGCAATGTAACGACGATTGTCGGACAGCAGGGAATGAACGGACGAGACGACGGCGCTTATGCCACGAGTAAACTTCAGCGTCCTTGGTTCCTTCTGACAGACAATGACGGAACTGTATTCTTCATCGATGAGGGACGAGGTACTGACAAGAACGGTGCGTTGCGCCGGGCTCGCGGCGGTGAGGTGGAGACATTGGTACAGTGCTCCACAGGACCTTTCCAGTCCCCTACCGCAATGGCATTCAGTCCGAACCAGGACACCCTGTACATCTCCAATTATTGCTTTACCGACGAATCCAACACAAATACAGACTTCAGTGTCCTGTACGTGACCCGCGAGGGAGGATTCGTGGACGTACGCGGACTCTGCCGCGGAACGAAGGCCGGAACAACCGGTATTGCTGTTCACCCGAAGACAGGAGAAGTATTCTTCAGCAATAAGGGAGACGGATACATCTGGCGATATGTGGGCCCGGGCTATGAGGATTATGAGAAACTGTTCCAGATCAACAACGCCACCGGCGTGGAGACCCGTATGGTATTCAACAGAGAAGGCACAGTGCTGTATGTGGTAGCTTGCAACCGCCATTGCATCTACAAGGTGCCTTACGATGCAGACACCCGCACCTTCGGACTGCCGGTACTCTTTGTGGGAGCCTGGGACGAAAGCGGCTATGTAAACGGTACCGGTGCCACAGCACGTCTGAATGAGCCTCGCCAGCCTGCGTTCGATGAAGACGGAAATATGTTCATAGCTGAAAAGAGCGGACATATCGTCCGCAAGATTACACCTGCCGGCACGACATCCCTATATGCCGGAATGCCCGGACAGAGCGGCTTCGGTGACGGACTGCCTGAACTTGCAAAGTTCAGCTCTCCTGAGTGCGTCACGGTCTATCCTGACAACTCGGTATATGTGGCTGACCGCAACAATCACGTAATCCGTCGAGTAACAGTGGAATGATAATCAATAAAAAGAATTTATCATGAAGAATATACAACGATATATCTTATCGCTTCTGATGGTCCTGATGCTTGTTCCTCAGACTGCGCAGGCACAGAAAAACAAGCAGGAGATGGTGACAGTTAAGGGCGTTGTGGAAGATGCCCTGGGCCCGATCATCGGTGCATCTGTCTCAGTCAAGAACCAGCCGGGCGTCGGTGCCATCTCGGATATCGATGGCAATTTCTCCATCAAGGTTGGACCCTATGATGTACTGCAGATCAGCTTTGTGGGCTATCTGAATGTAGAGATTCCAGTATTGACCATAGAGGACAAAGAACATCTTGTCGTAAAGATGGAAGAAGACACTCAGTCCATCGACGAGGTAGTGGTCACCGCCAGCGGTGTGCAGAAGAAGAGGACTCTGACAGGTGCAATCACCAATGTTGATCTCAAGCAGTTGAATGCTCCTGGAGCAAACTTGAGTAACTCCCTGGCCGGTGTAATTCCGGGTATCATCGCAATGCAGACCAGTGGCGAGCCGGGCGAGAATATGTCCCAGTTCTGGATCCGCGGTATGAGTACTTTCGGTGCAAAATCCGAGGCCCTTATCCTGGTGGACGGAGTTGAAAGAAGCTTCAACGAGATTTCTGTGGAGGATATTGAATCATTCTCCGTATTGAAAGACGCCTCTGCTACTGCCATCTACGGACAGAGAGGTGCCAACGGTGTGGTTCTCATCACCACCAAGCGAGGAGAGAAAGGTAAGGTCAAGATCAATGCAAAGGCCGGTCTCGACTGGAACACTCCGGTGAAGGTGCCTCAATATGCCAGTGCTTATGATTGGGCACGTCTTGCCAACGAGGCACGTGTAGGCCGATATGAAACTCCTCTGTACACCGATGAGGAACTGTCCATCATCCAGCACGGACTGGATCCGGACCTGTATCCTAATGTTGACTGGAGAGAGTTGATGCTGAAGAAGGGCGCACCAAGCTATTATGCAAATGTAAGTTTCTCCGGAGGTAGTGACAATGTGCGCTACTTCGTTTCGGGACGCTATACCGGAGAAAACGGCCGTTATCGTACTGCCAGTTCGGAGAACACCTACAATACCAACTCCACATACGAACGTTGGAACTATCGCGCAAATGTGGATATGAACCTTACCCGCACCACGGTGCTGTCTGTCAGCATCGGAGGTTGGCTTGTCAACCGCAACGCACCTTCAAGCAGCTCGACCGACATTTGGGGAGCGTTCGCTTCATATACTCCGCTGTCAGCACCGCGTAAATGGTCTACAGGACAGTGGCCTATCGTGAACGGAATGACGACTCCTGAATATCAGCTGACCCAGACCGGATACCGTACTATTTGGGAAAACAAGATAGAGAGCAGCGTAAGTCTTGACCAGAACCTTTCGTTCATCACAGAAGGATTGAAGTTCAACGGCGTATTCGCTTTCGATACTTACAACTGGAACCAGATTACACGTTCCAAGAGCGAGGAACTCTGGTCAGCTGAAGATATGCGTGACAGCAACGGAGACCTGGTGCTGAAACGTGTGGCAACTGCCAATGCAATGACACAGAACAAGGAAGTGCAGGGTAACAAGCGCTACTATCTGCAGGCATCCTTGGACTACAGCAGGGTGTTCGCCAAGAATCACCGCGTCGGTGCTTTTGCAATGGTATACCGTGAGGAGACTTCTGATGTCAATTTCTCAAACGATGACCTGATGGGCTCGATTCCTCACCGTAATCTTGCTTACTCCGGACGTTTCACATACGCCTACAAGGACAAATACCTGACAGAACTCAACTGGGGTTATACCGGATCAGAAAACTTCGAGAAGGGCAAGCAGTTCGGTTTCTTCCCTGCAGTGTCCGTAGGTTGGGTAGCATCTGAAGAGCCGTTCATAAAGAACACATTCCCTTGGCTCGACTTGTTCAAGATCCGTGCATCTTATGGTGAGGTCGGTAACGATGAACTTGACGGACGCCGTTTCCCATATATCACTCTTGTGAACACTGACGACAACGGTTCATACACCTTCGGAGAGTATGGCACCAACAGGGTACAGGCATATCGAATAAAGACTCTGGGAACACCTTATCTTACTTGGGAGGTTGCAAAGAAATATGACCTCGGTCTTGATTTCTCATTGTTCAAGAACAAAATTACCGGTACAGTGGACTGGTTCCTTGACAGGCGTGACGATATCTTTATGCAGCGCAACCAGATGCCTCTGACCACCGGACTTGCAGACCAGACCCCTATGGCAAACGTGGGTAAGATGAAATCCTACGGAGCTGACGGAAACATCGCCTACAATCAGAAGATCGGTCCTGTGAACGTACAGTTCCGCGCCAACTTCACCTATCAGACAACTGATATCATCGACAAGGATGAGGCTGCCAATGAATTGTGGTACAAGATGGAGAAAGGATTCCAGCTCAACCAGAGCCGCGGATTCATTGCCCTCGGTCTCTTCAAGGATCAGGCCGACATCGACAGCAGCCCTGATCAGTCCGGACTCTCAAACAAGGCCATTCTGCCAGGTGATATCAAATACAAGGATGTCAACGGTGACGGTGTAATCAACGATGACGATATCGTACCGTTGGGATACAGACAGGTTCCGGGACTTCAATACGGCTTTGGATTCAGTGCCAACTGGAAGAACTGGGGTATCAATCTCCTGTTCCAGGGCACAGGCAAATGTGACTTCTTCCTGGGCGGAAGCGGTCCTCACGCCTTCCACGACGGAAAACGAGGCAATATCCTCCAGGTGATGGTGGACGGAAACCGTTGGATTCCTAAGGAAATCTCCGGAACAGAAGCCACCGAGAACCCGAATGCAGACTGGCCTCGCCTGACCTATACCAACAACGACAACAACAACCGCAAGTCCACTTTCTGGCTTAGAGAAAGAAAATATCTGCGTCTCCGCAATGTGGAGATCACCTATGACCTCCCGCAGAGATGGACTCGCAAGATCAACATAAGCAATATGCGTATCGGTGTCATCGGACAGAACTTGCTGACCTGGGCTCCATTCAAGTGGTGGGATCCTGAAGTTGCGAGTGAGGACGGTAGCAACTACCCGATCAATAAGACTTACTCTTTTTATGTTCAATTCAGTTTCTAATGAGTAAACGACCATTTATGAAAAGAATACTTTATAGTCTGATTTTGGCAGTGGGGACCTGCCTGTTGCCTTCCTGCTCCAGCTATCTGGACGTGGACAGATATTTCTATGATCAGGTTTCCTTGGATTCCGCATTTTCCAAGCGAGTTTATGTGGAAGGATGGCTGTCAAGTGCATACAGCGTAATGGACAAGATCGGAGAGTTCTCCGAGCCGTTCCGTTGGGCATCCGATGACTTGTATCATCCGGATATGAAAGAATATCACGAGGGAAGCTACAGCGCTGACAATCAGCTCAGCGACTCCAATGAGAATGAATCCCGCCTTTGGAAATACTATGAAGGTATCCGCAAGGCATCCACCTTTATCAACAACGTCGACCGTTGTCCTGAACTCACGATGGATGAGAAAACAGACCTCAAAGGACAGGCGCGTTTCCTGCGTGCATATTGCTACTGGGCGTTGATGCGCGTATATGGTCCTGTTCCGCTGATTCCTAAGGAAGGACTGGACGTGAATCTTTCTTACGAGGAATTGTCCCTGCCGCGCGAGCATTTCGACGTACTTGTTGATTTCGTGGACAAGGAACTGACCGAGACCGCACGTGCACTGCCGACCAAGAGAACTATCAACAATCTTGGACGTCCGACACGCGGTGCCGCATTGGGATTGCGCTCAAGAGTACTGCTCTTTGCAGCCAGCCCGCTGTACAATGGCAACATCGACCTCTTCAATGTGAAAGACTGCAACGGAAAGACATTGATATCTCAGGAATACGACGAAAGCAAGTGGGCAAGAGCCGCAGCTGCAGCAAAAGATGTGATAGATTTGGCGACAGGTTCGGGCTTGTATGAGCTCTACACCATAGCTCCAAAGGCTACATCTTCAGAGTGGGAGCGCCCGCCTTACAACAGCGAGTACTCAGACAAAGACTATCCTGACGGTTGGGCTGATGTAGATCCGTTCCTTTCCTACAAGTCCATATTTGACGGCACAATTATGGGTTCCAAGAATCCTGAGCTGATATACACCCGCACCAGAAACGGACATACCTGCATAGACGATTGGAACAACCAGTTGATGCCTAAGACATTGAATGGAAACAACCGCCTTGCCGTAACACTCAAGATGGTGAACGCATACGCTATGAATGACGGACGCAGCATCACTGAGGCCGCTGCTACAGGTGACTATGTAACTGAAGGATTCACAACTCAGGCATATTCTGCAACCAATCCGTTCCTGCCTGCCAACGTATCGCTGATGTACAACAACAGGGAGCCTCGCTTCTACGCCTCCATAGGCTACTGCGGCTCTGTCTGGGAAGCCTCCAGCTCATCAGAAACAATGTACCGCAACAGCCAGATATTCTACTACCGCGGTCTTAATGACGGCAAGCAGGGATTCAAGGAAAACTGCCCGATTACAGGTATTACCGTGAAGAAATACTACAATGAGGAAGACTCCAGAACGACAGGAGGTTACAGGGTAGACAAGACCGAGATGACCATCCGCTACGGCGAGATTCTTCTGAACTATGCAGAAGCCCTCAACGAGCTTACTCCGGGAGAGGTATACCGCCAGACCAACTATATGGGCGAAGAGGTTACGATCCAGCGCGATGTTGACCAGATGCGTTATGCAATCAAGAGAATACGTATGCGTGCCGGAGTACCTGACTATTCAGACGAGACTTATGCCAGCCAGGATGACTTCCGCGTAAAACTGAAAAGGGAGCGCCAGGTTGAATTGTTTGCCGAGAACAGTATGCGTTATTTTGACTTGCGCCGTTGGAAGGATGCCGCGCAGGAGGAGAATCAGTTGATTCAGGGATGTGACATAAACATAAGCGATGACCAGACCCGTATCGCTGACTTCTATGAGCCGACAATCATCACTACAGTACATAAGGTGTTTGACCAGAGAATGTATCTGTGGCCATTCCCGACTTATGAGTTGAAACGCAATGTCAATATGACCCAGAATCCGGGATGGTGAAACTAACGATTAAGAATACTATTATGAGAAGACTGAAATACAATTATGTACTGGCTGCCGGTATGCTGGCGCTTATGACATACGGCTTCAGCGCCTGCAATGACGGATTGGCGGATGAACTATTCAGGAAGAATTCCTATATCATCCACAACGGATGGCAGGACTATGAACTGACCGTAAACGATGACAACACGGCGCAGTTGCCGATATATTTCGGAGTGAACGGCACTTCAGGAAATGACAAGAACATCACGCTGACTCTGGCAGTTGATCCGGATACATTATCCGGATACAACAGGGAAAAATACAAGAACCAGACGGACCTGTACTACAAGATTCTTCCGGAGGAGTCATACACTTTTGACGCCGAGCACTGGACCATCAAGAAAGGCGATCTGAATACAGCGGCCTATATCACCATAGACCTCAACAAGATAGAGAAATCGGGAAGTCTGTACGACGACTACGTGCTGCCGCTTTGCATATCTTCATCCACAGGCGAGCCTATGGGAGAGGACAAATATACCAAAGTGCTGGCCCACATAGGATTCAAGAATGATTATTCCGGCTCTTACAGCGGACAGGGCGTGGTTACCCAGCAGGGTACGACCTACACAACCGAGACCACGGGCACACAGCTTTATGCCATCAACAACGATGTCTGCTATATGTTCGTTGGAAACAAGACCCGCTCCAATACGACGGATTATCTGAATTACGTAGTGGAAATCCACCGCGATGTCCTTGGTGACATCTCCCTGGTGTGCAAGAATGAGGCGCTGCAGTTTGAACCTTACAACGCCGTTCTGACACGCAAATACACCTACAACTACACAGACCAGAGATACTATACTGAGGTGACAACCTTGCAGGTGTCATACAGATATCTGGACAGCACGCTTTATGAGCCGCTGACTATGACGTTTGAAGGCACTTTCTCAATGTCAAGAGATGTGCTGCGCGTAGAGTATCCGGATGTGGATGTGGAGGAATAACAGCTTCTTAAAATGCAACATCATTATGAAGTACATAAAGTATACAAAATATTTGGTTCTCGCCTCGTTGCTTGCTTTCGGTGCTTGTAAGGAGGACGACGACAGCAAGGTGATACCTGACGACGCTCAGGAACTGACAGTGGATTTCACGGAGGTGAGCATTGCCCAGGGCGACGAGCGGACTGTGAACATCATTTCCGGCAACGGCGATTATGTAGTGACTTCCGCCAATGAAGAGGTGGTGACGGCAGAAATAAACGGCAATGTCGTGACGCTGAAAGCTATGGACTACAAGAACAACGCAAAGAGCGTCATATATATCAAAGACAAATACGACAAGTGCGCCAAGGTTTATGTGGAGACAGCCGCAACTTTCGACCTGAAACTCAGCAGGAGTCTGATTACCCTGTATTCCCAGGTGGAAGGCGCTGATGAGGACACAGTACGCATCTACACAGGTAACGGTGGCTACACGGTAGGATTCCACCAGGAGGACGGTTCCGCCGCTCCGACTTGTGTCACTCTCAATACTGACAATCTCGAGGAGACTGAGACATTCACAGTCAAGGGTCTTTCTCAGGGCAGTGCTGAACTTGAAGTGAAAGACTGCAAGGGAAAGACAGCCTATGTCACTGTAAACGTGATAGCTCCGAAACCGATTCTCACCGATGCCGATGAAGAAGGAGTGCTGATCAAGGCAAATCAGGGAAGCGCAAAGGTCAAGATAACAAGCGGTAACGGCGAATATCAGATCTGCGATCCGGGCGACAACAAGTTAATCCGCCTGGAAATCTATGGCAATGAGATTACTGTCACAGCCCGAAGAGCCGGAATAACCTCATTCACCGTAACGGACGCCAAGAAACAGATATCTCAGCCGATTAAGGTAGTGATTGCTCCTGACAGGCGTTATGCTATGAACATCGGCCGCACCTATGCGGTATGGACTCATTTCGGAGAGATGACCGGAGACGGACTGGCTAAAATCAAGGAGGAAACCAACGGCTTCAAACTGAAAGAGATGACTTGGGAGATTGTGACACGTATTGATGGCACCAACTGGCTTCAAACCTTTATGGGTAAGGAGGGCTATTTCATCCTTCGAGGCGGAGACTGGGAAAGCAATAAAGGCCAGCAGATGGAGTTGGTGGGAACCGGTGACAAACTCAAACTCAGAACCGGACACAACGCGTTCAAGCTCGGAGAGTGGATGCACATCGCCCTTGTAGTTGACTGCTCAAAAGGACAGAGCGACTACAACAACAAGTACAAGCTGTATATCAACGGAAAGCAGGTACTTTGGTCCGACCAGACCAAGACGGACATCAACTATTCAGAAATTGACCTCTGCGCCGGCAATGATGGCGGACGTATCACAATAGGAAGAGCTTGCGATGCAAGACGCTTCCTTGCAGGATCAATACTTGAGGCCCGTATATGGACTGTCTGCCGCACTGTAGACCAGCTGAAAGAGAATGCGCTGGAGCTTAAGGAAGAAAATCCTGAAGGGTTGCTGGCACGATGGGATTTCTCTGCAGGTGCTCCTGTAACCTATATTGAGGACGGCACGAATTCAGATCACGAACTGATTATGCATATCTGCAAATATGACAGCTGGGGAGATACACAATTCCCTATGGACGGATTTGAAGATGTTACTGACATTGAAGTGCCTTTTATCTAATTCTAAAAAACAGAAAGTATGAAAGCAATATATAGATTGTTTGTTTGCGGTCTTCTGTCGCTGCCGGTATTGTGGGCCTGCAGCGATGGCAAGGACCTTGACGACGGGAGCTCAACCGGCGACAACATATCTCCGGTAAGTTCATTCTCTGTGGAGACTACAGGTGAGAGTGACGAACTGCTGGTAAAGTGGACCAATCCGATCAACCGGGACCTTGATATGGTGGAAATCTCGTACAAGGACGTATCCGACTCGTTGACGACCCGCGCCTCATTCTCGCCAGGTTGCATCACCCTCCCTGCCGAGAGCGGAGTAATGCAGGAATATCTGCTTACTGTCCCGTATTATGCTGTCTATGAAGTGTCTGCTGTCGCCATCAGCAAGAGCGGACAACGCTCGGTTGTAGAGAGCAAACGGCTTACCCCATACAAGGAAAAAGAGGAGGCTCAGGAGCTGCAGCTGCCGGCAATGTTGAATAAGGCGCATTCGTATATGACGACTCTTATCGGCCTGTATTTCGGCAAGAGTTCACGCAGCTGCTGGCGCACCTGGTACCCGTATTCCGGTGGAGAATACTGGGACGGCGATGCTCTGGTCTGGGGTCAGGGAAGCGGTTTGTCGGCTTTCGTGGCTATGCGCGAGGCGAGCAGTCAGAGCGAGGTGGAAAATCTCTATGCATCTATGGATGAGATGATGTACAAGGGCATACAGTACTTTTTCCAGTACGACAACGGCAAGTGGGCATACTCCTGCTATCCTGCAAAGGGAAATGACCGGTACTATGATGACAACGTATGGATTGGCATTGATATGGTGGACTGGTATATGCAGACAAAAGATATGCGTTTTCTCACTCAGGCCGAGGCCGTATGGAACTACCTTATCACTTATGGATGGGACGAGACTTGCGGCGGCGGAATCCACTGGAGAGAGCTGAACAGTCACACTACCAGCAAACATTCCTGCTCGACAGGTCCGGCTGCGGTATTGGGCTGCAAGTTGTATCAGGTCACAGGACAGCAGACATATCTGGACTGGGCAAAGAAGTGCTATGACTATATGCTGAATTATCTGCAAGATCCGTCGGATCATCTTTTCTATGATAATGTACGGCCAAATGCCTCTGACTCAAGCCTTCCGGGTGACGTAGAGAAGAACAAGTATTCCTACAATAGCGGTCAGCCACTGCAGGCGGCCTGCCTGCTCTATAGCATAACAGGTGAGCAGGAATATCTGGATGAGGCGAAGGCCATAGCGGAAAGTTGCCATAACAAGTGGTTCACACCGTACCGTTCAAAGGAACTGAACCTGACTTTCAACATATTGTCTCCCGGCAATGCGTGGTTTAATACAATAATGTGCCGCGGCTTCTTCGAGTTGTATTCTATCGACGGCGACCGCAAGTGGGTTGATGACATCGAGAAGAGTATGCTGCACGCCTGGGCCAGCAGTTGCCACCAGAGCAACAATCTGCTGAACGACAATGATTTGCGCGGCGGAACATCTATGAGCAAGTGGGAGATATTGCAGCAGGGCGCGCTAGTCGAGTTGTATGCCCGTCTGGCAGTATTGGAGCACGAAAACAGATAGTTTCCGGCACAAATGGAAAAACTGACACCTGATTAGAAGTTGTTTTGAATTTCCGCATAGATGTCAAACGAAATAAAATTTGATATTTTTTGCAGAAGCGATGCAACATTTGAGCATATAAATACATCTATGTGCTAAGGTTTAGGTTTTAGTACACGTATAGAGGACTGAAAGGCAGTGATGCCTTCGGTCCTCTAATAATAAAGGGATTGACGATGTCAATCCCTTTATTATTAATAAGACTCACCTCCTGCACCTCCTCAAGGAGGACCTACGGCCTTCGGCCGAGCGTCAGAAGACGCTTTGGCGCTTCGCTTCGAGCTAGCATCCGCCATCCGATGTCAATCCCTTTATTGTTATAATGCCTCACCTCCTGCGCCTCCTCAAGGAGGAAAACATATCCAAGGGTGGCCGTGATCGATGCTATCTTCGAGAACTCCTCGTTGTAATTCTCCTCGTCACATAGGTATTAAATCAGAGCCATCCGTTAGGGAGTAAATGTCGCGAGGTTAGCAGTGGATTATATCCGCCAGACCAGGCATAACCGCCTTGTATTTCTCTACTTCGCACTCTGGGACGATTATCTCTTCGAGGGACGTGCAGCCGACGAATGCGGCGTCGAGTTTCTCGGGACATGGGCCGAGAAATGTCACGGTCTTTAGACTTGGGCAGTTGTTGCAGAACTTCCTTTCGATTATCTTCACGGATGAGGGTATTACGATTGAGCGGAGGTTAGGACAATTGTTGAAAACGCAGAACCCAATAGATTCCAGCGTTTCCGGAAGGCTGAAACCCATATACGGCATATCAGAAAACTGCCATCCTATTATACTCTTGTGTACGCGAACATCGCAGACCATCTGCGCCATCTTCTCGGGATCCTGCTCTGTCATCCAAGG
>CAVENC010000012.1:0-51255 GCA_963617065.1 Butyricicoccaceae bacterium
TGAAAGATTACGGACCGGATGTGGATATGACTATCGCAAAGCCGGATGGTTATGACCCGTCAGAATTTGAAGGGTGTTGTTACTCTGAAAACTCTGGGCAGATGGCTTCTCAGGTGATGCTGGACTATGGTTGCCTTCCCGGTGGAAAGTATATGTTGAACTGGCCGGGAGCATTCGGCAACGATATCTACCTCGCCTGTGCTGACCAGACTTTTGAACAAAGAGAGGAAAGCCTCAAGGCTGCAAGGGCCAGAACATTGAGATTTATCTATTTTATCCAGACGGAATTGGGATTTAAGAATCTGGGAATCGCAGATGATGAGTTTCAGACAGAAGACGGACTTGCATATCAGGCGTATTTTCGTGAAGGACGAAGGATGAGAGGCAAGATTACAATGGCACTTGATGATATTGCTGATCGTTATCGGAATTTCAGGTATCGCACAGGAATCTCTGTAGGTGACTATCCTGTAGATCATCATCACAAGCGGAATCCAGACGCGAGACCGCTCTCATTCCCTGATGTGCCGTCGTTTTGTGTAAGTGCAGGAGTGATGATTCCGGCATCGACCGAAGGTTTGATAGTTTCAGACAAAGCGATTTCCGTGTCTAATTTGGCAAACGGTTCTACTAGACTTCAGCCAGTTGTTCTTGGGACAGGTCAGGCTGCCGGAACGCTTGCCGCACTTGCGGTAGCCTCTGGTATTGAACCATCAAAGGTGACTGTTAGAGAGTTGCAGAACGCATTGCTCGAACAGCGATGCTATCTCCAGCCGACCTACGATGTGACACCTGATGATCCGGACTTCAAGGTTATTCAGAGAATCGCCTGCACAGGCATACTTAAGATGACCGGTGAGCCTTGGCACTGGGCGAACAGAAGTTGGTTCTATCCCGACAGTACTGTTTCTTTGGCGGAACTGCGAGATGGGTTGGCGTCATTCTATACAAACGACTACGCACTGACTAAAGCAGACAGCACGGTCACGAGTATATTCGTCGAAGGAATGACACGCAGGGAAGCGGCCAGAGCAATTTATTCTGTCCTGTCTCCGTTCGCGGTACCTGTTGATTTTGAAGGAGTTCCAGATTTTTCAGTTGCACGTCTGGCAACTGCTGAAGATAATACAAGATAAAAACACAAAAAAACATTTTATGACCGATAGAAGAAATTTTATAAAGAGTGCGGGGCTGGCGGCTATGGCGGCCGCGGCGGCCCCGCTTGTTTCCTGCGGAAATGCAGGTGGCAGAGACAGCAAAAGGCTGAGCGTCGATGACAGCATCGAAAGCACATTGATTGTCCCGAAAGGTAATGCGATAAAGATTACCGGTACGTTTCTGGATGAAATATCGCACGATATTCCGCATCAGAACTGGGGCGCGAAAGAATGGGATCTGGATTTCAGATATATGAAGGCAATGGGGATTGACACCGTTATCCTCATCCGCAGCGGCTACCGCAAATTCCTCACATACCCAAGCAAGTATCTCCTCGGCAAGGGCTGCTATATGCCGTCCGTGGATCTGGTGGAGCTGTTCCTCAGTCTTGCGGACAAGTACGGAATGAAGTTCCGGTTCGGACTGTATGACAGCGGCAAATACTGGGATACGGGTGATATGTCTTATGAACTGGAGAGCAATAAGTTCGTGATTGATGAAGTGTGGAATGCCTATGGACATCACAAGAGCTTTGACGGGTGGTACATCTCCACGGAAATCAGTCGCAAGACAAAGGGCTGCATAGAGACTTTCCACGAGATGGGTAGGATGTGCAAGGAAATTTCCGGAGGCCTCCCGACATTCATATCTCCTTGGATAGACGGCAAGAAGGCGGTCAGTGCGGCAAGGCTCAACCCCAAAGAGGGTGTGTCTGTGGATAAGCACGAAGAAGAATGGAACGAAATCTTCGACGGAATACACGATGTGGTCGATGCTTGTGCCTTCCAGGACGGACATATCGACTATGATGAACTGGACGCGTTCTTCTCGGTAAACAAGAAATTGGCCGACAAATATGGAATGCAGTGCTGGACCAATGCCGAAAGTTTCGACCGCGATATGCCTATCGACTTTCTTCCGATAAAATTCGACAAACTGAGAATGAAATTGGAGGCTGCTGCGAGGTGCGGATATGATAAGGCCATAACTTTCGAGTTCTCTCATTTTATGAGCCCCCAGTCGGCATATCTTCAGGCCGGGCATCTCTACGACAGGTATATGGAATATTTTAATAAATAATAAGATGCTGTTTGAGATGGTTCCAGATGAGGAATTGTTTCAAAACAGCGTCTAAGCTAATTTTGCAAAGAAATTCTTAGAAGAACAGGATTATGGACAGAAGCATAAATATGGGCAGGGTAGTGTTCCTGGCGGTTGTTGCTGCAATCGGCGGCATACTCTTCGGCTATGATACGGCAGTGATTTCGGGTACGACCGAGATTGTCAAGAATCAATTTCAACTGACGACCATCGCGGAAGGCTGGTATGTCGGCTGTGCGCTGATAGGTTCGATACTCGGCGTGATGATTGCCGGAATGATGAGTGACCACTATGGGCGGAAGAGTACGATGATTTTTTCAGCGCTGCTGTTCAGCGTTTCTGCTATAGGTTGTGCTGTCTGTTCGGATTTCAACCAATTGGTTATCTTCAGAATTATCGGCGGATTTGGAATAGGAATCGTCTCAATCGTGTCTCCGATATATATTTCGGAAATTGCGCCTGCGGAGAAGCGGGGCAGTCTTGTCTCGCTTTATCAGCTGGCCATTACGATAGGATTTCTGTTGGCGTACCTGCTCAACTGGTTGGTGCTGAAAGAGGCGGACGTGAACTCTAATTCCGGAGATCTTTGGACAAGAATGTTCAATTCAGAGTACTGGAGAGGTATGTTGGGCTACGAAACCATTCCTGATCTGCTGTTCCTTATCGTGATATTTTTCATTCCTGAGAGTCCGCGCTGGCTCATTACCAGACACAAGGAAGAAAAAGCATCGAAGATTTTGTCCGGAATATTCACTTCGTCAGATGAAGTCGCAAGGCAGATTGAGCAGACTAAGGACTCTATTGCTGGTGAGACAAAGTCGGAGTGGAAGACGCTTCTTGAACCGGGAATATTCAAGGCGGTCCTCATTGGTTGCGCTATCGCCATTCTAGGCCAATTTATGGGCGTTAATGCTGTGCTGTACTATGGCCCTAAGATATTCAGCGACGCTGGTTTGTCGGGTGAGAGCTCGATGTTCTCGACTGTCCTTGTCGGAGTGGTGAATATGCTTACGACAGTGATAGCGCTTCTGATAATCGACAAGGTCGGCCGCAAACAACTCGTCTGGTGGGGCGTCGGCGGTATGATTTTCTGCCTGCTTATGATAGGACTGTATTTCTGCATTCCGGAAAGCCTGCCGACGTGGTTCTTGCTGACATTCTTCCTGCTCTATGTATTCTGCACTGCCATTTCAATCAGCGCTGTGGTGTTCGTATTGCTTTCAGAGATGTATCCTAACAGAGTGCGCGGTCTTGCGATGAGCATTGCCGGTCTTGCCCTCTGGGTCGGAACTTATCTGGTCGGCCAGCTCACCCCGTGGATGCTGGAGAATCTTACTCCGTCAGGAACGTTCTTCCTTTTTGCCGCGATGTGTGTCCCTTACCTTCTTATAATGTGGAAATGCGTCCCGGAAACCACCGGCAAAACCCTCGAGGAAATCGAACAGTTCTGGCAGCGATAGACACCCACTCTATTTGCGGTGCTTGGCGCGGTTGCACTTGATTTCCTTGTCCTGGAGTTTGTGGATTTCTTTCCTGGTCCAAGGCAGTCCGATGAATTCGGAAGGATAGTCTGTCTCGATGATGTCAGGCTCGGCAAGCAGCTCGCGCTCATACGCCACCTTGCGGTCGTAGGTGTTCTTGATCTTGTCGGAAGAACCTGTGATAGAAGTCATTGTCATCACGCCTCTTTCGTGCAGCTTGCGGTAAACGTCCTGAAGTTCAGGATTGACTGAAAGACGGATGTATGCCATAATGTGATCCCAAGGAATTGCGCATTCGTCATAAGCCTTGAAATGCTCTTCGGAACTGATTTCCACACAGAAAATAACGTCGTGGATGCCGTTGTTCCAATAGTAGAGCGCCTCCTCGATAGACCTTACGCTCAACATTATGTTGTGGTACATCGACCAGTCACCGCCCGGGCTCAACTGCTTGATATAGTAATCCAGGCTGGCTTTCTTCTCTTCCGCGCTTACGCCTTTGGTGTTGATATACTTGTTGTCGAAATTGAATACGACCTTGTCCTTGCCCCATTCCAGAATGGATTTGAGCGTAGGAATCTTGTATGGAGTTACCTTACCGGATCTGTCCACGAGATTCAGCTTCTGGATTTCCTCGAATGTGTAGTCGGACACTTTGCCTTTGCCGGTGGTCGTTCTGTCAACTGACAAATCGTGCATCAGGACCATTACGCTGTCTTTCGTGAAACTGAAATCAATCTCGAAGAATGTCGGCATCAGAGACAGTGTCTTTTCACAGGATTCGATGCAGTTCTCCGGAAATCCTGACATCATTCCGCCACGGTGTCCGCTTATGATGACATCGCGTTTAGGAGAGTAACGGAAATATGCCTGCAAATCCTCAAACGAATTGATAGTTACTTTGTTGGCTTCAATACCGGCTCTGAGAGACGGGTCTTTTACGTTGACTTGCGCGTTGCTCTGAAATGATGCGCCGAGAATGACAGCGGCAATAGCTATATTTCTGATATTCATATCTTTTCTACGTCGTTATATGCTTTTACGATTTCTGCGACCATTGGCTCATCTGCTGAGAATCCGGTAGCTTTGACGACAGCTGCCTCTACTCCGTTCTCGTGTATTGTCGTCATAAGCTCAACACTCTGAGGATCTTCCGGATTGTCGAAATGAAGCGCGGCACCGGCTCCGAGCAATATCTTGTCGTATGACAGGCCGAAACTTCTCGCTGTGGTTGCAGGCTTTACAAGTCTGTCATCCGGTGACAACTTGCGCATAGGCTCACGTCCTACGCGGTCAACATCGTCCTGGAGATAAGGGTTGTGGAATCGCTTGATAATCTTCTCAATGTATTTGAAATGAGCCTCGTGGTCGAATCCGAACTGCTTGACGAGTGCTTCTCCGCTCTGCTGCATTGCGCTGCGAACGATGTTGAAGATTGTCGGATCTGCGATGCTTTCACCGATTGTCTTGTGGCCTTTCATCTTGCCGAGATATGCGGTGATCGCGTGTCCGGTGTTCAATGTGAACAATTTTCTTTCTACGTAAGCCAACAGATTGTCAGCCAGATGCATTCCCTCAATATGCGGTGCAGGACCGACGAATGATTTCTCTTCCACATTCCATTCGAAATATTTCTCCACAGCCACATCAATCGGATTCTCGCTCTTTACAGGAGGTACAATGCGGTCCACTGAACAGTCAGGGAATCCGGTGTGAGAAAGGCACCAAGTCTTCTGCTCCTCATCAAGATGTGAAAGCACTTCTTCCTTTAACTGTGAAGATGCCATCAGACCGTTCTCACAAGCTATTATGTTGAGAGGTGCGTCTATTCCGGCCTCTTTCCTTGCAACTATTCCTTTTGCGATAGCCGGCGCGATGAACTTGAGAATTCTCAGTCCGACTGCTGTCGTGATTATCTCAGCTTCCTTGATTTTCTCAATTACTGCATCGGTCGAAGAATCTACTGCTGACACATCGGTGATGAGAATATCCTCACTCTCAACATCTTTTATGTGTACGCAGTACTGTCCGTCCGCGTTGATTTTATCTACAATTTCTTTGTTGACATCAGCAAATACTACCTGGTAACCGGCCTTTGAAAGTACTGCTCCTATAAATCCTCTACCGATATTCCCGGCTCCAAATTGAACTGCAAGTTTCATATTGACCTAAAATTTATTGTCTGGAAGTCGCGGAATAGTCCGAATGCTTTCCGCGCATCCTCATTATATACTTGTTGCGGCCGTATGCGTTTCATATAACCGTCTTGCAAAGTTACTTTATTTGGTGATATAATACAATATGAAAACAAATTGAAAATTTTTATGGAAATATCGATACTATTTCGATAGATAACGAAAATATAAAGGGAAAAATCCGTAATTTTGTTCCCGTTCAGGTTGAACCTGCCAGAGTGTCTCGGCCTGAAGATGGAATTCATCATTGGATTTCTGTAGGATAACACGTAATGACAACATAAACTGATTGCCGTATGGATATGAAATCATTATCAATAATAAAGGTCGCGGCTGTGACATTGGCTGCTCTTTTGGGGACGGACGTATTTGGCATGAATACAGTGACGCCTGCCGATTTGTCGGAGTCTCAGACTCAAGCCGATGGCAATCAGTTGCCTCAGACCATATATGTAGGAGGTCAGGTTCAGCACGTTCAAGGCATAGCGTACGACGACAAGGCCGGATGTATGTATATGTCATTCACAAGCCGTTTCGTCAAGACTGACCTTAACGGCAATATTCTGGCTTCAATTGACCGCATCCAGGGGCACCTCGGGGCGATGACTTTTGACCCTGTAGGCAGGAAGGTGTATGCCTCTCTGGAATGCAAGGATGATGAGATAGGGCAGGGAATTGCCAAGACTCTCAATGTCGCAGTGGTCTCCACATCGGTTTTCTATATTGCAATCATTGACGTGGATAAACTGACCGAGTTGGGCCAGAATGCGGAGAACTCAGATGTTATCAAGACCGTGTGCGTACGCGAAGCGTGCGATGATTATGATGCGAAAATCAGGGTTGACGGTGGGGAGATGGAACATCGTTTCGCCTGCTCCGGAATTGACGGGGTTACGATAGCTCCTGCAATCGGCTTAAAGGAGAAGTCTCTTTCGGACGCTAAAAAGTTATATCTGTATGTGGCTTATGGCGTGTATGGAAAAGTTGACAGGACGGATAATGACTATCAGGTGATTCTGAAATATGACCTTGCAAGTCTGGAGAAATATTCAAGGCCTGTCTTATTCGAGACGATTCATTCCAGCGGTCCGAAGAAGCCGCTTGCGAAGTATTTCATATTTACCGGAAACACAAACTGGGGCGTGCAGAATCTCGCTTATGACGAGAATACCGGCGATTTCTTTATGGCAGTGTATAAGGGTAAGAAACCGCAATATCCCAACTATGACCTTTATGCGTTTAAAATGGACCAGAAGCCGTTCAAGTCAGCTCTGCGCGGTGTGACTTATTTCTCCGGAAAAGTATCTCAGCTCGTTCTGGACGGTTCTATGGGATTGCTGGACAATGCTTCAGGCGTGCCCGGCTGGAGATTCAAATGGGGTTCTACCGGCTTGAATCCGCTCGGAAATGGTCTGTGGTATATCTCCGAGAATGCAAAGGATAAAGCAACCGGCACTCAAAGCTGCACTGCCCGGCTTTATCGTTGGACAGGGGATAGTGCAATGCCTTTTGTTCCGTCAGGAGAATAATTATCAATTATCCGATCGGCATTTTGCTTTTCTTCCACTTCAGCGGAGTAGTCCCTTCCTTTTCCTTGAAAGAAGAATTGAAATTGCTGATTGAAAGGAATCCGGATTTCTCTGATATCTCCGCAATGGACATTTCAGGATTCTCCAACATTGACTTTTTCGCGTAGTCGATGCGGAGTCTTGATATCCATTCCCTGAAACTGATTCCGTAAGTCTGGTTTATATATGCTGAAAGGTAGGTGCGGTTGGTGTGGATGGTTTTGGCTAAATCCGTGATAGTCAAACCCGGCTGCAGGTATCCGTCGGCTTCGCACCATTCGAGAATCTGTTTGGACAAGAGCGACTCCGCAACCTCTGACGGACCGACAGGTTTCTCATTGCTTTCCATTATCAGTTCGACAGTCTTGTAGAACAGGCAATAGTTTGCGTAGCTGACATAAATGTAGATATAGAGCGGAATGGATGAGAGTACCCATAAATAGACCAAATTGTCAGGCAGAAATGTCAGAAGTGAGCATCCGAGGCCGAAAATCAGCATCCAGTAGGTCAGTATTGACATCCATCTGAAATAATGTTCTATGTTGTCTGATTGAGTGTCGTTAATTATTTTGACTGCCTTCCGATACTCATCCAGCAGACGGGATGCTAAAACTACTCCGTAAATAGCTAAGATTGAGGCTAATATGTGAGTTAGCCCGGATTTTGTGCTGGAATCTTTTACGAAGAATAATATCAGGAGTGCTGCAATGACGTAGATGCCGGACAAAGAGAAGTGTACAATCCTCATCTTGCCGGTTATATAGTTGCGGTTCAGCAGAGTATGAAGTGCGGCGACAAAAAAACCATAAGCGATGAAATATGTGCACAAATTCATTGTTATGGCTGCGGAAGCATCTATTGCGCGGATGTCAACAAACAGATGAACAGCATAATTGGCTGAAAGCAAAAGCAGTGCTGTTCCCATTATCCGTCTTGAGCGAAGGTAGTTGCCGCCGGAGTCCAATTTGTCCGGAATTCTGCCGAATATGAAGCGCATTGATACGAACAGCATCAGTGTCAATGCGATACAAAGTGAGTAACTATATAAGTCGATATTCATAAATCTGTTTTCTTGACGATGGTGACCAATAGGACGGTAACGAGGTGGTTGAATAAAAAGATGGGATACAAGGCCCTCGACGCGCCCAACACGGGAGGAGCAAAAGCTCCTCTTTTTTTGTTCACCCTCAGTCGCTAAAGCGACAGCTCCCAGGAGCACTGGGGACCGAATTCCCCAAACCCTTTGAGTCGCTACGCTTCGAACCTATACAGCAAGGAGAACAACGCAGTAGACCACTTTTATTCAATTATCTGCAAAAATACTGAATAAATTATACCTTTTTGCATAAAATTCTTAACGATTCGCTTCCGGTAGGAAGACTTAGTGCAATTAAGTTCCGTTTTTATTCTTGAACGTCCCGTTTTTGCAGAAAGGTCCAAACGACGTGGTGAAGTCCGTCATTGCGGAATGTAAGAGTCATTTCTCCATATTAAGCTCAGACGGTTGTCTCCGAGAAAGCTCTCCTTAAGTGAGAAAATATCATTAAATTTGCGCCGGTCCGCACCAACTGCGGACTTGGAAATTATATGAGAGCGGCAATTTACGGCGCAGGTTCTCTCGGAACCATATTGGGCGCATTCATCAGCAGAAACGGAGGTCGTATTGACCTTATAAATCATAACGAGAAACACATTGCGGCGCTTCGGGAACACGGAGCGCACGTCATCGGGACGCTGGATTTTACGCAGAAAGTCTCCGCTTTGACAGACAAGGAGATGAGCGGAGTCTATGACATCATCTTCCTGATGACCAAACAGCAGAACAATGCCGAGACGGTGAATTTCCTGAAGGATTATCTGGCTGAGGACGGAGTGATTGTGACTCTGCAGAACGGCCTGCCGGAGCCGCAGATAGCAGAAATCGTCGGAGAAGACCGCGTGCTCGGATGCACAGTGGCGTGGGGCGCGACGATGCAGGGGCCGGGAGTCTGCGAACTGACTAGTTCTCCTGACAGCCTGACATTCTCGCTCGGAAGCGCATTCAAGGGCAAGGGAAATCATTTCGAAGAGGTCAAGGCGCTGCTCGAAAAGATGGGGCCGGTCGATGTGGATGAGAACTTTATCGGCACGCGCTGGAGCAAGTTGCTCATTAATGCGGCTTTCTCAGGAATGAGCACGGTGCTCGGCTGCACATTCGGCGAGGCGGCAGGCCCAAAAGACTCCCGCCGCATCGTCCAGAGAATTATCAAGGAGTGCATCGACGTCTGCGATGCCTCTGGAATCAGGATTGAGCCGGTCCAGGGCAAGGATATAGTGAAACTGCTGGACTACCGCAATTCTTTCAAGAAAGCTGTTTCCTTCTTCATCATCCCCATCGCGATACGCAAGCACGCTCTTCTCAAAGCAAGTATGCTGCAGGATATCGAGCGCGGAAAAAAAACCGAGGTGGATTCCATCAACGGAGCTGTGTGCGCACAGGGACGCAAGGTCGGTGTGCCTACACCGTGCAATGACAAGGTCGTGGAAATCATCCACCTCATCGAAAACGGAGACCTCAAAGCCGATCGCTCGAACTTGAGCTTCTTTGCCTGAATCTCATTCTTTCCTGTCGCTTTAGCGACTGAGGGTAAAACATCGTGCCATAAAGTTGGGTCCGATCTTCGGAGCGTCGCGACAGAAGGGGTGTCGGGGAATCCTTTCCCCGTGCTCCTGGGAGCTGTCGCGGAGTATACGAAGCGACTGAGGGTAAAACATCGTGCCATAAAGTGGAGCCCACTCCACTTTATGGCACTCCTTTTGCAAAGAGGGGGGGCGCATTCGAAAAAACGAATATAAAAATACATATAGATATAAGAAAAATGAAGATGAAAACTTATTCGGCGCTTGTGATGTGCGCCCTGACAGTGTCATTATTCTCAGGCTGTAAACAGACGACTTCAGCCGGAGCGGAGGTAGCAGAAAATTATCCTCTGGAAATGTTGAAACGTGAAGACAAACACTTGTCAGTGAAGTATTCTGCCGTGTTGGAAGGAAGGCAGGATGTGGAGGTAAGACCTCAGGTTTCGGGTACTATTACCAAAGTTTTGGTCAAAGAAGGAGCTAAAGTCCATAAGGGACAGGTGCTTTTCGTCATTGACCAGGTGCCTTATCAGTCGGCGGTAAAGCAGGCTGAAGCCTCAGTATCAACCGCTCAGGCAAGTGAAGCTATAGCTAAACAGACACTGGACGGAAAAGAGTCCCTCTATAAGGACAATGTGATTTCGGATTTCGAGTTGCGTACAGCGCAGAATAATTACAAACAGTCTCAGGCCACATTGGAACAGGCTGAGGCCGCTCTTGTGAATGCCCGCAACAATCTGTCCTACACCGAGGTGAAAAGCCCTGTTGACGGAGTCGCAGGTATGACTTCCTTCAGAATCGGTGCGCTTGTAAGTTCTTCTATGACAGAACCTCTCATAACGGTGTCTGACAATTCTTCTATGTATGCATATTTCTCAATGTCGGAGAAACAGGTCCTCTCACTTACCGAGAAATACGGCTCTCTTGACAATACGTTGGCTTCATTGCCGGAAGTAAGTCTGGTCCTGAACGACGGAACAGAATATGAGCATACAGGCAAAGTCGATGTCATCAGCGGCATTGTGGACAAAAACAGCGGTACGGTAAGACTCAGAGCCGTGTTCCCGAATGCGGAGCGCAGACTTATGAGCGGCGGCTCTGCAAATGTGGTGATGCCTTATGAGCAGAAATCCTGCATCGTCATTCCTCAGACAGCCACTTACGATATTCAGAACAAGATATTCGCATACAAGGTCGTTGACGGCAAGGCTGTTTCAACTCCGATCGAAGTGTTTGAAATCAATGACGGTAAGGAATATGTCGTAGAAAGCGGCCTTTCCGAGGGTGATGTGATTATATCCGAGGGTGCAGGTCTTGTCAAGGCTGGAACCAAGGTTAATATGGACACACTGAAATCATCGTCAGCACAAACCGTGTCTTCCGACAAGGCTGCTGAACAGGTATCGGAATCCGAGAAAACAACCGAAACAGAATAAGGAGGTAACGGTATGAATCTTAAACAGTTTATCGACCGTCCAATTCTTTCGATGGTCATATCCGTTGTCATTGTCGTAGCCGGTCTTATCGGTATCTACGCATTGGCGGTGGAGCAATATCCGGATATCGCGCCTCCGACCATTATGGTCTCCACGACATACAGCGGTGCGAATGCCGAAACAGTTCAGAAGAGTGTCATCGTGCCTCTTGAGGAAGCTATCAACGGTGTTGAGAATATGACATATATGGTGTCATCAGCCACCAACAACGGTACGGCTCAGATTACCGTATTTTTCAAACAGGGCAGTGACCCGGATATGGCTGCTGTCAATGTGCAGAATAAGGTCTCAACAGCTACGGCACTGCTTCCTGCCGAGGTTACGAAAGTCGGCGTGACTACGATGAAACGTCAGTCAAGTATGTTGAAAATCTTCGCATTGGAGAGTCCGAACGGTACTTATGACGAGACATTCATCACCAACTATATCAGCATTAACATCAAGCCTCAGCTTCAGCGTATTTCAGGTGTCGGTGAGGTCAATGTGATGGGCGGTGACTACGCGATGCGTATCTGGCTGAAGCCTGACATAATGGCGCAGTACCAGCTGGAACCGTCTGACGTGACGGCCGCATTGTCAAGCCAGAACATCGAGGCCTCTGCCGGAACTATCGGCGAAGACTCCAAAAACGTGTACCAATATACTCTCAAATATCGTGGACGTCTTGAAAAAGAAACGGAATTTGAGAACATCGTAATCAAGGCTTATGATGACGGACGAGTGCTCCGCCTCAGCGATGTTGCAGATGTTGAGCTCGGCGCGCAGTCGTACTCTTATGAAGGCTCGGTTAACGGTAATCCGGGAACTACCTGTATGGTCAACCAGACTGCCGGCACGAATGCAAACGAAATCATCAAGAATATTGACAAATACCTTGACAGCCTGAAAGACCAGCTTCCTGAAGACTTGGTTGTCGTGGAACTTATGAGTACCAAGGACTTCCTGGACGCTTCAATCCACAAAGTGATCAGAACTTTGTTTGAGGCCATAATTCTGGTCGTCCTGGTCGTTTACTTCTTCCTTCAGAACCCTCGTTCGACGTTGATTCCTACCATAAGTATTATGGTGTCGTTGATCGGTACATTCGCGGTGATATATGTGGCAGGATTTACATTGAACCTGCTTACGCTGTTCGCGCTTGTGCTGGCAATCGGTACGGTGGTGGACGATGCTATTATTGTGGTCGAGGCTGTGCAGGCCAAGTTTGACGAAGGCTACAGATCTCCTTATAAGGCCGCAGTCGATGCTATGACAGGTATTTCGTCCGCAGTCATAACTTCTACGCTCGTATTTATGGCCGTGTTCATTCCGGTTTCATTTATGGGCGGAACATCCGGTGTGTTCTATACGCAGTTCGGTATCACAATGGCAGTTGCAGTCGGTATTTCCGCCATCAACGCCTTGACCCTCACGCCTGCACTGTGTGCATTGATACTCCGTCCTAACGAGATTGTCGAAGATGGCAAGAAACCGGAGTTCTCTACACGTTTCAGAATGGCATTCGAAGCGTCATTCGATGCTTTCAAGTCGAAATATAAGAGAAGTGCGCTGTTCTTTGTAAAGCACAAATGGATGGCTTGGACTGCGCTTGCTCTCTGCTGCTGCGTGCTGGTGCTTCTTATGAGGTCTGCAAAGACCAGTCTTGTACCTAATGAGGATACCGGAACATTGTTCGTCAGTCTTGATTCTCCTGCCGGAAGTACTCTGAATCAGACACTTGAGATAATGAATAAAGTCGAGGAGAAAATCGCGACAATACCTCAGGTCAAGAATTTCAACAAGGTTGCCGGATTCGGAATGGGAGCTGGCGCAGGTGCTTCTCACGGTATGTTCATTATCAAACTCAAGCATTGGGATGAACGAAAAGGTGAGGAAAACAGCGTTGACGCGATTTCCAATGAAATATATAGATTGACGGCAGACATAAAGGATGCCCACTTGTTCGTATTCGCTCCGCCTATGATTTCAGGTTACGGTACCGGTAACAGTTTCGAAGTGTATCTGCAGGACCGCTCAGGCAAGGGTGTGGATGCTTTGAACAAGGTGACAGCCAACTTTATCGCGGCTCTTAATCAGAGGGACGAAGTCAAGATGGCATATACTTCTTTCAGTACGGACTATCCTCAGTATAGGGTGGACGTGGATGAGGCTCAATGCCAGAGGTCCGGAATTACTACTGACCACGTGCTCTCGGTGCTGTCCGGATATTTCGGAAGTAGTTATGTGTCCAACTTCAACAGATTCACCAAGTTGTATCGTGTGATTATCCAGGCTCCGTCTGACGCAAGAAATTCAATGCAGGCTCTCGATAATGTATATGTCAAGACGACAGGCGGTATGGCTCCTGTAAGCCAGTTCGTGAAACTCACCAAGATATACGGAGCGGAATCGCTTACGCGTTTCAATATGTTCTCATCTATTCTTGTACAGGGAATGCCTGCGGACGGATACGGTTCCGGAGATATTATCCAGACTGTCAAAGAGGTTGCAGCTCAGACACTTCCGACCGGTTACGGATATGAATTCTCCGGTATGACAAGGGAGGAGGAACAGATGTCCGGCTCCAATACCACAGTGCTCGTCTATGCGATATGTATCCTGTTCATTTACTTGATATTGTGCGGATTGTACGAGAGTTTGTTCATACCTTTCGCAGTCATTCTGTCCGTACCTTTCGGACTTATGGGAAGCTTCCTGTTCGCCAGAATGTGGGGAATTGACAACAATATCTATATGCAGACAGGTTTGATTATGCTTATCGGACTTCTTTCAAAGACGGCCATTCTGCTTACTGAATATGCGACTGAACGCCGTAAAGAGGGAATGTCTCTTTCCGCTGCGGCTGTGTCTGCTGCCGGTGCCCGTTTGCGTCCTATCTTGATGACCGTGATGACAATGGTATTCGGTATGTTGCCTTTGATGTTCGCATCCGGAGTAGGTGCCAACGGTAACCAGTCACTCGGTGTAGGTGTTGTGGGCGGAATCATAATAGGTTCGATTGCCTTGCTGTTCTTCACTCCGTCGTTCTTTATCCTGTTCGAATATCTGGAAGAGAAGATTATGGGCAAGCGCCGTGCGGAAAGATTGGAGCAGGAGAATGCCTATACGGTTAACAAACAATAAATTGAGAAATATGAAATTCAAGAATATATGTATTTTGACATCCGTTGCGGCATTGCTGATTTCATTGAACGGGTGCTCGATATATAAGAATTACAAACGGCCGGAAGGGTTGCCGGTGGACAGCCTTTATCGCACTGACGGTCTTCAGCCCGGTGCGGCCGGTGCTGATTCTCTTGGCATCGCGGCTCTTTCCTGGGAAGAATTGTTCCAGGACCCTGCGCTTCAGTCTCTGATACGTCTTGGCCTGGAGAACAATACGGATATGCAAGTTGCAATTCTCCGAACGGATCAGGCGCAGGCGCAGTTCAAAGCGGCAAAACTTGCATTTCTGCCGTCATTGACATTCACTCCGGATGCTGCAATCAGCAAGAACGGGAGTAATACAGCCACCAAGACTTACGAAGTTCCTGTGCAGGCGAGCTGGGAGATAGACCTATTCGGAAGTCTGCGCAATGCGAAGAAAGAAGCTCAATCGGCTTTGCTTGGCCAGCAGGCCTATCAGCAGGCTGTCAGAACCAATCTTATCGCCAACATAGCCAACGGCTACTATGCTCTTCTTATGACGGATGAGCAGGTTCGCATCAGCGGCGAGACTTTGGATGTGTGGAGGGAGAATGTCCGCACAATGGAGGCTAAATTGAAGGTCGGTGACGTTACAGTCAACTCGGTGTCTCAGACCAAGGCTTCGTATCATCAGCTCGAGGCTTCATACAATGACCTGCTCCGTCAGCAGCGTGAGGCGGAGAATGCGCTCTGCACTTTGCTCGGCATCACTTCGCGCAAGATTGAGCGCGGTACTCTGGATGAACAGACTGTCCCTATGGACAAGGTGAATGCCGGTATGCCTGTTTCAATTCTTTCTCATAGACCGGACGTGCTGCAGGCCGAGATGTCATTGGCATCGGCTTATTACACGACAAATGCGGCAAGGTCAGCGTTCTATCCGAAGCTGACACTTTCAGGCAGCGCCGGTTGGGTGGATTCTTTCGGAAAGGCTGTGTCGAATCCGGGTGCGTGGGTGCTTTCGGCGGCAGCATCTCTTGCTCAGCCGATATTCAACCGCGGAAAACTTGTTTCCAATCTTCGGGTTTCCAAGGATGCTGAACAGATAGCTTTGCTGAATTACAAGCAGGCTATTCTTGCGGCCGGCAATGAAGTTAATGATGCGCTTTATGCTGTGGAATCCAATCAGATAACGCTTGAAGCCCATCAGAAGCAGGTTGAAGAATTGAAAAAGACGGTGAAGTCGGCTGAATCATTGTATAACACTGCCAATGCGACCTATCTGGAACTTTTGACCGCAAGGCAGTCGCTCCTGTCAGCGCAGTTGAGTGTCGCTTCCGACAATCTCACACGTCTACAGTCTGTAATCAAACTGTACAACGCTTTGGGCGGCGGTGCGGAGACAAACTAATTGTAGATAAATATCTTGTTTGTGACCACGATGGGAAATGCTGACAAATGGCTTCCTGTCGTGGCCTTTTCTGTTGTCAATGGCGATTTTATAGGCTAATTTTGCAGTCTCGCATTTGTTACAGAACGTTTGAGTTGACGGTCGTATAAAATGCCGGTAAACAAGAAAATCAGGGTGAAATGAAACAGATTACTGATGCTGAAATACAGTCGGTGCTGAAGAAATTGGATATATCCGACCTTGGAAATGTCACCATACGGCAGAGTGTCAATATCGCCAGGGAACTGGAGAACAGAACTGGAGAGAAGTTTGTGCATCTGGAATTCGGTGTGCCGGGTCTGGATTCGTGCCGGCTGGGAGTGGAAGCGCAGAAAAAGGCGCTTGATAATGGGTGTGCTGCGGTATATCCTCCCGCTGTAGGCCTTCCGGAACTGAAACGTAACGGCGCGAAATTCATTAAAGCTTTCGTTGACGTTGAGGTGGCGCCTGAATGTGTGATTCCTACTGTCGGCTCTATGCAGGCCTGCTATAATCTGTTGATGGAATGCTCGCAGATGTCTCCCGGGCGAAATGCTGTGGTTTATCTGAATCCTGGTTTTTCGTCATATTATCTGCAGGCGAAAGTGCTTGGCGTTGAGGCTAGGATGCTCGATATTTATGATTGCAGGGGAGTGGCACTTGAACATTCTCTGGAAGAATTGCTATCGGACGGAAAAGTCTGTGCGATAGTTTATTCCAGTCCCAATAACCCGACTTGGACAAATCTTACGGAAGAGGAATTGAAGATTATAGGCTCGTTATGCACGAAGTATGATGTTGTGGCTCTGGAGGACCTGGCTTATTTATGTATGGATTTCAGAGAAGACAGGTCGAGGCCGTTTCTGCCGCCGTTCCAGGCTACGGTTGCACATTATACCGACAATTGGGCGCTGATGGTTTCGTCTTCAAAAATTTTCAGTTATGCGGGGGAGAGAATTGCCCTTGCCGTCATTTCCGACAAATTGTACAACAGGGAGTTTCCTGCTTTGCGTGAACGCTTCGGACGCGGACGTTTCGGGGACAATTTCGCGATGACGTATATATATGTGAATACGTCAAGCGCCACACATTCGGCTCAGGTGGCTTTTGCCGCTATGCTTGGCGCCGCCGCTGACGGCCTGTATGATTTCGTGAACAATGTGAAAGAATATGCCAGGCGTGCTGCCGCAGTGAAAGAGATATTCCGAAGGCACGGATTCTTTCTTGTGTATGACAAAGATGTGGACAAAGACGTCAGCGACGGATTCTTTTTTACAATCGGCTATCCCGGCAAGACGGGCAGTGAACTCGTGGTGGAATTGTTGCGTTGCGGAATATGCTCGATTTCGTTGGTGGCTTCGAAAAGTACGCGCGAAGGCATAAGAGTCTGCGTGTCGCTGATGAAGGATGAAGAAAGTTTCCGCCTCCTGGATGAGCGGCTCAGAATGTTTGAATTACTGCAGACGGACTGAGATTTGTTCCATTGTGTTTCTTTTGTTAAATTTGCAGTTCGTACTAAAACCTATTGTATGTCAAAATATAATATTGTAGAGGTTTCCGGGAGGAGAGCGCTGAACAAGTTCATCAAGTTTCCTGACAACCTGTATAAGGACTGTAAGCAGTATGTGCCTGCACTTCATTCGGACCAGAGATATAGCTTGACGGCTGATCCAGCGTTGGATTATTGTAAGCATAAATTGTGGCTGGTGTATGACGGAAAGAAAATCGTCGGCCGAATTTGCGCTATGATAAATCCCCGCTACAATGAATTGTATGGCAAGAAACGCGCACGCTTCGGTTGGTTTGACACGATAAATGACATTGAGGTTGCAAGGCTGTTGCTTAATACGGCTGAGAATTGGGCGAGAGAAAATGGAATGACTGAGGTCCACGGACCTTTGTATTACAATACGTTGGGAAAGCAGGGAATGTTGGTCGAGGGCTTTGAGAATATCCCTCCGTTCAACTGCTTGTACAACTTCCCGTATTACAATGACTTGGTTACAAAACTCGGATACGAGAAAGAATGCGATTGGTTGCAGTATAAGATGGACGCGTGCCAGGGTGTGCAGGACAAGATGGTGCGCATTGCCGGGATGCTGAAGGAAAGATATAATCTTCACGAGGGGAAACTGGATGACTTGAAGAAGGACAAAAAGATGGTGGATTATTTCTTCAAGGTGTATAATGAAAGTTTCGCCGCTGCGGTATATAACTTCATTCCGTTTACGCCTAAGGAGATTGACCACGAGGCGAAGGTTTCGATGCCGTTCATATCGGACAAAGTCAGCAGCATAGTGCTGGATGAGAATAATGAGCTTGTGGCGTTTGGAATAGCGTTCCCTTCCATTTCGAAGGCATTGCAAAAGGCGAAAGGCCGGCTGTTCCCGTTCGGTTGGATTCATCTGCTCAAGGCGATGAACAATTACGAGGAAGTGGATTTGATGCTCAATGGGGCTGTGCCTCAGTGGCAGAATAAGGGCGTGAGCGCGATATATCATTGTGCGATGTCGGAGAAGTACCGCAAGGTAAAGACGGTGTGTGCAATCTCGAATCCGCAGATTGAGACCAACAGCGCCGTGAATGTGTGGGGTAAGTACGAGCACGAACTGTTTATGCGCCGCCGCTGCTACGTGAAGTCCCTTTAATCGCCGGGTAAAACTTCTACCGCACCGGAGGTGCGAAATTGTCCCTCGGGACAGCAGGCGCTAGCGCCATCCTGTCGCTTTAGCGACTGAGGGTAAACAGCAAACTTGCGCGAAACGCGTGGTGACCGAAAGGGGCTAGGGTATGCGGTAACGCTTTGATATTATTATATATAGTAGAAACGAAAGAAAACATATATGGCAGAAAAGAATACATTGCTTGAAAAGGTTCTGAGCCTTCAGGATAAGTTCAATTCATTGCAGGAGCAACTTTCAGATCCGTCTGTTATGTCGGATATGAAGAAGTATGTCCAGCTGAACAAGGACTATAAAGAGTTGGAACCTATCATCAAGGCCGGGTTGGATTACAAGAAGATGGTGGATGAACTGGCTTCGGCAAAGGATATAATGGCTAATGAGAAGGATGACGATTTGAGGGAGATGGCGCGTGAAGAAATTGCCGAGATTGAGCCTAAACTTCCTGATATGGAGCAGAATATCAAGCTTTTGCTTATCCCGTCAGACCCTGATGACAGCAAGAATGCTATGGTCGAAATCCGTGGCGGTACCGGCGGTGACGAGGCTGCCATTTTCGCGGGTGACCTGTTCAGAATGTATTCAAAATATGCTGAACGCAAAGGTTGGAAACTGGAGATTACAGATCAGGCTCCGGGTACATCCGGCGGTTTCAAGCAGGTTGTGTTCAAACTCTCCTGCGCCGACGGTGTTTACGGAACAATGAAATATGAGTCAGGAGTACATCGTGTTCAGCGTGTGCCTCAGACAGAGACCCAGGGACGAATACAGACTTCAGCAGCATCTGTGGCTGTGTTCCCTGAAGCTGACGAGTTCGATATCGACCTGGATATGAACGATATCCGCAAGGATACATTCTGTTCTTCAGGACCTGGAGGACAGGGTGTCAACACTACATATTCAGCAGTGCGTCTTACCCATATCCCGTCCGGAATCGTGGTTCAGTGCCAGGAGGAACGTTCTCAGCTCAAGAACTTCGACAGGGCTTTGGAGGAGTTGCGTACACGTCTGTACAATATGGAGCACCAGAAATATCTGGACGGCATCGCGGCTAAGCGTAAGACAATGGTATCTACGGGTGACCGTTCGGCAAAGATCAGAACTTACAACTATCCGCAGTCACGTGTGACCGACCACCGAATCAACTGGTCTATGTACAACCTTCCTGCATTTATGGATGGAGATATCCAGGAATGTATTGATCAGCTGCAGATTGCAGAGAATGCAGAGCGACTCAAAGCCGCAGGCGAAGAAGAATAAATCAAAATATTACAATATTGTCAGAAGCTATCTGAAAACAGCTTCTTAGTGTGCTTGGTAACCACTTAAAAAACAAGATAATGAAAAACAACAAAGTATCAGTAGTGTTTATGATGCTGGCAGTGCTTTTTATAGTCTGCCTTATCGCATCAAATCTTTTCGCAACTAAAGTATTCGCCATCGGCAGTGTGACTCTTCCGGGCGCAGTTGTGATTTTCCCTATTTCATACATCCTCAATGACTGTTTTGCGGAGGTCTGGGGATATCGTAAAGCCAGACTGGTAATTTGGACTGCGTTCGCGATGAACTTCTTTGTCGCTGTCGTGGGACAACTGGTGGCAATGCTCCCTGCTGCATCATTCTGGGACGGTGCGGCGCATTTCAACTATGTCTTCAATATGGCGCCTAGAGTTGCATTCGCATCTCTGCTCGCATTCCTTGCCGGCTCGACTCTCAATGCGTTTGTGGTCAGCCGTATGAAGGTCGCGTCAGGAGGCAAAGGCTTCTCCATCAGGGCGATTGTATCGTCAATTGCCGGTGAATTCCTTGATTCATTGATATTTATGCCTATCGTTTTCTGGGGCGCGGATATCAAGTCTCTCGCAACTATGATGGTAGCCCAGGTGTCATTCAAGGTATGCTACGAGATAGTCATTCTTCCGATTACCGTCCAGGTAGTCAAGGCGTTGAAGCGTTACGAAGGTATCGACACATTTGACGAGAACATTTCTTACAACCCGTTCCGCATCTCCGACATCTAGTCGGAATTTAGAAAAAATATACGATGAATAAAGAAAGAGAACAGGAGGGATTGCAGTCCCTCGGTCACAAGACGGAATACAAGATGGATTATGCTCCTGAAGTACTGGAGACATTCATTAACAAGCATCCTGACAACGATTATTGGGTGCGTTTCAATTGCCCGGAATTTACCAGCCTTTGTCCTATCACGGGGCAGCCGGACTTCGCGGAAATACGTATCAGTTATATTCCGGACGTGAAGATGGTCGAGAGCAAGAGCTTGAAACTGTATCTGTTCAGTTTCAGAAATCACGGCGATTTCCACGAGGATTGCGTTAACAAGATTATGAAGGATCTCATCCGTCTGATGAATCCGAAGTATATTGAGGTAACGGGATATTTCACTCCTCGCGGAGGTATATCAATCTATCCTTATGCGAATTACGGCCGTCCCGGCACCAAGTTCGAGAAACTTGCAGAGCAGCGCTTCGCCTCCCACGAGTAAGTCTCTTTTTGATAGCCTGCTGATAAAATAGGATGTAATAAGAAGCGTATTCGGAGCTATGCGACAGAAGGGGTTTGGGGAATACGTTCCCCTGTAAAACTACTATCGCATCGGAGGTGCGAAGCTGTCCTTAGTGACAGTTGGCGTAATTTACGAATTTATCGAAAGTTAACGGCAGAAGATCGAGCGTTACCGGCTGATTTTTTCTGAGCTTCCTCAACTTGAGGTTCTTAAAGAAATAACATTTCGTAAAACTGTCATCGGCTGAATTTGAGCCGGTCTCGATGATGACGCCGCTGCCGTTCAGCGTGCATCTGTCGCGCTCTCCTCCGCAGAACAAGTGAATCAGATTTCCTGTCTTTCTGTCGAACGTGTAGATGTCGTATAGCAGATAGTCTCCATTGTTGAACTGATCCCCTATAAGCAGTTCTTCGATTCCGTCCCCGTCTATGTCATATTGTACGAATCCTCCGTCGGGGGATTCGTATTTGTATATGGAGCTGAGTCCGTTGTCTTCGGGCGAGCAACTTTCCCAATGCGTCTGATATCCGTTGACTATGAATGAAATCAAGTCGCTGTAGCCTATGCCGAAGTACTCCATGTAGTCTTCGTTGCTGCTCTTCTTGGTCTTTGCAAGATATGCGATGCCTAGAGCAACGCAAACAAGCACTGCTGTTGATGCTATAATTGTCAGAATGTTAGAGCGTTTCATAATATCATAATTTTACTGGGATGCCGTCTGAATTGAGAACTTTCATAATATGGAATATCGCTCATAGAAGGCTCCATAACCATTCGTAAAAGTAAGAGTTTTTCTGATACTGAGCAATAAGAGCACGATAAGAAAATCTCATAAGCGACTGATGTTCGGAGCGAATTTTTTCAGAGCGCAGAACACAGTTGCTTATGAGATATCCAGTGATAACGTTAGAAGTTACCTCTATTTATATGAACTCTTTAGCGTGACAGGGTAGTGGTCGGATATATATTTGACTCCGTAGTCTTCAGTCGCCACGTGATATTTGTCCGCCCGTATATTCCCGTTGTAGAAGATATGGTCGATGACAGAGTTGGTGGTCTCATTGAATCCGTTGTAAGTCCTTACGTTTTCAGTCTCTGTGGCCATTGTTGCAGCATTGTTCATCGCAGCGCGGATAGGACCCAGCTCGGTTGATGAGAAACTGCAGTTGAAATCGGCTACAAGGTAAATCGGATATCCGCTCTTCGAAAGATCTGAGACTCCGGTTATCTCCTTGATTTTCTTTATGGTAAGGGTACTTGACTTCGCCCTGGCATCTACGCTTATATGGTCGAAATGAGTTGCGAAAAAGAAAGTAGTCTGATTGTTATGGAGCTTGTCAGTGACTTTAATCCACACTACAACTCTTCTCTTTGCACTGTTCCAGGATGAATAAGTGCCGTCTTCGTTCTGCTCCGGAAGTTTGTCCGGGTTCTCTGCCAGCCAGAAGAATCCTTTGTCCTTCACCTCGAATCTGTCCTTCCTGTAGAGGATTCCAACACCTTCGCCGGTGCCTCCGCTTATGCCTTTTCCGGTATCTCTGTCGATATCATAATATCCGTAATCTTCAGAAAGGTAATAAGTGAAATCCTGCGCCTGGGAAGAACGCACCTCCTGCAGGCCGAGAAAATCCGGTTTGGTCTCCTGCACGAATTTTATTGCGGCGTCTTTGCGCATAGACCACGGATACTCGTCAGTAGTGTTGAAATATCTGATGTTGAAAGAGCCGGCAAGCAATGTCGAGCCGTCACCTTCCGGAACCACGTCTTCCTTATTGTTGTCCGGGTTCCATACTTTATGGATTACGGGGTCCTTGGTGCAGGACAAAATTGTCACCAAGGATACCATAACCGCTAATGTTCTATTGAATGTCATATCTTCAAAAATTAATATAAAACACAAGTTTTGGACGGATTGCCTCCCAGCTGAGACCAGGAATTTGCATAGCCTGTAGCCGAGCCCTTTACTGCGAACAGAGTCGGAACACCGTCTTTTATTCCGTTGCAGTAGATGGTTCCGTCAGAACTGATTGCAGGAGACGATTTCAGATCCGTAGCAAGCTGGATTTCAGCTACTTTCTTTCCGTCTTCAGGGGAAATCTTGACAAGTTTGCCCAAAGTGAAGTCATTGTAATAGATGAATCCTTCATTATCCACAGCTGCTGACCCTGCGATGTTTCCGTCAGCAAGAGATTCCCACTTGACAGTTCCGTCTGAAGATACGGCTGTAACCCTGGCCTTCTCCTCTCCGGAAACGCTTGTTGTCGTATAGATGGTACCGTCTTCTCCGCAAACGACTCCGAGTCCGTAATAGCGGGTGACTTTTCCGGATATAGCCGTAGCCCATTCAGGATCAAATGGGGTCGTCTTGTCTTTTACATATTTATTGGTGTCGTAGCAATAGAGTACGCTCGTTCCGGAAACCCTGCCTGTCTTTGTGGAATAGAGAATATATATTCTACCATTTGCATCAACTGCCATCTGGCTGCTCTCTCCGCTCTCCAATGTGGTGCTGTCGTAGTAACCGAGTGCCTTGTTGTCCTGGTTATTATTGTTTGTGCCGTAGAATACCCATTGTCCGTCTTCCCTGAAGAACATCCTTGAGCCGAACTTGTCGTTGCAATGGCTCACAAGTATTCCGTTCTTGATGGCCACGGAGCCGCCGTAATTTCCTTGCTTGATCAGGAGCTTCTGGGCGAATGAACCGTCAGACATATTTATAGCCTGCCCATTGTCCTGAGAGCCGTATGCCTCCCACAAATCAGGATAGTTCGCCTGTGTAGGATTAGCTTTAGTGGTGAGGAAAACTTGTCCGATGTCTTCCATAATGACCGGAATAACAGCGATATAACGTGCATTTCCATAATCGAAGTACCAGTTCTCCTTTCCGGAAGAATTGACTGAATATACGCCTGAACCATAAGTCCCCACGATCTTAGCGTCCCTTTCATTGTATGCCAATGCTATGTAAACATTGCCTTTGGAATCTACTGAAGGCGTGCAGGTCGTGCTGTTCTTTGTGCCATCGTTGCAGTACGGGCTAGGATTGTGTTTTGTGGCATCGAATGTCCATAAAGCATTTCCGTCTTTGCTGAATGCCGCCAGGTGATATCCGCTGGAGAATGCATACACGGTACTGCCGTCTGCGCTGACTGCAGGGGATGTGAACTTGATGCAAGCCTCCTTGTCGCTCTCGTAAACCTTTGACCAAAGCAGTTCCAGGCTATAGACGCTCTTGTCAACGTGAATGGTGACAGTCTTGGTGGTCTTTTTCTTCATATTGTCCGTGACAGTGAGGCTGACCTGAATGTCTCCGAATTCCACGAATGTAAACTCGGGATTCTGCTCGTTTACGACAGTAGTTCCGAAACTCCATTCCCAGGCGGTGATTGAGCCGTCGGGATCTGAAGACTTGTCCGTGAACTTTACCGAATCCCCGGCGCGGATGCCGCTGACGGGCTCCCACGTGAAATCTGCAACAGGAGCCGTGTTGGTGTCCTGTATCCTGACAGTCTTGACTTTTACTGCGGTGACGTTGTCCACATCAGTCGTGACAGTAAGCTTGATTTCGAATTCTCCGGTTCTGTCAAATGAAATAGGTCCTTCCGGCTGGTGTCCCCACATTTTCTTGCCGTCCCATTCCCATTTGCTGGAAATGACGTATGCGTTCTCCGCGTATGAGGTGTTTGTCAGATGAATGTCCTCATAGAGCTCATACACGTCCTTGTCGGTGGTAAAGTCGGCGTGGATAGCCACTTTCTCATTTTTCAGACATCCTGTAAGCATTGTCAATGATGCCAGTGATGTCAATATTATCTTGATTCTGTTCATTGTTTTCAATTTTGCAGTTGTCTTACTCGCTCCATCCAGGATTCTGGGTGAGGTTAGGATTCTTCTGTCTTACGACTTCCGGAATCGGGTATATGTACATATTGTCATTCCATACCCTTGTAATCTCATAGTTGAGGCGGTAGCCTGTTTTTCCGTTTTCGACAGGTGTCACCTTGAGGTTGGCTCCGGTGTACATTGCGATGCTCTTGTATGCTCCGCTGTATTTGCTGTCCTCAGTCACGAATACATCGTATGTGCCGTCTCCGTTGAGGTCAAGAGGCGTGTCGAGAGAAGGAATATATATGCCGTCCCAACTTGCTGTCTCCCAAAGTTTTCCGCAAGCCCAGCGTTTCAGGTCATTGAGGCGGAGTCCTTCGAGTATGAGCTCGATTTCGCGTTCGCGACGAACCTCCAGAATCACAGGATCTGTCACTCCGGTGTAAATGGATGCCATATACGGGTCTGCCGCAGTCGGCTTTTTGTCTAACCCTCCTGTAATGCCGGCTCTTGCGCGCAAAGCACCTATTGTGATTTTCCAATCGTCATCGGTCATTGTTCCGAGTTCAGCCTTTGCTTCAGCATAGTTCAACAATACTTCTGCATATCTTGCGAGCGGCACATCGTTATAGTTTGTGCGGCCTCCGTCGAAAGAAACATCGTCCATCACATATTTCGTGAACTGATACCCGGTAAGTGAAAGTCCGGTCATATTGGCTGCTGTGGCCACGTATTCGCCGTCCTTGTTCTTGCAGGTATAGTCAGCACAGCGGATTGTCTGATTCAGACGATAGTCCCTTCCTGTAGTCTCTTCTGCAAAAGTCTTGTAAGACCCGTCTGCCTTTGTGTCGCTGTATACGGTGCCGTCAAGATTTAGGTATGTCTTTGCAAATGAGTGAGTCATAGAAAGATGTGGACCGTATGTGGAGGAGTTGTAGTACCAGTTGGCTTCACCCAGCTGCATCACAGGGTCAAGCGAAAGCGCAAGCATCACTTCCGATGTCACAGGGTCGTCGCTTATGAAAAGGTCGCGATATGCACCACGTCCGTTCTTCGTGTAAACGTTTGCTGTGGTATGGAGGCTGTATGGCCCTGATTTTATGATTTCTTCGGCTGCATCAGCGGCTTGCTTGTACAATTCTTCAGCGGTTATGGTGCATCCTTCAAGATATTGTTTCCCATACTGGCTGCCTGTGGCGTGGTATCTTCTAAATGAAGCCTCAAACAGGCAGAACCTAGATTTGAAGAACAATGCCGTCCACCTGTTGACAGTATTGGAATTAGGCGTTATGCCGTCTTCGGTGATATGCTCTGCAGCGAAATCCAAGTCGCTGATGATATTGGAGATAATCACGTCTCTGCTGTCCTGTGCCTTATACAGATCCGGACTGTCCGGCTCCAGAGGGGCATCAATCCAGGGAACTGCTCCGTACTGCACCAGTTTATTGTAATACAGATATGCCCTGAACAGTCTGGCTATGCCGGAATAATTGTTTCGGATGGTTTCGCTGACCTTGGAACTTGTATTGTATTTGATGAAATAATTCACGTTCCTTATATCGCCCCAGCTCCAGGATGTGGACGTGTTAGTAGTATAAGCTCCTACCTCGTACGTGCCGGTTGCATTTTTCGCGGCATTGTCCATCGTAGTGTTGATCTTGTGTGCACCGTCATAGTCCGGGAGTAAGTTGTAGAATCCGTTCGTATAGTTCTTGAGTCCCGTTTCGGAACCGAAGACCATATCTCTGCCGGCTTTCGCTTTAGGCTGCTCCGCGAGATCGCAGGATACAATGCTTAAAGCTGCTGCGGCGAAAGTTAATGCTATGATATACTTTTTCATATCTCTTCGTGGTTAAAATGTAAGATTGATGCCGAAGCTGTACGAGCGCATTGTCGGGTAGTTGTAACCGTCGCCTGTGGTCGTCAGCACTGAGTCATAACCGTAAATGTTGGCGGTGACGTCGATGTCTTTGGTGAGTCTGTACATAGGTGACCAGGTCCAAAGATTCTCGCCGGAGAAGAATACACTTATTCTCTTCATTTTCACTGCCTTTGTCCATTTCTCCGGAAGAGTGTAGCCTATCTGCAGGTTCTTGAGCCTTATGTAGGATACATCCATCAGGTATCTTGTGTTGGCGTTGTTGGTGCCTTTATAGAAAGGTGCGTAATATCCTGTGTAGCGAGGAAGGTATGCATCTGTGTTCTCTTCTGTCCAATAGTTGTTCTTGTGCCACTTAGGCATCTGGCCGTAAGGCCTGTTGTATTGTCCCCAGATGACGGCAGACTCGTTGGTCGGATACCAGTCCTGTTTGCCGACGCCCTGGAAGAATGCGCTGAGTGTGATGTTGTTCCATTCGAAATCGAATCCGAAACTGTAGATATATCGGGGCTCGTAGTTTCCGATAACTTTTCTGTCGCCCGGATCGTCAACTGTATTGCTTCCCCTGTCGATATATCCGTTGCCGTTCAGATCCTCGAACTTGATATCTCCCGGATACAGTTTGTAGGTCTTGGAGGTCTGCATCAGCGGATTGTAATATTTCTGTCCTGCATCGCGCGCTTTTGCCTCGGCGATGTCAATTTCTTCCTGCGTCTGCCACAGTCCGTTCGACACGAATCCCCAGATTTCACCGATACGCATTCCTTCGTAATAGTTTGTGTTGTAGGATCCTGTTGACAATGATTTGGTGGAGTTGTTGTATTTGTCAATTGTAGAGATGTAATCGGCGAGCGAACCTTTTATCGTGTAGTTGAACGGTTTTCCTGCGAGATTGAAACTGTCACTCCATTTTATGATGATCTCATATCCCCTGGTGGTCATTTCCGCATAGTTTCCTTTCGGAGAACTTGCGCCGAAAACGTCAGGAAGGGTAGGGCCTACAGTGTACATATTCAATGTCTTCCTGTCATAGAAGTCTCCGTTGAACGAAAGTCTTCCGCTGAGGAAACTCATATCTAGTCCGGCATCCAGAGTGCGGGCGGTTTCCCAGGTGAGAGATTCAGGAATCGGTGAAGGCGCGCTGGTGTAGCGGACTTTCGAACCGTTTATGATTCTGCCTTGCGAGAAGGAGAATGTCTCGTCGTATGCGTAGTTGCTTACGTTGCTGTTTCCCAATGAACCGTAAGATGCTCTGATCTTGAGGTTTGTGATGGCCTTTTTGCTGATGTTGAACCAAGGCTCTTCCGTTATGCGCCATCCTGCAGATACTGAAGGGAAGAATGCCCAGCGCTGATTCTTAGGGAATTTTGAACTTCCGTCATAGCGGCCGTTCAATTCTAGAAGATATCTGTCGGCAAAAGAGTAGTTGAGTCTTGCGAAAATGCCGGCTGTGCGCCACTTGTACCAGTCTCCGGTAATGCTCTTGTTGTCAATACCCATAGAGAGGTTGATGTTTTCAACATCCGGAGTCAGAAGGTCATCGTTGTACGCGTAAGTCTGTTTGTAGTACTGCTGCTCGTAATTGTAACCTGCAAGTACTTTGAAATAATGCTTTTCCGCGAATGTGTCCTCATATTCCACGAACTCGTTCGTTGCGATGTATCCGTAGTTTCTCAGAGTTTCGCTCATATATGATTGCGTGCCGGAGATGGTCTCTATGTTGCCCTCATATCTTGAAAATTCGGTCTTTACCTTCTTTACTGTTGTATTGAAATCGTAGTTACGGTATGTTACGTCAGCATTGAGACGGAGCTTGTCCTCCAGGAATTTCGCCTGGGCGCTGAATGTAGTCTTGAGCAATCTCTTGACATACGTTCTGTTGCTGTTTCCATAGAGAAAGTCGCCGACTGAATAGACTGCGGAATGTGTCATCGTCCCGTCAGGGTTCCAGATTGGAGAACAAGGGTGTCCCTCGTCCTGAATGTTTCTCCAGATATTACCTCCGCCCTCGGAGTAGGTCTGAGGCATTGTGTATTTGGTCCATGATACGTCCGTGTTGTTGGAAATCTTTAGCCAAGGAGTGACTTTGTATCCCATTTTCATCCTGGTATTCAGAATTTTATAAGATTCAGGGTTGGTCTGGGAATCGAAAATTCCGTTGTTGTCGTAGTAACGTCCTGAGACATAGTAGTCGAACTTGTCGTCCGAACCTGAAATGGACAGATTGTGGGTCTGACTGAAAAGATAGTCCTTGTAAATCATATTTATGTAGTCAGTCCCTTTAGGATAGTACAACCATCTGCCTGCAGTGCCGATGCTTCCGTCGCTGACAAGGACTTCGTAATTTCCCTGTTCCGCGCGTTTCTTGTATTCCGCAAGCCAGGCAGTCGAGAATTCCATTGTCTTGTTGATGCCGGAAGGATTGGAGAAGTTGTAGTTGTAATATGCCTGATAGAAATGGTCTGCCCAGGTGTAACCGTCAGATATATAATCCGGTATCGTTGTCGGCTGTTCGAAGGTGAAATTCGCCTGGTAGGAGATTGTAGGTTTGCCTTTTGTGGCTCCCTTTGTGGTGATGAGCACGACTCCATAAGGCGCGCGGGAACCGTAGATTGCTGAGGATGCGGCATCCTTGAGCACTGATACTGATTCGATGTCGTTAGGATTCAGCAGGCTCGGATCGCCCTCGACGCCGTCGATTAGCACTAGCGCGCTGCCTCCCTGTCCGATAGAGGTCGTACCTCGGATGTTGTATGACGGTGAACTGTTAGGTCTTCCGTCAGTGAACTTGAGGTTGAGGTTAGGAACTTGTCCCTGAAGCATTTGTGAAATGTTGGCATTAGCTCTTCCTTCAAATGTTTCTGAGCCTACCTGATCTACAGCGCCGGTGAGGTTGGCCTTTTTCTGTGTGCCGTAGCCTACGACGACAATCTCTTCAAGCGCTAGAGAATCATCCTTGAGCAGTACGTTGAGAGATTTCTTTCCGGATACGTGTACCTCGACATTTTCGTATCCGACGAATGAAACGACCAGGATGTCATCAGGTGACACGTTGGTGAGAGTGGCGATTCCGTCAGGACCTGTCATTTGCCCGTTGGTAGTGCCTTTTACGATTACGCTTGCTCCAGGCATCGCGCCTGTCTTGTCCGAGACTTTGACTGTCACAGTCTGCGAACTGCCGCTTTGAGGGGAATTTTGGGCATACGTGAACGTGATGCTCATAGCGGTTCCCGCCAATGCCAGCATTAATCTGGTAAATAATTTCATATAGTTTTGGTGTTGGTTAATTGGTCATCAGTGTTGCTACGCCATCGTGTTCTAGGGAAAAGTCAATAGCAGTGTTATACTTCGTCGGTTATCAGTTTGGTCTAAGGTATAGATAAATTTCGAATAATAAAAACGTTTTTATTAAAATTGCCTGTAACTCCCGGCAGTTTTTGGTAAAAATTGCTAGTAATAGCAGGCAGTTTTTCGAGAAAACTGCTGGAAACTTCCAGCAGTTTCTGTATAGCTCACTGGAAAATATGTTAGTCTGCTTCACTGACGAGCGGTGGTGAAGTTGACAGAAAAACCGGCCGAGTGCTCGTGACGTGAATCGTCTTAGAGTCTCAGCCGGTTATTGTTATATATGCATCGGTCTATGTCCGATGACTTTCTATGAACGTCTTGGCTATGTTTTCAAAATCTGTGTTCTGGATTTCAAAACAGATTTGAACTTTTGTTTCCCGCCAGAAAGGTCTTATTCCTTAGGAATCAGCGCGAATGTGAGATCGCCTTTGCAGCAGAGTTTGCCGCCGACCTCCAACTTGGCAGAACAGAAATAGAGAGAACCTCTCTTCTCGTTGAGCCTGGCCGTGATTTCGCAGACATCGCCCGGTTTTACCGGATTCTTGAACCTTACTTTGTCCAGTCCTGCATAAAGAGTGAGATGGCCTGGAATGTCGTCCTTTACAAGTACTGCGCAACTCTGTGCCATAATCTCGCACTGGATTACTCCTGGAACGATAGGATTGCCAGGGAAGTGGCCTCTTGTGAAGAACTCATCTTCCTTGATCGTGTACTTGCAATGTGCTATATTGTTCTCGTCAATCTCTGCCTCTTCAACAAGGAGCATCGGCTCTCTGTGAGGAAGGAACTGTTTGATATCTTCTTTGTTCATAATGCTCAGGTTTTAGTAATGTCAGATTCGTTAGTCCTCGTATTTTCTGAATGCTACGCAGGCATCGTGTCCGCCGAATCCGAATGAATCGGAAATACCGATGGTGAGATCAGTCTTGACTGCGGTGTTAGGAGTGTAATCGAGGTCGCACTCTGCATCAGGGGTGTCGAGGTTGATGGTAGGAGGTACTATGCCGTTGATAAGTGCGAGAATGGTCGTGATGGCCTCTGCCGCACCGGCTGCACCGAACATATGTCCTGTCATTGACTTGATGGAGCTGATGTGCGCCTTGTAAGCGAAATCTCCGAGAGCGACTTTGTAAGCCTTGGTCTCAGCCACGTCATTCAGTTTTGTACCTGTTCCGTGTGCATTGATATAGAGATTGTCTTTCTCCTTGTCGAATCCGCCCTCTTCAAGCGCAAGTTCGATACATCTTGCCTGGGTGGTTCCGTCCGGCCTAGGTGCTGTCGGGTGGTATGCGTCACAAGTGTTGCCGTATCCTACCATTTCAGCGAAGATCTTGGCACCGCGTGCCTTTGCGTGCTCGAGCTCCTCAAGAACAAGGATTCCGGCACCGTCACCCATTACGAAACCTGCACGGTTGCCGTTGAAAGGAAGAGACGCATATTTAGGGTTTTCAGCACGTGAAAGAGCTTTTGCATTTGCGAAGCCTGCTATTCCGAGAGGAATTGTGGCGTTTTCGCAACCTCCGGCGATGATGGCGTCAGCATATCCGTGACGAATGGCCCTGAATGCTTCACCTATGTTGTTTGTTGATGTGGCGCAAGCAGTTACAACGTCAATGCAAGGTCCCTCAGCGTGATGTTTTGTAGCGATGTGTCCAGCCGCGATATTTGATATCATAGTCGGAATGAACAGCGGTGAAATCCACTGACCTGAAGGATCTTCGATCATTTTTGCGGTTTCCCTGTATTGAACCTCGAATCCGCCGATACCAGAACCTACATATACTCCAAGTCTGAACGGATCAATGTTCTGGCCTTCACCTTCGGTAACGAGTCCTGACTGCTTCATAGCTTCATAAGCTGCTGCGACTCCATATTGAGTGAACAAGTCCTGCTTTCTGATGAACGGCTTGTCCATTCCGTATTCTTCAGGGTTGAAGTTCTTGATTTTTCCGGCAATCTTCACCGGTAGGTTATCAGTGGAAAAATCACTGATATAATCAATTCCGCAGACCCCGTCAACGAGGTTCTTCCAGAATGTCTCCACATTATTGCCGATAGGAGATATAACTCCCATTCCTGTTATAACAACTCTTTTTGTCATTGTTTCGGTTTTTTCTGATTATACAATTAGTGAAGGAGCATTTTTAAGCAGCTTCTCAGCTCCGCCCATAATATCTTCAACTATATCTTTTGCACTTTCTTTCTTGTGAATCATACCGGCAACCTCACCGGCAAGGTAACTTCCCATATTGTCTCCGTCGAAAACGGCCTTTCTCATAGCGCCTTTGCCGAAGTCGAGCACTTCCTCTTTAGCCACGGCCGGGTCGTACTCCATCTTGAAGAACTTCTTGGAGAACGGGGTCTTGAGGCAGCGCACTGCATCTCCGAGTGATTTTCCGGTGACCATAGTGCTCACGTCAGACGCTTTCAGGAGCTTTTCCTTATAGTTTTCGTGTATAAGACACTCGTCAGCAATCAGGAACCGTGTTCCGACCTGTACACCGACCGCGCCCATCATAAATGCTGCTGCAGCACCGCGACCGTCGAAAATTCCGCCTGCTGCAAGTACAGGGATGTCCAAGGCATCGATTACCTGCGGTACGAGAGCCATAGTGTGGTTGTCTCCAACGTGTCCGCCGGATTCCGCACCTTCAGCAACCACTGCGGTAGCTCCAAGTTCCTGCATCTTCAATGCGTATGCTACCGAAGCGACTACTGGAATGACTTTGATGCCAGCGGCTTTCCATTTCTCCATATATGCGGCAGGAGAGCCTGCGCCGGTTGTAAGGATTTTGACACCTTCTTCGATGACCATATCCGCAACTTCAGCCGCATTAGGGGCGGCTAGCATTATGTTTACACCGAAAGGCTTGTCGGTCAATGTTCTGCATTTTCTGATTTCAGCTCTTACCGCTTCTGTTCCGAAGTTTATTGAAGAGATGAGGCCAAGGCCTCCGGCATTTGAAACGGCTGCCGCAAGATTTGCATCTGCAATCCAGGCCATACCGCCTTGGAATAATGGATATTTTATTCCGAGAATATCGCAAATTGTACTTTTAATCATATTGGTAATGACTTAAATGATTCGCAAATATAGTAATTTTTACCATTCTAGAACAGCCGCGCCGGAGAGGAGACCTGCACCAAACGCACTGAAGACTAGAATATCTCCCTTTTTGAACATTCCCTTGCGGTTGCACTCGTCCAGAAGTATTGCACACGATGCGGATGATGAATTGCCGTGGTCCGTAATGTTGATAGGGAACTTCTCGTCTGGCTCCTCCAGATAATTCTTGATGGCGTCAATGATTCTGAAATTCGCCTGGTGTACCATATAATAATTGACCTGCTGTTTGGTCATTCCGATTTCGTTCAGCAGTGCTTCCACTTCAGTAGTGGATGCGTTTACAGCGAACTTGAATACTTCGCGGCCCTTCATCTGAAGTGGCATCTCGGTCTCGTCTTTCTCGATGAATGGAGTAGGGAGGAGTTTGCGCTTTTCCCAGATTTTGTCGGATGCAGGCTGTGCGTGCAGTCGGATGCCTTTGAGATTGTCTCCTTCAGTGAATACTGCCGCACCCGCTCCGTCTCCGAAGAGAACGCTGGTGGCCCTGTCTTTCCAGTCTGTCATACGGGAAGGCTCCTCGGCGCAGACTATGAGCACGTTCTTCACCTTTCCGGCAAGGAAGTGGCATTCAGCAATATCCATTGCGTATATGAATCCCGGGCACGCGCAGTTGATGTCGATGCTTGGGCAGCTCATTCCGATTTTCTCGGCGATTACGCTGCTAAGCCCCGGCGTCATATATTCGTTCACGACATTGGAACAGATGAAGTAATCGATGTCTTCCGGTTTCAGTCCGGCCATCTCGAGCGCATTCTTTGCTGCTGTTGCACCCAGATCTTCGAGATTTTCATCGCTGATCACGTGTCTGCTGCGTATTCCGGTACGTGGAACTATCCATTCGTCGCTGGTATCCAGAAATTCCGACAGCATCGCATTCGTCACAACTTTTTTCGGCAGTGCGCTTCCGGTTCCTATGAGCTTCATTAGATTATTGGTTTACAAACTTTAGTACTTGTGAGAAGCTGTTTTGAAACAATTCCTCTCTTTTCTTATACGGTCTTTCCGACCATTTTCATCTTCGTCATCGGTCACGTAGCTACGGCTACGCTCCCTCTTCCAAAGCCGAAACTGTCTCGAAAATTCCACATAATAAAATTCGGGAACCATTTCAAAACAGCTTCTATGAAATTTTTGCGTGGCAAATATATTCATATTTCAACCGCATTGAAAAATAATGTGGCGAACTGCGCGAATCGGGTTTCTTTTTGGTAAGATGGTCGGATATGTGGTGAGTTTATGCCGAAATTTGTATATTTGTCTGAGTTTTTGACCGCATACTATATGTCTGACAGATATAAATTACCGGCCTATTTCAGGCAGAAATACCAGCTTATAGCGACAGTGACGTTCACTGCGTTCTTCTCGTTGGTGTTTATGCTTGTCAGTATCCCGTTCTCCCATAATGTATGGTTTGAATTGGGTGCTTCCGAGGCTTTTCTGTTCACTGCAGCTTTCTTCATAATCGGCCTCTTCGTCATAATCTTCAGCAAACGTCTGATGTACGCCACGAGGATGCACGATATGTCTTACCTTCAGTATGTCCTCTGGAATGTGGCTGAGGTGATAGTTATATGCCTTCTGTATGCCTCTTTTTCGGTTAAAGGGGATGAACTTGGAATAATCAGGCTTGAGGACGCCTCTTTCGTGGACATATTCCTTAACGCCTTCATATATTGTTTCGTCTCTTTGATTATACCGTATATAATAGCCGGGATGTATTTCGCCATTATCGACAAGAACAATACTATAAGGCTGATGAATTACGCTAATGTCGTTTCCGATGAGCCTATCTTGCCGAAAGATGAGCAGAAAATCACGCTGTTCGACAATAGCGGTGTGCTGAAGTTATCGCTCAGACTGTCAAGTCTTTACTATATCGAATCTGACGACAATTACATAATTGTATGGTACACAGACAGTAAGGGTGAGCTGACGAAATATATGCTCCGATGCCGGCTCAAGACGATAGAAGAAAGTTTCAAGGGCAGCAGTCTGTTGCGCTGTCACAGGAAGTATATCGTCAATATGGACAAGGTGAAAGTCGTGCGCAAGGAAAAGGACGGATATGAACTCGATATAGACAACGATTCCATTCCTCCGATTTCAATTACAAGAACGTATCTTGACAACGTTCTCGAGCATCTTAAGAAGAACGCCTGACTTTTATTTTCTGGCCTTCCTGTTCTTCTTGTCCCGTCTGAGCCTGTATGTGCTCTCTACCAGTAGTTCGTCGGCCAGTATTCCGCGTGCGGCCAATACGTCGAAAATGATGCTGACCAGAGGGAATACCACGTTAATCTTATAGACAAGTCTGTTGCCGTCAGAACCGGCGTGAAGGTTTACGAAGAACTCTATCGCGAGCCATATCTGAAGTCCGAGTGTTACAAGTGCCGTAAGAATGGCTGTCCTGTATTGGAAAATGCGGAAGCGGTAAGTCGTGAGCGCGATGATGTTTAGAAGGAGGATGATGACCAGCAGAATCGCGTACGGTATGTAAGTCAAGTATTTATAAGTTTCAACAGCCTCTCCGTCAGCTCCATAGACTGCGGCTTTCACGCTGAAAAGCATTATCGCGATAAGGATTGTTGATATTGCAAGATATAGTGTCTGAACTCTCTGCCACATAATGTTTTGTCGTTGTTAATTTGTAAAACGTCTGCGAATATAGGAAAAACGTGACTAAAAAACTAACTTTGAAATCTTCAAATTGTTTTGTCGTATGGAACAGGAAAGGGGAGTTGACAAGCTTTCTCGCTACATTATCTATAGCGTGGCCACTGTGTTGATATTGGCTTTGTGCTGGTACTTCAGGAGCGTCATTCTGTATATTGTGCTTGCTGCGGTTGTGTCTTTGCTGGGAAAACCGGTAATGAATCTTCTGCGGAAAATGAATTTCAGAGGGAAGGAATTGCCTGACTGGCTTATGGCCGTGATTACGTTGTGCTTCATACTTTCCGTGTTCCTTGTGATTTTAACTCAGGTGATACCTGTCGTGGCCAGCATAGTGCAAACCATAACCGATAACTATTCATCTTCGGATTATTCTCTTCCGGTGGAATCCTTTATGGTGACCGTGGACAATATAAATGCCTGGCTTATTTCACATTTCCCGCAGTTTGGACCTGATTTCAGAATAGAAAATTCGGTCGGAGCATTTATCCGCAGGGTATTTGACTTGGGCTCAATCACTTCAGCCATTGAATATATCGCATCATTCTTTGTTTCGTTCGGAGTAGGCATCTTCTCTGTGGTGTTCATTTCTTTCTTCTTCGTGAAAGATCCTATGCTTTTCAGAAAAATCATCGGAGCTATAGTGCCTGACAGAATAGAACTGAAAGTCATAGATGCGATAGGCGATATAGAACATCTGCTCTCAAGATATTTTGTGGGGCTGTTGATTGAGGTGCTCGGAGTAGCTTTGCTGAATTTCCTCGGGCTCTGGATTGTGGCCGGTATCGGAATGAACGCTGCGCTAGGTATAGCATTCATTACAGGCATAATGAACATAATCCCTTATGTCGGACCTCTTGTGGGAACAGTGCTCGGTACTATCCTTTCTACTGTATTAAAATTCAGCGTTGCAGGAGTCTCCGGCCATTTCTGGGGCTTTATTATCCTGCTCGTTGCCATATTTATGATTACCCAGCTGGTGGATAATTTCCTGTTTCAGCCGCTCATATATTCCAGAAGTATAAAATCAAGTCCGCTGGAGATATTCATAGTCCTGCTCATTGCTGGAAATTTGGCAGGTGTATTCGGAATGCTTGTGGCGATACCGGCTTATACCGTAGTTCGCGTGGTGGCAGGTCATTTCTTCTCGGAAGTCAAGGCGATACACCGTCTGATTCCTGACGGAGATGCCGGTTGTGTCGGCGATTCGGAGAATGATTTTGAAAATGCTTCTGTACGTGATTCCGAAAGTGCTTCGGGGGAGGAGTCGAAAGAAGACTTGGGAGCGAATCCAGATTCTGGCGAGACAGGACTGAAATAAACATAAGATATTGCATTATGAAATCTGATATGAAAAATACATTTAGACTATTTGCAGTGGCTGTTTTGCTACTGTTTTTGTGCGATACGCTCTCGGCGCAGACTAACAAGTGGACCGCAAAGGGTGTGGAACTGGCAACTCCGGCATCTACTCATAAGTTTGCCGAGAGAGATACCACTGACTTATATCTGGATTTCTATCCGGCTGCTGATGGCAAGAATGCGAATGTGGATGGTGGCAAAACTCCAGCCGTCATATTTGCTTTCGGCGGCGGCTTCACAAGCGGCAATCGCTATAAGCCACATTATCGGCAATGGATTAAATTGTTGAATGATAACGGTTTTGCAGTGTTTTCCATTGATTATCGACTGGGGCTCAAAGGCGTAGATGCAAAGGGCCTTCAGATGATCGGAGCGGTGCGCAGGGCTGTGGAGATAGGTGTTGAGGATATGTTTTCGGCAACATCTTACGTGGTGAAGAATGCAGATTCCTTCGGCGTTGACAAGGATAATATTATAGTGTCCGGCTCATCTGCAGGCGCGATAATAGCATTGCAGTCCGAGTATGAATTGTGCAATCATTCCGAATTGGCTTCCGGACTGCCTTCCGGCTTCAAGTATTCAGGTGTAGTATCTTTCTCAGGCGCCATATACTCAGTAGACGGCAAAGTCAAATATGCTGAAACGCCTGCTCCTCAGCTGTTATTGCACGGAACAGCCGACAGGGTAGTGACATACAAGTCGATACATATCTTCAAATTGGGACTTTTCGGCTCATCCAAGATTGCCTCCAGGCTCGCGAAATTCGGCTATCCATACACGATTATACGCTATAAAGACCATACCCACGATATCGCTGACCTGATGTATTACACATTCCCGGAGCAGTTGCAGTTTCTGAAGCAGTCTATCATAAACAAAACCGGCAGGACAGTTGACATCGAAATGGATGATCCTGCCTTGCCGGTAGATAATACGCTTAGGACGCTAAAAGATTTGTACGGGAAATAGAGCGGAGGGCACTGTCTCTTTTTGATTCTTTGTTATAGCTTTATGGCGGCGAGTTTTCCGAGCGCCAGTTCTATGAGCTTGCAGACCTGAGGCTTGTAATCCGGATTGCTGTTCTGGAGATATCTGTTGGCTATTGCGCAGCAGACAGTTCCTGCCTGATGTCCGAGATGAGCTGAAAGACCTGCAACTGCGGAACTCTCCATTTCGAAATTGGTGATGCGATAATCCCCGAACCTGAATGACTCGAAAGTCTCAAGCATATCAGGCATTGCGAGCGGTACTCTGACAACTCGGCCCTGTGGTCCATAGAAGCCCTGTGCAGAAACGGTTACTCCGCGTACTGTGCAGTCCTTGAACGCTTCGATCAGTTTGTCTCCGGCCTTGACGAAATAAGGTGTTCCCAGGTAACTGTTCCAATGAGTATGCACCTTGAATGCGTCTTCCATTGCGGAAATGTTGATCTTGTCCCTGTCTGCATACCAGTTCAGCAATCCGTCGCAGCCCACCGATATTTCGGAGAAAATGAATGAACCTAGCGGAATGTCAGGCTGTATCGCACCGCAAGTGCCAATCCTCAAGATTGTCAATGTCCTATGCTCCGGCTTAACCTCGCGTGTCGCAAAATCTACATTTGCGAGTGCGTCAAGTTCTGTCAGGACAATGTCGATATTGTCTGTTCCGATACCCGTGGAGAGTACGGTGATGCGCTCTCCGTTGTATTTTCCTGTGATTGAGACAAACTCTCTGGATTCGTGTCTGAATTCCTTGTCTTCCAGGAATGCCCCCACCATATCTACGCGGCCAGGGTCTCCTACAAGCACGACTTTATCGGCAAGTTCCTCAGGTTTGAGGTGAATATGGAAAACTGAGCCGTCAGCATTGATTATAAGTTCTGATTCTGGTATTCTCATAATATGTATCGTTTTAATGTATTTATATTATAATGTGTTATAATCCTTCTGAATGTTATGATACTTCTGAAAAGTTCTGCGATTAGTCAGACTTTGTCTTGGACTTAAGTCCGTAAAGCACTTCTGGGTGGGAATCCAGTCTAAGCTACAGTCAAATGCTTCTTCAGACGTGCAGGTACAAGGAAATTGGCAATCTTGTCTGTGAATCTCATACATACGCCAGTGAATAAGGCGGACATAATCGTGCCTTCCCGGATGACGTTCTCAGAGCCGTTTCCTAAAAGATTTCCGAAGCAGAACCAGGAAATTACGGCTGCAACAATCACGAGGAATACGTCGAATCCGATTTTAGCGTAGCGGAACTTGATTCCTGTGGCGACGGATATCGCCTTGTTAGTCATTTCGCCGGCCAGCATCCACCCGTTGCCGATAACCTCGAAACTGATTCCTAGTGCGGTTACGACTATCGAAAGAATCATCAGAAGCACTTTCATTCCGTAGGTGCTCACTGTTATCCAGTTGAACGCCCAGATTGAAAGGTCTGTGAGGATGCCGAAGACGAGAGCCGCCGGAATCTGCATCAAATACCTGAGTTTGAAATTCTTGCGGAGTAATGCCAACTGCATCAGCATAAATACGAAATGCATCAGCACGGTGTAAAGTCCGACAGTGCCGACTGTGACTGAACCTATCTTGAAACCTGCTGCCATTGACACGACATAAGGCGGACAGGAGATGGGCGATGTGCCCAAGTCTGATTTGATTGACAAGGCGACTCCGATGGCGACAAGAATCAGTCCTGTCGTGCCGGTAATGTACCTTGCGTAAATGGATTTTATACGATCTTTATTCATTAATTCTGAAATTCTGTAACGAGCAAATATCGTTAAAAATGCTAACTTTGCAAAATGTCTGCGCTTTCGGCAAAATGATGTGTCTGAGATGAAAGCGTAGAGATGTAGAAGAAATTTTGTAATTAAAAGATAATGAACAAATTTACTAAAATCGCAATGATTATGGCGTCTGCTGTTGCTGCGGGATGTACCTGTGGCAATCGCGAGAAAGTTCCGGCAATAGATCTGGCGAATCTCGACACGACCTGTTCTCCGGCAAAGGATTTCTATCAGTACACTACAGGCGGTTGGCAGAAGAACAACCCGCTGAAGCCTGAATATGCGCGTTTCGGTTCCTTCGACGTATTGAACGAGAACAATGAGACACGTCTGAATGACCTTTTCAAGTCAATGACTGAAATGTCTGCGGCAAAAGGTACTGTTGAACAGAAGATCTCTGACATCTACAAGATGGGACTTGATTCAGTACGTCTCAATGCCGAAGGCTTCGCTCCGGTAAAGAAATACTTGGATGAGATATATGCGGTTTCCGACAAGGAAGGCCTTGTAAAGGTGATAGCCGGACTTCATAATGCCGGTGAATCTGCGTTCTTCGGCTCTTACGTCGAGTCAGACCTTATGGACAGCGACGCGCAGATTCTGTATCTCGGTCAGGGTGGACTAGGTATCGGTGACAGAGACTACTACACCGATCCTGCAAATGCAGAGATCAAGCAGGGTTATCTGCATTTCCTTGCCAGAGTGTTTGACCTTGCTTGTCTCCCTAAACCGGAGATGGCGGCAGTCAATGCTCTTGCAGTTGAGGATGCAATCGCAGAATGCTCCTGGACAAGCGTTCAGGAACGTGATATGGAGAAACTCTATAATCCTATGACTACGGCTGAGTTGGAAGCCGAGTTCCCTGGTTTTGATTTCAAGACATATTTTGCAGTCAGAAACATTCCTGATCAGGAGAAACTGAACGTATGCGAGCCGTCTTTCTTTGACGGATTCAGCAAGTATTTTGCTTCAGCCGACCTTAATGTCCTCAAGGATTATGTTGCAGGTCAGTTGGTTCAGGGTGCCTGCGGAGCCATCAGCGATGACTTCTATGACGCAAGTTTCGACTTCTTCAGCAAGCAGATGAGCGGCGTTACCCAGCAGAAGCCAAGATGGAAAAGAGCTATGCGTGTACCTAACAGCATCCTTGGAGAGGCTGTGGGTAAGATGTATGTCGAGAAATACTTCCCTGAGTCTTCAAAGAAGAAGATGGTCAAACTTGTCAGCAATCTTCAGGAGGCTTTGAGCCAGCATATTGACGAGCTTGACTGGATGAGCGATTCCACAAAAGCCAAAGCTCACGAGAAACTTTCAAGCTTCACCGTAAAAGTCGGCTATCCGGACAAATGGAAAGATTATTCTACTCTGGCTGTTGATCCGGAACTCTCTTACTATGAGAATCTTCGCGCCGCAAGCGAGTGGTATGTTGCTGACAATATGAAGAAACTCGGCAAGCCGACGGACAAGACAGAATGGGGAATGACACCTCAGACCGTCAATGCCTACTACAACCCTACCACCAACGAGATTTGCTTCCCTGCAGCCATCCTTCAGCCTCCTTTCTTCAATCCTGACGCTGATGATGCAGTGAATTACGGTGCTATCGGTGTCGTTATCGGACACGAGATGTCACACGGATTCGATGACCAGGGACGTCTGTTCGACAAGAACGGCAATATGGTGAACTGGTGGACAGAAGAGGATGCGGCCAAGTTCAACGCAAAAGCGCAGGTGCTTGTCAATCAGTTCGATTCAGTCCAGGTCGTTCCTGGCGTTATGGCGAACGGCAAACTTACTCTGGGTGAGAATATCGGTGACCACGGTGGATTGAGCATCGCTTATACCGCTATGGAAAATGCCATCAAGAATCATCGTCCGGGCCTTATTGACGGCTTTACTCCGGAGCAGAGATTCTACATCTCTTATGGTATCATCTGGGCTACGAATATCAGGGATGCTGAGAAAGCCCGTCTCACAAAACTTGACGTGCATTCTCTCGCTGTGAACAGAGTAAACGTATCACTGCGCAACTTCCAGACATTCTTCGACGCCTTCGGTATCAAAGAGGGTGATCCTATGTTCCGTCCGGAGAGCGAGAGGGTTCATATCTGGTAATGAAGGCGACGGCTTTCATAGCTGGCAGACTTCGTTTTCAAGGAAGGATTGCGGTGGCGACTGTCGCCATCGCGTCTTTCATAATCATAATTGCCGTAGCTGTCTCATCCGGATTCAGGAAAGAGCTCAGAAACGGAATTGCATCTATTTCCGGGGATATCAGACTGACGTCCCCGGATTTAAATTATATAAGCGACACTGAACCGATTCGTTCGGATGCCTCATATATCTCTGCACTAGACTCGTTGCAGGGCATAAAGTCTATTACTCCCGTGGTTTACCGTGCCGGCATCGTCAAAGGTGGAGAAAATATCCACGGCGTACTGTTCAAGGGAATCCCTGACGGATATGACAGTCTGTATGTTTCAATACCGCGCCGTCTGGCCTCGATAATGGGATTGAAAGAGGGTGACGGAATGCTGACATACTTCATAGGCGAATCCGTCAAAGCCAGAAAGTTCAAAGTTCGCTCAGTGTATCAGGATATATTGGGCAGTGATGACAAACTCATTGTCTATGCCGGGATTTCGGACCTGCAACGCTTGAACGGATGGACTCCGGAAGAAGTTTCTGCTGTAGAGATAGCATTGGACGACCGTTATCGTTCTGAAGAAGATATCCGCGAGATGACGCAGGAGGTCGGTGCGACCGTTCTGTTCCATACTCCTGAGGATGAAAGTACAGTTGTAGCATCTTCCGCACTTAATATGTATCCGGAGATTTTTTCCTGGCTGGACCTTATAGATTTCAATGTGCTGTTCGTGCTGATTCTGATGATTATCGTGGCCGGATTCAATATGATATCCTCGCTGCTGATAATGATCTTCAGAAATATCTCGCATATAGGAGTGCTCAAATCCTTGGGAATGGCTGACCGGTCGATAATCTCGGTTTTTCTCCGAGTGTCATCTTCCGCCGTGTTGCGCGGAATGCTTATAGGCAATGCTTTGGCTTTGCTTTTCTGCCTTATTCAGTCCACGACGCACGTCATTTCGCTTAATCCTGAGAACTATTTCATCTCATTCGTGCCGGCGAACATAAATGTATGGCAGGTGATTCTTGTGGATATCATCTCTTATCTGGCAACAATGCTGCTGCTTGTGCTGCCGTGTCAGATGGTTCTCGGTGTTGATCCTGCGAAGACGGTACGGGCTCAGTAGCACTTTTGATTACTGATCTTCCGGTACTGGAAATGGATTCGAACAGACTGCATAAATGATTCATATTCTGCACGTAAGCTATCGTCTCATAACCCTTGAACTTGCCGAGTTTTACGGTGTCAGATTCCATAATTGAGTCTTCTCTCATATCAGGAATTACTGCTACGATGTCTTCCCATCTGCTGTGAGGGGCGCCTATTGACGCCGCATAGTTTATGCAGTCCAGGATTCTGCCTTCCCCTGCATTGTAGGCGGCGAGCGTGAAATTCATCAGTTCCTCCGGCGAGGATGTATATTTGCGGAACATTCCCTGAAGATGCTTCAGATATGTCACTCCTGTGCGCATATTGTCTTCAGGATCAAGCAGATCGTCTGCCTGGAACCGGTCTGCAGTGCGGGGCATAAGTTGCATAAGCCCTACGGCGCCTCTCCTGGAATTAGCCTCGATATGGAATTTAGATTCCTGCCACACGAGCGCAGTAAGCATATATCTGTTCCAGCCAAGCTCTGACGCATATTTGGAGATTAGTTTGTCGTATGGACTTAGCGTCTTGTATTTCCAACCTTTGGCGTGCCTCCGGTGCGGCTCGTATCCCGGAGTAAATCTCGAAACAATTTCCGTGTGCTCATCTGATAGGCAGAAACTTGAAAGCCAATGATTTATGTCCTTATGCGCTCCGGTAAGCCGGCCGTCTATTATCCAAGCAGAACTGTCCGCGAGCGGAATGGAACTGTAATAATCCTTGTCGAATATCAATGAGTCGGAGAAGGGGAGCACGATAATATCAGTTTTACCCGCTTTAAGCGAATCCAGACTGCTTGCATCTCCGATTGATATGTCGTATGCTTTCCCAAGCTGCTCGGCGTAGAGTTTAAGCATCTCGAAATTGTAGCCTATTGCATATCGCATTTTAGGGGAGTTCTTGACAGCTATGACGCATCTCAGAGTATCACCCTCCATGTTCCCTTCATTCCTGACGGTACGTTGCAGTAAAGGAACTCCTACCATCACCAGAACTGACGGCACAATATACTTGAGTATTATTCGAGTCTTCTTTGACAGGCTCATTAGAAATCTGTTTTTATTAGTGATTCCTGTTATAGATCCGGATTATGTTCACTATCTTCAGCGAAGCATCCTGGTCGTATATGGTTATCAATAAGTGTTCCTTGACGAACTTCTGCCGCCTGAAGTCAATCCTCCAAAGCCGCTTTGCGAGCTTCCGGCGCTGCTTGAGCTGCTTGAAGAGCCTCCGCCTAACGAACTGCCTCCGCTCACAGCCTTGTTCCTTGACGGCTGGAGATAGAACGGCCAGTAAATGCCGAGTTTGAATGCCCTCTGCGGTCTGATATAACCGGCTGCGCTGAAGTAGTCCGCACTGTCCATAGGCCAACCCATTCCGGCATTGACCAGTTTGACAAAGATGCAGGCACGTTTCCACTGAATGTTCACAAAAGCATCGATGTATGGGCAGTTTCCGTACTTCTCTGTCTTCTGATTGTAGAACATTCCGAGTGCTGGGCTGTATCCCGGCGCGTACCAGTTTGTCGTGTAAGATACATTCGCTCCAATCTGCATCTGCATCACTTTCTTCACGATATTGAACTGCCAATACCATCTTGCGTTTATGGCAATCATCGGGAGCGGAATTACATCTTCATTTGATGATACCTGGAACAGCGCCTGGTTGTCGAAATGAAGTCCCCAAATCTTGAAATTCTTCGTGGCTGCGACCTTCATTACGCTGACTGCACTCTTGCGTTGCCTTGCAATCGCCTGAGTATCATAATATATGTAATTGTTCAGGAGTGTCCATCCGGCTGTCAGGTCAAGATTCCAGTGAGGAATTGTAAGCGAACCTTCAAACTTGGTGGTCGATATCTTGTCGAAGTTGTTCTCCCATTTGTAATGGTTCGAGTAATAATGCTGCTGATAGTATTCCGGCTCGTCAAGCGATGTCTCGAAATGGAAGTTGAACGATATAGGGCTCTTCTTCTGCCGTCTGAACGGATATATGTTGAATCCGACGTTGGCTCGGATGCCGAAGTCGTTGATTTCCTGGCCTGCAAAAGTATATTGTCCGTCTGCATCCCAATGGAAATAATTCTTGAATTGTCCCTTCGCTCCTCCGTACAGATATGCCGAATTCCATACGGTGTTGCCGCCTTTCGTCTTGAAATAGCTGTCAGGCGTGAACATATAGTAGTTCAGAATCCTGTCTCCTATTCCTGCGTTGATTGACGAAACGATGGCATCGCTTGCCCACGGCTGCAGTTTGATGAATACTTTATTCTCGAACTTCATCACTCTCAAGGAGTCGGAAGATGCAGTCGGATTCAGGTAGAAATTGTTATTGTACAGATTTCTGGCGTTCTCGTCCGAAAGTTCGATGTTGTCCTTGTATATCTTTCTATATACGGAATATTCGCTTGTGTGCCCGATGAATGCGGTGGTGATATCCGTATTCAGAGTGTCGGCAGTGGACTTGTCAGCGTGCTCCGAGCGTATCCTGTTCAGGTCATCGTCCAACGAGGCTATTCTCAGACTGTCGCCTGAAGTCATTGCGCTGTCTCTGTATGCTGCCAGTTCCTTGTTCAGAGCCTTCTTCTCCTTTATGTTGTTGATGAAGTTGAACGGTATTCTGTAGGTCTGGTCAAGGAATACGGTATTTTTCTTTATCAGTGTAGAGGCGTCCTTCAGGTAAACGTCTATCTCTCTGGAGCCTACGGTGGTATCGCGTATCCAGAAGTTGTCAACGACTCCGCCGTTTTCATTCTTTGACATCTTGTTGTAGATGTATCCTGCGTGAACCTGATACTTACGCCCGAGGTAGCTGGATGATGCCGCGAACGTTCTGTTGTCCACTTTCTCGTTCTCCAGCATTCCGTTAGCGCCGAACCGGTCGTATTCCAATGTGAAGTTCCAGGACGGCAGAATATTCTGTGTCGTCATTATATGGAGGTTGTTCTCCGCCCTCTCGTCATTGGCGAACAGAGTGCCCCAATATGCAAGTTCCGTGTATGGAGTCTTGGTGTTGTAGAACGGGATGGAATATGGGTTGTAGGAATAGCACTCGTAAGGCGCGTAGAACGATACTCCTTCCTGGCTTGTTCGCTTGGAGAAGTCATAAGTCTGTACTGCAGAGCCTATTATTCCCAGATATGATACTCCTACGTCATTCCTCAGGAACGGATAGTCGTTGTATCGGTAATTGTATGACGTATCCAGTTTATGGAGGTTTACTTCGTTGAAGTATTCCCCTTTGTTCCAAGTCAATATCCTTTTGTAGAACAGCGAATCGGGAATCGAGAAAGTCTCCAGAATTCTCGGAGTGTTCTCGCGTATACTGTCGCGTATGTCCATCAGACTGTCCTTAACGTCCAAGATACTGTCCATCTTATGCTGGCGCGCCTTCATTTTCTGCTCGAAGTCATACTTCTTTCTGGCAGCCTTGTCCAGCGATGCGTACCATTCGTTGAATTTTCTTATTGCAGTCTCGGTTGAGTCCAGAATGTAAAGTGAATCGAGCTTCGGCCAGTCGATACTGTCTCCGGCTTGTTTCAGCGAGTCCCTCACGATGACGTGTGTCAGTGAATCTTTGATGGCGACGTAGTATTTGTATCTGAAAGGGTCTGTAAACCGCAACGAATCAGGTACTTTCATTGTGTCGCGAGCCGTGATTATCTTTTCTTCGTCTTCAAGGCCAAGAGAGTCTGCACCTGTCGTGTCTGCGACTACTCTGTCATATTCAGAACGGAACTTCGTGTAGATGTTGTTGTGGTAGATTACAGTGTCCTGAGATGGCCTGCTTATAATGTTAGACAAGGCTGCGGTCCAGTCCAATCCAAGTGCTTCCGCTCTGCTGATATCCGCGGCGATGCTTTGTACGGCAACGATGCCGACCAGTAGGGCCGGAAACCATATTTTGGATATTCTGGACAGAATACGTTTCATAAAATATCAGCGTCGCAGTTCGCAAACAGCGGACCAAAGGCACAAAGATACATAAAAAAAAGAGGATAACCTCTTTATTGGTCATCCTCTTGTAGTTCTATATATCCCGAGACTAAGATTCGCGGACTTCAGCAATGATTTGCAACGAGTTGCGGCAAAGCTCAGTAACAGTATTCCAATCGCCGGCCTTTACTACATCTTTCGGGAATAGGTTGCTGCCCATTCCTACGCAAGAAGCACCCGCTTTGAACCAGGACTTCAGATTGTCTTTCTCCGGTTTTACACCTCCGGTCACAAGAATCTGAGTCCAAGGCATCGGCGCCTTTACGCCTTTTACAAATGCAGGTCCGAGTACATCTCCCGGGAACACCTTGCATACATCACATCCTGCTGCCTGTGCAGTTCCTATCTCGGTCACTGAACCGCAACCCGGAATATAAGGCACACATCTGCGGTTGCAGACATCTGCTACTGCCGGATTGAAGAGTGGACCGACGATGAAATTTGCTCCGGTCTGCAAATATTGCACTGCGGTAGGGGCGTCAATTACTGAGCCTGCTCCGAGAATCATTTCCGGCAACTCAGCTTTTGCGTATTTTACAAGTTCTCCGAAGATTTCGTTGGCAAATTCCCCTCTGTTGGTGAATTCGAAAACACGGATTCCTCCGTCATAGCAAGCTTTCAGCACAGCCTTGGAAGTCTCAAGGCAGGCATTGTAAAATACCGGAACAAGTCCTGTGGAGATTGCTGTTGAAATGACTTGTATTTTGTTGAATCTGGCCATATTTGTCTTGATTATATAATTCTTGTTAACGTGATACACGTCCGGAGCCGTTTCCTTTCATCAAAGCTTCGACCTCGGCAACTGTCACGCGGTTGTAATCGCCCTCTATTGTATGCTTGAGGCAGGATGCCGCCACTGCGAAGTCAAGCGCTTTCTGGTCGTTGCCGTACTCCAGCAGACCATATATCAGACCGCCGCCGAAAGAATCACCTCCGCCTACGCGATCTACGATGTCTGTAATTTCGTAACGTCTTGAAGCATAAAGAGTCTTACCGTCATAAATAACGGCTCCCCAAGTGTTGTAATCTGCATTTACGGAACCGCGCAATGTGATGGCCACTTTGGATGCCTTCGGGAATTTCGTCATAAGTGACTTTGCGACGAACTCGAATTTTGCGCTGTCAATCTTGCCTTCTTCTGCGTTGAATCCTTCAGGTTTGATACCGAAAACTTTTTCGGCGTCTTCCTCGTTTCCGATAATGACGTCACAGTATGAAACAAGTTCAGGCATAATTTCGGATGCAGTCTTGCCGTATTTCCAAAGATTTTTTCTGTAATTCAGGTCGCAGGAAACCTTTACACCGAGCTCGGATGCAGTACGTACTGCCTCAAGACACGCATCTGCGGCTTCTTGGCTGATTGCAGGGGTGATTCCAGTCCAATGGAACCAGTCAGCTCCATCAAGAACTTTTTTCCAATCTATCGTTCCGGGACGTATCTCGGCGATGGATGAGTGTGCTCGGTCATATATCACCTTGCTAGGTCTTGCGACGGCGCCTTTCTCGATGAAGTAAATGCCAATTCTGTCTCCGGCTTTGGCGCAAGAACTCACATCCACGCCCAATCCTCTCAATTCTGCGAGGCAGGATTTCGCAATATCATTGTCAGGAAGAACCGTGACGAATTTCGCGTCTTCACCGTAATTAGCCAGTGATACTGCTACATTTGCCTCTCCGCCTCCGAAAGTGGCCTCGAATTCGTGTGCCTGAGAATATCTCAAATGCCCCGGCGTAGCAAGGCGGAGCATAATTTCACCAAAAGTAACGACTTTTGCCATAGAATGTTGTGTATATTGTTTAGTTGTTATCGCTGTGCGTACATCTTCTGCTCGTGTGTCTTTAATTGCTGGCATTCAAATAGCTGTAATTTGCTCGCTGTTGAATGATGAAAATGTCAAGATTACACGCGCAATCGGAGTGCGAATTTACTTATAATTCATCGCTTCCCAAAATCTTTCCGCCCCTCGATTGCCTTGTTGTATTAGGCCTGGAACTATCTTCGGCCTTGTTGTGGAATTATTTGTTGCGAAATAGCGAGTTCAAGTCAATAGAGAAGAAATCTTCAAGAGTAATGCCCTCAGGACCTACTATAAATGCAGAAGTTAATCTGTCCGAAAATAGCTCTTTGAATTTTTCGTATCCCTTTGTGTTGCAGAGGTGGCTGCTCTTGACTTCTATCGCCACTAGATTCTGACCTTTGCGGAGTACATAGTCGCATTCCTGTCTTCGCTCGTTTCTCCAGTAATATAGCTCAAAATTGTCAATGACAGCTCTGTTTGCAAGATATGCTCCAACGCAGGATTCTGTTTGTCGCCCCCATTCTGCAGGGTCAGTGCGGGCTTCTTCAAAACTGAACGACGTATATCTGTTTCGGAATCCATTGTTGAATACTTGCATCTTGGGAACTGAAAGTTTTTCCTTGACAGGGGATAATGAAAAATTCTGCAGTGGACATACCGTCATCGATTTGTTCAGTATGTTGAGATAATTTTTAATGGTAGGTACGCTGCCACTGTTCATAGTGCCTTGCATCTTGGTAAGCGACAACTCCTTGGCTGATTCTATACAGGCGAGTTCAAATACCTGTCGAAGTAGTGCCGGATTGCGTATTTCATCGATTTCAAGTATATCTCTGCTCAGAATAGGTGATATGATGGAATCTTCCATCAGATTTCGCCAGCGGTATTCATCTTTTATGTCTGGAGCCAAACCTGGAAATCCGCCGAAGAAAATGTATTCGTCCATTGTGAATCCGAAGGCCTGCTTCATTTCTGCCCACTCCCAATAGCCCATTTTAATTGTCTCGAATCGTCCTTGAAGAGACTCCTCCAAACCTTTCTGGAGTAAAAGTCTGGATGACCCCAAGAGAATTACTTTGAGGTTGCGGTGGTTTCTTGTATCCTCGTCCCATTCCTTTTTTACCAGCTCGCTCCAACCCTGAATCTTCTGAATCTCGTCGATTATGAGGATATGCTCATCTTCTGAATGGATATCCATTTTCGTCCGGACTGACTGCCAATGATTTGGAATCCAAGAGATGTCGAATTTGCTCACACTGTCGGCTGATAAGAAGTCGTATGGCTTAGTCACGGATTCTGCGAATTGACCTACGAGTGTGGATTTCCCGACCTGGCGCGGCCCCATAATTATTTGTATTCGCCTGCGTGGCTCCGCCATACGGGATTTTAGTATCTGTAAGTGCTGTCTCTCAAACATATATGATTTTATAAAATGTGCTTTACAAATTTATAAAATATATTTTACAAAATCGCAACATCTGGCGAATATCGAAGCAATAGTGACTGGAGAGGCTAATGAATCGGAATGCAGTCGGAGTCTTGATGAAAATGGAGTCTCTCGGAAATAAAAAAGAAGCTGACATTTTCGTCAACTTCTTCTTTTCTATCTTCACTAGGCTCTTATTATTCAGCCCATTGTGTGTCTTCTGAGACTACTTTTTCACGAACAGAGATGCAAATCCGAACACTTCAGGATCGAAATCGCTGTCGTCCCACCACATTTCTCCGAATGGAGGAGTGTCGTAGTCGCGGAATTCAACATTGAGGCCGTCATCGGTCAGACTGAAGACGACTACCG
>CAVENC010000012.1:51265-60476 GCA_963617065.1 Butyricicoccaceae bacterium
TGTTTGCAGAAGAGAGTTTGTAGTATGTGTTTGTCTGGTATGTTGTGGACTCCTCGGCAATAAACATATTGCCTTCATAGACAGTGTATTTGCCGAGAGAAACAGATTTTGCTACAGTATTTTTCGGTTCAGTCAATGAGACTGTCGCTGTTCTGAAGAAATTCAGGAAATCGCCTTTGCCTCCAGGAGTTACGGTGACCTCACCATTGTCGCTCTTCGTGAATGTAAGTGTAAAGCCGTCGTTGTGGGTAGGAAGCAGGTCTGGATCATCCTCATATTCTGCAAACCATAATTCAAGCTCTTCAAGATCATATACTTTGCTGAATTCCCAAGTTCCGAGCAACTTGTCAGGAGTCTGAAGCCCGCGCACATTGATGCTCAGCGTGCTATAGTCTCCTGCAATGAATCTGCTGTTGTCTTCGTTATCAACACTGAGGACAGCGTCAAGATCGCCTGAAAAACCGTCTGCGACAGAGAACCTTACGGTTGCTTTAGTCTCGCCAGCACGGAGCAGAGCATAAAATTCAGGCTCAGGCTGACTGTCAGATGCGGAATTATCAGGTACGAAAGTAAGTGCAGAAGAACCTTCTCCTTCAAGAACAAGAGGGATATAAATGTCCTCCGCTGTTACTAAATCTTTGCCTGAAACGCTTCCAGTCACCTCGATGGTGGCAACTACGTTCTCGTTTGCGTATGTCTTGTCTGTAGAGAACTGATATACAAGCGCTTCCTGTGAATCAGGATTTACGATGGCAAGCAGTCGGAGTCCATAGCTGTATCCTGTAGGTACCTCGAAACTCATTGCAAGCGGCTTGTCTGCTGTCATTGAGATGTTTGTCAGTGTTACGTAGCCTACAGTCTGACCTGCCTCGATGACAACTGATTCTGATGACATCGTGTAGTCAACATCCTTTACCGGACCGTCATTGAATCGGAGAGGCACTACGATATCTGCATCGGAAGGCTCGCTTACGCAAATGCCGATAGTGACTTCGCCTTTCTCATATACGGTGTACAAAGTTTTGTCAAATTGAAGAACCGGATTGTTGTCCTTGTTGCAGGATACCAACGAAATGACCGCTATGGCCACGGTTGCCATAAATGTTAAGATCTTTCTAGCCATAATTAAGTTAGTTTGATTAATATGATATTGTCTATTTGTTCCGGAAGTCCCTTACTTGACGGCGTCTTCGTATTCGGCTTTAATCGCCTTCACTTCATCTCGCTCCGCCTGTGTCGGAACTTCTCCTTTCGGTTTGATATACGTTTTTGAGGCATCACTTGTTTTAGGCGGAAGTTCGTTGTACTTGCATCCGGTGGCGATTAACCCCATAGCTATCACTGCGAATATAGTAATTATGTTCCTTTTTGTTCTCATTTTACTTAAAAATTTTAACAACGTAATGACGACCTGCTGTCCGCCACTAGTAAACATATCCCGGATTCTGCACCAGATCAGGATTCAGATCAATATCGGATTTCGCTATCGGAGATGTGTAGAGATATGATTTTGTGGTGTATTTCAGACCGTTGCTGATTATCCACCACTCAGGACTGCCGTTACGTTTGAGCTCATACCAACGGTCTCCCTCCATATACATTTCTTTTCTCCTTTCGTCAAATACCGCCTGCAGCAGCGGCGTAATAGCATTGCCGTTACAATCAGCAACTATCCTGTCGTTGTCCCTTACTACGGGAAGTGTGCTTTGCGTTAAATCTGTGATTCCGGTTATCCTGTTGCGCCTCAGTTCGTTAATCCACTTGAGTGCATTCTCGTTGTCATTTTTGTGATAATAAGCCTCAGCCAGCATAAGCACCATCTCCGAAAGCCTTACCCGGCACTCCGGCACTTTGATGTTCATACGCTTCTTGTCGAAACTTGACGTGTATCTGACATCCTCCGCAGGGTTGTCCCCGAACAGTTTGATGAGTTTTGCACAAGCAGGCCTGGAAGCAAGGTAACTTTTGGTGTAGGAGAAATACCAGTCAAGTTCGCTGGAATTGTTTATGTGCGAGCGCACAAGCACTTCTCCTTTCGGCTCATACTGGGAATTGATCATTGCGTCATACTCGGAAATAGGGGTGAGCGTGTAACCGCTGTTTGAGATTATGTCGTTGCAGATGGAGATGACATTGTCCCAATTCTGGCACCAGAACTCAAGTTTAGCCTTGTATGCTTTTATGATCCAGTTCGTGAAAATGTATTTAGCATCGGTCGGGTTCAACGCCAAAGCCGAATCGAATAGATTTTCAGTGTATTCGTATGTCTGTCTTAGAGTTCCGCGCAGAGGCTTTGATGATATGTCGAAATTGTCAACTTCAGGAATTCCGGGCAGTTCGTTTGCTGAGGAACTGTTCCAAGGCTGGCAGAATTCGCGCAGGAGATTGTAATATATGATGCCTTTCATTGCATAAGCGGCCGAAACACAGCCTTTTGCAATGTCGGTATCTCGACCTTTCATATTCTCTATCACTATGTTACAGTCTCTCACGGTCTCCCAGCAGTTTTCGTAGAAGGTCTGTCTCTTATTGATTTCCTCTCCTGCAAAGAATGTCAGATTGGAACTTGTGGTGATATTTGCGTCAAGGTCATCTGCGCATCCTTCAAGGTGCACCAGTACATCCATATTGCCGATGACATATTCGTCCCCTCCGCCCTCAATCTCGCGCAATCGGTTGTGAATCAATGACGCGAACTCCTCGTCCGTTTTCGGGATTACCTCACCCTGCGGCTGTACATTGAGATAGTTGCCGCAACCGGCCAACAATCCCAGGCTAGTCAGAAGAAGCATTGATTTCAGTCCGAACCGTTGTATATATGATATATGTCTCATACTTTTCCTCCGTTAAAATTCTATATTCATACCTGCGGATACGCTTCGGGTAGTCGGATACGTGGCTCCAGGGATTTCCGGATCCATACCGTCGTAACTTGTGAATGTGAAGAAATTGTTAAGTGAGACGTTGAAACTCAGCCCCCTCATCTTAATCTTCTTCACAACATCCTGCGGAAGCGAATATGTGAGAATTATGGATTTGATTCTCAGGTATGAATTGTCTTTCAAGTAGATGGCGTCGATTATACTGTAATCCATTGGATTTGAATTGGAGAAATTATACCTGGTTCCAAAATAGTCATAGATGCGCGGATACTTTACTCCGGTCGTATTGTTCACTGTCCAACGGTTTGTCCTGTCTTTTTCAACGTTCAGATGGTTGCCGTACAAATCGCTGTATTGGGACTGGACGGTTTCAGTGCTGACTCCGCTGTGTGAAGCATTGCTGTAACTGGCCGGGTAACTCATTTTCTCGTATGTCTTTGACCCGAATGAATATACTCCGCTTATGCTGAGTCTAAGTTGTTTCCAGGAAGCATAAAGGTTGAATCCTCCGGTATATGGAGCTATGCTTGTTCCCAGATAATATCTGTAGTTGTCAGGCTTGTTCAAGTCTGTTGACGTCGTGATTGTGGCGTCTTTTCTCAACTGGAATTCGTATAATCCGTTTTCTCTTGAGATTCCTATCAGTTTTCCACTGAATATTGCGCCGGTAGGGTAGCCCTCCACATATCTGTCTTTGGATGTGATTCCGCTCTTGGATACCGGATTGTATTTCAGGACCTTGTTGTAGTTATAGGCGAAATTGACAGATGCCCCTGCCGACCAGTCCTTTTTCTGGAGGAATTTTCCGTTGATTGTCAATTCGATACCGCTGTTCATAATGTCGGCGGCATTGAAATATACGGATGTGAATCCAGTAGTGCTCTGTACCGGTGAAGATGTGACAACGTCGGTACTCAGCCTGTAATAGTATTCCGCATTGACGCTAAGCCTGTCTTTCCACAGACCGAAATCCAGTCCGGCTTTAGCATCCTGTGTCTTCTCCCATCCGAGGTCGGGATTCGGAGCCGACGGGATTGTGCCGAGATTGAATGTCTCGTCATTGTAATATCGATACTGCTGCTGAAGATATTGAATCACAAGAAGATGTGAAGTACTGGTATTTACGTCACCGGTGAAACCGTAGGCTGCCCTTATGGTCGCGTGCGACAATGCTGGCAATGCTTGCTTCATCCATTTCTCTTCTCCTATATGCCAGGCGGCTCCGGCGCTCCAGGTAGGGTTGAACTGTCGGTTGCTTCCGAAATTTGAACTTCCGTCAGTTCTGAACGAGGCGTTGAGGACTATGTCTTTTCCGAGATAGTAATCTGCTGAGGCATAGAATGATGCGTACCTTGTCTTGCTGAAATATTCACCGTTGAGCTTTTCTACTTCAGTGAGCCACTGGTCTGTCGGACCGCTTATCTGCGGCATTGAAGTCGTGCCTGTCTTCGGATCGTAATTATATCTTTTGGTGAAGATTGTATTCGAGTCGGAACCTCTCAACTCCGCGCCGGCCAGCATATTCAAAGTGTGGATTTCAGCGAAAGTCTTGTTGAATGAGAAATGACCTCTGGCCACGTAACTGTTCCTGTTGGTCCTGTTTTGGGAAATGCTGCCGTAAAGATTGGTCTGCGACCTGTCATCGTTGCCGAGCCTGTCACGGAATGCGGTGTAGGTATATTTGTCGATTACCTTGTCGGTGGAATTGTTTGCAAATGAATAAGATACGAGTCCTACGAAATGCAGCGGCTCGATGATTCTGAAATCTGTCTGGGCACGGAATGTTCCGTTGGTATTGACGGTTTTGGTGTAGTTGGAATCGAGTTCCCTCAGGATATTGAAACCGTTTTTAGGCATTACCTGCTCCGCTCCGCGTCCGTTGTAATAGCCGAGAGTGAACCAGGTCTGGTCTGCCGCGTATGAACCGTCATCGTTGTACGCTCTTTCGTAAGGGTTGGAGAAATATGCGTAGTAGAACGGATCAACTGTGGAATAAGGCATTTTTGATTCCTGCCTGGCAGCTTCCATTCCGATATCTATTTTAGCCCAGTCCACAGGTGTAAGCGTCATCTTTGCATTGACATTGTAGCGCCTGTAGTTGTTGTGAATCAGCATACCGTCCTCGTCATTGAGTCCGAGAGCCACGTAATATGTGCTCTTTCCCGAACCCCCGCTCAGCGAAAGGTGGTGGCCTTGGGAGAATGCGTTACGGAACAGCAGGTTATACCAGTTCGTATCGACATTACGCAGTGACGCTATATAGGCATCCTGCGCTGATTTGTCGCCTTTCATTGCGGCGAAATCGCCTACGCCTGCACGTATCTGTCCCACAATTCCGATTACGGGATAGATTACGGTGTTGTCTGTAAGAGACTGAGCGTATTTGTCGGCTGAAAACTCATTCCACAATTCATCTTCCCAAGCCAGCTTCTCTGATGAGTTCATCAGGTTGAGACTGCGCTCCGGTTTGAATGACCACGTGAACGTGTTGTTGTAGTTGATTTTCATCTTGCCGGCCTCGCCCTTCTTGGTGGTTACGACAATTACACCGTTTGCCGCCCTGGAGCCATATATAGCGGCTGCCGCTGCGTCTTTGAGGATTGTAATGCTCTCAATATCATTCGGATTGATGTTTCCGATACCGTTCACGAATATGTCGTCAAAACCTCCTGTTGCAAGCTGCTCCTTACTGAGGGAAGGGGAGTCGCTCTGCATAGGGACTCCGTCCACAACCCATAGCGGATTGCTTGAGCCTGTAAGGTTGTTGGAGCCTCGGATTGTAATTTTGGATTGTGTTCCAGGCTGACCGGACAAGGATTTGATGCTTACTCCGGCGACTTCTCCCTGCATAAGGGCATCGACGGATGAGATTGCTTTGGATTCGAATTTGTCGGCATCCAACACCGCCACTGAGCCGGTAATCCTTTTTACGGATGTCTGGGCATAACCTGTGATTACCACCTGGTCGAGCTGGTTGTTTTCCCATTCCATCAGAATTTTTACATTCTCGGTCTTTCCTGGAATAAGCTGATAACGAAGCTCTTTCATTCCCACGGAGGAGAAAATCACAGTCTTTGCTGTTGACGGAAGCGTTAAGCTGAAATTACCGTCAAGATCGGCCGTAGTGCCGACTGAAATTTTTTCCGCGCATACCAGTCCTGCGCCGATGACAGGTGAACCGTCAGTGTCGACAACTTGCCCGGAGAAATGTATTCCCTGTCCCCATCCGGCGATGTGGATAAGCGTGAAAATAAGACAATAAGCTAATTTTTTCATATCTTGTTGCGCTTACATCTGAAAGCCTTTATGCACCTTTTTGAATCCGTTAAAGATTTATTGGCCCATTTCAGCGGATTTTGATGCCTTCAGACTTCATTTCCTCTAGTGACGTCTTGTGTCCGTCTTCGCTTACGTAAGCAAGGCAGTTTTCCAGCAGGAGAACATTGAATCCGGCTTTCTTCAAATCTTCGCAGGTGTTGCGTACGCAGAACTCTGTGGCTATTCCGCAGACAAAGACGTTTTCAGGTTCCAGCATCGAGACGATTTCGCTCAGCGGCTGACCTGCAGCGTTTTCCGCCTCAAATCCGGAATATTGCTCGGTAGTGGCATCGCATCCTTTGTCGAATACCAGGTCTTCATCGGCATACGGCTTGAGTTTGTCGTGGATTTCTCCGCCTCTTGTTCCTGCAACACAGTGTGCAGGCCAAGTCCCTCCGAATTCCTTGAAAGAGGAGTGGTTGTCCGGATGATGGTCACGGATGAAAAGTGCCGGGAGGTCTTCATTTCTCGTTTTCTCAATGAATTCCAATGTGTTGTCAACGGCTTTCTCTGCATTGACGCAGGCGAGGCTTCCGTCAATGAAATCATTGAGCATATCCACGACTATAAGTACAGAATCATTAATCATATTATTTAACTTTCATGAGCAGGTAATTACTTGCTGTAAAATATATTATCTCTCGTTTGAAGGTAATTTCATGCCTTCATCTATTTACGTTACCCTCACCCTAAATACCTCCCCTCGGGGGGAGGACTTGCATTCACTGCGAGCAGTGAATGCGCTTCGCGCAAGTTTGCTGTTTACCCTCAGCCACTTCGTGGCAGCTCCCAGGAGCACGGGGAAAGGATTCCCCAGACCCCTTCTGTCGCTACGCTCCGAATTATATTATATTGTCATTCCGAATTATCATTTCTCATCCCTAACTATTCGATTGTGAAATTGTTGATTTCGTTCACGAGTTTCGTGAGGATGTCGTTTTTGAGGTTGTACAGATCGTCAGATATATCCACCTTGTAGTAGTGCGGGTTGATAAGTCGCCTCTCGGACGGGCTGAAATGCTTGAGCGTATCATTATAGAACGCCTTTTTCTCCATCAGAGTTCTGACCGGGGCGCATCTGACACCATTCTCTATGACAGGGACTTGAAGCGCTCTCCACTGGTAAGTTCCTTCGTCGAAAGTCTTGAACTTGTATCTGTCGTATTCGTCCTTGATGGTGAATGTCTTTCCGTGCTCGATATCTTGGCTCAGAGTATCGGAACGGAGACAAGTAACGTCTGCCTTGTATATATCTCCGAACTCTTGGTCGTGCTTCATCAGCCTGTAAGTAATCTGGAATCCCGGATTGATGAGCTTGATTCTGTCTTCGGACTTCTTGAGTACTGGCTCTCCGTCTATCTGCACCAGTTTATATACATTGCCGAAGCACGGTGCTGCCTTGCTGGTCGCGATTGCGTCTCCTACTCCATAGCTGTCTATTCTAGCTCCCTGCCTCTCAAGGTCTGATATGAGGTATTCATCCAATGAATTGGTAGCGAATATCTTACATTCGGTAAGTCCGTGAGCGTCGAGGGCTTTTCTGACTTCTGCAGACAGATATGCCAAGTCGCCGCTGTCCAGTCTGATACCGTATCCGTAAGGGTAATCGTTGTCAATTCCGTTTTCCTTGAATGCGCGTATCGCGTTAAGGACTCCGCAACGGAGGGTGTCGTATGTGTCAATCAGCAAGATGAGGTTCTCTCCGCGGTGCGTGTTGATGTAGTCGCAGAATGCCTTGTGCTCTCCTTCCACAGAACTGCCGTATGCCGTGACAAAACTGTGCGCCATTGTTCCTGTGGATGGGACTCCGTTGAAAACGCCGGTGAGAATGTTGGAAGAACTTGCGCACCCGGCTATGATTGCGGCTTTTGCTCCATATACGGCAGCCCACGGCCCGTGAGCTCTTCTGGAACCGAATTCGCTTACCGGATGTGAGGTGGATCGGCATACTCTGGATGCTTTGGTGGCAACTGCCATCTGGTGGTTCATTATGCAAAGCATCGGAGTTTCAAGTACTTGCGCCTGGATTAGAGGCGCTTCCACTATTATTATAGGTTCATTCGGAAATGCGATTTCGCCCTCTTTCATAGCATAGACATTTCCGGTGAATTTCATATTAGCCAGATAACGTCTGAATTCAGCGTACTCATCTCCCGGTATGAATTTCTCATAAAAATCTTCCGGCATCGAGCCGAGATTGGCAATCATCTCGATTACTTCTTCTGTTCCGCTGACGACCGCCCAGTTGTTGTTCTCCGGGGCTTTCCTATAAAATAGATTGAATATGGCTGTCTGTTCTCCCTTTCCACATTCCATAAATGACTTTCCCATTGTGTATTGGTACTTGTCTGAACAATATGCAAATTCTTTTACGTCCATTATAAATGTTTTTCGTTTCCTTCTGCGGCCTGTCGCGGCCGTCTTCCTCTTTACCTTCAGTCACGCAGCACCTGCCGCGAACCTTCTGTGTCTATCCGAAATTGCCTCGAAAATCCTGCACGATAAACTGCGCCACCAATTTCAAAACAACTTCAGCATCAACTGCAAAAGTAATAAAAATTATTATATGCGTTTTCTGCCGGAAATTAAGGTGTGCTCAATAGTCACTTTTACTCTCTTTCTGGGACTTGGCATTATTGATGGGCATCGCTGAATAACAGGACACCAACGTTAATGCTCCAATGATGAGAGTTGCAACCAGATTAGATACTCCGTATTTCATTTCTGTTATAGATACTTACTGTCTTCCGTCAGCGAAAGTAAGTTCCTCCACTTCCTCGTAGATACGTTTCTTCGGGTCAGCCAGATACTTCTCCTGATAGTCGTTGAAGCATTTGCATTCAAGGACAGTTATCTTGCATTTGTGTTCTATAGCCATAATCGTAGGAATTATTTGTTGTGATGAGTGAAAAGTAGCGAAACTAACAAACTTAACGAAGCAAACGCTACGCCCACCAGGCATACGCCCGTCCATCCCATATTGTCCCAAGCCACACCTGCGCTCAGCGTTC
>CAVENC010000013.1:0-59245 GCA_963617065.1 Butyricicoccaceae bacterium
GAGCACGGGGAAAGTATTCCCCGAGACCCCTTCTGTCGCTACGCTCCGAATATATTCCAAATATATTTCCAAACAAAACCGAGAGCATATCAGCAAATATTGTTCTAAAGTCAACGGTCGAAATATAAACACGCAAATTTACGTTGATTCTCAATAGGCTAATCCTTGTTTTTAGGATAGCGGACGGTGAAGCAGGCGCCCTTCAACGAGAAGGACTGACTGTAGAAAATCTCACCTCCGCATCGCTCCAATATATTTTTGCAGATCGCCAGACCAAGTCCGGTACCGCTGCTCTTCGTGGTAAAATTAGGCGTAAACAGACGGCTGCGGTTCTCATCCTTGATTCCCGGGCCGTTATCCTCCACGACTATATCGTAGAATCCGTCCTTGGTACTGTTCCTGAGCGAAAGCACAATCTGCCCGTGGAACACCTCCTGACCGGATTCGCTTTCCTCCGCCTGTTTATTCTCAATTGCCTGCACCGCATTAGTAAGCAGATTGACAAACACACGTATCAACTGAGGCTTAGGACCTTTTATCATAGCATTCTTCAGTCCGAAATACTGGAAAGTGATATTGTCCCTATCATCGAACATTGAAATTTGATCAGACGCCATACTGTCGAGATCGATAGGAACCATTTCCTCAGTATAAAGTTTCGCGAATGTCGAGAACTCGTTGGCGGTATCCGTGAGGACATCTATGCTGTCAAGCATCAGCCTTGAAATGTCTTCGAACTTGGATTCCCAAGTAGGGTCATTCTTACTTTTCAGTCGAATCAGCCTCTGGATCTGAAGCTTCATCGGTGTCAGAGGATTCTTTATCTCATGTGCCACCTGACGGGCCATCTCACTCCACGCACGCTCGCGTTCTGCCTGAGCAACCTGCTTACTCGATTCCGAAAGGTCGTGAACCATAAGGTTATATGCCCTGACAAGGCCGGAGAGTTCATCCTCGTTGTCGTAAATAATATATTCCAAGCCTCCCGTGCGGGCATAAATCATCTTCTTGCCCATTTCCGTAATAGGGCGGAACATCCTGTCCACGACTTTTGTCGTCAAGAATCTGGTAATCAGCAGGAGCAGGAAAAATATGGTTATTACGAAAACCGAATGGAACAGCGCATCCGATTTGAATGACAGTCCTGTATCAGTATATGGCGCGCTGAGAATTGCTATCAGACGTCCCTTATCGTTGACGACAGGAGCATACATCGTATAGAACGAGCGCCCGGCCAGGCTTTCCTTATGGATGTAATAACGTTTATGGAGATATTTTATGTTTCTGAATGCCTCCGGATTAGTTCTGGAGCCCAGAATCATCTTTTCATACACTTCAGGAGCCGTAGTATTGAACACTTTTCCGTCAGGACTGAAGAGAGTGATGTCCGAACGCGTGAAATTTCCTATGTCATTCAGCATTCCGGCAATCTCCGGAGTAGCAAGCTCCCTATAGGACTGGAAAGGCTTGGTCTTATTTTCAACGAGAGACTGAATGGTGGTTATCTTATTGTTCATCAGCCTCATAACATTCGCGTCATTGCGTCTGTAAACGAACAGCACCATTATAAGGCTCATCGTGACAAGGGTCATAAGCATCGAAAGGAACAGCACCGCATTAACCCTGGACTTATAATAATTCTTTTCAAACTTGCCGGTACGTTTTTTCCTCAGTCCCAAAGCACTTATCAGGAAATACGAAAGCAGGCACAGCATAAACAAGGCAAGCACATACTGGGCTATGCTTATCCGAGGCCTTGATATTATGATGCTTTCGTTGGCGGAAACACGCTTGTAATAATGCAGATATGAATTAAGGGACAATTTATTGCTTCCGTCCTCATTCAGATTCTCGCTGAATTCTTTGGACAACACCGTAGGGTATGGATAATCCCCCTTATAACTTACAAGATTTCCGTCAATATATTTGGCGTATGAATATCGCGGAGGAATCACCACAGCACCCGGGGCGCCCTCGTCCATAATGAAGGCATATCCGCGTTCCTGCCTGTCTGATTTGGAATTGATACCGAGCAGCATCTTTGTGGAGCCCTTGTCCGGAAGCCAATAGACGAACATTCCGGTGTACTGAGCCATTCCGTTGTCCGTGCGGCTATAGACAAATCTTGATTCAGGTGCTATAGGCACGGCACCCAGAACTCTGTCATTGAAATACTTCCGGACTTGAGGGTCAGCGATGTTATCCTTGAATATGTAAATGCTGATATCGAAATCCTTGGATATCCGCCGCATATAAGTTTCTGATATCCTGTTCAATATAATTTTATAATCCTGAGTGGACTCTATGACCTCCGGAATGGCATTGTCCGCAGCTATCGCCTCTTCTATCCCGCGAAGCTGCAGTTCAAGTCCCAAGTCTCTGTCCACAGACAATCTGTTCTGCCATATCTGAACCCTGTTGTATTCTTTATCCGCTCCCAGGATTGAGAACATCGACAGAAAATATGATGCGCACAATATGGAAAATGTGATTCTTCCGGTACGAGAGAACACATCGTATTTCACCCCAGCGAGGCAGAACAACGGGACTCTGATTATTTGGAATGACAACGCAATCGCCACCGCCAATGACATATACGAGAAGTAGATGTACAATGTATATCTACCCAACTGCGCGATATTGTACAATTCAAGAGGGATGTTCGAGTTGAGTATCAGACTCCTGAAACTCCAGGTCATATAAGCCAGCGTCAAAGCGTCAGCCACAGTGACGCCTATCATAATCGCATACGCTCGACTTTCCGAACAAGACCCTGCAACTCTCTGACGGTTACCCTTTTCCGTAAGATATACGCAGGCATATATCAGGGTTATCCATATATTGATGATGAGCAGCGCTCCTAGCGACTGGAAAACAGAGCCGTCAGCGTATAATGTCGGAGAGAACAGCGCGGACGAATCCTGGATATCACATCCTACAGCGTATAAAATCCCAAGAGTCAATGTCACGGCCGCAATGCTGTACAACATTGTACGAACATTCCGGTGGAAGCCGAGATACACCATCACGCCGATGATGAAGAACGCGGCAGAAAGCCAGATCATAGTCGTATCCGGGAGCAGAGGCGATACGCGTGAGGTTTCCTGCACCAATTTCATCAGCGGATATCCCTCATGAGAGATAACAGCACCGCCGCTATACGCTATGGGAAAGACCGAGAAATGGTCAGATACGTGGAGTCTGGGGTTTATCCCGTTCACGGAGCGGGAATCTACCGTATTCCGTATCTCGAGACCGCCTATTATCCGGCATCCGTGGTCATCGGAAATCGATTTCACCAGATACCACTTAGGCCCGATGCTCATATATTTCACGGACGTATCGGCTTCCGACAAAGGAGATACCAGGTTATACCGCAGATTCACAAAACGCTGAATCAGAAGGCGATTGCTTATATCATCATTGTCAAGCGAGAATTGATTGCACCAGGACTGAAGAGAATCCCCCACATAGCGGTACACAACCATATCCTCCGGCAAATCCTTGAATGTCATCCAGGCGTCCGGAGACAGTTCCTCAGCCTCGTGCATATACCGTTCAAGCACGGTAAAACGCTTCTGAATGTTACGGTTGAGACGTTTTGCCGCCGATTCGGAAAAATCGATACGCGTATCGGCAAATACATTCGCCAGAATCAGAATAACACCCGCAAAAAAGAACAGAACCCAGACATTCTTACCCAAAAGGGAATTCCAGAACGACTTGATTTTCGCCCTCAGCACACCTGTATTTACGCTTTTATTCATGATGATACGGCTCTCCTTTCATTATCGTGAATGCCCGATAAAGCTGTTCTGCAAATATAGTGCGCACCATCTGATGAGAGAATGTCATAGCCGAAAGCGAAATCTTGGAATTTGCTCTCGAATAGACAGCATCCGAAAAGCCATAAGCCCCGCCTATCACGAATACGATATCGCGACCGGAACAGGACATCTTGTTCTGAAGCCACGAGGCGAAATCCAATGACCGGAATTCCTTTCCGTGTTCATCCAGGAGAATCACGTCATCCGAGGTCTTCACCATCGACAGAATCAGTTCACCTTCTCTGGATTTTATCTGTTCTTTGGACAATGACGACACGTTTTTGAGTTCAGGAATCTCATTTACAGAGAATTGGACATAATGAACAAGCCTGGATCTATACAGTTCCAGACCTTCTTTCACCCAATGCACATCAGTTTTTCCGACTGTTATCAGAGTCATTTTCATCTGCGGTGTAAATATAGTAAATGGCTCGGTATTTGCAAAGAAGATGACTCGGCAAGACCGGGCAAATCCAAGCCCCACAAACAAATTTCGAGATTTTATGAAGATTAAGAGCATCGCACTCCTCCTTACTGCAGCGATATCATTTTGCTGCGGCGGATTGGCTTCTGCCCAGAACGAAGGGTACGATGTCTTCATTCCTATCGCAAAATACATAAGGCAGGGTGATGCCGAACGGCTCTCGGCCTGGTTTGACGATAATCTTGAAATTTCTGTAACTTCCACGACAAGCGACTCCAGCAAGAATCAGGCAAAGCAGATTCTCAAGTCATTTTTCAGCAATTACTCTCCGAGAAGTTTCGACATCACGCATACTGCAGGACGCACCAATATGAAATATGCCGTAGGCAAATTGGTGGCCGGAGGCGAAACTTTCGAAGTAACCATCTTCGTATCATTCAAACTCGATTCATACAAGATTCAACAGCTAAAAATATTGAGGGAAAAATAATTTTTCATACATTTGTTCGTAAACCAACAAAATATGCATATTCCCAATATTATCATAGCAATCGACGGTTACTCATCTACAGGCAAAAGTTCTTTCGCTAAACTTATTGCGAAGGATTTTTCTTTTTTATACCTGGATTCAGGTGCGCTGTACCGTGCCGTCACGCTCTATGCGATGAGAAGAGGATTTGTAAATTCGGACGGAAGCATAGACACGGAATCGCTTGTGAACTCTCTACAAGATATTGACATACATTTCGAATACGCACCTGAAGGCAGTCATACATTCCTTGGAAACGAATGCGTTGACAACGAAATCAGGTCCTTGGACGTATCTTCTCACGTGAGCCCTGTAGCCGTAATACCGGAAGTCAGGGAATTTGTTGACCAAAAGCTTGTAGAATACGGAAAAAACGGACGTATTGTAATGGACGGACGTGATATCGGGACATCAGTGTTCCCAAATGCCGATTTGAAAATCTTTATGGTTGCGGACGACCGGATAAGAGCGGAACGTAGGCTGAAAGAAATGGTGGCAAATGGCCAAAATCCTGATTTTCAAGAGGTCCTGGACAATCTAAAGAGCCGCGACTACATTGATTCGCATAGGGAAACGTCGCCTCTCAGGCAGGCTGAAGACGCGATTGTGTTGGACAATTCCGATATGACCCTGGACGATCAGATGGACTGGATTCGGAATATCATCCAACAGAAATTCTGCAGATAATTTTAACTTAGGACATTGCAGAATGGCATTTTCAGTTGAAATAGACCCGGGTTCAGGATTTTGCGGAGGAGTAATCAGAGCTGTAAGCAAGGCTGAGGAGGTTTTGTCAGAACCGGGCGGAAAAAGTTTGTATTCACTAGGCGCCATAGTTCACAATGAAGCTGAACTTAAAAGACTGAAAGATTCGGGATTGGAGGCTGTCGGGATTGACGAGTTGGATAAACTCCCTGAGGATTCCAATGTTCTTATCCGCGCACACGGCGAACCACCAAGCACATACAACAAGCTTAAACAGTTGGGAATAAACGTCATAGACTGCACTTGTCCTGTCGTTCTCAAACTGCAGAAAAGCATACGGGAAGCATATTCCAGGGTAAAGCCGCTTCAAGGGCAGATTATAATTTTCGGCAAGGTCGGCCACGCTGAAGTCCTGGGGCTTCTTGGCCAAGTTGACGGAGATGCTCTCGTAATTGAAAATATGCAGATGCTTTCGGAAGCGCTGGAGGCGAAGAAAATTTGCCTGGACGGACCGATTGAGATATTTTCCCAGACCACAAAAAGCCCGGCCGAATACGCTTCAATATGCGGCTTTATCGAGGAAGCGATGTCCAAGGAGCACGAACTGTCGCCGGTAATTTTCAAAGGGACGGGACTTCTTAAGGTGCACAACACTATCTGTCACCAGGTTGCCGACCGACACGGAAAGCTATCCGATTTCGCTCTGCGTCACGACATCATCGTATTCATATCCGGAAAAGACAGTTCCAACGGAAAAGTGCTTTGCAATCTCTGCAAGTCGCTAAATATCAGAACTTACCATATCAGCGAAGTGAAGGACATACGTCCGGAATGGTTCCGCTCCGACGACAAGGTGGGAATCTGCGGAGCAACCTCAACCCCGAAATGGCTGTTAGAGGATGCTGCAAGACGGATAATGGAATTCTGATCTCCTACTCAGACATTTTCTTCGCCATCAGGGCGGCGTGCTCAGCTCTTGCACGTTCAACAGCCTGAGAGCGCTTGAGAACGAAGCCTGAACTCAGATATTTAGTCCTTACATCCTCATCAGCTGCAAGTTTTTCCGGTGTACCAGCCTGTAGAATAGTACCCTCATAAAGCAGATATGCCCTGTCGATGATGGCCATTGTCTCGCCCACATTGTGGTCGGTGATAATCACACCAATGTTCTTGTATTTCAACTTGGCGATAATATACTGGATATCCTCAACGGCAATAGGGTCGACACCCGCGAAAGGTTCATCGAGCAAAATGAATTTAGGGTCGATTGACAGAGCCCTCGCTATTTCACAGCGACGTCTCTCACCTCCGGACAACTGAATACCCAGACTCTTTCTGACTTTTGACAGGTTGAATTCGTCAATCAGCGATTCCAGACGCTCTTTCCTTTCCGCCTTGGTCATATCCGTCATTTCCATAACGGACATAATGTTGTCCTCAACAGACATTTTTCTGAATACTGACGCCTCCTGAGGCAGATATCCGACTCCGCGCAATGCTCTTTTGAACATCGGAAGTTCCGTTATGTCTTCGTCGTCCAGATAGATATTTCCCGCATTAGGAACTATCTGACCTGTAATCATATAGAAGCTGGTTGTCTTTCCGGCACCGTTAGGCCCGAGGAATCCGACAATCTCACCTTGCTCGACTTCCATAGACACGCCCTTCACGACTGTCCTGACTCCATATTTTTTAACAAGATTCTCGCAACGCAGTTTCATATCATTCAAATATTATTTGACATCCAAATCAAGGTCCTTTACAAACTTCTCAACTTCAGCGTTCTCTGAAATCATAACCTTGGCCTTGTCTGCCGGCATATAGATTTTCTTCTCAACTTTCTCTTCAGCAATCACTTCCACAGCAAGACGCACACGCGAAGTGCCAAGTGTGTTCTGGATCTTTGCTTCTATCTCTTTCAGGAGTTCCTGCTCCACCCAAGTTTTCTGGGCGAGATTCATCACATAGAATTCCAGGAGTTTATAGCCGTCCATAGTCTTGACCGCAATCTTGGTTGTGGACAATGTCGTATATAGTCTCGGACGTGAGGCATAGTTAGCCGGTATCTTCTTCCAGGCTTCGTACACTTCATCATCTTCAGGAATTCTGTCGGAAAGATTGCTCGAACTTTCTGATGACGCTTTCGCATCCTCATCACTTATCGCATCCAAAGACAGAGCGGAGGCAGACCTGGACGAGCGCTTGCGCCTTGCTACGGGAGCATCCGCACTTGTCGCCACATCGGTGGCAGTTCCTATTGCAACTTCTGAAGCGGCACCTGACGCACCGGCTGGCACTGAATTAGCCGCAGGTGTAGAAGCCGTCGCAGGAGTCGAAGCTGTCGCAGTTGCAGCCGAACCTGTAGCCTCAACCGCATTAGCGGCAGTGCTTATTGGGCCAACATTCGCAGACTTAGGCGCTACCGACTGGTTTCCATTTGGTTGTGGCTGGCTCGATTGAGCCGAAGCGCCTGACGTTTTAACCTGTGCAACTCCGGCAGCCTGCTGCTGTGGTCTCTGCGGTTGCGCGGAGTCTTGAGCAGCTGGACGTATTGAAACCGGACCGCCAGTAAGGAAGCACAGTTTCATCAGGGCAAACTCTATATGCAGGCGAGGATTGATACTTTCCTTATAGCCTGATTCACATTGAGTTGTAACAGCAAGCGCTTCATAAAGAAACTGAAGCGAACATTTGTCAGCCTGCTCCTTATATTTCTTCTTTAGAGATTCCGGCAACTCAAGCAACGCATCCAGTGCTCCGTTTTTAGCAATCATCAAATTGCGAAAATGCGTACTCAACGAAGACACGAAATAAAGCGCGTTGAAGCCCTTGGACAATATTCCGTCAAATTCCAGAAGAGCGGAAGCATAGTCATTAGCCAGCATAAATTCCGTCATATTGAAACTATGCTCATAGTCAAGGACATTGAGATTGCGGATAACATCCTCATATTTCACTTCCGTGCCGCAGAACGCTACGGTCTGGTCGAAGATTGTGAGAGCATCACGCATAGCGCCGTCAGCCTTCCTCGCAATAATATGAAGTGATTCGTCGTCTATCTTGATGCCTTCCTTGTCCGCTATGCTTCTCAGATTGAAAACGATATCCGGAATGCCGATGCGGTTGAAGTCATAAGTCTGGCATCTGGACAAGATTGTCGGCAGCACTTTATGCTTCTCCGTCGTGGCGAGTATGAATATCGCGTGTGCGGGCGGCTCCTCCAACGTCTTGAGAAAAGCATTGAACGCCGCCGGAGAAAGCATATGAACCTCGTCTATGATATACACGCTGTACTTGCCGACCTGCGGAGGTATCTGCACCTGATCTGTAAGGGCGCGAATGTCATCCACACCATTGTTTGATGCCGCGTCAAGTTCGTGTATGCAGTAAGAGCGGCCTTCCTTGAAGGATATGCAGGATTCGCACTCGCCGCAAGGCTCCATATCAGCGCTGGGATGTTCGCAGTTTATCGTCTTGGCAAAGATTCTGGCGGCACTCGTCTTTCCCACACCTCTAGGTCCGCAAAACAGATATGCGTGCGCCAATTTCCCCCGAATGATTGAATTCTTCAGAGTCTTGACGATATTATCCTGGCCAATGAGATCCTCAAATGAATCCGGACGATATTTCCGGGCCGAAACTATATATTGAGAACTATTATCCATAAATGACAATTAGCGTTCAACGGCTTAAAAAGGTCTGCCGATTCTCACAAATTTAAGCATAAAATAAAGAAAAATCATTATGTTTGTAAGAGAGAAAACAACGCAATATGAACCCTGTATTGAAATATATCATACGCGCGGTAAAATACTTCTTCTATTTTGCCATTCTTCTGATAGTAATCCTGTCCATCCTGGTGCTGGCGCACGTCATAGACAATGACATCAGCACAATGTTCAAAAACGGATATGACTCATTGTGGCAGATTGCGATAATGTTCGCGGCAGTATCCGCAGTATATCCGGTATTCGGATTCACAAAGAAGGATGTGGTGATTCCCGGCGAATATAATGAAGTCCGCGATGGAGTCGTGAAGTTTATGGAAAGCCGCGGATATAAACTGGAGACCGAGAAAGACGGCAATATGACTTTCAGACAGCGTTCTGTACTGAACCGCATTTCAAGAATGCTCGAAGACAGGATAACATTGAAAAGAAATCTCGGAGGATTCGAGATTGAAGGATTGCGGAAAGACGCTATACGCCTGATCTACGGGCTTGAGAATGCCTTCAGAAACAACGACTGAACTGCCGTTAAAATACTAATTCAAAACAGATTCTAAATTCCAAGAGTATGAAAGAAGAGTTCAAAACAGTAGCAAGATTTCCGGATCAGATCAGCGCTGAAATAGCTGCCGGAATGCTCAATGCCAACGGTATTGCCGCTGAAGTTTTTGGGCAGACATCGTCATATCCTTCGATAAATGCCGCAATAGACAGCGTTGAGGTCAAGGTCAATGCGGAAGACTACGAGTCTGCAAGGAATCTTTTGGCAGCAAACGACAAGGCTGAGTAAAATTCCTTACCGAAAGCACATTCAAGAGGTTCGCGCAAAAATTCATAGACGCGGACCTTTTCTTTTTTGCCTTTTTCAAACGCGTCCTTGCATATATCCCAGCGATGCAGGTTCAGAGCGTGTTTTCCGTTGGACAGTTCCGTCACGCGGATCGGATAAAGCCAGCAGGAAATCGGCTTGCGGAATTTACATTTTCCGGCAAAATATGCCCTTTCTATAGCGCAGAAACAATTTCCGGCATCATCGAAGTGGGTGAATGCGCACTCCTCGCTGCCAGGACATAGCGGAGTCACGATGTCTCCGTCCCTGTCTATTTCGAAGAAACCCTTTTTGTCCACCACCTCGCGACCGGTTTCCTGCATCAAAGAAGAAAAAGCCGGATAAGCCTGCTCGACCTTTTCAGTCTCTTCCTCGGTCATTGGGGCGCCGCTGTCTCCGATTATGCAGCAGCAGCCTTTGCATTTCTCATAGTCGCACGCAAAATATTCCGTTATAACCTCCTCAGATACAAGGCAATCCCCTATTTCGAATATTGTTCCGAATCTATTGTCAGACATTTTCAGTACAGTTTAATTTTAACAACAACCCTCTTGCCAGTTGGCGCGTTTCAGTTTTATTCTATCGAAAGCCGCACAAAAGACTTCACCGCGTATCAAGTTGGCCCTCCGTTTAATTATGATTATTCTGACGGGCGGTTGAATCTGCTTTGATAGACAACGAATCCGCCACTCCAGTCACATCCGTCTTCAGCAGAGCGGATTTCAGAGTGTCGACGTTCTCTTTCAGATGACCAGTCTTCAGCGTGTCAGCACTTTCTATCAACTGACCGGACGCCAACGAATCTATCTGATTCACGACAACCGAATCCGCAGCAGGCGCCCGATTTAGGCTATCTGACTGACTTTCAGGCACAGACTTCTTCTCCACAAACGGCAACGGCTTAGGCAACATCGGCATAAAACTCCGGAATTTCGCAGAATCCAACCATTCCGGCTTATGGGATGTCCTATCGATACCGATTGCACGATAGCCTTCAGATGCAATGCCCAAAGAATCTTCAGCCGCTTTCAGCGAAGGAATTTCCACTTCAACCTTGGCAACGACCGGATGCTCGAATATGTGCTCTCCTTCCAGACGGGTACGCACAGCATAACCTGCAGTCCTTTCCTGAGACATCCTTTCAAGAAGGCTGTTCACGGCGTCAACCGTAACCGCTGATATATTGTCCTTATATCTGGTTACCAAGTCTTTACCGTATGAATATCGAAGCGCTAGCATAGACATTATCATCTCCGGATCTGAACTACGCGCCTCCACTGATTTCAACAGTATATTCTTATAGACAGACACCTCATTGGCTGAAACCCTGGCTGAGGCAATCGCATTTCTCATACCTGACAGGACTTGTTCAACCGAATCCACCTGCACCAAAGATGCCGGAACGCCGACTCTGTCCGTAATCGCCCCGTACATTCTGAAGTTGAAGCGTTCCTCCGGGAGCATCTTGAAATCCCAATCCGCACTTCCGGTCCAACCGAATTTTGCAAGCGTTTTGCTCAACTTATCTTGCAAAGCCATCGCGGCGATGTATGATACCATATAGTTAGACGACGTGTAGGTCAGCGGAACAGAAACTCCTATTTCCACTTCTTCTTTGTCTCCAATTGTCACTTTAGAGGCATATCCGGTACCGGTCTTGTATTGGATTCTGGATCTGAAGGATGTCGCCTTGTCCGTACTGAAACCGCCAAGTTCACGGCAAAGCACTTTCTTCAAGTAAAACTCATCGAAATCGCCGACTATTATGAGCGCACCGTCATTCATCTTCGAGAACTCAGCCCTGAAGAACTTGTCAGTCCTCTTCTGAAAGTCATCCGATATCTTTATGTTCCGTTTATATGGTGACCACGCATTTGACGGATATAGCAGGCTGTCGACAACTGACGCCATCGAAGGAGTCTCCAACATCTTCGCATATTGGCATTCACGGTAATAATTGAAAGCCTCCTTATTAACAGAGCCGTTCACAGTCAATGAGTTCAAAGCCCGCAGAAGAAGAGTAAGTTTCGACGACGGCGCCGCTCCGGATACTCTGAGATCGGACATCGTAACTTCACCTTTCATCGAAATGCCGTTTGCGGAAAGCATATCCGCGAAACTGTAACAGGACATTCCAGGAAGGTTGTACAACTTCATCATATCCGACACATAGGCTCCTTCTCCCGGTTTAAGTCCCGGGACCAGAGAATATCCGCCTTTGAGCAGCCACATATAATGGAACATTCCCGTTTTCGGGGTATTCTTGAATATGACTTTCAAGCCGTTGTCAAAAATCCATACCTGACCTCCTGACAGCGGTTCCGATGTCATTGACTTGAGTTTGATCTTGGCCTGGGATTTCTTAAGTTTCAATGTATCGCCATAGTTAACCTTATATGGTTCAGGCTGTTCTGCTACCCAAGAGTCAACAAATTTATTCTTGATCTGAAGTCCGAGCAAAGAATCCGACTGTGTTTCTATCGTAAGATCTTTTGCCCTGTCAAGCAAAGCGGACACGAAATTATTGAAAAGCCTTGCGCCCAGATCGTCCTGGATATTCTTGGTAAGGAAGAAATCCATAGTAGTTGAAGCCGAAGCAAGTGACGAACCATAAAGGTAAGAAGATATGCATTGATCCACATACCCGGCATTGCTCACTTTGTCACCTGTATAGTTCCTTCTCAGATTCATAACCAGTTCTGTCTGAGCATCCCTGTATTCTTCAGGCGCAGCCCCGTAAGCATCTATCGCGGCCAACGTAGCTGACAGCACGCCGGCGGCATCCGTAACACTGTTGTCCGACGTGACAATCTCTATCCGGAATTTTTCGTCACCGGAGCCGTCCTTGCTGCTCACGTATGAATATTTTATATCCGAATATGGTATATTTGCCTTGCGTAAAGCTTTGACTATCCGCTTCTTAAGTATTATACCCAATTCCATTGCGAACTTCTGAGACACGAATGGCTGAACCGTATTCATATTCTTCGCCGGAGTTCGAGGATAGGCATATTCCGCGGACACTGATGACAGCCCTTTGGTCTTCGAAGGGATATTCTTGTATTCCGCTTCGTCTGTGCCTTTCCAGACATATTCTTTAGGTTGCTCGAAATGGCTGCCGCGCGTAACCAACAGGGACAGCATCGTCATCTTGTTTATGACTGCTGCGGCATCCACGTCACCGGATATGACAATGGCTTGATTGCCCGGAGAATATCTGCCCCCCACACAGTCAGACTGGGTTCCGATTATGTCGAACACCATCAACAGAGTCGAGTCAACAAGCTCCTTAGAACGTGTAAGTTCCAGATTTTCAAAACGATATATCGTAGCGTCAGGATAAACGGAGACATAGCCGTCCGCACCTGGCCATATACAGTTGCGCGAAAGGAATCCGAATGGTGAATTCGATTTGAAATGAGGCAAGGAAGACAAGGCTCCCATCGCATACACTGCCGATGAGCCTGCCGTGTAAGGGGTTTCATAGTCATATCCGCTCTTCTGAACAAGAGCTACATTCGCCTTTCCTTTTTCTGAATTGTTTGTAACTATATAGTATGCTATGCCGTTGTCCAATGCGCCAGTGCGTATCTGAGATGCAGCTGGAAGAGACGGCAAATCAGCCGCCGGCATCTTGACTGAAACCGACAGCGCTGATATGAATATCATTATTCCGTATAGGACTTTCCGCATATAATGTGACTAAAGTATTTTAGTTGTTGTATTTATTGAATCAATTCCTCTCATCAAATTATCAAATTCCGCGTTCTTTCTTTATCACGTTACCCTCTCCCTGAATCCCTCTCCTCTGGAAAGTGGCTAACCTCGCCGCAAGGGCTCAACAGCGGTGTTTCTCTCTTGCGAAACTTTAATAATGCGAAATTAAGATAATTTTATTATTTTTGCCTTGTTGCAGTTGGGCTGAATGGGTGAGACTCTGCAAATTTGGCAGACGGCACACCTCTACAGCAGCTACGACCAAGACCGGGTTCTATGCCCCAAAGGCTGTGCCAACAGGCTATAAATTAAAATGATAACAACTAAAAACACTGATAATATGAAAAAAATCGTTCTTGCAATGGCAGCTTTCGCCTTCTCATTGGGTGTAGCTTGCGCACAGGATCTCAAATCAGCAACTGACACATTCAACAGCGGTGCTGAGGCTCTCACAATGGGAAACAAGACTGAAGCTCTCGAATATTTCAAGAAAGCTCTCTCAATAGCTGAATCTCTTGGCACTGAAGGCGCTGAGGTTGCAGATAACTGCAAGAACGCGATTCCTTCCACTCTTCTTTCTATCGGAAAGGAACTTTACAACAGCAAGAAATTCGAAGAAGCTGAGGCTAAAATGAAAGAAGCAGCTGAGGCCGCAACGAAATATGGCAACACTGAAGTAGTGGACGAAGTCAACGAACTCCTCCCTCAAGTTGCTCAGACAAAATTGATGGATAAGGCAAATGCCGCATTCAAAGCTAAGAATGTTACCGGCGCCATTGCCGCTTATCAGGAAGTAATGGCTTCCGATACCACGAACGGCGTTGCAGCCCTTCGTCTCGGCCAGCTTCTCAGCGGAACAGGCAAATTTGACGAGGCTATCAAATATCTTGAGGTTGCAGCTCGCAACGGTCAGGAAAGCAATGCAACATCACTTCTTTCAACAACTTACCTCAAGGATGCGTCTTCAAAACTGAAAACAGGTAAATATGCTGACGCAGTTGAGCTTGCAGAAAAAGCAAATTCATACAAAGAGAACGTTCAGGCATATTTGGTTGCCGGACAGGCTTCACAGAAGAGCGGAAAGAACAGCGCTGCAATCGAATACTTCGAGAAATATCTTGAGGGCGCTCCTACAGCAAAGAACGCCAGTGCCATCGCTTTCACTGTAGGTGCTCTCTACCAGCAGTCAGGCAACAAGGCAAAAGCAGTTGAATTCTACAAGAAAGTTGAGAACGACCCTCAGTTCGGTGCTCAGGCTAAAACTCTTGTCGCTTCACTCAGCAAATAAAATTCGCAGATGAAATATCTGGAATTGCTTGCTCCGGCAAAGAATATTGAAATCGGCATCGCAGCCATCGACTGTGGTGCCGATGCCGTTTATATTGCCGGGCCGGCATTCGGTGCCCGCCAAGCTGCAGGAAACAGTATGGAGGACATCGCCAGACTTTGCGAATATGCGCATAGATTCGGAGTCAGGATCTTTCTCACGGTCAACACGATTCTCTATGAGAACGAACTGGAGGAGGCCTACAGGACTATGTGCCTGGCAGAGGATGCAGGAGTCGATGCTCTCATTGTCCAAGACCTCGCCGTCCTAAAGATGGCTGACGGAGGTCCTAACGGTAACGGCAGAAAAATAAAACTGCCCCTGCACGCCTCAACTCAATGCGCTATAAGAGAACCCGATAAAGCGCTGTTTTATAAAAACTTAGGATTTTCCCGCCTGGTACTTGAAAGAGAGCTGCCGCTCTCCGGGATTGAAGCTGTCAGCAAAGCTACCGGATGCGAAATAGAATTCTTTGTACACGGTGCCCTATGCGTATGCTACAGCGGACAATGCTATATGTCCGAGCGCATCGCAGGAAGAAGCGCAAACAGAGGCGAGTGCATCCAGGCCTGCCGGTCGAGATATGACCTGATGGACAAGTCTGGACGTATTCTCGTAAAGAACAAGTCCCTGCTCTCGCTCAAGGACTACAGATTAATCAACAGAATCGAAGACCTGGCAGAAGCCGGAGTCACTTCCTTCAAGATAGAGGGTCGGTTAAAGAACCTCTCTTATGTCAAGAATACCGTCAGAGCCTACTCGGAAGCACTTGACAAATTGATTGCCAGCCATCCGGACAGGTATTCGAGGTCTTCTTTCGGAAAGATTAGCAATGGATTCACCCCAGAACTGGACAAGACATTCAACAGAGGATACACAGAGTTGTTCCTGGACGGAAAACGCGGAATGTGGTCAAGTATGGACAGTGCCAAAGGTATGGGGGAAGCTATCGGGGCCATCCGCAGCATCCGTCCTATTGGGCATAACGAGATGACTATCCAGGTCGATTTCCATAAAGGGGTCGACAATGGGGTAAAAGCATCACCTATCCTCCACAATGGCGACGGATTCGCCTCCATCAATGCTCACGGCGAGGTGGTCGGATTCAGGGGCGACGTCTGCAGCGGAAACATCATTCAATGCAAGACTGTCCAGGGATTGAAAGCCGGTTCTCTCTTGTTCAGGAATATAAGCGCCGAGTTTGAGAAAAGGCTTGATGCATGCGCTTGCCGCAGACTCATCAATACAAAAACAAGCATCACGATAACCGGAAGCCGAGAAACCGGATTCGTCCTCACGGCAAAAGCACATACCGAAGACGGAAGGAAAGTCACTCTTTCCGCAGATGCAGGAAATACGGTAGCGGAGAACCGCGACAGAATGCAATCTCTGATTGAGAGCCAGTTCGGCAAGGCCAATGGTGACTGCCAGTTCAGCCTTGACAATCTCGACATCCAGACCGACGGGAACGATGTTCCGTTTGTAAGCACAGCTTTTCTTAACGGCGTCAGACGTTCATTGGCCGAGAAGCTGGACGCCATCCCGGTACTCGCAAGACCGATGATGAATCTGAGGCCCTTGGGTTACTCTTCCGACGCATCAACGGGGAAGCAGTTTCTGCCGGAGCATCTTGACTACTCCTACAACATAGCCAATCATCTCAGCCGTGAAGTCTATCTGGAACACGGCGCAAAGTCTGCTGATCCCGCTTACGAAATCTCCCACATCGCGGACGCGGAACTTATGCGGACAAAATACTGCATCCGCCACGAACTCGGACTATGTCCAAAACAGGGTAAAGTCCAGAAAAGCGAGCCCCTGTTTCTGCGGAACAACGGACAGATTTTCGTCCTGAAATTCGACTGCCGGAGGTGCGAGATGACCGTCACATCTGAAGAAACGAGAAAGTAACATCAACATCTCCGAAACGGCTGGTCACATCGCTGTATTTTTCAAGATATTTCGAGGAAAGCTGACCCCTCCAGACCAAGTCATCCTTTGAGTTGAACGGCAACGACATCTCAAATCCGTAACTTTTTGACTTGATTTTGACGACTGCCGAACATTTCCATTCCGTGCGTGTTCCTCCGTCGTCTTCCGTAAGCAGGAATACGATATTGTCAAGCTGTTCCGTCCACTGGGAAACCAGCATCACATTCAAAGGAATCGTCTGCCCGACTTGACTACGTTTGACCACCAGCACAAAATCGGTAATTTGAGGCGAATACAATTTCAGTTCTGCCTCCGTGCTTGCCGTGAATCCCTCCACGCTCCCGCACTTGAATACGAATTCCGATGCACCGGCAAACCAGCAATCATAGTTTCTCCTCATCATAAAGTCCTTGAGGACCAATGATTTCACCACGCCGTCCGTTTTAGAGTCCGGAGATTTTGTTCCTGAAGGAGTAATAACTATCGAGCCCCCACCAGTCCCCCATTCGGGATTATCTTTCTTTATCATTTCCAGAGTCCGGTAAGAGCTGTCATCATTTCTGTTAACCACCCACACCGGCTGCGATTCCGCCATTGATTCGTCTACAACAACTTCCTCGACAGATCTTGCTCCGTCTTCGGTTTCAGTAATTTTATATCCCACATTGACTTCCGCTCCGTTTCCAGGGTCGAAAGTAACAATCGGCAACTGTCCGTCATCCCACGTTTCAGAATATGGCCAATAAATCTGAATATCAGAGTTTTCCAACTCCTGTAAGTATTCTGCCGATGACAGCCCATCCAATTCGGAGCTATCTCCGGACTTGGTCTTCGACTCCAGATAATCCGCGATAAGGTCCTTGAGCGGTTTGGAATATGAGGATGCCCTTGTCGCCTTGGTCTCTTTATCCATTCCGACTCCGGAGCCTGGCGACGAGAACAAGTCACGCATCAAATATTCCTCGTCATAACCATTCTCCGTTGAAGATGAAACCGCATCATATACTTCCTGCAGATGACATTGCTCTATCGGCAATTCGGAAAGTAGCTTCGCTACATTTTCCAGTGCAACAGAGGGTTTCTGAGGATTTTCAATTTCTCCGGAATGGTCAACCTGCTCGCAGGCGACAGACAGACTGGCGGCCAAGGCCACAATGATAAATATACGTTTCATAAGCATCAAGTTTTAGAAGTCCTTTCGGATATTCTCCAATCAAATTATTTCCGATGCAAAGTGACAAATAAAAAACCGTGTTCGGAAAATGAACACGGTTTTTCTTATTTTTCAACGTTCTGCTACTATAGAAGCCCGTTTTAGCGGCACGCTTTACTTGTGATATATGATATATCTGTTCTTGTCGTACAGGTCCTTGACAATTTCTGTGTTGCGATAACCTGCCGCGCGGAATATTGTCTCGGTCTGTCTTGCAAGATCCTCATTGATCTCAGTAAGTCCTACTCCGTCATTATCAAGGAAGCGCTGACTCCATCTCGCGACTGCACGATAGAACAGAAGCGGATCGTCATCCGGCACAAAAAGCGCAAGCTCAGGCTCATAATCAAGCACGTTCTTACGCATAGCTTCCTTTTCGGAAGACCTGATATATGGCGGATTACTCAATATGATATCGAATGTACCGTGATCGAATTCCTGCTCGGCATCGAGGATATCCGCGCGGACAAATTGTGGCTTTTCCGCACCTTTTTCTTTAATCTCGTCTGAAAAATCCTGCGCAGAAGCGACTGACAGGGCATCTTCAGATATATCGACTGCCACCACCTTGCTGCCGGGAACAGACAGCGCCATTGTCCAGGCGATGCAGCCGGAGCCCGTACAAAGGTCAAGCACCCTCACAGGTGTAGCCGACTTGCCGTAAGGCGAACGCATTCTCGAAATGCGGGTCCCCATCTTTATGGCATCTTTGCAAAGCAACTCCGTTTCAGGACGGGGAATCAACACAGAAGACGAGACTGTGAACTGTCTGCCATAGAAATCAGCCTTACCAAGGACATATTGAACAGGCTCACCTGCCTTGAGCCTTTCCATTGCAGACTCGACATCCGGCAGTTTTTTCTCGTCAATCTGATACTGAGGCTCGATTATATGGGTATATTTTTCCGTTCCCAGAACAGCTTCACAAAGCATAAGCACTATTGAATGGGCCTCATTATAAGTATACAATGATTCCAGCTCCTTCGTGCTTGTTTTTACGAATTCCGACAGAAGCATCGCTCTTTCCCCTAAGAATTCTCAATTATGGCAGAAAGAAACTCCGTCATATCCAGACCGGCCGCACGCACCATCTTAGGAACTAGCGAAGCGCTTGTCATTCCAGGTATTGTGTTCACCTCCAGGAAATACAATCCGTCTTCCGCAGATATGTAATCCACACGTACAACACCGTTGCATCCGAGATGCGCATAGATTTTCTCTGTCACGCGCTGAATGGAAGAGGACATTTCTTCTGATATCTGCGCCGGGCAAATCTCCCTGCTATGTCCGTTATATTTCGCGTCATAGTCGAAATATTCATTCTCCGTAACTATCTCGATAACAGGAAGTGCCTTCACTACGCCCTTATCCATATAAGCCGCACAAGTGAATTCTCTTCCCTTGATAGCCTTTTCGACTACAACTGACGGACCTTCCGAGAAAGCAAAATTGACGGCAGACTCAAGTTCTCCGGCCTCCTTGACTTTGGTAATTCCGAAGCTGGAGCCTCCGTCTGTCGGCTTTACAAATACAGGCAGACCAAGTCGTTCAACTGCCTTTTTGGCAAACTCCTTAACGTCCATACCCTTGCGGATAAAAGCATCCGGAGCCATCTTTACATAATCAGCATCTCTCAGATAACTTTTGCAGGAGTATTTGTCAAATGCAACAGTTGCCACGAACGCGCTGCAACTGCTGTGAGGGATATTCAGCATCTCGAAATAACCGGCCAGCAAACCATTCTCGCCAGGTGTTCCGTGCTGCATAATATACACGTAATCAAACTTTACTTTCTCACCATAGACAGAAACTGAAAAGTCATTCTTGTCTATTTGAGGTCTGGCTTCTTCCGGAAACTGAACACGCATTGAGTTCTTCTTACGGAATGCCGTCAATGACCATTTGCCGAAACGGGCAAAAATCTCATAGACATCATATTTGGTGTCATCGATCCTAGAGGCAGTAAATTCTCCGCTTCTGCAGGCGACCTCCCATTCGGAAGAATCGCTGCCATAAATCACCGCTATAGTGTTATACTTTCCCATTATAATAATGTATCTATCTGATTCAGAAACTATTCTGAATCAATTTCTTTCTTTTTTATACGGTCTTTCCGGCCATTTTCAGCTCTGGTACGGAGTTCAATTTCTATGTTCCGGACCATCTACGCACTGAGCGAATCAGGAATTAATCGAAATAATAATCAGCCTCACTGCCGGAATTGCCGGTAGCATCCTCGTCTCCACCGCTGCAGTTCAAATCCATATTCATTCCCGCAGGAGCAATGAACCTGTCAGATTCCGATATACCCAAAGTACCATCATTCAAGACCTTGCGCATAAAGATACCCCAAATAGGCAATGCCATATTCGAACCGCTTCCTAATGCCAAAGCCTGGAAATGCACCTGTCTGTCTTCCGCACCGACCCACACTCCGGCCGTAATTGACGGCGTATAACCTATAAACCAGCCATCGGCATTGTCGTTGGTGGTTCCCGTCTTGCCGGCAATCTCACCTTTCAACTGATATACCGAACGAAGTCTCGCTCCGGTACCGTTATTGATGACACCCTGCATCAGATTAACCATCAGATATGCAGTCTGCTCGCTGATTGCCTCACGCTTGCGGTTGGTGAATTCACCCAAGACATTACCCTGATTATCCTCTATTCTGGTCACGAACTGAGGGGTCGTATAAACACCTCTGGACGGGAATGTATTATACGCCGCAACCATTTCATATAGAGAAAGATCCGCAGGTCCTACGCACAATGACGGCACAGCGTCGATATGACTCTGTATTCCCATCGCGCGCATCATTTCCGCCATAGGCTCGGGACCGAGCTGCTTCATAAGGTATGCGGAAATGTTGTTTGAACTATGTGTGAGACCCCACTTGAGCGTAACAGTCTTGCCTATCCATATATCCTTATCTGTACTTCTTGGCGTCCATTCGTCTTCCCCGACAATGAAAGTCTGAGGTACGTTCACAACCTTGGTGCACGGGCTCATTCCGGACTGCATTGCCAATGTATAAAGGAACGGCTTGACCGTAGAACCGATCTGACGTTTTCCCTGACGCACATTGTCATACTTGAAATAACGGTAGTTAGGGCCGCCCACATAAGCCTTCAGATGCCCTGTCACAGGCTCGATTGCCATAAATCCCGCACGGAGAATAGACTTGTAGTAACGTATGGAATCGTCAGGCGTCATCGTGGTGTCGATATATCCCTTCTTGTTCCAGGAGAACAGCCTCATCTTCACCGGAACAGAGAAACTCTTGATAATCTCTGATTCCGATACCCCGTCATTCTTCATCATACGGTACCTGTCACTCCAACGTCTCGCCTGTTTCATAACCCTGTCACGGGTCTCCTGATCGACATCATTGGAGAAAGGCTTATTTCTCTTTGAACGCAAATCACGCTCAAAACTTTTCTGAAGATTCTTTCCAAGATGCTCTGCAACAGCCTCTTCCGCATATTTCTGCATCTTGTAATTGATAGTCGTATAGATTCTCAGACCGTCCTTGTCCAGATTATATTCCGTGCCGTCCGGCTTCCTGTTCTTCTCAAGCCAGCCATAGAACGGGTCATCGGCCCAAAGCAGAGAATCCGCCGTATAGTCCTCTCGATATGTATATTTTGACCTTACAGGTTTCTTGGCATTCATCACCCTTCTTATCATATCGCGGAAATATGGCGCGAGACCCGCATTGTGGTCCTGAACTTGATAAGACAATGATATCGGAATCTGCTGAATTGAATCGCGCTCGGCAGCCGTGATATAACCGGCTTTCGCCATCTGGCCGATAACAAAATTCCTTCTGACCAAAGCCTTGTCCGGATGCAATGCCGGATTGTATCTGGTAGGCTTATTTACCATACCGACGAGAGTTGCGCTCTCTTCCACCGTCAAATTGGCCGGCTCCTTCGCAAAGAAAGTCTGAGATGCCGCACGTACACCGTAGGCGCTGCTGCCGAAGAAAACGGCATTGAGATACATATCCAATATCTCGTCTTTGGTATAGTCACGCTCAAGCTTTACGGCCGTTATCCACTCCTTGAGCTTGATCCACACCATCTTGACTTTTGACAGGCCCGGGATTTTGCTGGAAACATCCGCACGCGGATATAGCGTCTTTGCCAACTGCTGCGTTATCGTACTTCCTCCTCCCTGACTAGAATCGCTGAGGAGCAATGTTTTGATCAGAACTCGTCCCAGACTCGGGAAATCGATGCCTGAATGCTGATAGAAGCGCTGGTCTTCAGTTGCGACCGCTGCCTGGACAAGATACGGAGACAAATCCTGATAAGCCACATACGACCTGTTCTCTATATGAAAAGTTGTAAGGACCTGCCCGTCATCCGCGATGACTTCAGTTGCCAGCTTACTGTCCGGATTTTCGAGTTCCTCGAACGAAGGTATATCAGCTAATGTCCACACCATCAACAGCATAAGTGCAAACAGAATCATCGGAACCGAAAAAATGATCCAGAACCACTTAACACATTTTTTTCTCGTATCGTCAGTCATATTAGTCAATCTTCGAGGGGCAAAAATACATAGAAAATTTGGAAAATATCCGCTTTTGTTTCTTACTTTGCAGTCCATTTAACAAAAACTGCAAAAGCAATGGAGGGGAATCTTGTCATAGTCGAGTCTCCGGCAAAAGCCGGAACAATACAGAAGTTCTTAGGTAAAGATTATATTGTAAAGTCAAGCTTCGGACATATACGAGATCTGCAGGACAAGAAATTGAGCGTTGACGTGAAGAATAACTTCACTCCCGAATACGTCATTCCGGCAGACAAGAAGAAAGTCGTTTCCGAGCTGAAGAAATTTGCAAAAGAGGCTAAGACAGTGTGGCTCGCGTCCGATGAGGACCGTGAAGGAGAGGCCATTTCCTGGCATTTGTATGAGGTTCTCGGACTGAAAAAAGAGAACACCCACAGAATAGTATTCCACGAGATAACCAAAGACGCGATTTCCCACGCGATAGAGACTCCCCGTGATATCGATATGAAGATGGTGGACGCTCAGCAGGCAAGACGAGTTCTTGACAGGCTTGTGGGATTTGAGCTCTCCCCTATTCTTTGGAGGAAGATCCAGCCAAAGCTTTCAGCGGGCCGCGTGCAGAGCGTTGCGCTCAGACTCATTGTGGACCGCGAACGCGAGATTCTCGGATTCAAGAGAGAGCCGTACTATAAGACTGAGTGCCTGTTCCATCCGGAAGGCACCAAGGCCGGGGTTAAGGTCAATGCGGTTCTGGACACAAAATTCAGCGGCATTGACGAAGCTAGAAAGTTCCTCGAAGACAGCGCGGATGCGGTTTTCACAATAAGCAGCATTGACAAGAAAGAAGGCACCAGAAGTCCGGCGGCACCATTCACGACTTCAACCCTGCAGCAGGAAGCGGCCAGAAAACTGCACTTCCCGGTAAGTCTCACGATGCGAGTGGCTCAAAGCCTTTACGAACGCGGACTTATTACATATATGAGAACCGACTCCACCAATTTGTCAAACCTGGCGCTCGGCACATCCAAGAAGTTCATCGAGACCAACTTCGGAGAAGAATATTCCCGCACCCGTCAATACAAGACCCATTCAAAAGGTGCGCAGGAAGCCCACGAAGCCATCAGGCCTACATATATTGACAATACAAGTATCGAAGGCACGGCTCAGGAGCAGAAACTCTACAGTCTTATATGGAAGAGGACCATCGCTTCCCAGATGGCGGACGCCCGCATTCTGAAAACTGACATCAAGATCGCCTCCGACAAGAGGAGCGAGAAATTCGCGCTGCAGTCAAATCAGGTGATGTTCGACGGATTTCTCAAAGTATATATGGAAAGCTCCGATGACGAAGCGGACGATGAGGAGATTCTCCTGCCTGAACTCCACCCCGGAGACAGGATGGATGCCATAAGTTTCACATCCAACTGCAAGTTCACAGCAGCACCTTCAAGATATTCTGAGGGTACTCTGGTAAAGAAACTTGAAGAATTGGGCATCGGACGTCCTTCAACATACGCAACCATAGTCACTACTCTTACGACAGGACGCGGATATGTAATCAAAGGCGACAAGGAGGGAGAACAGATTCCGGTAACCTGCCTGAGTATGAAAGACGGTGTCATATCCGAAATCGCCAAGACAGAAACCGTCGGCGCAGATAAGGGCAAGTTGATACCGCAGGAAATCGGCATAATCGTAACTGATTATCTGGTAAAGAATTTCCATACGATTCTCGGCTATGATTTCACCGCCAACGTCGAGAAAGACTTCGACAAGATTGCGGACGGAGAACTTATCTGGAACAATGCCATAGAACAGTTCTACACACCGTTCCATAAAAAGGTGGAAGAGGTCATCAACGACAAGGAATACAGCCACGTCAGCAGAGATCTCGGAAATGACCCTGCAGACGGAGAGCCTATCGTAGCAAAGTTCGGGCAGTATGGCCCATATATCCAGAAAGGAGAAGGTGAAAACAGGAAATTCGCAAATCTCGCCCCGGGCCAATTGATTGAAAGCATCACATTGGAGGAGGCCGTGAAGTTGTTCCTTCTGCCAAGGACTGTCGGCAAATACAATGATATAGACATAATTGCGACCAAAGGGCGATTCGGGCCATATCTCAAATACGGAGACAAGAACATCTCACTTCCAAAGGGCAGCGACCCGCTCACAGTCACGCTGGGAGAATGTGTAACAGCTATCAATAACGATGCGGAGAAAGCTTCCGCAAACACTGTGATGGTCGAGTTCGAGGAGAGCCATATTCAGATCATAAACGGACGATATGGTCCATACCTCAAGCAGGACGGCAACAATTACAAGATTCCAAAGGGTACTGACGCGGCAACGTTGACGGAAGAAAAATGCAAGGAAATCATTGCCAATTCAGAACCGACAACGCACTCCAGACGAAGATTTGTCAGAAAATCAAAGTGATTTTCTTTAAACAATTAAGTAATTCGGTCGATTTTAGTTCTTTTTTCAAGAACATTTGTTATTTTTGCCTTATTCACGACGTAAAAACAGCTTCTAATATGGTAAAATATCACATCGACCAGACGGATCAGAAGATTCTGTCATTTCTTGTCAAGAATGCCAGAATGCCATTTCTCGAAATAGCCAGAGAGTGCGGAGTTTCCGGCGCCGCCATACACCAGAGAGTCAAAAGACTTGAAGCGAATGGCGTAATCACGGGCTCAAGACTGCTCGTAAGGCCTCAGGCCATAGGGCTTAACATTTGCGCATTCATCAGCATATCACTTTCAGAAGCTGACAAATACAACGAAGTGGTTGCGCAGTTGAGAAAGATTCCGGAAGTCGTAGAATGCTATTTCGTAACCGGCAAATATACGCTGCTCGTCAAGATTTATTGCCTTGACAATGACCACCTTATGGAAGTCTTGCTAAATACTGTGCAGAAAATCCCTTACATCTTGTCCACTGACACTATGATTGCTCTTGACGAAGCCATCGACCGTCAGGTTTGGGTCAAGGATTATCGCAGCACACGCTTCAGCGGTCACGACGAGCTTGTGGAATCTGATGAAGACTAGGAATTTGTTCCGTTCTTATATCAGAAAAGACGCAGGATTCATTTTTTCTTAAGCGACAATATGGCTTCTGCCAGAGAAAGATCCTCAGGAGATGTCAACTTGATATTAAGCCTCTCGCCTTCAACATAAGCGAGAGGCATTTCGTTTGCCTCAGCCACCGATGCGTCATCCGTGAAAGACGTATCAAACGGCTGAAGATATGCTTTCTTAATCTGCTCTGAAAGAAACACTTGAGGTGTCTGCGCACCGAAGACGGTTGACCTGTCAATCTTTGCGCCTTTGACAGACTGCAGATAAGACTTACCGTCCACATCCGCCGGTTTCAAGACCTTGAGCGTATCCACCATAGGAATCACAGGCACTGCACCTGCAATATCCGGGACTCGGTCCATCACATCGAACATCGAGCGTATCATCCCTATCGAAAGCAGAGGACGCACTCCGTCGTGGATTGCCACCAAAGCCCCGTCAGGGACATTGTTCAAGGCCGACTTCACTGAATGGAATCTCGTAATTCCGCCCCTTACAAGGACTTGCGGACACAGAAATGCTGTCCTGACGCAATAGTCTTTCCACCATTTCTCATAATCACCGTCAAGCGGAAGCACGGTTATCACCTTTATGTCCGGTATGGCATCGAGGAATTTCTGGATAGTCCGTCTGAGAATCACGACACCTCCCACCTCGAGAAATTGCTTGGGAAGCTCCGATTTCATACGGCTTCCGTGCCCTGCAGCCATAACTATCAAATATTTATCTCTTTTCATTTTTCTTAAAAGAAATAATATGAATAGATTCTACTTTTTTTGTAAATTTACGGAAAATAAGTCTAAACTAGAAAACAGGATAATTCAGATATGGGATTTTCGTTCTTGACTCAAGAATTAGCGATGGATCTCGGTACTGCCAACACTGTCATTTTCCAGAATGACAAGATTGTTCTTGACGAACCGAGCATCGTTGCCATAGATAATGCTACAGGAAAATGTATCGCGTTGGGCCACAAGGCCAAGCTTATGCACGAACGCGAGCAACCGGGAATAAAGACAATCCGCCCTCTTAAAGACGGAGTCATCGCGGACTTCAATGCCGCAGAGATGATGATTCGCGGTTTCATAAAGCAGGTAAACAGCAAAAAAAGCAATTTGTTCTCACCTAACCTCCGACTGGTGGTCGGTATTCCTTCAGGAAGTACGGAGGTTGAAATCAGGGCAGTGCGCGACTCTGCGGAACACGCGGGCGGACGTGACGTATATCTTATCACAGAGCCTATGGCCGCAGCGCTCGGTATCGGACTGGAAGTCGAGGCACCTAAGGGAAGTATGGTCGTGGATATAGGTGGCGGTACGACTGAGATTGCGGTCATCTCATTGGGAGGTATCGTAGTTCAGGACAGCATCCGCACGGCGGGAGACGTATTCACCGGAGACATTCAGACATACTTGAAGCAGCAGCACAATATCCGCATCGGTGAGACTACTGCCGAGAAAATCAAGATTGCAGTCGGTTCTGTTCTGCCTACTCTGCCGGAAGAGCCTGACACATTCACTGTGAGAGGTCCTAACCTTATGACCGCTCATCCGGTGGAGGCCACAATCTCATACCAGGAGATAGCTCACTGTCTGGACAAGTCAATCCTCAAAATCGAGTCTTCGATTATGCACGTCCTTGAACTCACGCCTCCTGAGCTTTACTCAGATATCGTGGAGAATGGAATCTTCCTTTCAGGTGGCGGTGCATTGCTGAGAGGCCTTGCCACAAGATTCTCCGAGAAGGTGAATATACCGTTCCACGTTGCGGAAGATCCTCTTCACGCAGTGGCCAGAGGAACTTGCATTGCATTGAAACACATCGGCAATTGCTCTTTCCTGAAGCGATAGATGCAGAAAAAGCGCAATATACTAGGTACAATTGTAAACACGGCAGTCTTCATAATTTTGGAGATTGCCGCGCTTACTATGTTGAGCCATAGCAGTTCCGTCCAAAACTTTTTTCTAATCAAATGGTCACACGCCATTCAGGGGGAACTGTGGGGAACTACCGAAGCCATATCCGAATATTTTTCGCTTAAAGAGAAAAACAGGGAACTGTCCGAGCAGATATTCAAGCTGAACCGCGAGGTTGAGTCTCTGAACCAAAGGCTCGAGAAATCCAGACTGGATTCGCTGTCAAGCAATTACAGCAGCTATCCAGCTTCAAAATTCGACTTCATCCCTGCCAAGGTTATCAAGAATAACCTCAACAAGCAGCACAATTACATCATTCTCGATAAAGGCTCCAAAGACGGCATCACTACTCAGTCCGGTGTCATAACTCCTGACGGTGTGGTAGGAATTGTCGATGCAGTGAGCCGCAACTACGCTTACGTGATATCCCTTCTGAATTCCGAGCTGAACATCAGCGCAAGAATCGGTGACAGCGGAGCCGCCGGTCCTATGTCCTGGGACGGAATAAGCTCAAACAAGGCTATACTCAAAGAGATACCTCTCCAGTACAAATTCGAGGAAGGTGATACAGTCTATACAAGCGGATTCTCATCCATATTTCCGCCAGACATTCCTCTCGGAGTCACAGGCAAGACCAAGGTGGTCAACGGGGCAACATACGAAGTGAAGGTGCAACTGTTCCAGAATTTCTCCTCATTGAGATATGTAACTATAGTCAAAAACAGGGATATTCTCGAAATCGAGGAATTGGAACAACATCAAGAAGGCAAAAAAGAGAAAAAATGAAGCAGAGCTATTTCCTGACATTTCTTCTGATACTTGGCGTACAGATGCTTATATGCAATTATCTCCATATAAGCGCATTCCTGACGCTGAGCATTCTGCCTTGCGCCATTCTGCTCCTTCCGACTAAATGCAGACCAGTGGAGTCTATGCTTATCGCTTTTGCCTCAGGACTGGCAATCGATTATCTTGCGGACGGAGTAATCGGCCTGAATGCTCTTGCTCTCGTGCCGGTCGCTCTCTCCAGACGCGGGGTGTGCAGACTGGTTTTCGGTAGTGAACTGCTTGCTAATGAAGAGGATGTATCTATGATGAAATATGGCATCAGCAAGATGATAATCGCCATATTCATAGTTCAATGCCTATTTATGGCTATATATATCTGGGCTGACGGCGCAGGCACGAGACCGTTCCTGTTCAATCTGGCAAGATTCCTTATTTCAGTGATTGCCGGGACAGGAATATCTCTGATAATAGCCGACATTCTGGACCCTAACGACAGGAAATGATATGGACAGTGAGCCTAGGGTCAACAAACTTCGCATCGGATTATTGATTTTTGCGGGGATTCTTCTTTGCCGTTTATTTGCCATCCAGATACTCGATGACAAATACAAGATCAACGCGTCCAACAACTCGATGGTCTATGACATCATCTACCCGACCAGGGGCATCATCTACGATAGAAACGGAAAAATCATCGTCGGCAACAAGGTGGCATACGACATTCTGGTCACCCCACGGGAAGTTCAGGAATTCGATACGCTCCTGCTGGCCAACGTATTGGACATAAGTCCTGATTTCATACGCAACAAGATGCAGGAATACCGGAAGAATAGGAGAAGAATCGGATTCCAGTCAATGGTGATGCTCAAGCAGATACCGTCCTCAACTTATATGAAATTCGTCGAGGTGCAGTATAAGTTCAAGGGATTCAAGGGACAGGTACGAAGCATCAGGGACTACCCGGTAAATGCCGGCGGCAATCTTCTGGGCTATGTATCTGAGGTTGACCAGACATTCATCAAGAAACATTCAGGCGAGTATCGCTCGGGAGACTATGCCGGGAAAACCGGAATTGAGGCCGCCCGGGAAAAAGAGCTCCGTGGTGAGAAAGGTTACCAGATTTATTTGCGAGATTCCCACAACCAGATTCAGTCCAGGTATAAGGACGGAGAGATGGACAAGGAAGCCATCCCGGGAAAGGATGTAGTCACCACAATCGACGCAGACTTGCAGCAATACGGACAGGAGCTGATGCGCAACAAGGTGGGCAGTCTCGTGGCTATAGAGCCGTCAACCGGAGAAATTCTGACAATGGTTTCGAGCCCGGGTATCGATGTGGAGATGCTTGCAGACATCGGTAAGCATTACAGCGAAATCGTGAGCGATCCGCACAAGCCGATGTTCAACAGAGCCGTGCAGGCGCCTTATCCTCCGGGATCCGTTTTCAAATTGGTGAACGGTCTTATCGGCCTGGAAGAAGGTGTGCTCAAACCGGAATACACATATCCCTGCTACAAAGGATATCCTTACGGAAGCCACAAGCTAGGATGCCATAACCATAGGTCGCCTCTTGATCTCGAGGACGCAATTATGATGTCCTGCAACGGATATTTCTGCTATGTAATGAAGAACGTCCTGGAGAACAAACAATACGGAGGCACGGCGGAAGCGCTTGACAAATGGCGTGAATATGTGCAGAGTTTCGGTTTCGGACGAAAACTGGGCAGTGATTTTCCGGCAGAACTCGGAGGAACCATCCCGACTTCTTCATATTATAACAAGATATACAGCAAGAACGGATGGAAATTCACGACCGTGATATCGCTTTCAATCGGACAGGGTGAAATCGGAGTGACGCCTCTGCAGATTGCAAATATGTGCGCAACTGTCGCAAACAGAGGATATTACTACATTCCGCACATTATCAAGGACTCCGACTCGCTGAAGATTGATCAGAAATATAAGGAAAGGCAATACACATTGGTTGATACCCTTCAGTTCAAGAAGGTCATCAACGGAATGTGGAAGGCCGTGAACAGCGGATTCGGCTCCGGAGGAACAGCAAGCATCGCAGCCGTGGACGGTCTGGATATATGCGGAAAGACTGGAACCGCCCAGAATCCTAGGGGCGCGGACAATTCCGTATTCATCTGCTTCGCACCTAAGGACAATCCAAAAATTGCAGTTGCCGCCTACATCGAGAATGGAGGTTTCGGTGCGACGTGGGCGTGTCCTATTGCGTCGCTACTGGTGGAGAAATACCTGAAAGGCGAGATTTCCGACAGCCGGAAACCTCTGGAAGACAGGGTTCTGGAAGGCAATTTGATGTCAAGAGTAAAGACCTACTGATATGAACAGCTACAGCGGCAGAAATTTCGCGCAGGCCTACGACTGGAGGTTGATAATATTATATCTGTCCCTTGTGTTCATCGGATGGATAAATATCTATGCGTCTGTTCACGGGCAGGATGTCACAAGCATATTTGACTTCAATGCCAACTGCGGAAAACAGTTCATCTGGATGCTTACGGCATTCTCGCTCGGCAGTCTGATAATATTCGTGTTCAGTCCGAACCTGTGGGAGAGCGGATCGCTGTTGCTATATCTTATGGTGATTGTGCTGCTCGTGGCGGTCATCTTTCTCGGAACGGAGGTCAATGGTTCACGGTCCTGGTTCACATTCGGCCCTGTGCGATTCCAACCGGCTGAGGTATCCAAGATAAGTACTTCCCTGCTGCTTGCATTCATTATGAGCCGAGTTTCCTTCAAACTGACTCGGACCAAAGATTTCCTGTTGGTCGCTGCCACCGTCATAATTCCTATGCTGATCATACTAGCTGAAAAGGAGACAGGTTCGGCGCTGGTGTATGTCGGATTCATATTTATGCTGTACAGAGAGGGACTTTCCGGCTGGCTGCTTGCAATGATTGGACTCGCCATACTGATTTTCATCGTCACTTTGGTAGCATCTCCATACACGGCAATACTGGTATTGACCGGAATAGTAGCACTCTGCAACGCACTTAGCTCAAAGAATTTCTGGAGATGGCTGCTTATCTCGGCTGGCAGCCTTATCTTGTTGGCATTCTTACCTCATTTCTGGGGAATTCTTCAGGAGACTAAAGGCGAGGCTGTTCCTATTCTTATGAACATCAAGCCTTTGTACATACTCCTGGGCATTTCTGCAATCTGCATCCCGATAATCGTATGGCAGGCATTGAGAAACAAGAGCAACTATTTTACGCTGGCATCCGTGCTCACATTCATTGCCGGTGTCACTCTGGTACTGTCTGCTGACATCGTGTTCAACAATATTCTTCAGGATCATCAGCGTAAGCGTATCGAGGTGTTGTTGGGACTCACGGAAGATCCGACCGGTGTCGGATATAATGTAAACCAATCGATGATCGCGATCGGCTCGGGCGGACTCATAGGCAAAGGATATATGAACGGCACCCAAACTGCGTACGGATTTGTCCCTGAGCAGAGTACGGACTTCATCTTCTGCACCGTGGGCGAGGAATGGGGCTTTCTGGGCTGCGCGCTGGTAATCACGCTGTATGTACTGATGATATTACAGATAATACGCGATTCTGAGCGCAGCAGGGAGAAGTTCACGAGAATCTACGGCTACTGCTTCGCAAGCTGTCTGTTTATGCACCTGTTCATAAATATAGGTATGACCATCGGCATTATGCCGGTCATAGGTATCCCGCTTCCGTTTATGAGCTACGGCGGCTCATCCCTGTGGACATTCACCATTATGCTCGCCATCTTCATCGCCCTCGACCACAAAGAAAGGAAATACTTCTAAAATAAGTGGGAGACAACAAAACTAAACGGCTGGCCGGAAGGATGGATGGAGCAAAGCGGAACTCTTGCGGAGTCATCCGACAACTCTACGTAACTATATATATAATGAAAGAGACCAACCCTTTTGGGTCAGTCTCATTTTCTTTATCAACGCAGCAGACCGCTTTTTAGTCTGCCACCGCCTTATATTAGCAATTCATTGCGCCACAGACGTGGATAACTTGTCCGCTGACATAAGATGAGAGGTCGGACGCAAGGAAGAGCGCAACTTTTGCAACATCCTCAGGAGTACCGCCTCTACGCAGAGGAATAGTCTTGACCCACTGCTCACGAACATCCTCAGGAAGGGCCTTCGTCATATCTGAGATAATGAATCCAGGAGCGATACAGTTTGCTCTGATGCCGCGAGGGCCCATCTCTTTAGCGATTGACTTTGCAAGACCGATAAGACCGGCTTTTGATGCAGAATAATTGCACTGTCCCGCATTACCTGAAACGCCCACTACAGATGACATATTGATAATGCTGCCACCGCGCTGCTTTGACATAACAGGCACCGTAGCGTGGATAAAGTTGAATGCTGACTTCAAGTTCACATTGATGACTGCATCCCACTGAGCCTCACTCATTCTGAGCATAAGACCATCCTTGGTTATACCTGCGTTGTTGACAAGAACATCAATACGACCAAAGTCTGCAAGAATCTGGTTGACAACCTCTTCCGTCTGAGCAAAGTCAGCGGCATTCGATGCATAGCCCTTCACTTTATGGCCGAAAGCCTCGAGCTCCTTGATTGTCTCCTCAGCGGCTTCGTTGATGACGAGATCAGTGAAAGCGACATCCGCACCTTCCGAAGCGAACTTCAGTGCGATAGCCTTTCCTATTCCTTTAGCTGCGCCTGTTATCAGCGCTACCTTTCCATCTAATAATCCCATTTTGATATTTTTTATTTATAAACTATTTAACTAACTTTGTCTTCCCAATTCGCTTTGGTGGTGGAATTGGTAGACACGAGGGACTTAAAATCCCTTGGGCAGCAATGCCTGTACGGGTTCAAGTCCCGTCCGAAGCACGAGAAACATCACAACGCCTTAAAGCGATGCGATGTTTTTCTCGTTTAACAGGTTCTTGCCTTCTGCAGTAAGCGCGTATGCTATACGGTCAGCATAATGCTTCTCCACCTTTCCGCGCACAATCTTCATCGTACTGTTGACCATATGATTCTGCTCCGTGAACGGCTCGTCAGCAACAATGATTGCGGCAGGAAGCCATCTCTCAGGGAAGATACCTTCGCGGGAACCGCCCTTGCGATATGAATTGACCTCATCCTGGATTTTCTTGAGCATCAATTCCTTGGCCTCACGCGAATTCAGATCCAACTCAGGGTTTCCGCTCTTGACATATTCTTTAAGAGCCTCCTTGTTAGGAACAATGACAACAGTAGTATATGGATCCTGGTTGTTATGAAGCACCACCTGATCAATGAATTTGGAACTGTCCGTAAGCGAATCCTCGAAGCCTTCCGGGCTGTACTTCTCACCGTCTGCGGAAATGAGCAGTGATTTGAAGCGTCCTACGACATACAGGAATTCCTCATCTCTCATATAGCCCATATCTCCGGTATGCAACCAACCGTCAACCACGGTTTCAGCTGTAGAAACAGGGTTCTTCCAATATCCGGCCATCACATTCTCGCCACGGATGACAATCTCTCCGCGTTCTCCATATCCGAGAGCATTGCCGTCACCGTCGCAAATCTTAATGTCCATTGGCTTGACCACACGACCGGACGAGCCGAAAATGCAATGTCCTTTTGAATTCGCTGAGATAATAGGAGTAGCCTCAGACAGACCGTATCCCTGGAACATAGGAATTCCTATAGCGCAATAATATCTCTGCAGCGCAATGTCTAGAAGCGCACCGCCACCGACAAAGAACAACATCCTACCACCGAGGCCCTGACGCACATTCTTGAAGATAATCTTGTCAAACAGCGCGATAAGAGGCTTCTTCCAAAGCTGAAGGATACCGCCTCTATTGTAATACTCTTTATTGTAGGAAATTGCAAGATTCAATGCAAAATTGTAGAGTTTCTCTACCTTAGGACCCTTCGCCTTTATGCCAGACTCGATATTCTTCTTGAAGTTTCTTGCAAGCGCAGGCACTGAAAGCATCACGTGTGGACGTACCTCCTTGATAGCCATAGGGATATTCTTAAGCGATGCCATCGCAGTCTTTCCGACAGGAACAGTAGCGATGCTGGCGCCGTATGACATCATAGTGTAAAATCCGGCAACGTGCGCAAAACAGTGGTCAAGCGGAAGAATGATCAGCATCACCGCATCCATCGGAATGGAAATAACTGAATGCGCCTGCTCAACATTAGCAGTATAGTTTCTATGAGTCAGCAGAATACCTTTTGGATCCGCAGTCGTACCTGACGTATAACTTATGTTGGCATAGTCATCAGGTCCAACAGACGCAGCCCTTTCCTTCAGCGCATCCGGATTCTCCGCATTGAACTTCTCTCCGAGACGCATCACCTCTGACATAGGAATCTCATTGTCCTTATACTCAGGCATATCGTCAAACACGATAACTTTCTCCACTGCAGGAGTTTCGCCCAAAATACGCCTAACCTTAGGAAGCTGGTTGGCGGACACCATCACGAATCTCGCATCAGAATGATTGATACGGAATACCAGGTCACTACCCTCTTCCAACTTTATTGAAAGTGGAACATTCACGCCTCCGGCATACAGGATACCCAGTTCTCCGATAACCCACATATTTCGGCCCTCGGATAAAAGCGCTACTTTATCGCCCTTCTGCAATCCGAGAGACATAAGCCCGGCAGCCACCTTATAAGCTTCCAGCCTAGTCTGCTCAAATGTCGTTTCCGTCCACTTGTCCGCAGGTTTTTCGCGAAGGAAAACGTGGGACGCAAACTCGTGTGTATATTTCTCTACGAAATCAATTATTGTCGGTCTTTCAGTTGCCATATATCATCAATTATTTGGTATCTTCATTAGGGAAAAGTCCGAAAAGTTCGGAATCTATCATATCGGTAACAGCCTCGAAATCTTCCTCCTTGTTTCCGAACTTGTATCTGTCGGCATCAATCACCAGCAGATGACCCTTGTAAGAAGAAATCCAATTCTCATAACGCTCGTTAAGTCCTGTAAGATAGTCGATTCTTATAGTCTTTTCATATTCGCGGCCACGCTTCTGAATCTGAGCCACCAGATTAGGTATGGACGACTTGAGATATATGAGGAGATCCGGCATTTTCACAAGGGACATCATCAGATCGAACAAATCCGAATATGTCTCGAAGTCACGCGAACTCATCAAACCCATATCGTGCAGATTCGGGGCGAAAATCCTGGCATCCTCGTAGATTGTCCTGTCCTGGATTATGACCTCGTCATTTTGGGAAATATCCACGACGTCCTTGAAACGCTTGTTAAGGAAATAAATCTGAAGGTTGAACGACCATCTGTTCATATCATCATAGAAATCAGACAGATACGGATTAAAGTCAACCGACTCGAATTTTGGAGTCCAACCATATCTCGCCGCAAGCATCTTGGTCAAGGTCGTCTTGCCGCTGCCGATATTTCCAGCTACCGCAATATGCATAAAACTACACTGTTTATCTATTACACAAATTTATCGCCGCCTTCGAGCATACACTCTCAAGCAGCGACACAAAAGTAAGAAATTTCTGACTAGGGACAAAAACAATGCACCCTATTGAACATAGATAGGCTACTTTGGAAGTTGACGAACTCACTTGACGAGTTTGAAAGTAGCTATATCGCTGGATTGTTTCTCACCGTTCAGATAGAACCTTCTGGTTATTGAAGGGTCTCCGTTTGCCTTCCATTTGAATTTGTTGAATATTGTTATCGTGTCAGAACTGCCGTCTCCCCAATGAATCACCAGCTTCTTGTTGTCTATGTTGTCTTCTCCGTCCAATTCTCCGAAACACAGACGCCACTTGCCGAACGAATCCGCGTTGACCGTCAACCCGGAGAACATAGGCCGATAATACATCGGCTTAACCCCTGATTCATCAGAAGCAATAGAATACGTCACGCCTTCCCATTCTGCTGTGATTTTGCCGAGGTCAAGTGTCCCTTCCGCGTTGTCCGGATCAATGAGGTTCTCACCGTCAGCGTTATTCACATAGACTTGAACCTCAATCGGAGCTATATCCCATATCACATCATCTCCGACAGAAGCGCAAGACGATACAGAAGCGCATATTGTAGCCGCAACTGCGAACGTGAAACATAAATTCTTTATAGATTTCATATTTGTCCGTAAATAAACATCGACAGTCAAGATGCAATATATAGCCTTTTCGTTGCACGTAAATGGCGGCTGTCACTGAAAAATCCCAAAGCGTCTGCCACAAATCAACACATTTCACCACATCTTCAGACCAATCGGCCGACTCAGGCGAATATCGCCACAAAAGTTCCCACCTATGCATTTAATCAACTAACTTAGCATCTCGGAAAAACAAAACACTTCAGCTATGAATGCAGAATTTAGACAAATCTTCGAGCGCGAATACACCTGGATTGCAGGTTTTATGAGAAATGTAAGACGGTATGCGCGCAGAGAAGCTCTAATATATCCGGATACAGACAGAAGATGGACTTATGACGAACTGAACAGAGAGAGCAACAAGTTTGCTTCAGCAATGCTCAGGGACGGAATGAAGAAGGGAGATGTGATAATGTATCAGCTCCTCAACTGCCCGGAATTCGTATTCGTGTATGTAGCCTGTCACAAGCTGCACACCGTAAACGCCCCGATAAATTTCAGGCTCAGTCCCGGTGAAATCGCACAGAACATTGACGACTCCAAGCCGAGAATCCTTCTGTTCGACTCAAAACAGGAAAAGACTATCCTTGAGGCCGTAGAGCTCGCTACTTTCAAACCGGAGAAACTCATTGTGACTGACACGACCAGCCACGGCAAGATACTTTCATACAACGACTACGTCGGAAGTATGTCCACTGAAGATCCCGTCCTGCCATACGAATTGAACATATATGACGAGACTACGAGGCTATATACCTCAGGCACGACCGGACGGCAGAAAGGAGTGCCGCTAACAAGCATCAACGAGGTTCTTTCAAGCCACGATGTGATGATTCATTTCCCGATGAGTTACAAGGATATCTCTATGAACACCACGCCTTGGTTTCACAGAGGAGGTCTCCACTGCGCAGGACCTTGCCCGGCGCTGTATGCGGGAGCGTGTATGGTGATTATGGGCAAATTCAACGCGGACAAGACATTGGATTATATCGGAAAGTACCATATCACGTTCGTAGTCGGAGTCCCTACCGTTCTTGAAGATCTTGCGAACGCACAGGAAAGCAATCCGCGCGAACTGACGTCCCTCAAAGGAATCGTGACTATGGGAAGTCCTCTGGACAAGGCTGCCTGCATCAGATACCAGAAGGTGCTCACACACGACATATTCAACGGATACGGCACCACCGAAACATTCTGGAACACATTCCTGAGACCGTTCGACCTTCCGGAAAATGCCGGAACAGCCGGAGCATCCTGCATTGACGACGACGTCAGAGTGGTTAAAGTCTATGAAGACAGAAAAGCCGAACCGGACGAGCTTGTCGCAACAGACGGCAAGGAAATCGGCGAGGTTATAATAAGCACACCAGCCAAATCCCCGTACTGCTATTACAATAATCCGGAGGAGACCAGCAAGAAATATTATAAGGACTTCATCTATACCAATGACTTGGCAACTTGGGACAAGAACAATTTCGTCACCATCGTCGGACGCAAGGACGATATGATCATATCATCAGGAGAGAACATCTATCCTACTCAGGTAGAGGAGGTTCTCAATATGAATCCAAAGGTGAAGGACTGCATTGTCACAGCCGTTCCTGATAGAGTGAGAGGCCAGCTGGTGACTGCATACGTCATCAAAAACGACGATTCTCTGACCGTAGAGGAGCTGGACAATTTCTGCAAAGAGAGCCCTCATATCGCCAATTACAAGAGACCGCGCTATTACAGGTTTGTCGATGACATTCCGTTCAACGCAACCGGTAAGAAGCTGCATTTCAAGATAAAGCAGACTGCGGCAAAGGATTTGGAGGCAGGGCTTCTCACCAAGATATGATGATTCTGCAAAAAAGTGTTAAATTTGCGATGTGATGAAATTTTTCGGTTCACATCGCTTTTTGGCAATTCTACTGACTGCCACATTATTCGCGACTAACTCAGTTGCACAGACCTCATTCGTAACAGGCCTGGAGGGCGGATTTACATTCTCCGCAGCACAATGCGGTGATGCGGCAAAGTCATTTTCCTTTACCACCGGAGGCCATATATTCAAGGTGCTCACCTTCTATTATAATGGCAGCACCCTCACCGCAGTCGAGAACGCGGCCGGAAAAAGGACTATCCTGTTCGTCAACGGCAAACCGAATATGCCTACATCTTCCGGAAAGTCATATCCTGCAATCGGATTCTCGGGTAACGCCGAACTCAAGACCAACGAATACACGGTCGGTGCTCACGATTTCACGGATGACGGAGAGATGGAACTTGTCATAGGTGTCCGGACAAAAGACGGAGCAGGACAGGCCATATACATTTTCGCATTCGCGTCCAACCAATGGAAATGCCTAGGAGAGATGGTCGTAAAAGATCGTGAGGTGCGTTCCAGCAGGGTATTCAGACAGACTGTGACCATCAAAGATGCCGCGACCAGTGTTCTATATACCTGGACATACCACGGAGGCCATTTCGATTTTCTGTCAAGCGATCATCAGAACGACCCTGACGCCCTTTACAGGTAGCAAATTATTTTTTACAACTATGATACTTAAAGCAATCTACATTCTCGGCCTCGTGCTGACAGTAATGGCGGCCGTCGATATTTGGAAAATCAATGCAGACGGCATCAAGAAACTCGTCGTTATAGTCCTTCTGCTGCTTACCAGCTGGATAGGAATCGCATTCTATTACCTTTATGCGAAGGACAGACTCGCAGGCTGGCTGAACAGTTAAAAAAAGAGGGAAAAAATTTCCTCTTTTTTTTAACTGTTCGAGTATTTTTCATTGGGGAAAGTATTCCCCGAAACCCCTTCTGTCGCTACGCTCCGAATTGAGTCACGACTACCGCTTTTTATTTTGCGCGATGGCGAGGAGAACAACGCAGTAGACCGCTTTTTATTCACCCCGTAAGGCTAGACTGAATTCGCAGCCGCAATATAGTTGATTATAAAACTTACGCTCGCGGATAATTTCATTTCTTCTGTCCTGCAGGCCACCCTTGCGCCAATTCATCTCCCACCAGGTGACACCGGGGAAAATACTGCACGCCTGCAAACCCGCTTCATTCACCTGAGCCAAATCTTTCCAACGGGATGAAGCCAAAGTAGTAGTAAGTACATCAAATCCATTCTCATGCGCATATTTCGCCGCGCGCTCCAAACGATAACGGAAGCATTCAGAGCAACGCTTGCCTTTCTCAGGCTCGTGCTCCAGGCCTTTCGCTATGCACCGCCACTCGTCGTGCCTATACTTATCAATGACTATCTCAAGCCCGGTTTCTTCCGCATAACGGATGCATTCATCACGGCGGATTTCAAATTCCGAAACTGGGAAAATATTGGAATTGCTATAGAAAATCACAGGTCTAATCCCGTGATTGACAAGACATTCAACTATTGCAGAAGAGCACGGTGCACAACAGGCGTGAAGCAGCAGCCGACTGCCTGGCATATCAATCTTCAACTTGTTTTTGACTATCTGACCCATACTGCAAATTTAACCATTATTAGGGATTGTAGGTATTGTTGCGAGGGTGTACCTTTGCAACATTGGATTGAGATTATAAGCCATATAGTTAAAGTGAATCCTTTTGATTGTTGTGAAAAGCGGTCTCCTGTGAAGGAAAACCGCTTTTTCTTGTAAAAAAGCGCTCACCACGGCTTGTACCGGATATCCTGAATTGACAAATAACGGAAAATTTTTACTTAATTTGCAGAGGTTGTCCCGATAATCGGCAATTTGTTTTTACAATTACCTGTTTCAAGACAACTCATACACTAATAATACATTTATGACTGTTAAAGATAAACACCAGGGCAAGCTCTTCTCCATCGGGATGAAGATGGCTGAAGTTCCGGATGCGGACCACAGACTTTTAGGCGTAATACGCAGATTGGGGCTCTCGTTCGGATTCGGCGAAAAGACCGTGGAAGAAGTCTGCACCGAGAATGGCGTAAACCCTCACACCCTCCTGCTTATCAGCAAAATATATGTGCACGAGAACTACATTCCTTCCAAAGAGGAATTATCTCGCAGCAGCATGAAGGATATCATCACATATCTGCACAGTTCCCACGACTTCTACATCGGAATCGCATTGGAGAATCTGGACAAATCGATAAGGTCAATGATAGAGAACTGCGACGAGAAGCACGTCAATATCCTCATGAAGTTCTATGACGGATACAAGTGCGAGATTCTGAAGCATTTCGAATATGAGGAGAACACCGTATTCCCTTATATCAAGTCGATAGACGAGGGTAAATTGAGCAATGGAGGGTTTGACATAGACCAGTATGAGGAAAATCATTCGGATGTGGACGAGAAGTTGAATGACTTGAAGAGCATCGTAATGAAATATCTTCCGAAAGACTGTGACGACAACAAGATACAGAGCGTGCTGGACTGCCTGTATTGTCTCGAGGACGACCTGGAGAAGCACACATACATAGAAGATGAAATCCTTGTACCGATGGCGGAAGCCAAGGAGAAAGCGTTGGGAATGAGCCCGGCCAGGATAAGGAAATAGGAAATGAGAGAACCTGTCAAGAGAATACTTATAATAGAGCCTTCGATAATCATCGCGGAAGGGCTTCGGCAGATTGTGGACGGTTTTGCAGAATATTCCGTTTGCAACATCCTGCAGGACCTCAACGGAGGCATAGAGAATTGTCTGGACGAATACGATGCAGACCTCGCCATCGTGGATCCGGCAATTTTTGACAGCCAGACAAGAGCCGGCGGGCGTGAACTCATAAAAGGCGGTCTGAACGTCCCTGTCATAGCTCTGCTGTCCTCTGCTATGGATGCAAGTTTCACTGCAAGTTATGACGCAACGATTTATCTGACAGACAAATCAGACGAGATAGAACAAAAACTCTCTGCTACGCTGAAGTCAAATCCTCCGGAGCAGAAAGGTGACGGCGAAGAGCTGTCCGCAAGAGAAAAAGAGATTCTCGTATGCGTTGCCAAAGGTATGCTGAACAAGGAAATCGCGGACCATTTCAACATTTCCATTTACACGGTGATAACGCATAGGAAAAACATCACGAGAAAAACGGGCATTAAGACAGTCGCTGGTTTGACGGTCTATGCCCTGCTGAACAACCTCATAGATATGAACTCAATGGAATAGAACTTCCCGGAGAGGTTGTCAAAAGGAACTGAAACAATATGGACTTTAACGGAATAATAGTGGGGGCGGCCACGTTTTTGATAATCGGCCTTTGCCATCCGCTTGTAATCAAAGCTGAGTATAGATACGGAAAATGTGCGTGGTGGATATTTGCCATAGCAGGCATAATCTTGGGCACATTTTCGCTATTCATAGACAACACAACAATATCCACCGTGTGCGGAGCTGGAGCATTCTCATTTTTCTGGGGAATCGGAGAAATGTTTGAACAGGAGAAGCGTGTCCTCAAAGGATGGTTTCCTGAAAATCCAAAACGCCACGAACATTACGAATCACGCAGAAAATCAACGGGCATCCGCAAGTGGAGAAAGCCGGAAGAATAAATTTCTCCTTGAATCCCAATAAATTGGGATATAATCTGAGCGATATTCATTATAACTTTGCACGCGGTTAAGAGTAGCAGAACGCTTTGCCGTGCCTGCTGCCTCGTATAATGAAAGCTGTATGAAACTATCTGACTTGAAAACTGGAGAACGCGGTGTCATCGTGAAAGTGAACGGACACGGAAGCTTCAGAAAGAGACTTATAGAAATGGGATTCATCGCGGGCAAGAAAGTAACCGTGATATTGAATGCTCCATTGAGAGATCCTATTGAATATGAGATACTTGGATATAAGTTATCATTAAGGAGAAGCGAGTCCGACCAAATAGAGGTCATAGGCGAAAGCGAGGCGAAAGAAATCATTCAGCAGACACACGAATACGATACCATATTCACTGACGACTGCGACGAAGAGAAATCACTGAACACGATGATGGACAAGCTCGCGGCAGAAAGAGAGCACACCATCCGTGTCGCACTGGTAGGAAACCCGAACTGCGGCAAAACATCACTTTTCAACATTGCGTCTGGCTCTCACGAACACGTGGGCAACTACAGCGGAGTGACCGTGGATGCCAAGGAAGGTCGTTTTGAATATAAAGGCTACAAGTTCATTCTGGTCGATTTGCCTGGAACTTATTCACTTTCAGCATATAGCCCCGAGGAACTTTACGTCCGCAAGAATCTCATCGAAAATGTTCCGGATGTCGTAATCAACGTGGTTGACGCATCCAACATCGAGAGAAATCTGTATCTGACAACCCAAGTAATCGATATGAACCTCAGAGTCGTAATGGCTCTGAATATGTATGACGAATTGCAGTCGAAAGGTGACAACCTGGACACCAAGCAGTTAGGCTATCTTTTGGGTATGCCTGTATGTCCTACCATCAGCCGTGACGGAACAGGTATCCCGGAACTCTTCGACACCGTCATAAAGATTTATACGCAAAGCGACCCTAAACTGGCGCGCCACATCCACATCAATCACGGCGCGGAGATAGAAAAAAGTATCGACAAGATCAAATTCCTTCTCCAGGAGAACAAGTCATTGCGCGACAGATATTCCACCAGATACCTGGCCATCAAGTATTTGGAGAATGACAAGGATATTGAGAAGGTCGTTGAGGCACTTCCTAACAGGGATGAAATCATAACCGCACGGACGGAGGAAGGCAGAAGACTTGAGGATCTCCTTCATACAAATGCGGAGTCAGCAATCGTGGATGCAAAATACGCATTCATCCAGGGCGCATTGGCGGAAACTTATCAGCCGCATCTGGAGACCGCACCCAAGAAGACGATCACCGACAAGATTGACGCCATTGTCACAAACAAATGGCTGGCGTTCCCGATATTCATCGCATTGCTCTACGTCATATTCCAGACAACATTCGCGGTCGGAGACTATCCGATGCAATGGATTGACTGGCTTGTCGGAAAGGTAGGCGAATTTGTGGCGATGTTTATGGCGGACGGCTGGGTCAAGGACCTCGTCGTGGACGGAATAATCTCCGGTGTGGGAAGTGTGCTTGTGTTCCTGCCGAACATTCTGATTCTGTATTTCTTCATCTCGCTGATGGAGGACTCCGGATATATGTCAAGAGCGGCGTTCATCGTGGACAAGCTGATGCACAAAATCGGTCTTCACGGCAAGTCTTTTATCCCAATGGTTATGGGGTTCGGATGCAACGTGCCGGCGATAATGGCAACAAGAGCCATCGAGAGCCGTAAAAGCCGGCTGATCACCATCGCCATACTTCCGTTTATGTCCTGCGCAGGCAGGTTGCCTATTTTCGTACTGATTGCAGGAGCATTCTTCCCGCATAATGCTGCACTGGCGTTGCTTGGCATCTATTTGACAGGTATTGTCCTGGCGATTCTTTCGGCAATGGTAATGAGCAAATTCGTCAAGGACGACGACTTGCCTTTCGTTATGGAATTGCCGCCATACCGTATCCCTACCGGCAAAGCCATCTGGCGCCACACTTGGGAGAAGGGACGACAATATCTCCAGAAGATGGCAACGACGATTCTTATATGCTCTGTCATAATCTGGGTACTGGGATATTTCCCTAAGAATGAGAAGCTTACGGCTGCTCAGGAGAGATATTCCGAAATCAGCGCCACCGCAGGTGGAAACGCAGTTGCGACCGGCTCGGACATCACAAACAGCGGAAGCATTCTGAATGACGGAGCCGATGCAGGCAACAATGAACTTGACGTTCTCGCCGCACAGATAGATTCACTGTACGCTTATCAGCAGGAGCATTCATATATCGGCCAGCTTGGGCATTTGGTGTCTCCTGTTATGGAGCCGCTTGGATTCAACTGGAAGATGGATGTCGGACTGCTTACAGGAATTGCAGCCAAAGAGTTGGTAGTAAGTACGTTGGGCGTGATGTATGCCGAAGGTGCAAGAGTTGCCGAGGGTGACGATTTAAGTGAAGACACTCAGTTGCAGAACGCTTTGGTAAACGACATAAGCCCTGCAGCCGCACTGGCATTTATGATATTCGTATTGCTTTATTTCCCTTGCATTGCGACATTCGTAGCCATCAAGAATGAGACGGGAAAATGGAGTTGGGCAATCGCCTGTTGCACATACACAATGGTAGTCGCGTGGATTGCCGCATTCGCAGCCTATCGACTGGCACTGCTGTTCTTGTAAGGACGCCCTTTAGTCGAGGCGAGGTCTTAAGCAACAAACTTGCGCGTAGCGCGTCTTAGAAACGGTTTCCGATGCATCATGCGTGATCTTCGAGACGGTTTTCCTCGCCTAGAACAGGCCGTAAAGTTCCGAGTCAATCTTATCGGTAATGAAGGCGAAATCTTCAGGATTATTCTGAAAATCAAGGCCATCCGCATCGATTTCCAGCACACGCCCTTTATATTCAGAAATCCACTTGGCATAGCGGGCGTTCAAGCCCTCAAGATATTCAAGGCTGATATGCTTCTCGTAATCCCTGCCGCGTTTCTGAATCTGCGAAACAAGATGAGGGACAGATGATTTAAGGTAGATTAACAGATCCGGGGCCTTCACCATGGACATCATCAGACGGAAAAGATCCATATAGGTCTCATAGTCCCTGTCCGTAAGGTTGCCCATATCCTTGTTGTTCGCAACGAATATATGCACGCCTTCAAAAATGGTCCTGTCTTGGATGATCACATCCTTTGAATTTGCGATTTCCAAGACATCCTTGAAACGCTGGGTCAGGAAATACACCTCCAAATCAAAGGACCATCTCTTAATGTCCTTGTAATAATCTTCGAGGTATGGATTGAAGGTAACTGCTTCATACTTAGGCACCCAACCATAATGTTCCGCCAACATCCCCGTCAGCGTGGTCTTGCCGCATCCTATATTTCCTGCTATACCTATGTGCATAAGAATACCTTTGTAGAGGTGCAAAAATACGATTCTTTCGCTAGGAAAGCAAAGAGGATAATGATAGTTTTAGTAATTTTGCGCCAGACTTTTCAAGAATATGCTTAAGGTACTGACATTTCAATTCAACCCGTTCGGGGAAAACTGCTCTCTCGCCTGGGACGAAAGCGGCGAGGGCGTAATCATCGATCCAGGCTTCTATGACGTGGCGGAAGCGCAGAATTTATATATGAAAATCGAGGAGAAAGGGGTGAAGCTCCAGATGATTCTGCTGACGCACGGACATTTCGACCACATATTCGGAGTTAAGGAATGCTCTGAGAAATTCGGCATCCCCGTCTATATGAATGATAATGACAAGAGTGTCGTAACCAATGGATTAAGTCAGAAATTTGACTTGAAGGTTCCTGATACTTCATTCTGCACACTTCCGTTGGAGGACGGACAGTCAATAAAGTTCGGCAACACGGAATTCAAGGTGATAACGACACCCGGACATACGCCGGGTGGAGTCTGCTTCTATGACGAGGCTGACAAAGTCTTATTTTCCGGAGATACGCTGTTTGCCGGTTGCATCGGGCGCACAGACCTCGTGGAAGGCGATTACGACAAGATTATCGTCTCGATAATGGAAAAACTTATGGGGCTTCCCGGCGATGTCACCGTATTCCCTGGGCACGGACGCCAGACCGGCATCGCGGAAGAGCGCACTCACAACCCGTTTCTGCAGCCGTTCAACGAACCCGACCCTGAGAACCTCGACTGGGACGCCGACGGCATCGAAATCAGAGGCATAAATTAAGACCAGCCGCGACGCGACCTCTTTTTGGGCAAGGATGACAACGCAGTAGACCGCTTTTTATCTTGCGCGGTGGCGAGGGGTTGAATAAAAAGATGGGATACAAGGCCCTCGACGAGCACAACACCGGAGGAGCAAAGCTCCTCTTTTTTGTTTACCCTCAGTCACTTCGTAAACTCCGAGACAGGATGGTGCACGCGCCATCCTACGGACTTCTTAACCCCTGCAGGCTTGCGCCTGCTGTCCCGAGGGACAATTTCGCACCTCTGGTGCGGTAGAAGTTTTACCGGGGAAAGTATTCCCCGAAACCCCTTCGGTCGCTACGCTCCGAATATGCTTTCCTCTACCTTTTTTTTGAAATTCTAGCAAGGAGAGCAACGCAGTAGACCGCTTTTTATTCATCCCCTCCGACCATTATCTTCATACGATTCCATCCTAACACAGGCAACACAAACGACATCAGGCAAGCTGACAGCCAGAAAATCGACACGGGAGTAAAGTCGTATATGACTTGCTCCATTTCAGCGTGACCGCCCTGGATGAGATAGCCGCTGACTATATCCTGAACTGCAGCAGCCACATAGCTGGATATTCCGACTATTCCTAGAGCCGCACCGGTCGCCTTGCGAGGAACAATATCCACCGCCATAAGTCCGGCTACGATACAATAAAGCACACCGATGGACAGGCTGAACAACGATATGTAAAAGATATTCAGCAGATATCCACCGCCGGCGAATAGGAAAAGGGCAAGCGACACAAGACACAGGATGCCCGACAGGACTACAGGTTTCACCCTATTGCCACGGAACACGGTATCTGAAAGCCACCCGGCGAAGATGGTCCCGGCCACTCCGAACGCCTCGGAAAATGCGATTATCTGGGTAGCGGCAGGTAACGAAAAGCCTCTTGACTTCTGAAGGAAAAGTACACCCCAACCGCTTACAGCATACTGAGTTATATACACAAAAGCACTGGAAGCCGCGATAATCCATATACCCGGATGACGGAAAACGATTTTCTGCAGCACTCTGGTCGGCATCGTATCAGTTTTCTTCGGTTGTTCACCCGAAAGCTGCTGCACAGACGGCAGACCTTTACTCTCCGGAGTATCTGACACATAGCACATTACCGTCAAACCGCCGATTACTCCTGCTATTGCGGCGAATATGAATCCCCACTCCCAACCGAAAGCGCCTACAACCACGCCTGTCAGTATGAATGTCAGAAACTTGCCAAAATATGGGCTTGCGCTGAAGATGCTGTAATATGTACCGCGCTTTGACAGAGGGAACCAACGCGAAAGATTTATTATGCCAGGAGGCGCCCCCATCGACTGCACCCAACCGTTTACACCCCAAAGCAGAAAGAATATGATAAACAGCAATGTTCTCGGGAAAGCCGCCAGCGAGCCGAAAATGCCTGACATTCCCATCAGAAGATTAACGGCTGCGGATACGAACAACCCGACTGCCATAAATCGGCGTATATTGCAGTAATCAGCTATGAATCCGTTGACGAATTTGCCTATTGCATAAACAAAAAGCAGCGCCGAACCTATAAGTCCTAACTGGCCCGCGGTAAAGACTCCCCCGTCGATAAGAGGCTGCTTCACCACGCTCAATGTCATCCTGCACACATAATACAGACTATATGCCGCCGTAGCGCCCCAAAAGGTGCGATTTCTCAACCGTCTGTAAGTCCCGTCCACCGCTTCCGGACTGACTTTGTCCGCAGAAGGCTTGGATATTCTGAAATATGTATAAAGACTCATCCGTCAGTGCATTCCTGCCTGAAAAATTAATCATAGCATTTGCACGGACAAAGGTACAAATTATTGAAATAATCTGCACAATTGACTATTTTTGCGAGGCCGGTGACAATTTTGACTCCGGAAAGGCAGTTCAGCATTGCACCGAGCAAAAACCAATAATACAGAAACGGCCGAAAGGTCAAAACCACAAGAAGAATATTTTCAAAAAAACTTCTAAGATAAAATGAAGAAAATCATCATCAAGTCGGCAATCGCCGCAGCCCTGCTAGGTCTGACCACACTGATGCAGGCACAGACTCCCAACAAAGTCGAGTACACATTCACAGAGGCCTCCGACCTCACACTGATCGGCAAATTATTCCCTGACACCCCGAATCCTTATCACAGAATAGATACCGTAAAGCACAAAGGATTCACAAAATACGAAAATCTCCAGGTTCGCCAGTCATCCGGAATCGCAGTCACATTCAAGACAAATTCCACTACCATCTCCGTAAAGACTGAATTCGGCCACCTTGACAACAAGACCAACACCGGCGACTACGCCACTCACGGATATGACCTTTACATAAAGAAGGACGGCAAATGGCTGTGGGCTGCCGCAGGATGCGCTCCTATCGGAAAAGAAGAAGGATACAATTGCGTCCTCATCAAGAATATGGACAACAGCGAGAAGGAATGCCTGCTTTACATTCCGCTTTTCAGCGAGGAGAACTCCATCAAGGTCGGCGTACAGAAAGGGGCATCCCTTGTCAAAGGAGATGAGCCGTTCCGCCACCGCGTAGGCATCTTCGGCTCAAGCTACACACAGGGCACAAGTACATCCAGACCTGGTATGGCTTACCCTGCACAGTTCACCAGAATGACAGGCATCCAGCTCCTCAGCATCGGCTGCTCAGGAAATTGCAAATTACAGCCTTATTTCGCTGACGCTCTGGTAGATGCAGATGCAGAGGCTTTCATCTTCGACGCATTCTCCAACCCGTCTCCTGCACAGATAAAGGAAAGGCTGTTCCCATTCATCGAGAAACTGCAGGCTGCACATCCTGGCGTTCCGCTCATTTTCCAGCACACGATATATAGGGAGAGGAACAATTTTGACCAGGCTAGCCGCAAAGCCGAGTTCGAGAAGATGGCAGTGTCAGACAGTCTGATGAAGATAGCTGTCAAGAAATACAAAGATGTTTACTATGTGGACTGCACCAATGCGACTGACGAATATAACGACAGCAGCGTTGACGGAGTACACCCTGGCGACCACGGATACACTCTTTGGGCAGAATCCATAAAGAAGCCTATCCTCAAGATTCTCAAGAAATACGGAATCAAATAAATTTCACTGGACAGCATCCAGAATACTGCGGCGGTAAAGCACTGATTCATAGACAACTCTTATGATCAGATGCACAAGATAAGCCGCCATAAGAATATGAACAGTCATTGCAGGATTTTCCGCAATGGCTGTTTTCATTATGCCCCACGAAATGAACCACACGGCAAGAAAGCCTGCGGCCGCATAAATACAGGAATTCCGGATCGGCTTAGACGCTGTCGCTCCAGTATAAATCCCATCCCAAGTAAATGCAGCACAGCCGAAAATCGGCATCAGTGCAAGCCAAGGAATATACTGCATTGCAGATGTCACTACCTCTGAATCAGACGTAAGTGCCATCAACATCGCTTTTCCGAAAAAGGCATAGATAAGGACAAATACACCGGCAACCGCCATACTCCACTTGAATACGGCCACGACAGTTTTATTGACCGCCTCCCTGTTTCTTCTCCCCACGTATTTACCGGTCAGGGCCTCCCCGGCATAGGCAAAGCCGTCCGTGAAATTTGAAAAAAGCATTATCAGCTGCACCAATATTGAATTTACAGCCAGCACCAAATCGCCATATCTTGCGGAAATGACCGTCATACCGGCATATATCGCCATAATGGACAGCGAACGCAGAAACAGATCGGAATTGAGACTGAAGAATTTACGCATTTCAGCGCCCTTCAAGCATCCAGCGACATCTCCGAGGCTGAATTCCGAGAAAACTTTCTTGAAATACCTGAACAATATCACGGTCAACGAAAATACCAGCCCCGTGTATTGCGCCACCACGGTGCCGTAGGCTATCCCGATGAATCCGACTCCGGCAAACCCGATTGCAGGCAAACCCATTGACAGGATTATGCTGCAGGCTATGTTTACCGAGTTCACTATCAAGTCCGCCGCCATAGGGCTTATGCTGTCCTGCATACCTATGAACCAGCCCTTGATCGCCATCAGAGACAATGCCGCCGGCGCCGCCCATATCCTTATATGAAAATAATTCTCAGCCAGAGACTTGACTTCCGGAGTACATTTCACGAAAAGGAAAACCAGATCTACAAAGAGATACTGTATGATTAGACAGGTCAGCGCTATCATAAACGCGACGCCCACGGAACGCACTAATGTTGAAGCAGCATCTTTCAAATCACCGCGTCCGTAAGCCTGAGCCGTCATCCCACCGGTCCCTGTTCTGAGGAATACGAAGTTCCAATACAGCAAATCAAAAAGCAGCGAACCTATCGACACCGCCCCGATAAGAGTTGCGGAATCGCCCGTGAGATGCCCTGCGACCGCAATGTCCGCCATACCGACCAAAGGAATTGTGATATTGGCCAGGATACTGGGTATAGCAAGTTTCAGGATATCTTTGTCAACCCTTTTCATTAACGGAATTTCTTGTCATCCTCAATCATACCGAGATATGAGGAATAACGTTCCGGACTGATCTGTCCGTTTTCGACAGCCTCTTTCACTGCACATCCCGGCTCGTGCGTATGCGTACAAGGGACAAAACGGCAATGTTCCGCAGCTTTCAGCATCTCGGGGAAATATCTTGCTATCTCTTCCTTTTCCAGATTCACGAGTCCGAAGCCACGGAGTCCCGGAGTATCTATCACAGACCCGCCAGAGGCCAGTTTATACATTTCATAAAGCGAAGTTGTATGTTTCCCCTGAAGATGAGCCACGGAGATTTTGCCGATTTTGGGGTCCAAAGACGGATCCAGCGATTTGATCAGCGAAGACTTCCCCACTCCGGATTCGCCGGAAAACAGGCATACCTTGTCTTTGCATATATCCCGCAACACATCTATTCCTTCTCCTGTCTTGACAGATGTCTGCACGACATTGTATCCTGCAGATGTATAGATATTTACAAAATTATTCAGAGTCTCCGAGGCCTCCTCGCGATAAAGGTCAACCTTGTTCAGGACAATTGTGACCGGCACTCCGTAAACCTCGGAGGTAACCAGCATCCTGTCGAGAAATGGAAGTTTGACCTCAGGGAAATATAGAGTAACGACTGCAAACAGCATATCCACATTCGCCGCTATCACGTGAGACTGGCGCGAAAGATTGGTGGATTTGCGGATTACATAGTTTTTTCTATCCCGCACTTCCGTTATCAATGCAGGATTCTTCAACGACACTGATTGAGCGGAGTCTTCCGGTGTCTCAAAACAGACCTTATCCCCGACAGCCACAGGATTGGTCGAGTCATTGGACTTCAACCGGATTTTTCCTTTCAGAACTGCCGGAAAAGGATTCCAGTCCGGCAATATTGACAGCATATAATGGCTGCCGGCATTTTTCACTACTGTTGCTTCTCCTGTCATATCGGGAGCTGTTTATATTTCACTTTATTCAGAGTTGCTGAATGGGTTAAATGTTTTACTGTCAGGATGAAATGTTTTACCCTACGAAAAATTTTCATATCCTTCAGAATGACACAAATTTAGCAAAAAAACTTTTGGAGTTACACGGGCATTTGTATACTTTTGTTGTCGGCCCGTTGCGGATTTGACCCTGTCTGATGCAATGTTTAAAACTTTGTCGGTATGAAGATTTCAACGGCATTTCCAGTTTTACTCTGCCTTCTTCTTTTGGGCAGCGGTTTGTTTTCTCTCACTACGGCCAACGCAAGACCTGCCAGACCTGGAATCATCAAAGTAATTCAAAGGGACGGCTCAGAATTGAAGATTCGCGCGTACGGGGATGAGTCCTATCACTATTTCACTACCGAGGACGGATATACTCTTACTGACGCCGGAGACGGAAATTGGTACTATGCCAAAGCTGACAGCAAAGGAAATCTGATATCCACCGGCATAAAAGCTAAACCCGTCGGACTTCTTAACGAATTCGAACGCAGCCAAATCCATAAGGGGCTCAAACCTCGCGGAATGACTGACGAGCAAATCAGGATGAAACAAATCTGCACAACGCCATCTGCAGTGCAAACATCCACGACAGGAGAGTTGTCAGCTCCTCCGGTTGCAGCAGGCACGACCTGGGCCGCTGAAGGCCGGAAAAAAGTCCTTGTTCTGCTTGCCGAATACAAAGATGTTCCTTTCACCGCCGGCACAAAATCAGCATTCAGCTCATTGCTCAATGACACCGACTATACGACAAACGGAGCGACCGGAAGCGTATGGAAATATTACTATGACAATTCTGACGGCAAATTCAGTCCGGAATTCGTGGTGGCAGGTCCATATACTTTGTCCAAACCGAGATCCAGCTACTCCAATGATGCGGGAAGGATGATTTTAGAAGTCGCCAAACTTGCGGATGCTGACATTGATTTCAGCGAATATGCAGAAAACGGCACAGTCCGGGACATATTCATATTCTTCTCCGGCGGCGCGAAGAGCGATGCAGTTGCCGATGCTATATGGCCGCACAGAAGCCAATTTATTTCAGCAATAACTCTCGACAACGTAAGCTTGCGCGGATATGCCTGCAGTTCAGAATTGGAAGCCACAGGCAATGGAACAAGTGTCGGCTTCGCCACTATCGGCTCTTTCTGCCACGAATTCGGGCATATCATCGGATGGCCTGACCTCTATGACAACAACTCCGACAACGGCAATGCCGACGGTCCGAGATTCTTTTCGTTGATGGATGTGGGTTGCTACAACAATGGGGGCAAGACACCTCCAACATTGGGTATTCTGGAAAGATGGATGATGGGATGGGCTGAACCAGTAGAAATCTCAGCGGAAGGAGCTATGACACTGGAATCTATCGCAGACAACCACGGATATGTCATACGAACAGACAACGACAACGAGTATTTCACTCTTGAATGCAGAGGTACGGACAAGACCGTCTGGGACAAGAAGGATTACCTTGACTATTACAATGCCGGGGCCTCCTGGGGCTTGACAGTCGGGCACGTTGATATTTCAAACACGACAGGCTGGAAGAATTATGCTCCCAACGACATTCCGGGCAAGGAAGGATTCACTTTGGTCAGGTCAGACTCATCAAGTGAGAAGGGAATATCAGCGGCTTATATTCCGTCACATTGTTTCTTCCCAGGGCGTAATTCAGTGACAAGCCTTCCAAGCAACTCCTCAACCGGATTCATTTCCAGAGACGGTGGGCTGACCAAAATGGAAATCGCTGACATCCAACTCAATGAAGCAGACAAGACAGTGACTTTGACATTATCCGAACCAAGCACTGAAATCTCAGACATCACGTCTGAAGTATTCGAGCACGACGCCTTGCTCAGCTGGTCTGACGACCTTTCCAGTTCCTGGACAGTAACCTGGAAAGAAGACGGGGCCAACGCCGACGCCGGTTCCGCGACAGTCCGCAGCAAAGAAATTCACATATCGGCATTGAAATACGGGCATAAATACACTGTCAGCATCTTAGGAGACAGAAGTACCAAGGCTCTGACGACAACTCTCACGACTTCATCCAAATCAGAAGGGCTGCCCCGAATTGCATTATCTGAAAGCACTCCGAAAAGCGGAGAGAAAGTCCTTGCCTTACTGGTAGGATGCGAGAATTTCGTTGTCATTCAATGGAATATAGACGGAGCAAAGGCAGACAGTTATACCGGATTCACCAAAGGAGAACATTACATTCAGGCAGTCGCGACCTATGGTGACGGTTCAAAGCAATATTTCTCCAGATATATCAACATAATCCTATGAGAAAGCGTCTTCAAATAATCTGCATCGCGATAAGTTTCCTTGCATTGGCCGGATGTGCCGGCAACAAGGAGAGCGAGAACCCGTTCCGACATCAGATGGAGCAGGCACAGTCATTCTGCATCTGGCAGGACGGCAAGGAGGTGGCGACTTTCAGCAGGACGGGATATCAATTCTGGTGCAGCCCCAAAGACAAGATTATCAGGATTTTGGACAACAACGGAGAGAAATATACGGAGCTCAAACTTGACGAGATGCCGGCAGAAGGCAAGAAAGTCAACGGCGCATTGCAGGGAAATATGGGAATCAGCGCGAGCGATATCAAAAATCTTTATATTCTCAAACAGGATACTCGAAACGTCTGGCTATGGTCAGATGACAGCAACATAGGGTTGGTATTGCCCAAATACGGAATACTTTAAATCTTTATTCATATTATGAGACAACGACTAGTATTATTCTGGCTTATGTTTCTGACAGCCATCGGACAGGTGATGGCCCAGAACATAAACGTGACCGGAAAGGTCATTGACGAAAGCGGAGAACCGGTCATTGGAGCATCTGTCCTTCTTAAAGGGACCAACAAAGGAGATGTTACCAACACCAATGGAGAATTCAAGCTTTCAGCTGTGCAGCAGGGGCAGACGCTGATTGTTTCCTGCATTGGAATGAAAACTCTGGAAGTCGCTGCCGCCCAGCAGCTTGCCATAACAATGAAAAACGATGATGAGTATTTGGACGAAGTGCTTGTTGTCGCATTCGGACAGCAGACGAAATCATCTTTCACAGGTTCAGCTGCGGTGGTGAAAAGCGACGCCCTCGAAAAGAAGCAGTTGACCAATGTCATAAGCGGACTTCAGGGAGAAGTGGCCGGCCTGCAGATGATCAACGCCAGCGGTTCGCCTTCAGCAACACCTTCGATAGCCATCCGCGGATTCGGTTCCATAAACGCCGGCACATCACCGCTCATAATTGTTGACGGAGCACCGTACGATGGAGGATGGAACAACCTGAACCCTAATGACGTGGAAAGCATTACAGTGCTCAAAGATGCGGCTTCCAACGCATTATACGGAGCGCGAGGCGCCAACGGTGTCATAATGATCACTACAAAGAAGGCCAAGGCCGAACGCGCGACTGTCACCCTCGATGCAAAATGGGGTGTGAATATGCGTGCCACACAGGACTATGACAAGATCACAGACCCTGGCCAATACTACGAGACCTACTACCAGGCACTCTACAACTACAATATAAGGGATAACGAAATGTCCGCATACGCTGCACACCTGGCAGCCAACAACACTCTGGGCAAGCCCGCGACTAACGGAGGACTTGGATATATCGTCTATTCCGTACCCGACAATGAGTACCTTATCGGAACCAATGGTAAGCTCAACCCTCACGCAACACTCGGCAACAGGGTTTACAATGACGGCAAATTCTACACATTGCTCCCTGACGACTGGGTTGAGGAAGGATTCCGCAAGAGTCTCAGACAGGAATACAATCTCAGCCTCAGCGGCGGCTCGCAGAAATTGAGTTTCTACGGCTCGCTCGGCTACCTGAACAATCAGGGTATCGCATACAATTCTGATTTTGAGAGATATACGGCAAGATTCAAAGCCGACTACCAGGCAAAGAGCTGGCTCAAGGTCGGCGCAAGTATGAGTTACGCGCATACAGACCAGAATGATGTAAACGACGGAGACAACCTGTTCTCGATGGTTTCAACTCTGGCGCCTATCTATCCAGTATATCTGCGTGACGGCAACGGCAAGATAATGACAGACGAGAATGGAAGGGTATATGACTACGGTTCAGGTGAAAACGGCGGTTCAAAACGCCCTGCCAACCTTCTTCCGGCTCGAAACCCGCTGCAGGCCAATGAACTGAACAAAGACGCATCAAAAGGCAACGTGAGCACTCTCACCGGGTATGCGGATATCACTCCGATAGAGGGATTGAAAATCACATTGAATGGGACCGTCACGGACGACGAGTGGAAGAACACCCTCAAGGTGCAGCCTTTCTATGGCAACACCGCCACAACATATCCCGGCGGCTACATAGCCAAGACATCTTACCAGACCTATACTCTTAACTTCCAGCAGATTGTCAACTACGAGAAGCAATTCGGCAGGAACAATGTCTCGATTATGGCCGGCCACGAGAACTACAACTACAGTTACAGCTACGTCTGGGGTGACAAGGAAAATATGTTCTCATATTTCGAGTGCAATGAACTTGACGGAGCCGTGAAAGTTTCGGACAACGGCAGTTCTTCAAGCAAATACAACACGGAGGGTTATTTCTCAAGGGTTATGTACAACTATGCTGAGAAATACTTCGTGTCAGGCTCATACAGACGTGACGCTTCATCACGTTTCCATCCGGACCACAGATGGGGCAATTTCTTCTCCGTCGGCGGTGCCTGGACAATGAACAAAGAGGACTGGTTCAAAGTTTCCTGGATAGATATGCTCAAGCTCAAGGCTTCCTGGGGACAGCAGGGTAACGATGCCATCGGAGATTACAGGTACACAGACACCTATTCTCTTGACAACTTCAACGGTCAGGTGGCATTGATTCAGAGCAGCGTAGGCAATCCCAACATCACTTGGGAGACCAACAGCAACTTCAATTCAGGCATCGATTTCGAGATTCTAAGAAGCAGAATATCAGGAAGCGTGGAATATTTCCGCCGCAAGACAACCGATATGCTCTGCTTCATATATGTACCTATGTCGGGCGGTTATTCCGGTTCGTATGACAACGTCGGAGATATGCTGAACCAGGGAGTCGAGTTTGACCTGCATTTCAACGTGCTGAAGACAAGAGATTTCAACTGGAACATCAACCTCAACGCGACTCACTACAAGAACGAAGTCCTGATGCTCAACGAGGACAACAAAGGAAACGTGCTTGACGGGCATCCGGGATATGTGAACGGTATATATTTCCACGGAGAAGGCCTTCCGCTGCACACTTTCCGCCTAAAGAAATATGCAGGAGTATCCGCAGAAGGCGAATCTCTCTGGTATCAGGTTGACGAGACCACCGGAAAGACGGTCAAGACCACAAAATCAAGCGACGCAACATATTACAATTGCGGAAGTTCAGATCCTGTTCTCTATGGAGGATTCAGTACGGCTCTCACTTTCAAAGGCTTCGATTTGAGCGTCAACTTCAGCTACAGCCTCGGTGGAAAGGCTATGGATTACGGCTATCAGGCATTGATGGGCAACCCTTCATCAGGAAACACCGGATTCGCACTCCACAAGGATATTCTCAAAGCCTGGTCTGAGACCAACAGGAATTCAAACATTCCTCGTTTCCAATATGCTGTATCTGACGCAGATACAGGAGCGAACGACACATCCGACAGATTCCTGACGGACGCCAGCACATTGACTCTTCAGAATGTCAATTTCGGATATACCTTCCCTAACAGATGGATCAGCAAGATCGGTCTAAGCAACCTCAGACTCTATGTCTCCGGAGACAATCTCTACTACTGGAGCAAACGAAAGGGATTCGACCCGCGCGGAAGTTTCTGGGGCTCGACCTCAACATCTTCGTATTCACCTGTCCGCACATTCACAGGAGGCTTAACCGTTCAGTTCTAATGTTGGACCTTTAAAAGAATCAATGAATATGAAACAATATATCAAAGTTTTATCTACAGTATTCTGCGGGGTCGCATTGCTCGGCATTTCCAGCTGTATCAAGGAGACCTTCCCAAGCTCAAGCGTTGTGCCTGACCAGTTGAACAAGTCATCAGCGTCGCTTGAATATCTGACCAACAGTCTGCCTTCGTTTATGTTGACCTGGGACACTTACGGAAGTGACGGCAACACGAGGGACTGGGGCTATGCCTGCCAGATGTATATGCGCGAAGTCTGCGGTGAGGATTTCCCTATGGCGGACAACGGCTACAACTATTGGATATATCTCGAGAATGCCATCTCGCTCAGATATATGTACTATTACCCTTACTACTATTACTATTCGTTCATCAAGAACGCCAACAACGTTATCACTAAGGCGAAGGCGATGTCACCGGAAACCAACGACGATGTAAGGCATTTTCTCGGAATCGGATTGGGCTACAGGGCAATGCTTTATCTTGACTTGAGCCGCTTGTATGAATACCGCAATACAGGAGTGACCGCTATGGACAATGACGCGGCCGCCAGAAAAGTCATCGGAGTCACAGTGCCAATCGTCACGGACCTGACAGCAAAAGAGACTCTTACCAACAATCCTTGCGCTCCATTCTACACAATGTACAGGTTCATAATGAATGACTTGGACAATGCCGAGGCCGACCTGGACGGATATACGCGCAGCCACAAGGCGTTTATGGACAAGAGCGTGATATATGGACTCAAGACCCGTCTCTGGCTTGAAATCGCCACCAGATGCGAGAAGAGTGCCGCAGACCTGGCCGCACTTGTCGCAGCTGATTCAAACGAGGACGGTTACGGCAAACTGGGCATAACCTCAGCCAACGACTGTTACGCCAAGGTTGCAGAATATGCAAAACTGGCATACAGCAGCGCCGGATACATTCCTCTTACACGCGAAGAATGGACAAATGCCGAGACCGGATTCAACACGGCACAGCCATCCTGGATGCTCGGAACATTGGTAACGACCAAGGAACAGATCAACAAGACATACTGGAACACATTCCTCGGTTATATGGCATCGGAAGCAAGCTGGGGAATGACGCAGAAAGCATATATGGGTTACAGATGCATATCCAGCGCCCTCTACGACAAGATTTCAAGAAAGGACTGGAGACGTTACAGCTGGATTGCTCCCGATGATGCCGGAGTCACCCCGATATCTTCAAAGTACACCGTCAATTCCGCGTTGACCGATGAAAAATGGGCTGAGATGCCGGCTTACACCAATCTTAAATTCCGTGCAGGAAGCGGCTCACTCAATGTCCTCGAGACCGGTCTTATCGCGTCACTTCCGCTTATGCGCGTGGAGGAGATGTACTTCGACTATTTCGAGGCCATCGCCCATACTGAAGGTGTTGGCGCAGCGGCAACCGCATTGCAAGAT
>CAVENC010000014.1:0-59208 GCA_963617065.1 Butyricicoccaceae bacterium
CCTTAGGGATATGGGCTGCATACTGCCAGCTGAGCTGCATATCGTATGTCACCTTGCTGACGCCGTTTGCCGCATGCTTAGTCGTGACAAGAACAACTCCGTTACCTGCCTGAGCGCCATAGATAGCTGCTGAAGCCGCATCCTTCAACACTTCTATGCTCTCGATGTCGCTAGGGTCAATATTGGAAATGTTCTTGGTTCTCAAACCGTCGACAACATAAAGAGGGTCTGAAGAACTGTTTGAAGAGTATCCGCGGATTCGGATAGAAGACTCAGAACCAGGCGCTCCGGATGAAGACACGATCTGCACACCGGCCGTTTTTCCCTGAAGCGAACCTGCGATGTCTGTCACTGAACGGTTTGCGATATCCTCGGACTTCACCTGAGATATAGCTCCCGTCACGGAACTTTTCTTCTGGACACCGTAACCCACTACGACAGTTTCCTCAAGCAGAAGATTATCCTCTTCGAGGACTACGTCAAGAGTGGTGCTTGTGGCTTTGAGCACCTGCGCGGTGTATCCTATGCAAGAGAATTCGATAGACGAACCTTTTGGAAGAGTGATGGAATATTTTCCGTCACCGTCAGTTGACCGACCGTTGGTCGTACCCTGTTGGATAACAGCGACACCGGCCAGAGGGACGTTCTTGGTATCCCTGACCACGCCTGACACAGTTATATTCTGCGCCATAGCCGAGATTGTACATAAAAGTACAACCACGAGTGATGTTAACAATCTTTTCATCAGTTGGTTATTTGTAGTATTAATTTGAGCTGGCTATAATTACGAGGGCTGCCAGGAAGCAGACGAACATAGCTGTGAGATATTTTCCAGTTCCCTTAGGCGCTCCCTTGAATTCCTTCCAAATCAGCACGCCCCAGATCATAGCTACCAGAGGTGACGCGTTGCTGAGAGCATAAGTCACGGCAGGATTGCCGGAACCGGAAGCCATAAAGCTTATGACCATACCGCTCATCCAGATGAATCCGCCCAACATACCGATGAGATGAGTCTTAGTATCTCCGTTGGTAACGTATTCTCTCATAGTGGATTTACCCTCCACAGAATGCCTCATCGCAACTCCGTTGAGAACTGGTGTAGTGACAAGCACACCCAATGCGAAGAAGAAGACGGCAGCGTATGGAGTAAGCGTACCGACGCCACCAGAGACATAGGCAGGATCTATCGCCTTGACTACCAGACCGTAGAAGAATGCAAATCCAAAACCGGAGATAATTGCGAACACAATGCCGGTTATCGGTGTTTTCTTCTGGCTGCTGGTCAGACGGTTATATGAAACTGCACAGAACAGCATCGCACTTATGGCGAGAACGAGCCCTATCCATAGCATGGTTTTATTGCCGGTAAATCCGCCAACAAAATAGTTGAACACGATACCGCCCACCCAACCAAGGCCACCGCCGATAGGGAATCCTACTGACATTCCGGCTATGGAATTGGCTGCCGTCAGGAAGATGTTGGCAAAGTTCCATATAAGACCTCCAAGCATTGCATAACCGACACTCAACCAAGTCAATTCACCCATCTTTGCACCGCCGAGAGTAAGCATTCCTACCACTGCGGTCAGGAAAAAGCCGAAAATATAATCCCAATAAAAGAGGGTGAACTTCCAGCCCTTATTGGTCACGAGTTTCTGAGTATTAGCCCAAGAGCCCCAGCAGAGGCAGCAATATACACAACAGATAATACCAATCAGTGGATTTGTTACCAGTACCATAGCCTAATGTCTTTTATTCGTGAACGTAAAGGTCCCAGCCAAGATAGTTCTCAATGGCATCTCTCAAGATATCGCGGACATTGCCACGGCAGGCAGCCACGTGATGTTCGAAGCCGTTGCGGCAGATATGCTTCATAAGTTTCTGAAGTTCAGGCACTCTCGTAACCGCAATACATCCGTCCATTCCGTAAGGGTCATCAGTAATCTGACCTTCGCCAAGGTATGCCTTTATGCTGCCCTTAGTGTCATCAGTGGAAATGCGGAAATATGTGAAATCACCGGCTGATACCTTGGCGCTGACCGCACCGAATGTCTTGATCTTGCCGAGAGTTCTTCCGAGCACTCCGAGAGGAGTCAGTTTGAGGTCGTTATTACCTACAAAGCCCATAGGGAAATTGCCGCAATGTGTGCAGACGCATTTCTGGCGATCCTCAGCGAAATTGTTGTTCCAATCCATAAGTGCAGAAGGATGACCTGAAGCAAGAGTCAAAGCATACATTGACACAGCTCCGGCAATATCCGTCTCACAAGCGCAAGGCACAAGTCTCTCGCCAAGCATACTCATTGCCACACAGGCAGCGCAACCATAGTTCTGCTCAAGAGAATCCCAGCACTGAATTGCAAGTGCATCACAGTCATTGGCTTTTCTCCAACGCTCGACCGCCACGGCAAACTTAGCCACGAGAGGCATCTTCTCCATATAAGCCTCAGGAACCTTTGCATACTCCATGATGGACTTGGACTTTGCAAGATATTCAGGATCATTGTCTTCAATCTTCTGAGCCGCGAATATCACCTCTGACAAATCAGCAGGGACCACAGTAATGCCGTATTTCTGAAGAAGCTTCTCACTTGCGCGACAAGTATTGAAACCGAGAGGACGTGTTCCGATCTGGCCGATACGGCAATGTCTCAATCCGTTGACAACGCGGCAAACGCCTGCGAACTTGTCAAGATCTTCCTCAAATGTCTTTGAATAAATGGAATATGTATGGAATGTAGTATCAGTGAAAGGAATGCCATACTGATACAGGTTATTGCAAACTGAAATCTTTCCGCAAAAAGCATCACGCCTGCGGTCGAGATCCACTTTGTCATTCTCGTCATCGCAAGCCTGCACAAGAACTGGAACACCTAGGTCAGCATCCTTGATGGCATTTATGATTCCTATTTCAAAACCGAAGTTCGGCAGAGAAACGATGATTCCATCTATCTCATCACGATGTTCGCGGAAAAGTTTGGAGCATTTAAGACCGTCTTCACGAGTCTCGATACTGCTACTTCCAGTAGGAGTTGCATCATCCGGAAGGATTACATAGTCATAACCCTTAGCCTCGAGAGTCTTGAGAAGGTGAGCACGTACATCCTTCGCCAATGCAGAATTGAAATAAGCCCTTGTGCCGATGATTACACCGAAACACAATTTTTGATTGTTCTTGTACATAATTATGCGGTTTTAATGTTATTATCGTTTGTTATCTTCCTGAGACAAGGTCTGTTACTGCCTTTCGCCATCCCTCATAAGCCTTTGAGGCCGCGACTGAAGACGATGGCTGCACCGGGTCGTCGCTGACCCTGATGCTTTCGGCCTGTTCAAAGGACGTCCACTTCCCTCTGGCGAAACCATTCATCACAAATGCGCCGAAAGCTGAGGCATCTTCAGTCTCCGACCGTACCACCGGCACATTCAGAAGGTCTGATTGGAACTGCATCAGGAAATGGTTCTTAGTAGGACCTCCGTCAACGCGCAACTCCCTAAGCGTCACACCGGCACCATCCGCCATTGTTTTCACAAGGTCAGTTACCTGATAGGCAATGGATTCCAACGCCGCACGGCACACGTGAGCCTTACCTGTGCCCAGAGTCATTCCAACAATCCTTGCCTTCACTTCGCTGTTCCACCACGGCGCGCCCAGACCTGCAAACGCAGGGATAAGATATACACCACCATTGTCCGGAACGGAAGTGGCAAAGGACTCTATCTCGCCGACACTTCCTATTAGTTTCAGTTCTCTTTCAAGCCACGCTATAGTTGCTCCTGTACAATGGATATTCCCTTCAAATCCGTAGAACACTTTGCCCAATGCGGCAAAACCCACCGACGTCACCATTCCTTTCGGAGCCACTACAGGACTTTCGCCAATATTGACCATAACTGAAGAACCCGTACCGTAAGTCACCTTGCACTGGCCTTTCCCGAAACACATCTGGCCGGCGAGAGCTCCGTGAGAATCTCCCAGATCTCCGGCAATCAGTATCGGTGTCTCGAATACGCCTTCAACCGTCGTCTCACCGAACACGTCATCAGAAGGACGCGCCTTAGGCACCATAGATCGAGGGACAGTGAGCATTGCGAGCAAATCGTCGTCCCAGTCTAGAGTATGAATATTGAAAAGCAATGTGCGGGAAGCATTTGTATAGTCTGTCGCGTGCACACGGCCCTCCGTAAGTTTCCAAATAAGCCACGAATCAATGTTTCCGAGCAGAAGATGACCGGCTTCGGCATCTGCGCGAGCACCTGGGACATTGTCCAGAATCCATTTTACTTCGCTTCCGGAATAATACGGGTCAATCATAAGTCCGCTGCGCTCCTGCACAAGAGACTGATACCCTTCAGAGACAAGACGGTCACAGATTTCACGGCCACGCATATCCTGCCACACAATGGCATTGCAGACCGGCTTGCCTGTCCTCTTGTCCCACACCACTATGGTTTCCCGCTGATTTGTCAAAGCAAGAGTGAACTCCGCGTCGTTTTCATTCAAAGCATTCTTGACTTTGCGGATTGCCTCTACTGTATTTGCATATATCTCCTCCGCATCGTGCTCCACCCAACCTTCCTTAGGATAATGTTGGTGATGTGCCACACTGGAAGAATGCAGAAGAATACCTTCTTCGTTGAACAGCAATGCTTTTGTAGCAGAGGTACTCTGGTCCACGGATATGACGTAGCTGTTTTTCATAGAATTACCTGGCTATATGTTTCTGATCCAAAAATTCTAATGTGGACTTGGCTATGCCATCCGCATCAATTCCATAGTATGCGAAAAGTTCCTTAGACGTAGCGTGAATCATATCTTCGTCAGGCAACGCCAAAATCTTCACTGGAACAGGATTCTCGCTAAGTTCCTCAACAACAAGCGCTCCCAGGCCTCCGTAAACACTATGTTCCTCCACAGTGACAATACGTCCGGTCTCACTTGCAGCCTTATGCAGCGCATCCTTGTCGAAAGGCTTTATCCAAGTAAAGTCAAGAACTCTGGCACCGATACCCTTTTCCCACAGCATATCGGAAGCCTTCACAGCCTGGCAGACTGTCTCACCGGTAGCTATTATCGTGACGTCATTGCCTTCCCTGAGTACATTTGCCTTTCCGGGAACACATTCAAAGTCATCATTCTCATACACCTCGCCTATGGCTCCCCTGCCGACTCTGACAAACACCGGTTCAGGATAATCCACAAGCATCTTGACAAGTTTCGATGTCATATTTCCGTCTGACGGAAGCACAACATTCATCCCGGGAAATGTTCTGAGCACTGCAATATCGTGGAGACTATGGTGTGTTGCACCCAATGCGCCGTATGCGACGCCACCGCTCACTCCGAGGATTTTCACCGGATTGCGGCTGTATGCCACATCTACTTTTACCTGCTCGAGACTGCGGGCCACATAAAAGCAGGCCGGACCACAACAGAACACTTTCTTTCCGCAGTGCGCCAGACCGGCAGATATACCGACAGCATCCTGTTCAGCGATGCCGCACTCGACAAATTGGTCGGGCAATTCATCTGCAAAATCCCCGAGAGTGACAGATCCACGGGCATCGGTCGTGACCGCAACAATATCCTTGTCCTGACGTGCAAGTTCCAGTAATGTGGATGTGAAACTTTTTCTACAATCTTTCATAGCGCAAATGATTTTATCGCTGCAATTCATTGATTCTTCCGGAGATTTCCTCTATAGCGAGCTTATACTGCTCTTCATTCGGTACTCCGTGATGCCACTTGGCAACGCCTTCCATATATGAAACGCCGAAGCCCTTGGTCGTATGGTCTATCACCAGATGTGGCTTATCCGACTCAGTATCAATACTGTCAAGCACCCTTACTATATCCGCAACATCGTCACCGTTCATATCGAGCACTTCCCAACCGAAAGCTTCCCATCTGCTTCTTATATTTTCGATAGGCATCACATCTTCGGTCGTACCGCTTATCTGAAGCATATTGCGGTCGATGATCGCGATAAGATTGCCAGTACGGAAATGCGGGGCCGCCATTGCAGCTTCGTAAATTGACCCTTCCTCCTGCTCACCGTCTCCCATCAGAACCACTGTTCTATAATGTCTTGAACTCATTTTGGCAGCTATTGCCATCCCCAGGCCGAAAGATAATCCGTGTCCGAGGGCTCCGCTATTAACTTCTATACCCGGCACGGTGCACATCGGATGGCCACCGAGAGGTGAATTGAATTTACCCAAAGTATCTACGACTGCAGACTCCAATATTCCTTTGGACTCCAGCACAGCATAAAGAGCCTCAACACAATGCCCTTTGCTAAGCACAAATCTGTCTCTGTCCTCATCGTGAAGATTTTCCGCCGAAACGTTAAGATAGTGGTTATACAAAACAGTCAGGGTGTTCAGGCATGAAAGATCGCCACCTGTATGTCCGGCCCCGGCATTGTAGATAATGTCAATAAGACGCTTTCGACTCTTTTCAGAAAGCAATTGCAGAGACTTGATATCCATATCTTTATACATAATTAAGCAGACGTGCCGCCAGATTCAGTGTTACTAACTGACGCAAATATAAGTAATCGAAAGTAATAAACAAAAGAAATCGAAAGTATTTTTCGAAAATTAAACCAATTTTTCTTCTTTCGTATTACTTCGTTTTTGTAATACTCACTATTTTTATTAACTTTGTAAGCAATAATTACTGATGCGAAATGGCTCTAAATCAAAGACGAACAGAAATACTAAATCTTATTCAGGAAGACGGTCACGCCAAAGTACAGAATCTTTCGAAAATCTTCAAAGTCTCAGAAGTAACCATACGACAGGACTTAGAAGAACTGGAGAATCTAGGCTACATCCAAAGGGAGCACGGAGGTGCATTCCTTAAGGATGTCGGCAATTTTGCCAAGACCGGACAGCTTTTCAATCAGTCAAATATGGCAGAGAAGCAGGACATTGCACGTCTTGCCGTCAAGTTGATAAATGAGGGGGACAGCATCATTCTGGATTCAGGTTCTACTACGACTGAGCTTGCAAAGCTTGTCTCAGGATTCAAAAGCCTCACGGTTCTCACAAACGCCCTCAACATAGCCTACATTCTCGGCGAGAATCCGGGGATCAACCTTCTTGTGTCAGGGGGCGAATTCAAGGCACCCACTTTGTCGCTTACAGGAGAAATTGCGTCCAATCTCTTCAGGGGAATACACGTGGACAAACTTTTCCTCGCCACTGCCGGTATAACTACAGACGATTTTCTTCTTACATATCCCGGCATAAGTGACCTCACAGTAAAATCAGCGATGATACGTGCCGCCTCAAAAGTATATCTCCTGGCAGATTCATCCAAAATAGGCCATCCTTCACTTGCCAGTCTGGGAAGGATATCCCTTATCGACACTCTGATAACCGATTCCAAGATTTCTCCTGAAATCGTATCAAAGATCGAGGAACTGGGAGTCAAGGTCATGATTGCAGAATCATCGATTTCAGGAATCTAGATTTTCTGAACGCGCAGGTGACTTCTAACGTCATCCGCGTCATCGCTGCGCGCATAGTCGCGCACTAAAATCTGCATTCAAGGCTATTCTGTCGCGATTATCTTTAATAGCGAGAATCAGCAATTGTAAAATGAACAACGTTTTATTATTGCAGATTATTAGCGAATGTTGAAATTTTCCTTAAAAATTTTCACGAAAAATTTGGTAATAACGTTTTAAGGTTATATCTTTGCAAAAGACAATAAAAGGTTTTTATGTCTATTTGTTAAGTTCGTTTTATATAGGGGTCCGGTCCTTTGGGAAAAGCACCGGATCTTTTTTTGTGTCCTTGCGCCTACGCCGATGTCGAGGCGCACCACAGCAAGACAGCCACAGGAGCAAAAACGAATCGGAGACTTTTGCAATCCTGCAAAAATCTCCGACTCGTTTTCCACTCTAGAAGGCCCGCCGACTCAGTCGCTACGAAATATACCTCTTTTAACTTCATACCTCATCAGCAATCAGCAAGCTATCAAAAAGAGGTAGATGGCTGGAGCGAATTTTCCCAACGCTTTGAGCGAAGACCGCTACCTCTGAGGGGCGCGACATAAGCAACACTGAAGCAGAGACAGCGGCATCCGGAAGGTGTGTAACTCTCGCTCAAAGAACACTCTCCGGCACCGTCCATCTTCATTTGCATCATTACTGCCGGAGTTTAACTACCTACGGGCTCGGAACCCACTAATATAAAAATATAAGGGCGACTAATCAGTCTTTCGACTTTTAGTCCCCCTCATTCGCTTACCCCAAGAAGGCCAGCGCCACTCGCCGTGGAATTATGCAACTTCCGACGCTGTTATTTTCCGGCGATAATCTTGCGGTCCTCGTCGAGATCAACGCCGACGCGCTCAGCTATCTCACGCTTCTTCTCGGACAACTCAGCCTTGTGACGGATAACCCAGTTCTCAACATAGATTGCAACACAGGCGGTAAAGAAATAAATTATCGTCTGCACTGTCATCGCTATCATCTGGTCGTGTGCAGTCCACAAATCACCTCCGGCAGTATTCAGGTTAATGAATCCCTGACAACCGAATGTGGTTGGAAAAATATATGAGAACCATTTCCAGAAATTAGGGAAAGCGGCTGTCGGCCAGGAGAATCCCGTAAGGAACAGGCATATAGGCGAAATCACCAAGAACAGAAGGAATACCGACTCCCTCCTGGTAACTAGCGAGCTCCAGGTCATCGAGAACATCACACAGTCAGTGACAAAGAAAAGAAGCAGCAGGAGAATATCCCAAAAGTTTCCTCTCTGCGGAATTCCGAAGATTGCAGGCACTATGCAGGCGATATAAATTGCTATTCCCATATATATCAACCAATAAGCAAGACCGCGTCCGAGAACGACACGGCCCACGCCGTGACCTTCAAGCCTGTCTGGCAATATGGCGAAACTTCTGTTCTCCTCCCTTGCAGTACCGACAAGCATTGACATACCGTAAAACAGCGTCTGCTGCACTATAACAAGAAGAATCGCAGACAATAGGAACAACGAATATGAGAACGCCCTGTTATAAGGATTGTTCTCCTCATAAGGTATAGCCTGCACGAGCTGGGCGGCCTGCGCCCCGGTAAAGCCGGCGGCAGCGTAACGCTCCATCTGTATGCTTCCCACCTCCTTGAGCATCACCTGATTGGATGCCATCAGGATATTCTTGTAATACAGGAAGCTGCTCATATCAGCATAAGCAGACACAGTAGCCGTTTCCATACGCGCCAACTTCTCGCCGAAGTCAGACGGAAAATACAGATACCCGCGAATCTTCCCCTCCTTCATAAGTTCCTGAGCCTCGAGCACATTGACGCAGTGATACTTCACGGCGCACTCTCTCGTGGCATCCACCTCGCGCGCGAACCTTCTGCTCGCAGAGCAGTCCGCATTATCGACTATCGCAATAGGAGTCTCGTTCAATATCCCGTTCAGGTACATTACATTATACAGAAGAGGATATGCAAGACCCGCCAGGAAAAATATGACCATCACTCCGGAATCGGAGAAAATCAGCTTAAGCTCGTGAGTAAAAATCTCCCAGAAGTCGAGCAGCCAAGATCCAAAATATGTTTTCTTCTTCATAACAGCCTTACTTTTTAGGGAAATTCTGGAGCACATAAGCCCGCTTCAATCTGTAAATCGCCAGCATAGGCAAGAACAAGTAGATGAGAAGATGTACAACCTCCTTCCACCATCCTGCGAAACCGGTTGCAAAAATCACCTCGCGGGAATAGAACTGAAAATAATGCCTGAGCGGGAAAGCCTCCGCAAGTCCCTGGATATAAGGAGGCATCGTCTCAACCGGAAGCGTAAATCCGGACATCGAGAACGCCATCACGCTATACAACGCTCCGATACTCAACGCCAAACGAGGTATAGGAAGCATACCTATTATGAATATCGCCACACCCTCGCTCGCTAGCACCAACAGCACTATCGCCAGGAACATATTCCAGATGCTTCCGTTAATCGGGAAATGCATCCAGTCATACATCAGCATAATGAGTATCAAGCCGATAGCCGAGAACAGCACCGTATAAACCACCAGTTTGCCGAAAAGTGCGGTAAACATCGAATCACCTGCGGTTCTGAGAAGATGACGCGATGTGCCATACTTAAGCTCAGCTCCAAGAGAATATATAAGTATGATTATTACTGTCAACTCCAATACTCCCGGAAGGAATATATTGGTAAGGTAATAACCATAGTTAGTATATTGGTTTCCAATCTGATGCACGTCCACAGTCACAGGTTGGATACGTCCCATTATCGCCTTTTCGTTGACACCCTTCGCACGCAGAACCTCCCTTTGCACAGCACCGTCTGCAAGATTTATCATCGTAAGGATATTCTTGTAAGACAATGCACCGCCGACAAAATAAAGTCCGTTCAGGTAATAAGTGAAAGTCGGACGCCGGCTTGCCTGCACATCCGCGTACATACCTTTCGGAATTACGCATATCGCAGTAATCTTACCGCTCTGCATATCCTCGCGCGCCTCCGCAAAAGTATCGTACTTGATAACTTTGCCCAACTGGGTAGCATCCAGCTGGCGCGCGAAATTTCTGGAAAGTGACGAATTGTCATTATCCACGATGCCTATCGGAAGGTCGTGCGGCAGTCCCTGCTTAAGGAAAGTCAAGAAGAATACGGCGCAGAAAGCCACTGTCACCACTGAACCCAGAAGATAAATCGGTCTATTCCTCATTATCCTGAGTTCCCTGCGGACAATCGCTCCTATGTTATGCCAAAATCCCATACTTGTTATTTCTTAAGAATCTTGCTGTCTTTGATAATTGCAGACATTCCCGGACGTAGACCGTCAACTGGAGCATCAGGCACAGCCCTTACCTCGAATGTCTTGGCATCGTACATTCCTGTCTCCTTGGTAGCCTTCCAAGTAGCATAAGACTCGCGAACTGCAATGTAATTGACTGTTGCTGTGCACTCAACGTCATCCAGTGCAGGAATCATAACAGTAACCTTGTCACCCTGCTTGAGACCGTGGAGATAATCCTCGCGGACATTGAATGTGAACCACATATCGTTCAGGTCTGTCACCGTCATAATCGGAGAACCCTGACCTACAAGCTCGCCAACCTTAGGGAATGTTGCGGAAATGATTCCGGAAGCAGGTGCAGTCAGATAGAGTTCATCCAAAGCGGCGTGAACTTCCATAAGAGCACCGTTAGCCTGCTCAACAAGAGCGGCAGCTGCAGCCTTATCCTCTGCACGTGCACCGTTCACAGCCATATCGTACTGGCTCTTTGCGGCCTTGGTAGTAGCGATTGCGGCATTATACTGAGCTTCAACCTCGTCAAATTTCTGAGCGGAAACGACTTTCTGGTCATAAAGGTTCTTAATCCTGTCATAGGATTTCTTCATAACCTTCTCACCTACAATAGCTTTCTGCCAAAGTTCATACGCTCCGGCAATCTGCTCCTTGCGGGCACCGTTCTGCGCCTTGGTCTCCTGTGCAGTTGCTGCATTCTTGAGCGCAGTTGCCTGCTCCAGTTTAGCACGAGCTTCAGGAGAATCAATAAACACAACTGTGTCACCTTTGTTCACCATATCACCCTCTTTGACGAAAAGCGTCTCGATACGTCCCGGGACTTTGCCGGAAACTCTGTATTCTGAAGCCTCAGCCTCACCCTGAATCACAAGCGGCCTAGGCCTTGAGACGAAATACCCGATCACAGCTATCAGCACAATGATGGTCAGCAAAGCGACCACGCCGATTACCAGATTGTAAGATTTTTTAGACTGTTCCATATCTTTAACTTTTTATTATCCAAACAATTATTCCATTTTGCCGATTACAGCAGGACTCTCTCCGGAATCCCGCCCAATCAACGTTTCTTAGTCCATATCCGATTTGTAACTACCCTCAGCCTTCTGCAGATTGACATAGTTCATCTGAAGTTCTATGCCTGCATCAATATATTCAGAATGAGCCTGAAGCCAAGCCGTATGCGCCGCCAAAGCGATATTTGCAGTAATCACACCTGCCTCGAATCCTACAGATGCTGTACGAAGATTCTCCTCTGCACTCTTGAGATTATTCTCAGCCATATCAAGCTTCTCCAAAGCCTCCTCCTGCTGTTTGCGCAACTGTGTTACCTGAAGATTGATAAGCTCCTTCGCCTCTTCAAGCTGGCTTCTGTACAGAGTAGCCTCAGCCTTAGCCTTGCGGGTCTTCTGAAGAGCCTCAGTGCCGTGGAATATCGGGATATTAATCACCGCACCCACATTGAACATTCCTCCGAACTTATTCTGATATCCGTTATAAAGATTCGGGTTGGTAACAATATAATTGGCAGTCAATGCAACTTTAGGCATCATATCCGCGCGTGCAATCTTGACTTTCGCGTCGTAAATCTGAGTTGCAAGATTAAGACTCCTTGTCTCAGGTCTGTCATCATACACCGCTTCCAGATCTTTCTGTGCGGTCATCTGCGGTACCGGAACGACATCAAGAGTCTCGTCCGCAAGAGTAATCTCAGAATTGAGATCCATACCTATCTCCTTGCAAAGCAGCATTTTAGCAAGTACAAGACCGTTAGTCGCCTTAGTCTTCATCATAGCCGCTTCGTTGGCTTTCACCTTGATGGACAATGCGTCAGACTCTGTTGCAACTCCTTCATTAACGGAAACTTCCACATCGTGCTCCATTTTCTCGAGAAGGTCAGCATAGTTCTCGGCAAGCTTCTTTTTGTTGGCAACTGAAACCACCTGCCAATATGCCTGATCGACCGTCGTAAGCAAATCCTGATATTCCTTGTCGTACTTCGCTTTGGAAAGATCTTCAGCAAGCTTTGCCATCTTGTTGGCATTCACGATTTTACCGCCCATAAACAAAGGCTGCTGCAATGAAACCACACCGGCGAATATATTGTGCGTATCCGGATGGAGCAAATCATCCACCTCAGTACCAATCTGGGTGATCGCTGAACTGATCTCGCCTTTCTGCAAAGCCGCAAGCACAGACTGCCCCAACTGGCTGTTGATTATCTCAGTACCGCCCGGCATCTTGCTGAGCGCCTCGACAACTGTAGTCACTCTCTCGTTGACAGAATTCTGAAGCGCAGAGCCCGCACCTGTCAACTTGCCTGACAATTCGTCATTTATCAGCGCCAGGCTTTTCTCATTATACATATATGTACCAGTCGCACTGATATTCGGGAAATAATTGGCACGGGCTATTTTTCTGTCATAGCCGGCCATCTCGACCTTCGTTCTAGCCTGTTCTATGCTCTTGTTATTCTTAAGAGCCATCTCTCTGCACTGTTCCAGTGTAAGAGTTTCCTGACCTGTCATACCCAACGGCAACATACAAGCCACCGACATCAGACAGAGTTTTTTCATCAATTTGTTCATATCTAACACATTGTCATTATTCTTTAACCATTGGAGACAACCTTTAGGATTATTCATCCCGCTTTCCGTATGGATTTTCAGCCGTTTCAAGCCGTCCCCCGAGTACCGCGGAAATACCCTCCGCACTCCGAGGGGTGCAAATATACAAAAAGGTTGCCATATTATCCGCAAAAAGGTTATGTTTTGAGCGAAAAATGATATTTAGGTCGAAAAAAAAGATTTTTAGCAATAAAATAAATTAGTATATTTGCGCTCATTATGGAACAGCAGGACGTACTACACAATATCAGCATCAGGAAATTCAAGGATCTTTTTCCTGATATGCCCGGCAAAGGACTAGGTGATGACCTTCTCATCGCGGAACTTCACTATGACAAGGAACTGAAGATGTTCCAGTATCCGTTCAGATTCGACGGATACATATTGATATTCTGCCTGAGAGGTCACATCCGCTTGGATGTCAATCTCGACTCTTACCAGATTGAGGAGAACTCGCTCATATTGAATATCCCGGGCAATATCATAAGGGTTGCAGGCGTTGAAGGAAGAGACGAGGATCTTCACTTCATCATAGTCGCAATGTCCAAGAACTTTATGTCCAGCGTACGTTTCGACTTCAACAAACTGTTCAATGAGAGTGTCGCCCTGATGGACAATCCTTGCATATCATTGAAAGACAACGAGAAAGACATTTGCGCCAAGTATCTGGAGCTCGCATCAGACCTGCTTACAAGCGACATCCAGAACAAGAAGGAAGCACTTGGAGCACTGGTTTCGTCAATCTCGTACGTTCTGGGAACCATTTGGACAGGCAGACTTTCCGAAGCCGAGCACAAGCATCGCGCGACATCTGCTAAAGCCAAGAACATATACGACCAATTCCTGCGTCTGGTCACTGATCATCACACCACAGAAAGAAATATGGCGTTCTACGCAGATAAACTGTGTCTAACGCCAAAATATCTATCAAAGCTTGTAAAAACCGTAAGTGGCAAGTCCGCTCCGGAATGGATTGACGCTTTCGTCATCCTAGAGTCGAAGAATATGCTGAAATATTCAGACCTTTCCATCAAGGAAATCGTGGCAAAGCTGAATTTCCCGAACCAATCGGTATTCTACAAATTCTTCAAATCGCACACGGGCATAACCCCGAGCCAGTATCGCAACGAATAAAGATACCTGCTGTCAAAAAGAGGCAGCGTCCCCCGCGCGCCTTGGAGTTGTCACGAAGTGACGCACCATTACAAGTCTTCCGGAATCGTGCAGGACTGGTAAGTGAAGGTGTCGTTGCGGTCAGGAAGAGTTGTCAGGGTCATAGTATTCTTGCTGACGCTGACCTCATATTGCGAAGAAAACGCTTTGCCATTGGTATAGGTACCGCTCAGCACATTGCCAGTGAGTGTCCACTGCCCGTCGTATGAAGAATATCTGCCTTCTCCGAGCTTCTGCCAAAGCTGAAATGTGTTGTCTTCCGTAAACCTGATATATACGGACACTGTTTCATCACCGACAACAGCACTTTTCGTCACAAATTCGACATTATTGAGCTCCCAGTCTCCGTATATCCGGATTGCCTTGTCACCTTTCTTGCAAGACGAGAATGCGCACAATGACAGCGCCACAAGCATTATTGTAAATATCCTTTTCATTATAGCCATCCTCCGTTATCGCTTTTATGTGTTTTTACTATGACTGACACTTCGCGGCTGAACTCCATTCCGCCCATTTTGTCGTCAGTCCCGACATTCTCGCCTCCGCCAACCGCTTTGACAGTGATCTTTGCAGAACCGCATTTTGTAGGATATACCCACAAACGCCCGTATTCTATGTATGGAGTCTGTTTAAGGCCGAGAGATGTTATAGCGTCGGTGGAAACTTCCACCCCGGTATAAGTCAGTGAAGAAGAGGATGTTCCGAAATAGTCGGACAGGTTCAGCCACTGGTTTTTGCCGACTTCGGCAACGATACACGGAGTGCCTTCGATGTTCATCATCAGTTTCCAGGCATCAATTGAGCCGGTACCCATTTTCTTCCTATAATTTCCCAAAGGAATGACGTTTACACTTGTTCCCGCCGCATAATCCTTTGAGGCGGAAGACAGTCTTGCCTCGAAATCGTTGGAGGATGCCAGTATCAAGCTCTTAAATTCCTGAAGGGTAAATGTTTTGCCCAATTTCTTTGCATAGGACAAGGCAAGGGCAACCACGCCGCTGACGTGCGGACAGGCCATTGACGTACCCTGCATATAGCCGTAGTCCGAGCCGTCATTCACCTCTGAAGGCATTGTCGAAAGCACCATAGACTTGTATGACGTCCAAGGAGCAAGATAAGCTTCTCCGCCGGGAGCAGAGATGTTGCAGCCTGCGCCATAGTCAGTGTAATATGTCGGAAGATAATCAGGTCCGAAAGCGGAAACGCTGATACATTCAGTCAAGCCTCCCGGATATGTAGAACAGTCGTGCGCATCGTTTCCGGAAGCGAATATCGCGATATTGCCGTCAAGCACAGTGTTATTTTTTGAGCCCTCGAAATAGCAAATGGCGTCGTACTCCGCAGACCGCTCCTTGAATGCCGCATCCGAAGTGATCGCACCTGCCGTATATCCGAAAGAGCAGGAAGCGATGGACGCCCCCATATCAGCCGCATATTTGAAAGCCTTTGCTACAACTGCAGAAGAACCGCCATTGTCATTGCTGAATATCTGGCAAGACATAATCTTCACACCGTCATTCTTACCGGAACCGCCGGCGACACCGGACACTCCGACGCCGTTGTTATTTACCGCAGAAATAGTTCCTGCGCAATGTGTTGCGTGTCCAGTATCTTTTTGCGCATCCCAGGAAATAGCCCCGTTGGAATAGAAATTATATCCGTAAACGTCGTCAACATAACCATTTCCGTCATCGTCAATTCCGTTGCCGGGAATCTCTTTGGTATTCACCCACATATTGGCCGCAAGATCAGGATGCGTATATTTTACGCCCTCGTCTATGACCGCCACTATGATGGAATTGTCACCGGTAGTAAGAGTTTTCCATACATCCTCGACATTGATGTCAGCACCTTTATAGACAGAATTTGCGACAGTTTTGTCTCCGGTATTCTTATAATGCCACTGATCAGACAAAGACGGATCGTTGAATACTGAAGAACCTGCCATCAGATGAGCTTCCTGAGCAGGATAATATGGATAAGACTTGCAGTCAGATGCACGTTTGTACTGCATATTGTACTCGATAGTCTGCACGCAACTCAAAGCAGCCATATCGGCAACTGCCGCATCAATATCCGCATCTGCTTCAAAATCCACCTGATACCATCTATCCAAGCCATATTTATGGCTCAACTCCTCCTTGCCCGGAAATTGCGTAAACAACGGCTCAACGGAGAGAATTCCTACATTCGACAGCAGATTATCTATCGTATTCTCACCCGGCACTGTTTCGAACTTCACAAGCACATTTCTGTGATTCTGAATGTCAGAAGACTTGGTGTTAATCACCTTGCTCAGCTGAGCGGCCTGAGGTTCAGAGCCGTTATTCTCATTCTGAATCTCCGAACAGGCGGCAGACAAAACGGCCAAGCCGACAAGGCATAAATATCTATTCGTTTTCATTCTAAAAAATTATCAAACATTCTTTTGTAAGCTATTTTAAAACAATTCGAAAACCATTTCAAAACAATTTCTAAAGGTAGTGACTATTTGAAAATATTACAAATCACGTGTAGGGGGCAAAAAAGGGGGCGACCAAAAAGGCACCCCCTTCATCATATCAAGAAGCTGTTTCAAAACATCTTCTAAGCCAAGCTTACTACATCATTATATTGCTTTCAACCTTCTTGTTCTGATTTCTGTCGAAAACAACCGGAACTTTCTGAATCGGAGTTGCTTCAAATTCAACTGCACCGCCGACCTTTCTCTCCATTGGCATATTCAGACCTGCAACCGCAACCTTTACACTTGCCTTCTTCTCAATCTTATTCAGTTTCTCAGCAGAAATTGACTTGCCGAAATTGGCAATCTTGACTGCGTAAGGTTTCACTGATGAAGTAGAAGTAGAAGCAGAGCCGAAATCAACAGCCTCATCGAAAACAAAAGTCTCTTCGCCAACTCCGAACGAACCTGCAGACACGACATACGCTATGCAGAAAGTAAATGTATGGGACTCAGCATCATACTTACTGTCAGTAAGTTCAGCATACTCTTCATCTTTTTCGGTATAGTAATCTTTAGCCTCCACTACATAAACATTGCCGTAGGATGATGAAGTATAACCGCTGAATTGTACTGGGACCTTCACTTTACCTGTAGCCGGATCGAAATTAAACGTAAAGGTTACGCCGTAGAACCAGTCAGGAATCTGATACGTATTCTTGTAATTAGGATTCTGATACAGGCTCAAACCTTCATCTGTTACAGGACTACTAAACATAACAGTATATGTGTAATCACCTGTACCCATCAGGACATTAGCAAGACCTTCGGTTGTAACCTCCGATGTAACTACTTTCGCCAAATAGCCATTGCTTGCCTTGACAACCATAGTATAGGAAGTCAGAGGATCCAAACCTGTGAACACGTCAACAACTCCATCTCCATTGATAAGTGTCAAAACAGAATCGGAAACAGACTCAACCTCGGAAATCAGCACATTGAGACTATCAGCATCCACATCTTCCAGTTTCTCTGTCTTGATGAGATCGATTTTCACGTCAGTAAGGTCAGTACCGTAAACAAAGTACTCAGCCGAATTAAGTCTTGTATAACCCTTATTAGCGTACTTGGATGTGAGTTCAACACCAATGTTCACATCGACCTGGTAGTTGTCCTCGTCACCGGACTTGACATAATTGAACACATCATAACCGTTTGACTGAGCAACTCCGTCACCGAAAGCCACAGCTACAATAGTGTAGGTTCCAGACTCACCGAAACTCATAGAGAGAGCGCCCTCTTCTGGTGCAACGTGAGCATTTTCTTCAGTACCTTCAGTGATTGCCTTGATATATCTCTCGCGAGCAGCAAGACTCAACTCACCTTCATAAACTGCAAAATGTACTGAATCCACGTCCGCTCCTTTGGTGAATGACACAGGGACACTGCCTTTCGAGCACTCGCCGACAGCCACTGACACAGAATAGTCTGTAAGCACTGCGCCAGGGAATACGATAGTGATGATATCGTCATCTTGTGTGTAATTCCATCCGCCGACACCGCTGATGTAGTAGTAAGGTGCTATCTGCACACCTGCAGGAGTTACACCGTCTTTCTGATACTGAATAACTTTGTTGTGTCCAAAGTTCGACTCATCCTGAAGACTGCTGAAACTGTTAGGGTGAACCATCCAGATAGGAGCTGAAGGATAATTCTTATTATATAAGCCTGTATCAAAGATACTGAACAGAACCAGATCGCTTTCTGTAATCTTGACGCCGCTCGACAACTCGTCTCCCGGCTGAAGCACTCTGAACACGAAGTATTCATCCTGTTTGTCCTCTGAATAAAGATTCTCCCCTGATTCAGGATCCGCCATTCTTATCCTGAAGAGATTCTTGTTAAGATCATTCTGGAAGAACTCAACCGGAGCGGGAGCCTTGAAGCGCCAATATCCATTTTCATACCAGGTACCTGCGCCAAGGTCGTTCCACTTTTCCTTGATTACAGTGAAATCTATGGATACAGGATTGCTGCTGTATTTTGAAGCGTACTGAGGGTCAGTAATGGAAATGGAAATCCTGTAACTCTTACCCACCTCGATGCCGTCGAAGTTAAGCTCGCAAGTCGTCTCGGACTGACCGTCCTTGAACACGATAGGCGAAACCGTGAACAATTTACTTGTATCAGTAATCTCAACCGGAACTTCTATATCTCCGGAGGTATTTCCACGGCTTACCGTGATAACTCCGGTAGAAGGGTCTGCCGGGTCAAGGGTCACGTCAGATGTTGAACTCTGCTCCGGGAAATAGACCTTATAGCATCCGTCAAGGTCTTTCTCGCCCGGATTCACTTTCTCTTCTTCCTGACATCCGACAAAAGTCAATGCCAATGCTGAATAAAGAAAATATTTAATATACTTGTTCATAATCAACCAAATTAGAAATTATTAGTCCGTAACGCCGTCTCTCAGAGTCGGATTCTGATCCTGAACAGGAAGAGAACCGCCTGTATTGTCAACGATAGCGAAGTTGGTATTGAGCTCACTTGTAGTGAAACGGAGAAGCCACCATCCGTCATCCGCAGGCATATTGAATCTGAACGCTGCAGGGAAGTTAGTGCTTTCCTCATCATCGTGGAATCTTACAAGAGGCTTGTTCAGACGTCTGATATCTGAAACCGAGAAACCTTCTCCCCAGAGTTCCACACGGCGCTGGAACCATACCTCATCCAGGAATGAACGTCCTGTTGCATCAACCATATATCTAGGATTACGATAGTTTGTAACGAAATCGCTCAAAACCGTCTTTGCCGCACTCTGGTCTCCGCTTCTGTAAAGAGCCTCAGCCTTGATGAGGATCATCTCCTCAACTCGCATAAACGGCCAGTCCTCTTCGTTGGTCGTACCGCCATAAGTATACATTCCGAACTTGACATTGGTATAAGGAAGGAACGGGTCCTTAACATCGGTGATCTTGAGATTTGCGAGATCTTTACCTGTCTTGCCGTTCCAGCTGACTCCTTCAGCCTCAAGAAGAGGTGAATACAAGTCCTCGTCAACCCACCAGTTCTTACGGACATCGGAATCAGGAATCTTGTTATAAAGAAGAGTGTTGATGCGCGCATAATTCTGAGTGCCTGCAGAATAACCGTCTCCTGAGAAAGAACGAACCCACGCACTAGATGTTGCATTCACATAGCGCTGCGCCAGATCCACTGTCATATCATATCCCCAAATCCAGTTATGATCTAAGATATTATAGAAAGACGGAGTGGAAACTTCTTTCATAGAAGCAGGAGTGTATCCGACCATAGCACTGTCAGCATCGGAGGCAGCTTTCTCCCATTCACCCATATCAAGATATGCCCTTGCACGCAGACCGTAAGCAACTTTCTTGTCAATCTTGCCCTTGTCCGGTCTCTCATAACCCTCAAGATGCTCTACCGCATAAGTAAGGTCGTTGACAATCAAGTCATACACTTCCTTGACGGTTGCGCGAGGATTGTTGGTGAAGTCCGTTGTCTCTTCAGTGACGATAGGCACGCAAGGCTTGTCACCTGCAATCTGATAATTCTGCTGAAAATAAGGAGCAAGATTCAGGTATGAGAACGCTCTCACAGCCTTTGCCTGAGCAACCTTATAGACAATCTCAGCTTCAGTATCTTCTGTGACATTGAAAGAAGTGATCACCGTGTTCGCCAATGCTACCTCGTTGTATGCTGCGGCATAACGAAGATAAGGATTGTAATAGTTTGCATTTCTCGAAGTATATTCGCCGCAGACGGAAAACCAGTTGTATCCGTTGTCTGCCAATGTCATATCGGCACCCTCAAGATCATTGGAGAAAGACATCATAATGAAGCCGAAGTCATCCGGCCGAGAATACCCCAAACCTTTTGGCTGCCCCAATTTCAAATACATACCGGTGAATGAAGCGTCAGACCTCTCAGGCATAGCCGCATTTATTTTCTTCACCTGCTCGGCTATAAGTGTTCCGCCCTGAGGCTCCAAGTTGTCGATATCGGAGCAACTTGCGAGCACTACAGCAGAAACTGCCAATACTGTATATTTATTAAGTTTCATATTGCTATTCGTTAAAAATTAGAATGTCAACGTTATACCGCCGGAAATGTTTCTCATCGCAGAATATGCGCCGCTGTTCAAACCTGAACCGCTGGTGTAAGAACCGAGTCCCATAGAGTAGCGAGGATCCATACCCTTACGCGCTGTAAATACTGCCAGGTTGTCACCTGCAACATATACTCTGAGGCTGGCAAGTTTTATCTTGTTTGTCCACTTCGCAGGGAAGGTATATCCGAGAGTAACATTATTGATGCTCAGATAGTCTGAACTTGTAAGGTATCTGTCGATTGCAGTCTGTCCTTCTGCAGTACTGCCGTCGAGACGAGGAACATTTGTATTGGTATTCTCAGGAGTCCAAGCCTTGAGGGCATCCTTGTGCCAAGCCTGACCTGCTGATGACTGGGTATGCATCAAAGCCTGATATGTACCGTCGTAGTATTTACCGCCGAGCTGATATGAGAACTGGACTGAGAAGTCGAAGCCGTAAGCGTGAAGGCTGGTACCGAAACCACCATAGAGTTTAGGCAGAACTGAACCGCACTCGAACTGGTCAGCCTCATCGAAGTTGTCTGTTGTGGATACGACCTCGTTGCCTTCGTCATCTGTAGTCTTGTAATAGTAGAGCGCCTTACCCGTATTCTTGTCAACGCCTGCATACTTTCTCATATAGGCCTCATAGAGAGAACCGCCTACTTTGTAGATGTAGTTACCTCCTTTGATACCGTTCTCGGAAACGCTGCTGTCGAGAGAAAGGATCTTGTTCACATAGTGGCTGAAGTTTGCATTCCAATCCCACTGAACGTGCTTAGTTCTGAAGATATTTCCGTCAAGTGAGAGTTCAACACCATAGTTTCTGATGGAACCGACATTGACAGGATAGTAACCGGTAGGGTTACCTGCTGAAAGCGGAACGTCCTTGTTGTAGAGAAGGTCAGCTGTCTTCTTGTTGAAGACTTCAACGGAACCGTTGAGATAACCGTTGAACAATTCGAAGTCAGCACCTACGTTGAACGAGTGTGAAGACTCCCAGGTAAGTTCGCTGTTTCCTTTATATGAAAGGCTTATTGAATATTCTCCGGTACCTTCATTGTAAGAGTGGGTGTACTGGTCAGCGTAAACAAAGTAACCGCCGAGGTTATCGTTACCCTGAACACCGTAGCTAGCTTTGAGTTTGAGCATATTCACCCAGTTCACATCGCTCATAAATGACTCCTTTGAGATCAACCAGGCCGCACCTACGCTGCCGAAGTTACCCCACCTGTGTCCCGGAGCGAAACGTGAAGACGCGTCACGACGGAATGAAGCGCTGAGGAAGTACCTGCCGTCATAGTCGTACTGCGCACGTGAAAGGATACCTTCTGTCATATACTGGGTAGAAGATGAATTCACAACTCTGTTGGATGTTCCGTCAGCATTGTTCAACTCACCGATGAACGGACTGAACAAGTGGTCATTCGAGCCGGAAAGAGACTGGCTGCGAAGTTTGTACATTTCGAAACCGGCAAGGATATCGAAATTGTGCTTACTTCCGCCGAAATCAGTCTTGTATTCAGCAAGATACTGAGTATTGTAGGTAAATCCACGGCTATGAGATACATAAGCCTGTCCGTCAACTGAACTTGCAGAACCGTACGGGCTGTACAGATAGTTTGCACGTGTATTGTCGCTGAAGAATCCTACGTTTGCGGTGAGGCTCAGGCCTTTGACCGGAGTAATCACAGCTCCGACTTTTCCGTTGAGCACATCGCTGTAAACCTGGCGTTTGTTGTACTCGTTGTCGCGGACAGCATTACCGACGAATGAAGCACGCTTAAAACCGGTCTGGTTGGAATCGTAGATCTTCCTGCCGTTCTCTGTCATAATCTCGTGAGTCTCAGCATCACGGACATACAGAGGATAGATAGGAGCCATCATATTCACCGTATAGAATATGTTAGAAGAAGAGCCGTAAGAAGACGAGTAGCTGGCAACCTGTGAATCAGAATAAGTATAACTGAGATTTGTAACGAACTTGAGCCATTTCTTAGCCTGATAATCAGTATTTACTCTGGCTGTGTAACGTTTGTAACCTGAATTGTTGACGATACCGCCGTCGTTCAAGTAGCCGACACTTCCGAAGTATGAGAACTTGTCCTTGCTTCCGCTTACGGACACATTATATTCCTGTCTGAATGAGCTGTGGAAAGCTTCATCGTACCAGTCATCCGGAGTGTACCAGTAAGTACCGTCAGAATAACCCAATGTAGCGTTAGGGTTAAGTTTGAAGTTTGTACCGATGAGTTTCTCTCCCTGAGGAACAGTATAGATCTGATAACCGAGACCGCCTTCGTTCTCGTCGAAGAGATACTTGTCCGCATAAGCGTAAGCCTCTGCAACAGACTTGCCGGCATAGATCTGTGAGTTATACATCATCTTGTAGTAGGTCTCATAGTACTGGCCTGGATCTGAGATGACATCATACTGCGGGATAAGTCTTGAGTTTGAACCAAACTTGGCATCGAACTTCACGACTGCATCTCCTGCCTGAGCCCTCTTTGTAGTGATGAGGATGACACCATTGGCACCGCGAGCACCGTAGATGGCACTTGCGGCAGCATCCTTCAGGACTGACATAGACTCGACATCGTTAGGGTTGATGTCAGAGATTGAACCGCTGTAAGGCATACCGTCCACAACATAGAGAGGTGCGCTTGACGCTGACATTGAACCGATACCCCTGATTCGGATAGACGCACCGTTTGATGCAGGGTCACCTGATGATGAAATCATCTGGACGCCCGGAGTCGTTCCGGCAAGTGCGGAAGTCACGTTCGTAGCCACTCTGTTCTCGATGGTTTCAGCCTTCACCATAGAAGCTGAACCTGTAAATGAGCTCTTGGTTGCAGTACCGTACGCAACCACAATCGTTTCTTCAAGGAGCTCTTTGTCTGACTCGAGTTTAACGTCAATGACAGCCTTGTTTCCGACTGCCACTTCGACAGACTGATAACCGATTGATGAGAAAACAAGGGTTCCCTCTTTTGGGGTGGAAATTGAATACTTTCCATCTGCGTCTGTACTAACGCCCGTCATTGTGCCTTTGACAACTACAGATGCGAAAGGTATAGTTTCCCCCGTACCTGCATCTGTGACGACACCCGTGACTTTAACATCCTGGGCATACAAAACCCCGGATAAACCGAACATCAGGACTGCCGTGAAAAGAAGACAAATCTTTTTCATAAGCAATTACTTTAGTTTAACATAATATTGATACTTTCTTAATTCTCAGTGATTTTCCTCACTATCAAAATGCACTCGAAAAATGCGATTTCGACAAAAATGAAAATTAATTTTTCAAAACGCAATATGCGATAAAAAGCGGTTTTATAGCATTTAATACGGCATAAAACGATGAATAGAATTTTAATTTTTCAAAATAGATAGATATCGCTTCCAATTTGAAAGTATATTCCGCCCTTTCTGCGTGAATTTATAATTCAAATATTTTTTGACGCTTTTCAGGCATATTCTTGTGCTCCTACACATAAGCATCTAATACTCAATTACTTGTTTCATAAGAACAGGTTGATTAAAATTTTAATAAAATTTATTGAAACGTTTTCTTTTTTCGTAGAAGGGCGATTTTTGGGCGATTGACAGGTTACAATCCTTAAGCATACGGCCTTCTCCGCCCAAATAAATTCAATACTCTTCATAGACGCAGGTAGTTGAACCAAACGAATTTTCGTGTAATTTTGCGTCTCAACTATATATTATATGAACTCCGTCATAAGAATCAGCGCACTGCTGGCTACCCTATTTCTATCGGGTTGCTCAATGCATCAGGACGAGATTACCCCTGAATCTTCCGAGGCAAAACCGGACAAAATCCTCAACATAAAGCAGAAGGAGAGCGGAAACGATATCCTTCTATATATTGACTGTTCACTTGCGAGTCCGGATGCTATGGATTTGTTGTCCGTACAAGAAGGCGCTCAGGCGTGTTCAAGAGTATTCGAACCGCTCAACACTGAAGAAGAGCTTACCCGCTTCGGTCTGGACAGATGGTATATTATGACTTTTGATTCGGATATCGAGAGACACGCGATGTCACTTTCAGCAATAAAAGGAGTGCTGAAGGTACAATACAACAATCCTGTCTCCCGACTTGATGACGGGAAATCCGATTCTTATTCAACGCAGGCACTGACAAAAGCCGTTTCCACTTCCGCAAATCCGTTCAACGACCCTATGCTGGGCAGCCAATGGCATTATCACAATGCAGAAGACGGCAAGCCGCTGTCAACGTCAGTGGCCGGAGCCGACATCAATGTATTCGACGCCTGGAAACTGACCGCAGGCGACCCTTCAATAATAGTTGCTGTTGTGGATGAGGGTGTCGCATACAATCATCCTGACCTTGCCGCGAATATGTGGAAGAATACAAAAGAAATCCCCGGAAACGGCATCGATGACGACGGAAACGGATATGTAGACGACATCTACGGATATAACTTCTGCGTCGGCACCGGCGAAATCTCCTGGAATAAACTTGGCAATTCCAACAGCGGTTCAGGAGACACCGGACACGGCACTCACGTCGCGGGCACTGTGGCAGCAGTGAACAACAACGGCAGCGGAGTGTGCGGAATAGCCGGCGGCACAGGCAAGTCAGACGGAGTCAGGATAATGTCCTGCCAGATATATAGCGGAGGAGAGAATTCATCAGAATATGACCTTGCAAGAGCAATCAGATATGCAGCAGACAACGGCGCCTGCATTCTCCAATGTTCCTGGGGATTCAGTTCCGGCGCAATGAAGAACGACGCTTCCTACAGAAAGTCCCAGCCCCTGGTGGTTCAGGCGCTCGAGTATTTTGAGCAGTCGGACAGAAAGAAAATGGGATTTGACAACCCGATCAACGGAGGAATAGCGGTATTCGCAGCAGGAAATGACGGCAAATCAATGGTTTCCTACCCTGGAGGCCTCACTGACATCATATCCGTCACGGCAATAGCATCTGACTGCAGGCCTACCGGATACACCAATTACGGAGACGGCTGCAACATCGCCGCCCCAGGAGGAGAATATTCCTATACAGCCTACGACACTTATACATACGACACGGAAGGGTGCGTGCTGTCAACAATGCCGGAGGGTTACAGATATTCCGCAAACTATGATGGCAGCGGATACGGTTATATGCAGGGGACATCTATGGCCTGCCCTCACGTTTCCGGAGTGGCCGCGCTCGGACTGTCATATATGAAGAAAACCGGCAAGACCTGCACGCCTGAAGAGTTCAAGACAATGCTCCTCACTTCCGTCAACGACATAAACAGCCACTGCCTCGGTATCAAGAAAACCTATATGTACGATGTCGGCTACATCGGCTCTATGTCACTGTCCAAATATAGGGGCAAGATGGGTACGGGCCTGATAGATGCCTGGAAACTGCTTATGCAGATTGAGGGCACACCGTGCATTATGGCGGTTGTCGGACAGGAGAATGTACTGAGTCTGGAATCCATCTTCGGAAGCCAGTATTCATCTCTCACATATAACAGCATCACGATTACAGACGAAGACAAGCGAGCTCTCGGGCTGAATGAATTCCCTTCCATAACGTCAGGCCGTCTTATCATAAGCCCGCGCCGCTCCGGAAACGCAAAGATCGAGATAAAAGCTGTAGCGGGAGGAAACAAGATCGGGACTGACAGTGAAATGGGCGGAATGGAAATCACCAAAACAGTGTCCGTTGTGGCAAGAGGAGTCGTAAGCGAGAACGGAGGATGGCTTTAGAATTTATAAATGATTGACAATATGAAAGTTAATAAATATAATATACTCAGCCTGGCGTGCATATTTCTATCCGTACTGATGTCGGTTTCCTGTTCAAAGGAGAAAATGCCTGACATCACAGGAGAATGGAAACTGGACAACATAAGCACAGTCACCAAAGGCAACACCTACGGCATCAATGTGTATCTTGAATTTGACGCGGACGGAACATTCAGCATCTGGCAACAGAGGCAGGAAGGGCGATACGAATACTACCACGGGGAATGGACGACCAAGAACGACGCCATCTACGGCACGTACGACGACGGCAAGCCTTGGGGCAGCGGTTCATACAAAGCGACAAGCAAGAAAGGGAATCTGATGCTTACCGCACAAAACGGCACCGGAGAGGTTACCACATACGTCAGGACCTCCATTCCGGAAGAAGTCAAGGGACAGAATCAATGAAAGCAAGCGAATATATAGAAATTTCAGGAGCGAAGGCACATAACCTCAAGGGAGTCAGTCTGGATATCCCGAGAGGTAAGTTCGTGGTAATCACCGGTCTGAGCGGAAGCGGAAAGTCATCGTTGGCGTTTGATACCATCTATGCAGAAGGCCAGAGGCGGTATATGGATACGCTTTCGACTTACGCCAAGCACTTTATGGGCATTCTCGAGAAGCCGGAGGTCGATGAAATCAATGGGCTCAGCCCTATCATAGCCATTGAACAGAAGACGACAGGCAACAATCCTCGCTCAACCGTCGGCACGATTACGGAAATTTTCGACTTTCTGCGTCTGCTCTATGCCAAGGCTTCACGCGCATTCTCTCCGGTGACCGGAAAAGAGATGGTCAGGTACACCGACGAGCAGATTGTCAGTCTCATAATGCACAATTACAACGGGAAGAAATGTCTGCTTCTCGCGCCTCTCGTACGCGGAAGGAAGGGACATTATCACGAATTGTTCGACCAGTTGCGCAAACGTGGATTCACACAGGCCAGGATAGACGGTGAGCTCAAGGAGTTGTCGGATGTCACAGCGCTTGACAGATACAAAGCGCACTTCATCGAACTTGTCGTTGACAAACTCAAGCCAGTTCCAGGAGACGACAAACGGGTAAAAGATTCAGTAGGCATCGCTCTGGGCAGGGGTAAAGGCTCAATCGCCGTTATGGATATGGAGACAGGAGTACTCCAGCACTATTCTAAGCATCTCGTTGACCCGGATTCGGGAATATCATTGCAAGAGCCTGCGCCACACTCTTTCTCGTTCAACTCTCCGGAAGGCTACTGTCCTCATTGCAAGGGACTTGGAACCATCGTAAATGTAAACATCGATTCCATCATACCGGACAGGACTATTTCGATAGCGGACGGAGGAATAGTTCCGCTAGGCAAAATCAGAGAGACCAAAAAATTCGACATAATACGCTCTATCGCAAGGAGATACAACTTCTCAATCTACGACCCGATCGAGGATATTCCTGACGAGGCGATATCGCTTATCGTATATGGTTCCGACGAACTATTCCGTGTAGGCGAAGGCAACCTTTCGGAAATGGTCTCATTCCCCGGCATAGTTGAAGATATTGATGAGAAAATCATCTGCCCCGTATGTCACGGCACAAGGCTCAACGAACAGACTAACTGTTTCAAGATAGACGGGAAGACAATCTCGGAGGTCGCAGCAATGGAAATCTCCACGCTATCGGAGTGGCTGAAGAGTCTGCCGGGCAAACTCAGCACTCGCGAGAACACGATAGCCAGGGATATTCTGAAGGAACTTATAGCCAGAACAGGGTTTATGCTCGACGTCGGCCTGGACTACCTGTCTCTTGACAGGGCAACATCCTCATTGTCAGGAGGAGAGAGCCAGCGCATAAGGCTTGCAACTCAGATAGGCTCCAAACTGGTCAATGTCCTGTACATTCTGGACGAACCAAGCATCGGACTGCATCAGAGAGATAACCGCAAACTTATAAATTCGTTGAAGGAGCTGCGAGATGAGGGTAACTCCGTTATGGTGGTCGAGCACGACGCAGAAACAATGTACAATGCCGACTGGCTTATAGATGTAGGTCCGGGAGCCGGAGATAACGGCGGAAGAATATGCCTCAACGCACCGGTATCGATGCTGCTTGAAGGCAAGAAGCCTGATTCTGAAGTTGCTCGCCATTGCATTGTCGGTGAATCGCTTACATTGGAATATCTGCAGGGAAAGAAGCGGATTGACATTCCTGTCACAAGAAGACACGGCAACGGTAAGATACTGAGACTCAAAGGCGCAAGCGGAAACAACCTCAAGAATGTTGACATCGATTTTCCTCTAGGCGTTTTCATCGGCATCAGCGGAGTCAGCGGAAGCGGCAAATCGTCGCTCATCAACGAGACTCTTATGCCGATACTCAAAAACAAATTCTACAACGCCAAGGCCCATCCGCTCCCCTACGCCAGCCTATCCGGTGCGGAAAATATCGACAAACTGATTGAAATCGACCAGAGTCCGATAGGACGCACGCCGAGGAGCAATCCTGCGACATTTACAGGCGTATTCAATGATATACGTAACCTGTTCGCCGAAACGCCTGACGCCAAAGTGCGCGGCTACGGACCAGGACGATTCTCGTTCAATGTCCCGGGCGGACGTTGCGAGGCCTGTAAAGGAGCCGGCATCAAGGTCATAGAAATGAACTTCCTGCCTTCTGTCAATGTGGTCTGCGATGAATGTCGCGGAAGACGATATATGGATGACACGCTTGCAGTAAGATATAAAGGGAAGAGTATCAACGATGTGCTGGAGATGCCGATAAGCGAGGCGTACGAGTTCTTCAAGGAGATACCGAAGATTTCCCAGAAACTGAAATCAATGGTGGATGTCGGGCTCGGCTATGTTCATCTTGGGCAGTCTGCTGTCACCCTGTCTGGAGGTGAAAGCCAGAGAATGAAATTGGCTGCGGAATTGTACCGAAAGGACACAGGAAACACCTTATATATACTTGACGAGCCTACTACTGGTCTGCATTTTGAAGACATCAAGGTCTTGCTCGGCGTGTTGCAGCAGCTTGTTGACAACGGCAACACTGTCATTGTCATAGAACATAATCTTGACGTGCTCAAGTGCGCCGACTATATGTTTGATATGGGCCCGGACGGAGGTCGCAGGGGCGGTTATATTGTCGCCCAGGGAACGCCGGAAGACTTGGCGGAAAACGAAAAGTCCGTTACTGGACCATATCTGAAAGAAGTTTTACACCAATTTGATTCAAAGAAGTATGGCAAATAACGACAAGTTCAGCATTCTGGTTGTAAACAACGGAAAGCATTATGAAATTCCTATTCAGAAAAGACTGGGCGACCTGTCGTCAGAAGTCTGCCCGATCATAAAGGACGATAAAACGGGAGCGGAATATCCTGTTCTGGCCGCCCTGGTGGACAATATGCTGAAAGAACTTGACTACAGGCTGCCCGTATCCCACGAAGTGAAGTTCATCGGATACAATCACGTTGACGGTTACCGCGTTTACAAGCGTTCACTCTGCTTCGTATTGCAGAAGGCCGTAAGAGACCTATATCCGGACAAAATGCTCATAGTTGACCATTCTTTGCCAAGCGGATCTTACTGTAGAATTTGCGAAACGAAAATCAACGATGACGGACAGCGAAACGTCATCAAACTTACGGAGAATGAGATTTCAGCCATCAAATCCAAAATGCAGGAAATCATCTCCGCTGACATACCGTTTACATCAGAAAGGGTTGACGCCAAGGATGCTGAAGAAACATTCACCCGCAACAACCAGCCTATGAAGGCTGAACTTCTCAAGTCGTTGGGTAAGTTCACTTTCAGAGTCTATTGGCTGGACGGCCTTATGGACACCTTCCACGGACCGCTCGTGCCGTCCACAGGCTATCTAAAAGTATTTGATCTTCTTCCGTTTGCAGAAGGATTCTGCCTCCAGTACCCTTCAGTGGGCGATTTCAGTAAAATAATACCGGTGCAGACACAATCCAAGATTGCCGCAACATTGTCTGAATACTCATCTTGGTGCGCCAACCTGAGGGTCAGCAGCATCGGCACTCTTAACCGTGCGATACAGGAAGGCTATGCGGTGAAAATCATAAATATGTCCGAGGCTCTGCACGAACGCAAATATGCCGAGATCGCGGACAAGATTTATAAGCGCAGAAACAAGGTAAAAATCGTGTTCATCGCCGGCCCTTCATCCAGCGGCAAGACATCATCATCTCTCAGACTGGCAATACAATGCCGTGTACTGGGACTTATTCCAAAGGTTATCGAACTGGACAACTACTTCATAGACAGAGAACTGACTCCAAAGGACAGCAACGGCAACTACGATTTCGAAGCGCTCGGCGCAATGGATTTGAAACTGCTCAACCAGCAGCTCAACGATCTGTCTGCCGGCAAGGAAGTTGAACTCCCGCGTTATGATTTCAAGACGGGCAAAAGCTGTCCGTCAGGCAAGTTCCTGAAACTGAACGAGAATGAGATTCTGATAATGGAAGGAATACACGCGCTGGATCCGGCTATGGTTCCTGACGTTGACCCGTCCAGAATATTCAGGGTATATGCGTCGGCACTTACATCGCTAGGCATAGATGAGAACAACAATATCTCCACATCTGACAATCGACTGCTCAGACGTATTGTCAGGGACAACAGAGTGCGAGGAATATCGCCGGAAGACACCATTATGCGCTGGGCTAGCGTGCGTCGCGGAGAATACCTGAACATTTTCCCATTCCAGGAGAATGCCGACGCTTCGTTCAATTCTGCGCATCTGTATGAATTACCGGCTCTTAAGTATTATGCAGAACCGCTCCTGCGCCGAATTTCACCGTCGTCTCCGGCTTTCAATGAGGCCGTCAGACTGCTCAAGTTCCTGGACTACATAATAGCCCTGTCACCTGAAGAGATTGCGGCAATCCCGCCTACTTCACTGATGCGTGAATTCATCGGAGGCCAAACCCTGCAGTAAGGGTCAGGCTTCCTCTTTTTTAGGCTCGAAAGTAAAGAATTTGTACTGGAACAGAATGAGATAGAATGCTCCAACGGTCACACAGCTGTCCGCAAAGTTGAACACCGGCTCAAAAAAGCGCAGAGGATGACCGCCTACTATAGGCATCCAGTCCGGCCAAGTCGTGTCAATCAGCGGAAAGTAAAACATATCCACCACTTTACCGAACATCACCGGTGCATAAGTACCGCCGAATTGAGCCACATCAAATGATGTGGAGGCAGAGAATATCTGTCCGTACAACAGGCAGTCCACAATGTTTCCCAAAGCTCCGGCAGTTATAAGCGTAAGACCGACAAGAACTCCTGTCGGAACCGGAGAATAGGCTACAGGCTTTCCTGCCGCATCCAACTTGACCGGACGTCCTTTGCGGATCAGTTTAGTAATCCACCAGCAGAGAAATCCGAACAGCACCAGGCGGAAAGTCGTGAGCACGAACTTGCCTGCCATTCCCCCGAATTTCATTCCGAACGCCATTCCCTCATTCTCGACAAAGAGAATCTTGAACCAGTTTCCAATGACATTGAAGTTCTCGCCTATGGTCATATTCGTCTTGACCAGAATCTTGATGACCTGATCGATAATGACGAGAGCTATTCCGAGTATGAGAAGTTGCTTCCCTTTAGAAATCTTCATAACCTTATCTAGCGCCCCTTGCTGAGCTTCTCTTTTGCTTCTACAGTAAGAGTTGCGTGAGGGACGAGACGAAGACGCTCCTTAGGAATGAGCTTTCCTGTGACACGACACACGCCATAAGTCTTGTTCTCAATGCGGACAAGAGCAGCCTCAAGATTCTGGATGAATTTATATTGGCGCTGAGCAAGCTGACTGGCTTCTTCCCTAGTCAACTGCATAGCTCCGTCATCCTCAACAGTCTTGAATGAAGGGGTAGTATCCTCTATATCATTGGTGCCGTTGTGCATAACGACGTGTCTGAGCGTATTGTACTCTCTCTTTGCTTTTTCAAGCATATCCAAGATAATCTTCTTGAATTCCTCAAGTTCCTCATCCGAGTAACGGGTCTTCTCAGAAGTCTCCAAGTTCTGTTTATTCTCTTCCATAAGCAAAAAGTTTTATTTGCGTGTTACCGCAATTTTAATTGTAGAATCATTCCACTCTACCTCAACCGCACCTTCAGTCGCATCGGACTGAGGTTTCAGTTCAACGGTCAGCGCAAGTGTCTGAGCCGCAACATATTCGCGATATGAGTCAAGCGAAGTGTTTATTTCGTTATATGCTTCTCCGTCAGCGAAAATTACGACATTCACCTTGTCGGTGACATCGAAATCGCTGTCTTTACGGATATTCTGTATTCTGTTCACGAGTTCGCGGGCAACGCCTTCATTCTTGAGCGCCTCGCTGACCTCGATATCAAGTGCAATCGTCAACGGACCGTCAGAAGCGACAAGCCATCCCGGCATATCTTCAGAAGAAATCATATAATCACCAGGATTGAGCACGACTTCACCGCCCTCGAGATTCAGAGAATATGATGTTCCGGCAGCCTCCGCGCTCTGGATGGCATTTATCTCCTGCTGGGAGATTGCTCCGAAAGCAGCCGCAATTTCTTTCATTCTCTTGCCGTAAGTCTTGCCCAAGGTCTTGAAATTAGGCTTGATTTTCTTGGTAATTATGCCTGCAGTGTCTGAGATGAACTCAGCCTCCTTCACATTAACTTCACCGAGGATGAGGCCTTTCACCTTCTCCAACTGCTCGCGCACTTTGTCTGAGATGACAGGCACAACGAGTTTGGAAAGTGGCTGACGAACCTTGATATTGACTTTTCTACGGAGCGCAAGAACCATTGATGATGCGCGTTGTGCAAGTTCCATCCGTTCTTCGAGATCCTTGTCAATGACAGTCCCGTTGCATTCAGGCATCAGAACATAATGTACTGATTCTTCGCCGCCCTTGACGAGATCAAGATAGAGCTGGTCCATATAGAACGGAGCAATAGGAGCGCCGAGTATGGCAACATCCTTAAGCACCTCATAAAGAGTCTGATATGCAGCAAGCTTATCCTCATCGTCCGCGCTTCCCCAGAAACGTTTTCTGTTCAGACGGACGTACCAGTTGCTCAAATGGTCGCAGACAAAGTCCTGGATCATTCGGCCAGCCGATGTTACGTCATAGTCCTCATAAGCCGCCTTCACGTCCTTGATCAACGTATTCAGCAATGAGATAATCCAGCGGTCAATCTCAGGTCTTCTCTCATACGGAACTGCAGGAGCCGCAGGATCGAAATTATCCACGTTTGCATACAGCGCAAAGAATGAATATGTATTGTAGAGCGTGCCGAAGAATTTTCTTCTTATCTCGTCAACGCCTTCCTCGTCATAACGGAGGTTATCCCAAGGCTGCGCATTCGTGAGCATATACCATCTGAGGGCATCTGCTCCGAATTTGTCCAACTGCTGGAACGGATCCACAGCATTTCCGAGACGCTTGCTCATCTTGTCGCCGTTCTTGTCCAGCACCAATCCATTAGAAATCACACGTTTGAAAGCAGGTGTACCGCTTACCATCGTGTGGATAGCGTGCAATGTATAGAACCATCCTCGGGTCTGGTCAACACCTTCCGCAATGAAGTCTGCGGTGCAACCGAACTTGGGTGTATCTTTACCTCTGAGGCCTTCCTGAGCATAAGGCATTGAACCAGAGTCGAACCATACGTCAATGAGATCGCTTTCGCGAACCATCTTCTTGCCGGAGCCTGAAACAAGATATACATTGTCCACATACGGACGATGCAGGTCTATCTTGTCATAGTTCTCCTTGCTCATATCGTCAGGATTGAAGCCCTTGTCCTTCAACGGATTGGATGGCATAATCCCGGCTTTTACGGATTTCTCTATCTCTGCGTAGAACTCTTTCAGGCTGCCTATACACTTTTCCTCCTTGCCGTCTTCAGTGCGCCAGATAGGAAGCGGTGTACCCCAGAATCTACTTCTGGACAAGTTCCAGTCCTGGATATTCTCCAACCACTGTCCGAATCGGCCTGTTCCGGTTGACTCCGGTTTCCAGGTAATGGTCTTGTTGAGCGCAACCATCTGATCCTTGACCGCAGTTGTCTTGATGAACCACGCGTCAAGCGGATAGTAAAGCACCGGCTTGTCTGTTCTCCAGCTGTGAGGATAACTGTGCACGTGCTTCTGAATCTTGAACGCACGGCCGTCCATCTTCATCATCATACAGAGGTCTATATCCAGCGTAGGAGCATCTTTCGGCAAAGAATCGTCGAAAGCATTCTTCACATAGCGGCCTGCATACTCTTTGTATTCAGGAGAAACATATTCCTTAACATACTCAGAATCAAGGTCCTCAAGCGGATAGAAACGTCCGTCGTGATCAACCTGCGGCTGACGGTTACCGTTCTTGTCGAGCACCATCATCGGAGGTATGCCTGCTGCAGTTGCCACCTTCTTGTCATCCGCACCAAATGTCGGAGCGATATGAACTATACCTGTCGTGCCTTCGTCCGTAGAAACATAGTCACCGGTGATCACTCTGAAAGCATCGCCCTCGAGCGGTTTGAACCAAGGAATCAGCTGATGATATCTGATGCCTGCAAGTTCGGACCCTTTGAATGTTCCATCCAGAACCTTGTACGGAATCAATTTGTCACCCTGCTTGTAATCGTCCAGCGGAATATCTGCCGCCTTCGAATTGAACCATGAGGAAACAAGAGCCTTTGCAACGACATATATCGCTTCAGCGCCAGTGTATGGATTGAATGATTTCACCCTGACATACTCGATGTTAGGGCCAACGCAAAGCGCAGTATTTGAAGGCAGTGTCCAAGGAGTGGTCGTCCATGCAAGGAAATATACAGGAAGCGTCTCAAGCCCGAAAAGCGGCTGAGATTTTGCGTCCTTGATCACCTCGAACTGAACAGTCGCGGTCGTATCGGTGACGTCCTTGTAACATCCCGGCTGGTTCAACTCGTGAGAGCTGAGTCCGGTTCCGTCAGACGGCGAGTATGGCTGTATGGAGAATCCCTTATACAGCAAGCCTTTATCGTATATTTTGCGGAGAAGATACCACAGAGTCTCGATATAACGGTTGTCGTACGTGATGTACGGATCGTTCATATCGACCCAATAGCCTATGCGCTCGGTCATATTCACCCACTCGCGAGTGAATTTCATAACCTCGTGACGGCAGGTGTCGTTGTACTCTTCAACGGAAATCTTCTTTCCTATATCGTCCTTATGTATGCCAAGTTTCTTCTCGACACCGATCTCAACCGGAAGTCCGTGGGTATCCCATCCTGCACGGCGATTGACTTTATATCCGGTCTGTGTCTTGTATCTGCAAATGGCATCTTTAATAGAGCGGGCCATAACGTGGTGAATGCCAGGCATTCCGTTAGCTGATGGCGGTCCTTCGAAGAAAATGAACTCCGGGGCACCCTCTCTGAGTTCGAGTGATTTCTCGAACGCGTGATTCTTCTTCCACCTATCCAGCACTTCGCTTCCGACAGATACCAGATTCAAGCCCTTGTACTCTTTGAATGTCATAGTTTTTTATATATTTTTGCAATTCGCAAAGATAGAAATTTAATACTAGAAAGAAAAATATAATAAGGATGTGCGCGTTGGATATCATATTGTCCGTTTGCCTGATCGCGGCTCTGATACAGGGAATTGTAAAGGGCTTCACCGAACAGATCATAGCGCTCGTATCCATCATCGCCGGGACTTGGATAGCATATAAGTTTTCCAAGGTCGTCTGCGGAATGATACTCCCCTACCTTCAGATTTCCGAACGGATACTTTACATCATAGTGTTCATATTGATGATTGCCGTCGTGATCATCATATTCCATCTGCTCGGAAAAATCATAAAGGCCAGCATTCAGTTCGTGATGTTGGGATGGCTGGACAGGATTCTGGGCGGAGTCTTCGCGCTTTTGAAAGCGGCATTGATCCTGGGGATTCTTATAATCCTTTTCAATACGATAAATTCGGCGTTCGGGATCGTGCCCGAATCTGAAATAGATAAATCGGTGGTCTATACGCCACTCAAGAGGCTCGCATACGGCATTTTCCCTTATTTCAAGGAATTGCTGTTCAAGAGTTAGAATCGCTTAAAGTTATGGCTAGAATACTTTTCATAGAAACTTCCACTGCATTGTGCTCCACAGCGTTGTCAGAAGACGGAGCAATCGTGTTCACCAGAGAGAACGACCAGCGCCAACACGCTTCGCTGACAGCTCCGTTCATAAAGGAAATGCTTGATGAGAAAGGACTTGCAGTAAAGGATTGCGACGCGGTATGCGTCAGTATGGGGCCAGGCTCATACACAGGATTGAGGGTGGGAGTATCCACTGCCAAGGGACTGTGCTTCGGAGCCGGACTGCCTTTAATCGCTGTCGGTTCACTGGACACTCTGGTATGGCAGGCTATCGATGAAGGATTGCTTCCGGAAGGGTGCAAATATATTGTCCCGATGATTGATGCCAGAAGGATGGAGGTTTACACGGCAGTGTTCACTTCTGACGGACGTCAAGTTTCTGAGACTGAGCCGAAAATCATCGATTCGGAGAGTTTCGCAGATATTCTGAGTGAAGGCAAGGTGCTTTTCATCGGTGACGGCGCCGGCAAGTGCTCTGATGTCATCAAGTCGTCCAACGCCACATTCATACAGGCTTGCCCTAAGGCAAAGTCGATGCTGACTCTTGCCACAAGGCGTTTTGACGAGAAGAAGTTCGAGGACACGGCGTACTTCGAGCCGTTCTATCTGAAGCAGTTTGTCCCGACTGTCTCCAAGAAAAAGATCATCTGATTATTCTTCCTCACCGCTCGGGCTGATAGGTTTGAGGAGGACTTCGTTCGCTTTGCTCACTCCGATCCCTCCCAATGTTTTCTGCGCGGTCTTTGACCGCTTGTCTACGTTGGGCCCCTCCCGCTATTCGTGTCCGCGGGTGGACACGCCTCCTCAAGCCTAATCAGACTCAAGAGATTGAATAAAAAGATGGGATACAAGGCTCTCGACGCGCCCAACACCGCAGCAACCTAGCGGTTGTGAGGATTTGGGCAAGGAGAACAACGCAGTAGACCGCTTTTTAGTCAAACTCTTTATCCAAGTTTAGAAGCAAGGAACTTGCGCAAAGTAGCAGCATCCTTCACCTCAGGAGCATTGACCAGCGAGCCGTTTACTATGAAGAACACGATAGGAAGTGAACTGATATTATAAAGATTCGCCGCAGTGCCGTTCGAATCGCTAACATTTGTCCATCCGAGCTGCTGATTCTTCACAACTGAAGCCCAGGCAGCCTTGTCAGAAGACACTGAAACGCCGTAAATGTCAAATCCTTTGGAGTGATACTCGTTATACGCAGGCTTGAGAGCATCCTGATTGAACATTTTCTGGGCGGCATCAGACGCATCCCAAAAATAAAGCATCACCACTTTTGATTTCAAACTGCTGAGCTTCACCTTATTTCCGTTGACATCAGGAAGTTCCACATCAGGGAAGCCGGCAGCCTCCGCCGTCTGGATACGGTTATTCAGCTCTAGCATCTGGAATCTCCTTGAAGCCTCCTTATCCAAAGCCTTGACATACCTGGATTCCGGATAAACTGTCTTGAGAGAATCAGCCATATTTCTGAAATGTATGGCATCAGTAGTCTGACCAAAAACCGGCAGTCCGTCACCGACTGTCTGATACAGAACAGGGATAACCGTCAGAGAATGTGAATTTTGAAGTATATACTTCACTCTACCGCGATAGTACGCAATATATTGGGAGGCGATTTCCTTTCTTGCCTGCACCGCTTCTGCTGAAGACGGATCCAGATCCTCCATTCGAGCTGACTCCGCATAGAGCTTATCATTGAACTCCGCCTCATCACGCTCCACCTCCATAAGCTTCAAAGTCTCATCAGACCCTGACACTGAATATGTTCCAAGAGTATCTGCACTGACTTTCACCTTATCGCCTTTCTGAAGAAGAAGCGACGCAATCTTTGTATCCTTATAGAAAAGATATACAAATTCAGGCTGTCCTGACACCATTTCCTGTTTGTAAGTAAACCTACCCTTGTCATCAGTCTTCACCGTATCAAGGACTTTGTACTTGTTCACATCCAGGAGTTTGACTACTATATCGGATTTCGGAGCATCTGCTACCGTCACCTCAACTTTGGCGTTGTTGCAACAGGACGAGAATGCTGTCAATGAGCCCAGCAGGGCTATGGCAATCCTAAAATTCTTCATATTACTTCGCATTTTGTTTTTCGTATTCAGCAAATATCGATGATGCGATCTGCTTCATCTCATCATCTGAAAGCTTCAGTTTCTCCTTGCTGAAATCGATGTCGCTTTCCTTCTGCAACGGCACAAGATGGATGTGAGTATGAGGGACTTCCATACCGAGCACACAAACTCCGATACGCTTGCACGGAACTGCCGCCTGCAATGCAACTGCTACTTTTTTTGCAAATGCACAGAGACCGAGGTAAGTCTTGTCATCTAGATGAAAGATATAATCATCCTCCACATTCTTGGGAATAACCAGAGTATGACCTTTCACGAGAGGATTTATATCCAGAAAAGCATAAAAGTCCTCGTTTTCAGCCACCTTGTAAGACGGAATCTCGCCTTTGGCGATCTTTGTGAAAATTGTTGGCATCTGTTAAAGTGTTATATCCAGAATCTTGAATTTCATTACGCCTGAAGGCACATTGGCCTCAACGATTTCGCCCTTGGAATGTCCGAGAAGAGCTTTGGCGATAGGAGTGGTGGATGCAAGCTTTCCGTGAGCGAAATCAGCTTCTGTCTCTCCCACGATCGTGAATTCCATCACTTTCTTCATAGCAAGGTTTTCCACCTTCACTTTATTCATCATCTGGACCTTGTCAGTTCCTATCTGTGAGCCGTCTATAACTTTGGCATTCGCCACAAGATTCTTCAAATTCGCAATCTTAAGTTCCAACAATGCCTGAGCATCTCTCGCCGCATCATATTCAGCATTTTCAGACAAGTCACCCTTCTCTCTCGCTTCAGCGATTGCTGCAGAAATGACAGGACGCTGTGCAAGCGCTTCAGCAAGATCCTTCTTCAATTTATCAAGACCTTCCTGGGTCATATAATGTACTTCTGCCATAATTTTTTGTATTAACACATAATTAAAAACGAGTCCTGCCCTATAGACAGAACCCTAACATCCATCGCAAAGATAATCATTTTTGTGATTAATCACAACAAGCCGAGACAACGGGCCCTGTCCTCCTCCAGCTGTTTGGCAAGCATAGCGAAGTTGTTGAATTTCACCTCTTCACGTATCTTACGGACAAACTCTATTGCTATGCTGCGACCATATATATCAGCGTCAAATCCGAAAATATTTGTTTCTATCGTAAGTGCGTTGCCGGCGCCTACAGTCGGCCTGACGCCGATGTTGCACATCCCGTTCCAAGTCTTGCCCAAGACCTCGACTTTAACCAGGTAAACACCATTGTCTGGAATCAGTTTCATCGGCTCGTCCAAACTCATATTTGCAGTCGGAAATCCTATTGTCCGACCTATTTTGTTACCGTCAACCACAGTTCCCTGCAGTTTGTAGCCATAGCCGAGCATAGCATTGGCAGATACCACATCACCAGCTTCCAAGGCTATACGAATCCGGGTTGAGCTGATAGCCGTCTCTCCGGAAGATACATATTCAGGGCGTATGACGTCAAGTCCCAGACGCTCGGCAATATCGGCTGTCTTGTCAGGAAAACACTGGTCTGAGCCGATTCTGTTGTCATATCCCAGGAGGATAGCCTTCCCACCGAAACGTCCGATGATATACTCCCTGAGATATTCCTCAGTTGTATATCCGCTGAAATCTCTTGAGAACGGCACAACCTCGATATGATTGACTCCTATCTCCTCAATCAGCGCTTTCTTTTCGTCAAGAGACGTCAGAAGATGCAGATTACCTTCTTCGCGATGCAGAACATTTCTGGGATGCGGCCAAAAGGTCACAACCATACTCTCATCCCCACGCCTGGCAGATTCTTCCACCAATTGCCGCAAAATAAAACGGTGTCCGAGATGGACACCGTCAAAAAAACCGGTGGCTATAACCATCTTACCAATCCGAAATCTTGTCTATGCGGCAGAAGCGCATTTTTAGGATAAATTCTCGTAGCTACCTGATACATTCCTGTACGCTCCGGAAGAATTGAACTCTGGTAAGTCACCACGCCATCCTTTGATTCGACTACCGAGAATTCGCATTTATCCTGGATATGCAACTTGCCTTTGTTGTCGCTCAACGCAAACAGCATCTCCACGCCGATGTCTTCAGGATTAAGGTCTCCGATATTCAGCACAACTTCAGCCTTCAACTCGTTGGTCGGAGACAAAGTGTATGATGAATCCGGCTGCGTATATGAGAGGACCTCGATAGAAGGCCATTCTCTACGCACGTGCTTCTTCCACGCCGCAATCTCACGGGCAACCTTATAATCATCTGCAACAAGGCTTTTCGTTCTTACAGCCTGAGGATCATAATACTGATTTACATAATCGGTAAGCATCCTGTTGGTCGTGAAGTTGCAGGCTACCTGGGCAATCGTATTCTTTATATATCCGATCCACGCCTCTGAAAGGCCTGTTGACTTGTCCACATCGTAATACAGAGGAGCGATCTCGTTCTCCAAAGTCGAATATATCGTGGCGGCATCAAGCTCGTTCTGATAATTGTTGTCATCATAAGTGCTTTCAAGAGGAAGAGCCCAGCCTGCGCCAGGTTTGTAGCCTTCCACCCACCATCCGTCAAGTACGGAGAAGTGCATTACACCGTTCATAGCAGCCTTTTCTCCTGATGTACCGGAAGCTTCCTGTGGTCTGGTAGGGTTGTTCATCCAAACATCCACGCCTTGCACAAGTCTCTTCGCCAGCGTTATGTCATATCCCGGAACGAAGATGATCTTGCCTATGAATCTGTCCTGCTTTGAGATTTCGACAATTCTCTTTATGAGATCCTGTCCCGCCTTGTCAGCAGGATGAGCCTTACCTGCAAAGAGGAACTGAACCGGCATCTTAGGGTTATTCACGATTGCGTCAAGTCTGTCCAGATCTGAGAACAACAATGTAGCACGCTTATATGTAGCAAAACGTCTCGCAAAACCTATTGTCAGAACATCGTCACGGAGATTCTCCTTGATTGTGACAATCTGACTAGGCGAATAATGATTTGAAATCGCCGGGTTGGACAATCTATGCTTAACTGCATCTATAAGGACTTTCTTGAGGGTCTTCCTGACATTCCATATTTCCTTGTCCGGAACAGAATATATGCCCTCAAAGCATTTCTTGTCGTAGTGATGTGTCTGGAATTCAGGGCCGAACACCTTTGAATGAATCTCTTTCCAGTCTCTTGCAGCCCAAGTCGGATAATGCACGCCATTGGTTACATAGCTGATATAGAGCTCTTCAGGAAGATAGCCCGGATACATATTTGCGAAAATCTCCTGGCTCACCTTGCCGTGGAGCATTGAAACTCCGTTCACGTTCTGGGATATATTCGCCGCAAGGATACTCATCGAGAATTTCTCGCTTGGGTCTGAACCTTTAAGTTTTCCAAGTCCCATAACCGTCTCCCAGTCTGTCTTGAGACGCTGAGGATAATGTCCGATATACTTTCTGAGCAAGCCTTCTTCGAAAGCGTCGTGTCCTGCAGGAACAGGAGTGTGAGTCGTGAACAAAGATGATGCACGCACTACCTCAAGGGCTTCAGGGAACTCAAGATTGTCATTCTGGATATATTCACGAAGTCTTTCAAGACCGATGAATGCGGCGTGGCCCTCGTTGCAGTGATAAACCTGAGGGTTCAGGCCAAGAGCACGCAAAGCGCGGACTCCGCCCACACCGAGCAACAATTCCTGCTTGAGTCTGTTTTCCCAGCTTCCGCCGTAAAGATGATATGTAACCTCGCGGTCTTCGTCGATATTCGCTTCATAGTCAGTATCAAGGAGATACAGATCAGTCCTGCCGACAGCAACTTTCCAGATGCGCGCGGTAATGTTGCGTCCAGGGAATTCCACACTCGTGGTCAGCCAGTTGCCTTCCTCATCCATAACCGGTGAAGCCGGAATCTTGGTGAAGTTCTGAGCGTCATATCTTGACACCTGATCGCCCTGAGCCGAGAGAACCTGAGTGAAATATCCGTAGCGGTACAACAGACCGACTGCAACCAGGTTCACGTTCATATCACTGGTTTCCTTGAGATAGTCTCCTGCAAGGATACCCAAACCACCGGAATATATGCTCAATGACGTATCCAATCCGTACTCCATACAGAAATATCCGATTGAAGGATCTTTTCTTTCTGCCTTGAGAGCCATATAGTCATTGAATTCCTGCATCACGCCCTGGTACATTCCCATAAATGCAGCATCCTTGCTCAGAGCCTTGAATCTCTTGAGGCTCACGGTATCAAGAACCGCAGTAGGATTACGGCCCGAATCGTGCCATACATCAGGATCGATCGCCTTGAACAATGCCTTTGCGCTCTCGTTCCAACACCACCACAAATTCTTGGAAAGGACTTCCAATCCGCTCAATGCTTCAGGCAAATGCCTGGTAACCATCACACTCTTCCATGAAGGTCTACTTACCGGTAGTTTTTCGTAATTCATAACTGGTTTTTCTGATGACTGAGGATAAGCTCCATTCTCGGATATTACCTTGTCAATGGATTCCGAATATGCTTTCTGATAATATTCTATTTGATTTTCCCACAATGCGATGTTGGACACATCCTTCGCATTGTCCATATATTCTTTCTTCTGTTCTTCAGAGAGACCTGCGATTTCCAGAATGCGTTTCGCAGTAGCCTCAACAACGCTGAAATAGTTGGTATCCGTGCGTCTGACCACTGTTATACCCGGGTGCGGCTTCCCGTAATGAGACTCAACCCATTCTCCGAATCCGGCCACAGATGTGGTCAGCGTAGGAATCTTGAATGCCAAGCTTTCCAGCGGAGTATAGCCCCAAGGCTCATAATAAGAAGGGAACAATGTCAAGTCAAGACCTACAAGCAGGTCATAGTACTTCATATTGAACACCCCGTCGGTACCGTTCAGATAAGACGGAACGAAATATATGTTTATATGAGACTTCGCATTGTTGTCGATTCCGAGTTCCTTGATTCTTCTGGTTACCTGGTCGTACTCTGGAGTCATCAGGACGTGGGTCACCTGAGTTGTATAATCGGCGCTACCTTTGCCGGCAAGTTTTGAAACAAGCTCACGGTCAGGGCCGTTATGTCCGGAAGGAATCATCACGAAAGCGTGTATTTCTTTCCCTTCATAATTCGAATCCTTTATCTGACCGACTGCATCGATAAACACATCCACGCCTTTGTTTCTGTATTCATATCGACCGCTGATACCGACCAGCACCGCGTCATTCGACACCTCTTTCCCGGACATTGCGGATGCGACTTCAAGCAACTTTGCACGAGCTTCCTTGCGCTTCTTCTCATATTCTTCTTCCGTAGCCGGAGTGAAACTGTTCTCGAAGCCGTTAGGAGTTACCACATCCACATTTCTGCCAAGGAAATGAAGACACTCTTTCGCTGTAATGCTGCTCACCGTCGTGAAAATGTCAGCATTTTCCGCAGACTTCTTCTCCAGAGAGTGCATAGCCCTCACATTGAACTGATTGGCCTTATCATCAGGATTGTAGGATTCCATAGAATCATACAACGGGAGATTGTTTCCGGAAAGGCATCTACCGATCACGGTGGCGTGAGTGGTGAATACAGTAGCTACAGGTATCTTCTTGTATTTGAGATACAACACACCGGAACCGGTCTGCCATTCGTGGAACTGAGCCACCACCCTGTCAGATGACGAGGTGAAATAGTTGCAATAGCTCTCTATGACCTTGCCGGCCACATAGCCGAACAATACAGACTCCTTATAATCCCAGTTTCCGGTAATCGAATCCACACCGAAGCGCTCCCAATATTTTGCAAGCACGGTGTCAGTCTCCGTAAGGAACTGTTTGTAATCAACGAGTATCGCTATAGGTCTGCCGGGCACATTCCATCTTCCAATACGAAGTCTCAGACCGATTTTTGCGGCTTCCTGCCGCCAGTCCTGCCACAACTGCGTATCTTCGCGGAAATCCGGATTCTCGTCCGTATTCATCCAGACATCCGGTCCTATCAGAATATGGTGACGCTTGAGTTGCGATTTCAGAAAGAGTGACTTTGTCGCGATGACAGTGTAGATTCCGCCGACTTTATTGCAGACTTCCCAACTTACCTCGAACAAATAATCAGGTTTATTCAATTCTTTCGCCATTATTTTTCAGCTTTCTTTTTAACGGCACGTTTAGCGGGCTTGGCCGTTTCTGCCGCTTTGGTCGCTTTCTGCTTGACGCCGGCCTTACGAACTGCAGGCTTTGCAGATGCAACACGTTTCTTTACAACCTTCTCCGGTTTACCTGCTTCCACAGCATTTTCGCCGGAGGTTATTTTTGAGTCCGCAAATTTAGCAACTGTTGCGGAATATTCATCATCCACTCTGATAATAAAGTCGCTCAAGACATTCATATAGTTGATAAATGCCTCATACGGAGTATCATACGGGTTGAAATACTTGTGCACTTCACCGTCCGAGAAGAACTTCGTGCACATATAATAGAAGTGATCGCTCTCCTGAAGATGACCGAACTCATTGAAAAGCAGAGGATCATTTATGAGGGCAAGTTTCTCATACAGACCATAAAGTTTGTTAAACGCCTCCTGCTGAAGTTCATTACCCAACCAGGCGGTAACATCCCTTTCTTCATCTGCCCAGGAAATCGGCTCGCTGACCTCAAGTTCAGAAACCGGCTTGTACAATTTTGCCGCCTCTGCAGGTGTTGAGAACGAGAATGTGCCGTCAGAAATCACAGCCTCAGGCAAATATCTCATAAAGTCAAATATGCCGGTTGATGCGCTCTGATGCTCTCCGAATGTCTCATAATCCATAAAGAGATTTATGACATCACCTGATGCGCTGACGGAATTCTTGAGCCAAGACAGGAATTTGTCCGCAGTCAAAGGCCATTCGTTCCAGCCTTTATCTGAGAATCTGAATGCTATATCATCGCTGAACACATAATTGCGCAGCAAAAGTTTCAGTTTAGGCTGCATCTCGTCGGCATAGACAAAATCCGGACTTCTCCACGCGAGAATATGTTTCGCCCCTTCAGTCAACATCGTATGGAAGCCCATATCATAGACTTGAGAGCCTATCGAATCCGAATAGATCAATTCGGTATTTCTGAAAGTCACCGGTGTAACCCCGAAATACTGTTCTATCGCAGCCTTGTGCTTCTGAACCTGATGATTGAACTCAGCCGCTGAAGCCAGAGACGCCAAAGAATGGTAGTAAGTCTCACACAAGAACTCCACGCATCCCGTGTCCGCAAGCTTTCTGAAGCTATCGATAACCTCCGGAGTATATCTCTCAAACTGCTCCAGAGCGGATCCGGAAATTGAGAATGCAACCTTGAACGAACCTTTATATTTGGTTATGAGTTCAAGCAGCAGACTGTTCATCGGAAGATAGCATAAGTCGGCGACGCGCCTGAGAATAGTCCTGTTGGTAAAGTCATCATAATAATGAGAGTCTTTCCCTATATCAAAAAACCTGTATAATCTCAACCTTGTAGGCTGATGAATCTGAAAGTACAGGCACAGACTTTTTTTACTCATATCTATATTTATTTTTTACTTGTCACTGATTCATAAACATTCTTGATCTTGACGGCGGCATTGTTCCACTTGAGAGTGTTGACCTCGTCATAACCATATTTGGACGCGAATGCGGAAAGTGCCGGATATTTCAGCAGGGCATATATCTCGTCAGCCATAGCATCAACATCCCAGAAATCCACCTTGAACGCATATTTCAGCACTTCCGCGGCTCCTGACTGTCTGGATATGACTGAAGGGACTCCCGTACGCATCGCCTCGAGAGGAGAAATTCCGAACGGCTCGGACACTGACGGCATCACATACACGTCAGAAAGTGCGAACATCTCCTGAACTTCCTTTCCGCGCAAGAATCCGGTGAAATGGAATTTGTCGGAAATGCCCAGCCTGGCTACCTGACGGATGGAACGGCGCATCATATCTCCGCTGCCGGCCATCACAAACCGCACATTGTCACATCTTTTCAGGACTTTAGCGGCAGCCTCGATGAAATATTCCGGGCCTTTCTGGAAAGTTATACGTCCGAGGAATGTAACGACCTTGTCTTTCACGCCTCTCTCCACCTGCACATTGCTCCGTCCGCTGAAATCCACAGCGTTATGAACGGTAACCACCTTCTCCGGATCTATGCCGTACTTGGTAATCACGATATTGCGGGTCAAGTCGCTGACTGTTATGACTCTGTCTGCCGCTTCCATTCCGCGTTTCTCTATGTCATAGACACGGGTGTCGATATTGTTGTCACTGCTTCTGTCAAATGACGTAGCGTGGACGTGCACAATCAAAGGCTTGCCTGAAAGACGCTTTGCGGCAATACCTGCCATATATGTCAGCCAGTCGTGCGCGTGAATCACATCAAACTCGCCCTTATGGTTCATCGCGATCGTACCTCCGACCATAGCATAACGCGCAACTTCCTCCATCAAATTGGAACCATATTTGCCCGAGAACTTGTAGGTATGCCCATAATGAATCGAGAAATCGCGCACCTGACGTTTCCTGTCCTCCTCAACCAGAGTATGGAACTCCTCCGGATCAAGATACGGTACCATATTGGTGCCGATATGCACGAACTGCACTTTATCCAGGAAATCATCCACATTCATCGATTCCGACATTGTCACGGGAACATCGCTTGCATTGATTATATCAGCAGCGCTCCTGTCTTCGTCACCGGAGGCCGACGGCATAACAAACATTGTGTTCACTCCGCAGTTCGCCAGTCCTTTGACAATTCCGTAGCAAGCTGTTCCGAGTCCGCCGGCAATATGTGGCGGGAACTCCCATCCGAACATCAGCACTTTCATTATCGTTCCTCCTTATATTTATTGATAAGACTATCCACGAAAATCAATGCACCCGTACTCATCGCAGAAGAAATGGCTCCGTGTGGCTCGTGAGGTGGGTCTCCATCGTAAAGTTCGGAGAATGCCCCCACTCCGTGCTTGTTCAAATCCGAATAGAATCCTTCTATCAGCCATTCCGCGCGTTTGCAGAACGCCGAACCGTTCATTCTGAATTTTATTATGGCATAAGGCATAAGCAATGCAGGCCAGGCGCAGCCCTGATGATATGCAAGGTCGCGCTCCTTCTGAGTGCCTTCATAAACGCCTTTATATTTCAAGTCACGCGGTGAGAGAGTCCTGATACCCCTGGATGTAACCAGTTCTCTGTCAACAACATTCATCATACTGCCGAGGATTGTATCATCGACAGGCTGGTGAGGTACAGCCAATGCGAACAACTGATTCGGACGCACATCCAGGTTTTGTCCGTAATTATCCACATAATCGGCAAGATAGCCTCTTTCAGGTATGAAGAATGTCTTCTGATAATTCTCCTTTGCAAGATCCCTTACGGAAGTCCACGCCTCCACAAATGACTTGTCCTTGGAATATTTGTTCTCCATCTCGATTGCAAAGCAGAGCGCATCATACCAGAAAGCATTGGTCTCTACCTGATAACCGGCCCTCTCCGTCACCGGGCAGCCGTCAATATAAGCATTCATCCAAGTCAATGCGGTACGCTCTTTCTGCGCCCACAAAAGTCCGTTAGGCTGAAGCGAGACCTCTTTTCTATGTCCCGGAGCATAACTCTCGATGACTTTCTTGACTATGCTTCCGTATTTCGCCCAAACTTTCTTCTCTGACGCTCCGGCCTCTATATATGTCTCAAGCACAGGCGCAAGCATCAAAGGCGCTTCAACCTGAGTCGTGCGGGAATAGAATCTCTCTTCGTTGTCCGCGATAAGATTGTCAAGTATCTGCTCGAATTCAGCGAACTTGCCTGTGCATATCGCAAATCCAGGAAGCGAGAACAGGGTTTCTCTCAACAGACCCGTATAGAGCCACGAGAATCCCGCTGTAATCATCTTGTGCCCATTTCTGTCACGCACCAGCAAATCAGAACAGTGCATCAGCTGGTCGTGGTAGCTCCCGATGTCATCCATCTTCTTCAGGACAGAAGTGAATTTCCGGGTGATTGTGGCAGGATTTTCTTCCTCAACAGAGGCCGAAAGCACTATTGAGTCGCCTTCCTTCATCTTGACAACAAACACTCCAGGAACGAACAAATCCTCTTTGCATTCAAATCCGCGGCGCGCCTCATCCGAATATGTGATGCCATTGTACCAATACGGAGCGGATTTATATTCGAACGCAGAATTGCTCAACTGCAAGTTAAGATTCGGAAAGCCTTCGTACATATTGAAAGACACTCCGTTTCTTACCCGTTTGAAATCAGTGCGCGCTTCAGAATTCTGCTTTGTCAGACTGTGTATATTTCTGAATGCCAGGAAAGGTTTGAGGATAAGGTCAACCGCTGCAGGAGAACGGCGAAGCTCATAGCGAATCATCACCTGATCCTTGTCCGGCGCGAGCATTATGCTCTTGACGAACTCGATTTCGCCCACGCGATACACGACCACAGGGATCGGGTCCGCTTTGAAATCCACGATATATTTATGGCCGCGCGGGTCATAAACTCCTCCGTAACAATGTATTCCAAGGTTGAAGAGTTTGCCGTTGGCGGCAATGCTCTCGTCAACAGAAGAAAGCAGCATATACTTGCTGCCTCCGAAATTATCCACCGGCACACCTAACAGACCGTGATAACGCCTCGTGTTGCACGTGACAATGGAGGTGTTGCAATACGCTCCCGTCTTGTTCGCGCATATAATCTCCCGCTTCAACGAATACGAGAGATTCACGAGCTCGGTTTTGTTAAATTTCAGAAATGCCATATACAAAATCCGTTTAGTATTATATTTATGAGGAGAAAACATCAGCAGTCGGATGAGCCATCCGATTTCTCGAACACCAATGCGCACCGGCTCGGCAGATAAACTGTCATAGTCGGGTCTGCACAATGCTTTTCTCCGGTTATTAGTCTGTTAAATCCATTATACCTTTCCTCGTCCGAGTCCAGCGTAAGTCTCCACTGTCCCTTCGGCGCCGTGAAAGAGTACCCGCAGAATGATTCTGAAGGGTTGAAGTTGAATGCAAATATAAAATTTCCGCGCTTGAATACCAATACTTTTTTTGTCTCGTCTGATGCCAGCAATTCAGGTTTTTCCGCCAATATATCCGACTTGCGGAACAGGTGTATGATATCCTCGTCAAAGTTCATCAGATATTTGTATCGCAGATTGTCGGACTTGCAGAGAGACCACTGCCTGCGGGCATATTTATAGGACCAGCCATTCCCCTCTCTAGGAAAATCTATCCACTCGGGATGACCGAATTCATTGCCCATAAAGGTAAGATATCCGTCACCGGCCGTTGCCAACGTAGCCAGCCTTATCATCTTGTGCAAAGCCACTCCCCTGTCCACGACAAGACTCTTCGAGCCGACAGACATAGACGTATACATCTCCTTATCAATCAGCCTGAATATCAGAGTTTTGTCTCCGACAAGAGCCTGATCGTGACACTCGGCATAGCTGATGGTCTTCTCGTCAGACCTCTTATTCGTCAGCTCCCACCATATTTCTCCGACGCTCCAATGCTCATCATCTTTCTCCTTCAGCCATTTTATCCAATGATCAGCTACACCCATCGCCATTCTGAAATCGAATCCCAGACCTCCCGCAGCAAACGGCGCGGCAAGTCCCGGCATTCCGCTCATATCCTCAGCGATTGTTATGGCATCAGGATTTATTTCTTTGGTCAGCATTGCTGCCAGAGCAAGATAGGTGACGGCATTTTCATCTACGCCTTTGTTGAAATAATTGTCATATCCGATAAAATCCTTTCCCAAACCGTGATCCCAGTACAGCATACTTGTCACGCCGTCAAAACGGAATCCGTCGAGATGGTACTCTTCCATCCAGAACTTGCAATTCGAAAGCAGAAAATATTTTGTCTCCGACTTGCCGTAATCAAAACATCTTGAGCCCCACGCCGGATGATGCCCCTGAGGGCCTTTGTAGAAATACAGGTCTTCCCTGCCGTCGAAGAAGCCGAGTCCTTCAGCCTGATTGTCAACACTGTGCGAATGCACGATGTCCATCACAACCGCAATGCCTCTGCCGTGCGCATCATCCACAAGATGCTTGAACTCCTCAGGAGTGCCGAAGCGGGATGACAGTGCGTAAAAATTTGAGACCTGATATCCGAACGAACCGTAATAAGGATGCTCCTGCAGCGCCATTATCTGCAATGTATCATAGCCGAGCTCTGCAACGTGCGGAAGCACATTGACACGGAATTCCTCGAAAGATGAAACTTTCTCTTCCTCGGAACTCATTCCGATATGGCATTCATAGATAAACGGATGCTGCCTCTTTCCGGGGCCCTTGTGTTTCCAGACGTACTGCTGTGCAGGCTCCCACACTTGAGCGCTGAACACATTGGTCACAGGGTCCTGAACCACCCTTCTGACATAAGACGGCAGCCTTTCGCCACCACCTCCGGGCCATTCGATGAATAATTTATAGAGTTCTCCGTGACGCAGGAACATCGAGGGAACGCTGATTTCCCAGTTTCCGTTTCCTGTCGGCTTCAGAGCATACGCGGATGTGCGTTTCCAATTGTTGAATTCCCCTATGAGATATATGCGGCTGGCATTCGGCGCCCATTCCCTGAATATCCAGTTCCCGTCAGATGTCCTGTGCAGACCATAGTAAAGATGATTGTTCAGCCCGTCAGACAAAGAATCACCGACGCTTATCTTGGCTTTTTCTGCCAGTATTCTGGAATGTCTCGCATCTATAACTTCCTTGTAAGGCTTCAAATACGGGTCAGTGTCATAAATATAGGGTTCTTCACTCATACCATATCAATTTGTATCCATCTCATTGATTTTATCCCGTACCGAACGCAGATACGACCGGCAGGATGAAATCAGTTCGGCTGAACGTTTCACATATTTGTCGATATCGTCAAGGCCGGTTGACGGATCCTCCACAGTCTCCGCAATCTTCTCAAGTTCCGCCAAGGCTTTCTGATAGTCAAATGTATTCATATATGGTGTCAATATAATCAATTAATACCTTATTGTCAATCTTTTACGTATATTTATGCAATTACGTCAAAAAAGTATCAACGCTATTTCTTGTCGGATTTCTTGTTCACTGCATCTATGGTGCACCCAAGTGTGCCGTCCGCAAACATCACCGAAATCTTGTCGCCCGGATGTCTGCCGTCTGTCACTTTCATCACCACTCCCTTTTCGTCCAAAACAAGCACATATCCCCTGGCGAGAATCTTCCTCGGATCTGCACCGAGAATCCTGCTTTCAAGCAAATCGATACGGGATGACATCGCTGAAATCTTGTTGAGAAAAGCCAGTTTAAGACGTGTTCCATAGGATGCAATCACCTGATCTTCATCAGAATATATATCAATGAACACATCCGCCAACGCCGTCGGAGTCTTGACGTATTTCCATGCGACCATATCGCAGATATGATAATCCTGGTCGTGTCCCACAGCCGTAAGCACAGGTATTCCGCACTTCGCTATCGCTGCCGCCACATCATAATTGTCGAAACAGGCCAGATCAAGTTTAGCCCCACCGCCTCTGAGAATCAGCACTGCGTCATACGACGGCTGAGACAATGAAACCCGCTCAAGCGCATCGACAATTGACGAAGGGGCCGAGCTGCCCTGCATAACGGCTTCGAAAAGTTCAGTCTGAAATACAAAACCGTATTCATTTTCGTGCAGATGCCGCATAAAATCACGGTATCCCGCAGCATCCGGCGCAGATATGACTGCAAGCCTGTACGGAAGATATGGAAGTTGCAGAGCCTGCTGCCTGTCAAGAAGTCCCTCAGCCTTAAGTCTCGCTATGGTTTCCTGGCGTTCGCGCTCCTTGTCGCCTACAGTGTATTCAGGATCAATGTCATTGACAATCAGAGAGAAACCATACAACTGGCTGTAGTTCACCTGGACTTGCACAAGCACATTGATACCCTCCTGCAACGGAATCCCCGTCACAGACTGGAAATACGGTGAAATGATTCTGAATTTGGAGCTCCAGATTATTGCAGTAGTCTTTGCCACAAGACCTGATTCATCGGACTGGGACAGTTCCATATAACAATGGCCTCCCGGTCTGGACTTGACCGCACTGATTTCTGCCTTGACCCATATCCGGGACGGAAACATCTCTTCCAGACCTTCTTTCAGTTGAGTCTGGAGTGTATATAAGTCTATGACATTCTTTTCCATAATCTTGCAGCCCATAAGGCCGGATTATTTCTGCCTCATAAACATCTGCACCGGGCATCCTGTCAAATCAAAATGCTCACGCAACTTGTTCTCGAGAAAACGTTTGTACGGCTCTTTTATGTACTGCGGCAGATTGCAGAAGAACGCGAATGCCGGGAACTTCGTAGGAAGCTGGGTCATATACTTGATTTTCACGAGCTTACCTTTCCACATAGGAGGCGGATAATTTTCAATTTCAGGCAACATCGCATCCATCAGTTTGGACGTGCTCACCTTCCTCGAATAATTCTGCCATACGTGCTCAATCTCGCCGAGAACGTCCAGGATTCTCTGTTTTTTCAGCACTGACGTAAACACGATAGGAACATCGCTAAAAGGCGCGATACGGGACTGCATAGCCTTGGTATATTGAGCCATAGTGTTGCTCTCCTTCTCGAACAGGTCCCATTTGTTTATGACAAGCACGCATCCTTTCTTGTTGCGCTTGATAAGATTGAAGATATTCATATCCTGCGCCTCCATTCCGGTAGTCGCATCAATCATCATCACGCATATATCACTGTGTTCGATTGCCCTGATAGACCTCATTACTGAATAGAACTCAAGGTCTTCGTTGACACGATTCTTTTTTCTGATACCCGCAGTGTCCACAAATACGAATTCGTGGCCATATTTATTGTAATATGATGATATAGAATCTCTTGTAGTACCAGCGACTGAAGTTACGATGTTTCTGTCTTCACCAAGCAGCGCATTGGTCAATGACGATTTGCCCACATTAGGCTTGCCCACTATCGTTATTCTTGGCACACCCGGATGCTCGTCTTCAGCCTCCGTATCCTCAGGCAATTTGCGAAGTATTTCGTCCAGCAAATCACCGGTGCCGCTTCCGTTGGCAGAAGATATGCTCCATATTTCACCAAGCCCCAAAGAATAGAACTGATAGGTATCGAACACCTTTTCTCCGGAATCGACTTTGTTTACAGCGACCACTACAGGTTTTCCGCTTTTTCTGAGCAAATCGGCTATTTCTGAATCATAGTCGGTTATGCCTGTGGAAGCCTCAACCATAAAAAGAATCAGGTCCGCCTCCTCTATGGCGATTACAACCTGCTTCCGTATCTCTTCTTCAAACACATCGTCAGATCCTGATGTATAACCACCAGTATCAACTACTGAAAATTCTTTACCACACCATTCACACTTGCCGTAATGTCTGTCACGGGTAACTCCGGCCGTCTCATCAACTATGGCCTGGCGCATTCCCACCAGACGGTTAAAAAGTGTGGACTTGCCCACATTCGGGCGTCCTACGATCGCTACTAAACTCATTTCTAAAACATTTATCCTCTCACGAGGGTTAATAATAAACAGGTTAGGTTTCTATTATTTTTTCGTATGTCCTTGCGGATAAAGGCCGCATCCGGAACACGAATCACTATATGTACCGGAACATACCGCACCATCTTTCTTCCCAGAGTACATCTTTTCGAATCTTTCGTCATCTTCTTCACGCATACACCTGATTCCCAGTCTCTTCATATCCTCATTCGCACCCACGTCGGACTGCGGAAACGGCTTATTCCGGAAGATGATATTGAAACACATTCCGAACACTCCGATGCCTATAAAAATCAATGCAGCAAGAAAGACTTTCATTACATTTTCATTTTTTAACCGCGCAAGTTAACAATTTTTGACGACAAAAGCCGTCCAGAGCTATCAGGCACTGGCCGGCTCGATATGTTTCAAAAGAATATACCTGCGCAGAATTAGAATATGAACTCAGGGCTGATAGGTTCGTTGTCACAAACCTTGCGGATAATTCTCGCAAAAGTCTCTGTCATTGAAACCACCTTAATCTTGCTCTTATCTACGTTAGGGTCACTTGTAAGAGGCACAGTGTCAGTTACATACACCTCTGACAACTTAGACGCGTTGATTCTGTCATAAGCCGGGCCTGAAAGGATGGCGTGAGTTGCGCAAGCACGTACACTCTTGGCACCCTTTTCAATCAGGATGTCAGCGGCCTTTGTCAAAGTACCGGCGGTATCTATCATATCATCAACAATCACCACATTCTTTCCTTCAACCTCACCGATTGCCGTGATTGAAGCAACGACATTGGCTCTTTCTCTGGATTTATGGCAAATGATGACCGGGCAGGCGAGGTCCTTGGCATAAGCGTTCGCCCTCTTGGCGCCGCCCATATCCGGAGCTGCAATTGCCAGATTCTCAATATTCAAAGATTTCAGGTAAGGTATGAACACCTTGCTTGCGTATATATGGTCAACAGGAATATCGAAGAAACCCTGAATCTGGTCAGCGTGCAAGTCGCAGGTCATAATCCTGTCAACTCCGGCTGCACAAAGAAGATTCGCCACGAGTTTGGCTCCTATTGACACTCTTGGTTTGTCCTTTCTGTCCTGTCGTGCCCATCCGAAATAAGGCATAACGGCAATCACCTTATAAGCAGAGGCCCTTTTAGCCGCATCGATGGTGAGAAGAAGTTCCATCAGATTCTCTGCCGGCGGGAATGTTGACTGGAGCACGAATACTGTAGCTCCTCTTACACTCTCTGTAAATGAAGGCTGAAATTCACCGTCACTGAATACTGTGACTTCGGAATCTCCAAGATGAATGGTGCCTTCGCCTTCGGGCTGAAGTCTGTTAAGTTCGTCAACGACCTTAATTGCAAAGTCTTTTGAAGCCCTACAGGCAAACAATTCCATTTTATGTTCGGTGTTCATTATTGAAGTTATTGGTTTGTTTCTTTTAATCCAGAGAGAACCGTTCCGATGTAGTCCAGAATCTCGTCACGTCCCAATCCCGACTGAGCAGAGCTTGTAAAGTATTTCGGAAGTTCCTCCCAATGCTCTGACAGCTGGTGCATATCCTTTTCTATCTGGGCAGTTCTTGCCACCGGGCCCATCTTATCGACTTTAGTGAAAATGATTGCGAAAGGGATATCGCTGTTTCCCAGTTCATCAAGGAAATCCATATCCACTTTTCCGATATCGTGACGCACGTCTATCAGCACGAACAGCATAACCATCTCTTCCGAGTGGTTGAGATAGTCACGGATGACGTCCTGCAATTTCGCCCTTTCCTGGTTCGGAAGTTTCGCGAAGCCATATCCCGGGAGGTCCACAAGATACCAAGTGTCGTTGATAAGGAAATGATTGACAAGCTTCGTCTTGCCCGGAGTCCCCGAGGTCATCGCCAACTTGCCGTTTCCGGTCAACATATTTATCAATGAAGATTTACCGACATTAGACCTACCGATGAAAGCGAACTCTGGTAGTTTTCTTGCAGGTTTGTTGGACACCTGCGTGCTACTGCCCGCGAATTTGGCGCTTGAGATTTTCATGCCCGATTTCATCTTTTCCGAATATATGTTACGGTTTCGCTAAAAGTTTCGCAAAGATAGCAAAATTTTGCAGTTTTGTGGCAATTTTATAAATTTGCGCCGTAAAAATCCGACTGAAACAATTTTACATTTATAATATGGCAACAACAGCTGACTTCAAGAACGGAATGTACCTTAGCTTCAATGGTAAGCCTTGCATGTTGGTTTATTTCCAGCACGTAAAACCAGGAAAAGGTCCAGCTTTCGTAAAGACAAAACTTCGCAATCTTGAGAACGGACGTATTCTCGAGAATACTTTCACCGCAGGTGCAAAAGTAGATACAATCAACGTTGAAAGACGTCCATACCAGTTCCTCTATGAAGACGAGGACGGATTCAACTTCATGCACGAAGAGACTTTCGAGCAGATTCATCTTCCAAAAGATACAGTTGAGAACGCAGACCTTATGAAAGAAGGCCAGCACGTGGAGATGATGTTCGTCGTTGATGACGAGAGATGTCTCACCTGCGAGCTTCCTACATACGTAACACTCGAGGTTACTTATACAGAGCCTGCAGTTAAAGGCAACACCGCATCTACAAGTGCATTGAAAGAGTGCACTCTCGAGACCGGCGCAAAGATCATGGTTCCTCTTTTCGTAAATCAGGGAGACAAGATCACAGTCAACACGACTGACCGCTCATACGGACAGCGCGTTTAATAATGACAGGATATTAAAAAGAGCGGATGACCGAATCAAGGTCGTCCGCTTTTTTATTTTTCGCAAGTTTGCTGTTTACCTTCGGTCGCATAGCTCCGAATAGCTTCCTAATAGCTCATCTGCAAGAAATCAAAAAGAGATAGATGGCCGGAGCGAATTTCTCCTGTGATTTTGAGCGTAGGACGCTACCTCTTTTTGATATTTAGACAAAAGATAAGTTCTCTCAGATTTTATCGATAGCCGTTAGCCGATATTAACGTAATCGCGAATGTCCTGTGCTGAGACGGGATCTCCGCCCAAGATAAGCAGGCGCTCGACCACATTGCGAAGCTCTCGTATGTTACCCGTCCAACTCTTGTCCTGCAACATAGTCATAGCCTCATCCGAAAACTCCTTCTTGTGCATACCGGATTCGCTGCATATCTGAGAATTGAAATAATCCACAAGAAGCGGAATATCATCTTTTCTCTCATCCAGAGACGGCACGTGCAAGACAATGACGCTCAATCTGTGATACAAATCCTCACGGAAATTGCCTTTCTCAATCTCCGCCCTAAGATCCTTGTTCGTCGCGGCTATAACTCTGACATCCACTTCTATATCCTTGTCGCTGCCGACGCGTGAAAGTTTCTTCTCCTGCAGAACGCGCAAGACTTTGGCTTGTGCCGCAAGACTCATATCGCCGATCTCGTCAAGGAACAATGTTCCTCCGTCAGCCTGCTCGAACTTGCCCTTATGCTGCTTCACCGCAGACGTGAATGCCCCCTTCTCGTGTCCGAAAAGCTCGCTTTCAATCAGTTCCGAAGGAATGGCCGCACAGTTGACTTCTATGTATGGAAGAGCGCTTCTGTTGCTCTGCTGATGAAGACTCCTCGCAACAAGTTCCTTTCCAGAACCGTTCGGACCTGTGATAAGGACTCTGGCATCTGTAGGAGCCACTTTTTCTATCATCTCTCTCAAGTGACATATCGGGGCGGATTCGCCTATCATCTGCTTACCATAGACCTTTTTCTTCAGATTGGTATTCTCAGTCAGAATCTGCGACCTCTCAGTAGCATTCTTGATTGTAATCAGTATCCTGTTGAGATCCAAAGGCTTCTGAATGAAGTCGAAAGCGCCTTTCTTGATGCAGTCCACCGCCGTATCTATATCGCCGTGCCCGGATATCATTATGACAGGTGAATCCACGCCGTCATTGTGCAAACGCTCAAGGACTTCAGTTCCCTCCATATTCGGCATCTTGATATCACAGAAAATGACATCAAACCGCTCTTTCTCCGCAAGGTCAATGGCGACATTGCCGTCCTCGGCTACCTCGACGCTATATCCTTCATCAGACAAAATCTCTTTCAACGAGTTTCTGATGGCTCTTTCATCATCTACAACTAGAATTCTCATGTTATAATAGTATTTTCCCCTTTTTCAATAATCTCGTTCTGCCGCTTTCTTAACTTCGAGAGATAACGCTCGCTCTTGCAGAGCGATTTGAAGTTTAATTGGGGAAAGTATTCCCCTAACCCCTTCGGTCGCATTGCTCCGAGTTTTGGTTCATTTAATAATCCCCACCAAAGTTTCAAACATATCTAAATACGTCCTAACGCTTCCTAATGAAACTTCTTCTCTTCAAGAGAGAACGCTCGCTCTTGAAGAGCGAATTGAAGTTCAATTGGGGAACGTTTTCCCCAAAACCCCTTCGGTCGCTACGCGCTTCGCGCAAGTTTGCATCTTACCCTCAGTCACTTCGTAAACTCGTGACAGCTCCCAAGAGCACGGGGAAAGTATTCCCCGAGACCCCTTCTGTCGCTACGCTCCGAATATAT
>CAVENC010000015.1:0-27795 GCA_963617065.1 Butyricicoccaceae bacterium
GATGGCGGTATTTGCCCCAGCGACATCAAGTTTTCCTACTTTGGACAAGTCACAGGAGGTTTCTTCTGATTCGGATTTTGCTGACTGATTATTTGCTGCTTTCCCAGATCCTGACGGACTTACAGCACCAACCGGCACTACATTAGCCAATGAAGATAGACTTGCGTTCCGCTGCTGACCCTCAACATATCGAGCCACAGACCTAAGAATTTCCGGTATCTGCTTTGACTGTCCGATGGCGGACGGAAGGCTTACAATATGGATATCAGGGCCTTGATTATCGGCCGCGACTCCGGCTTTGAAAGTCTGCGAGCCACTGAGCGACGAGCCTGTCGGATTCGGATACCTACCGGTTTCCGCTGTGACGTTTACATCCGAAGCATCTGAATTTGACGCACTTGAGTTTTCATCGAGGTCTTCTTTATCAAGTTCAAAAGCTTGAGGGAAATCCAAGACATTCTGAGCCATAAACTTAGAAGAACGATTCTGAGGATCCCGCAACATCTCGGATGAGAAATCCCAACAGAATTCAGCCACGCCGGCGTCGCGCATTTTCCTCATCACAGTCTTCTCACATTCATTCAGCGCATTCAGACCGACAAATATGAATTTTGAGGTGCGGGGAAATGCTTCAGAGAGAATATCAACTGCGCTCTCCGTTTTCAGTCTGTCAGCGAATGCGCGATGCACCATTCCTTCATAAGACATATTCTTCTGTTTCAACACTTTGTTGAAATCAGAATATAACGGATAGAGCAGATTCCATATCATAAGAAAACGCTCTTTGACATCCGGATGTTCTGAAGAAAGATTTACAGTCAGCTTGCCGCCTTTGCTGAAATGACTGATAAAATGGGTTATCGCTTTCAGCTGAACTTCAGTCAGATACGAATAACTGTCCTGAATAGCCTTAAAATCGGCAACATTAGTATATAATTTCTTAGGGTCAGCCAGATACTTGTCCGTGTCGTCAAAGTCGGACAATATGACATCGCCCCAAAATATGAAGTCATCCAGAGATTCCGCCTTGGGATTCAATGACTTATAGCATTCATACAGTTCGAGCAACAAGCCGACGCGATCGGTTACTACTGCGCCGCTTACCTTGTAGAAGAACTCGTTCATCGTAAGCACGACTGGCGACACCAACGGCTTACTGTTCTTATCGCACTTGACTGTTTCCGACAACCATTTATTGAAGAATACTTCAGAACGCCTGTTAGGAAATATGAAGCACTTGTGCTGCATATCGCCTGCAGCATAATAATTTTCAGCTACTTGCCTTAAGAATTGTTTCATTCGAATCCGGTTTTTCCGAGAAGATCACCCGAAAATTTTCCCGGTACTCCTCTCACTCATCTAAATATACTCAGAATCCGCCGAATTCTTTCAAAAAATCTTTATTGCATTTTCCCGGTTTCTATCTCGTTTTTCAAAAACTGATAGACATACCTGGAACTTTGGAAATAAAGACCTGTATCCGGATTACTCAATTTCTGAAACGTCTCAGAATCATAAAGGACATTCAAACTTTCCTCGAGCGACTTACCATAATCAGCCATAAGAAATCCGGTTATATCTGTGGCGATACAGTTTATCATGAATGTTATGTCGTTGGAGCTCATATCCGTTTAAGAAAATCAATGGCACGTTCAGTACCGAAGTAATACTGAAATGTCGGATTAAGGTATTTCAACCTATCCATCAAGGTCTCGATAGAAATATATTTCTGTTTAAAGAACTGTATCTGTAATCCCACTTTGTCGTCCGCTATCGGTCCGTGAACAATGTCGTATGGATGCATCTTTTCTTTATGCGCAGTATCTCTGTTCAAGAAAATGAAATTCGCCCATTCAACGGAGTATTCCTTGAAGTCCAAATATTTCAATCCTGCATCAAGTGCTTCTTTCAGATTGAACTCATACGTTATTACAGTTGGTTCGCCGCCAAGAAGATTCGTACGATATTGTGCCAGTTCTAATGCCTGCTGCTGGTCATCTGTAAGATAGAATCCTTTTCCGAAATCTTTATTATTCTTCGATTTGGAAATTAATATTTTATCGAAAATCTGCTGATTCGTCCCGTGATAAAGTTTCATCCTAAACGACCTCCATTTCGTTTACAGAAGCTTGTCAGATCATCCACAGCCGAATCGACAGAAAAAGTATGCATAACGCCATAATTATTATTCACAAATGATATTGCGCTATGATTGTTCAAATACCTATAGGACTGCACCAAACTCATCTTGTGTCGTGCAGCGAACTCACTTATGAGCCAAACAATATATTCAATCTTGTTCTGCGAGTCTTCCATATCAGCATCCTTAACGTCACAAAGATAAAAATTTTATCCAAATACTAAATTTTTATTTTTTTGCATACTCACAATAATAGCTCCGCTTCCGATCATATTTCCGGTCATTTTGTGAAGCTAGCAAAAAAACATTTCGAAAGGCATTGCCAAAAGATAAAAAAGCATTATATTTGCAGTCCGGTTCTTTTGCGCGCTTCGATTTGCGCATTATGAACTTTCAGGATGGTTCGGTAGCTCAGCTGGATAGAGCAACAGCCTTCTAAGCTGTGGGTCTTGGGTTCGAATCCCAACCGAATCACCATCAACAAAAAAGAGGTTAGCCAACGGTTAACTTCTTTTTTTGCTTTAAAAGCATCAAGACTCACGCGCCAAACCGCTTACTGCGATGAGCGATTGTGCTGTCTAGCATTCCGATAAGTTGCGCAAAGTGGGGTAAAAATGGCATGTTGCGCAGAAAATAATTCGATAAATTGCGCAAGTCCTGCAAAAGCAGTTGGAATGTTTACATAAAATTCAACAAAATAGTTAAATTTGCAGGAAACTATTTTTAATATGAACGAGAAACCTAAATTTGATATAGCCTATATGCAAGAAGCTATCGATTTTCTATCCAGTTTGGACGATAAAGTTAAAAGCAAGATTGTTTATAACATAGGAAAGAGCATGTACCATATTGACAAAGAATTATTTAAGAAATTGGAAAACTCCGAGATATGGGAATTCAGAACATTATATAACAAGACTGCATACAGGCTTTTTTCGTTCTGGGATAACCAAGATAGAACTTTGGTAATAGCGACACACGGAATTGTGAAGAAAACGCAGAAAACGCCAAAGAAAGAAATTGAAAAAGCAGAGAAATTAAGAATAGAATATTTTAGTACTAAAAATAAATAAGCATGGCACAGATAAAACTATATACTCACGAAGAAATGCTTGACCAAGTCCTTGGTAAAAAAGGCGAGAGTCTCCGCAACAAATATGAGAGCGACTTGAATTCTTTTCTTATGGGAGAAACAATAAAGAAAGCTCGTCAAGCAAAGAATCTGACCCAAGAACAACTAGGAGAAATGATAGGAGTAAAGCGTTCTCAAGTATGCAGACTTGAGAACGGAAAAAATCTGACATTCAACACTATTGCAAGGGTGTTCAAAGCGATGGGGATAAGCGCAAGTTTTGATATGGGCGGTTACGGCAAAGTCCCTTTATGGTAATTTAGAAGTTCCGTTTACCACGGAATCAATGCCGCGATGCCAGAAGCGGGGGGTGAGGTCTTCGAGGGTGTATCCGGGAGTTGGGAATACGGAATCAGCCAAACATTCCGGCTCGGCTTGATACACTGACTTGTTGCCGGCTGGCAGCTGATGATGCACACGATAGAGCCTCTGGTTTGTGGCAGAGTTATTCAACGGACCGCAGGAGGGACGATAAGGGCCAATCTTGACATAATCAAAAGCACGATAAATGTCATCCTCGACAGATTCGCGACCGGAATAGAGTGCAATCTCCAGAGCCGGATAAGCCTTGCGGATATCTACGGCGAGATTTATCAATGCCGTGTGGTCATTCCCCTCTCCGAGAAGCAGGAAGCAGTTCACGCCGAAATTATCATCCAGCAACGCCCTGGCAACATCTAGAGTCAACTCTTCACCGATATCCTTGCGAAGGAAAGGCGAATGGCACCCTTCGCAAAGCCCGGTGCAGTTGGATATGTCGACAGCCAATGACACACGGTCCGGAATCTCTTCCAGAACTACACTGGTCATTGACGGAACATACTTGATCATTACTTCTCCGCGTAGAATCTGTGATGAGCCTCTTCCTGCCTCATTTCGCTGAATGAAGATACCCTCTTCAGATAGCCGATGACGCGAGTCAGATAGTCAAGATTCTTGCTTCCGCATTTAGGACAGACAGTCAATGTATCCTTGCTGATGTAACCGCAATCGTTGCAGACCGTGTTCCGGCAATTGAATGTAAAATAGTTTGTCCCATAATGTGCCGCCACATTCAGAAGCTGTCGATACTGGTCCTTGCTCAGATGCTCTGCGATATTCATATGCAGCGCCGAGCCGCCGTCCAGATATTTCACATAATCCTCGCCGTGCATCTTGAACTTGTCAATCATAGACAATGCATCGTCCTCAGGATTATAGAAATATGAGCTGTACATATTGTGCTTACCGGACACAAAGAAGCCATCCTTCTTGTCCCACTTATAATTCTTGCCAGAGAGATTCTCGCCCGGGACAAACTCCGTGTTGAACATCGTCTCGCGAGTCTTGTCCTTACGGTTGGAAATATTGATTGTCTCAAGTATAGTATTCACAAACTCGCGATAGTCCTCGTTCGGAGAAATAGTCAGGCCGAGGAATTCTGCTGCATCAGTCAAACCATTGACTCCCACGGTCAGATACTGCTTCTTCATATCGATGAAGCCTGCCTTGTAAACATCAAGCATATCAGCCTTAAGGAAGTCCTTTATAATCTCATTGAATGCTGTCTGATATTTATGCACGCGCCCGGTCACCTCACTGATTTCCGCGTCAATCTCCTTGTACAGTTCAGCCTTGTCATATTTCAGCGACTTAGGCAAAGCCTCCCCTGCCGGAATATCGACATTCTGAGTCTCCTTGAAGAATTTGCGCGCTGCGATCTGCACTAGCCTGTTCAGATTCACTGTCATAACCGACTTGGAGCCAGTCGCCACGGAAGCCGTACCCATAGAGTACTGATGAGTAGTATGGTTATGCTCTTCATCCGTGTCATCCAGGTCCTTAAGCGAATTGCGCAGACGACAGCAGCTTGAAAGGCTGTCCGGACTGTTGGAGATATAACAGAAGAAGCTGTGGCCTTGAGCCCACATATCTGCCGTAAAATCAGCATATTCCTTGTCCGCATAATCATCTCCGCCATCCGTCAGCAAAGCCATCGTCTCGACAGGGAACGTAAGAATATAGTTATTGCGCTCAGCATTGAACCACTGCATAAAGTGCTTCTGGAGCCACGACAATGTCTCCCATTTAGGAGCCGTGCCGTCAGGGAATCTGAAGTCCCCGAACACGCCTTCAAAATATGGCTTGTCGAAATAACCTATATTCCAGAACACTGTCTGGTATCCGCGATTGCCCGCAGGCATATTCATAGAGTGAACGACCTGCTGGAAATAATTGTCGATAACCTTGACAAGAGTACGTTTCTTAACATTATTCTCAACCACCTCGTCAAGCCTGGTGATATAATCGTCACCATAATCCTTGCGGGTAAAGTAGTCGAAATACATCAGGAACTCCGGAGTTGCGACAGCACCCATAAACTGGGACGAAATCGAATATACCAGATTTATGAACTCACCGCAGAATGATTTCAAGTCGGTAGGTGCAACAGACACGCCCCCAAGTTCCTTCAGACCGCTGACAAGGAACGGATACATCGTTATCGCCACGCAATAAGGGTAGCCAGGTGTACCGCTCTCATCGTGCTTGTACAGAACGTGGCTTTCAAGATCCTCAAGATACTGATCAGCCAACTTCTTGCTGTACATCGCCTTGATCTTGTCGTGCATAATATAGCGGTTCTGCTTGATATTGTTCTCCTTATAGAGTTCCTGACCAAGCGTCACGATATTCTTCCTGGTGACATTGGCATTTGAGTCGAACTTGGACCCCGTAGCCGCATTGGAAGCCTTGATATAATCACGGATAAAATCACGCTTTTTGCGCAAGTCCTTGCCGGCATCGAATTTCTCGATATACTCGACAGCCACCCTCTTATTTATGGACATCAGCGACTCCTCGACCTGACGGCGAATTTCTGAGCTGGCAATCTTGTCATATATATAAAGATTGTCAACAATAGAAACGACAACTGCCTCAGGACAAGCCTCTCCGACTGATTTATACGCTTCCTGAATACCACGCATCAACTTCTCTCTATCGTACTCCTCAAAAGAGCCATTTGTTTTTCTAACGTCCATATTTTCAATAATTTAGCAATAACTTACAACCTCCACAGAGGCTTTGGGTCAGAACCATAAAAAGAAAAAGTCCAACCGGAAATCTTCCAGATTGGACTAACAAAATTATATAAACGCACAGCGTTATCAAAGCATTTTGCGAAGAAAAGTTATCAACAATTCCACATCATATCAGCAAATATCTGAGTACGAATGCAGCAGCCAATATCCACGTCATCACAGAGACTTTCTTGTATCTTCCGGAAAGACCGTTGAGAACCGCATAGGTAATCATTCCGATCATAATTCCGTCTGAAATACTGTAAGCCAACGGCATAATGATTATCGTCGTGAATGCCGGAATCGCCTCAGAGAAATCATCCCAATCGATGTCCTTGACAGGTCCGGCCATCATCACACCTACGATAAAGAGCACAGGACCGGTTGCAGCCCCAGGAATCGCAAGGAAAAGTGGAGAGAACAGCAGAGCTATCGTGAAGCATACGGAAATTGTGAAAGCAGTAAGACCGGTACGTCCGCCTTCAGAAACTCCGGCAGCACTTTCGATATAAGTCGACGTCGTGCTGGTTCCGAAAATAGCACCTGCCACTGTAGCAATCGCGTCAGCCATAAGCACATTGTTGATACCGTCAACATTTCCTTTTTCGTCAACCATTCCGGCTTTCACTGACAAACCTACCGCAGTTCCGATCGTATCGAACATATCGATAAACAGGAACGTGAACACAATCGCCAGCATATCCCAAGAGAAAATCTCCGTCCACTGAAACTGCATAAAGATAGGTTCTATTGAAGGAGGTGTGGAAATGAGACCGTTATAATGGGTTTCCCCGAAAGGAATACCGATTATCGTAGTGACAAGAATACCGATGAGCATTCCTCCGCGGACCTTGAAAATCACCAGCAATGATGTAATAAGCAGTCCGATTATCGAGAGAATTGCGGTTTTGCCCGTGACGTCTCCCAAAGACACGAACGTCGAATCGTTGCTTACGATGATGCCGGCGGTCTTGAGACCGATGAATGCGATATAAAAACCGATTCCTACGCCTATAGCCCGCTTCAATGACATCGGGATTGCATCAACTATCAGTTTGCGCACATTCGTAGCTGTAAGGAGAATGAAGATGATACCCTCGATAAACACGGCGGTAAGAGCCATCTGCCAAGAATGTCCCATTCCAAGACATACAGTATATACGAAAAATGCGTTGAGCCCCATTCCAGGTCCAAGACCGAATGGCTTCTTGGCATACAATGCCATAGCAAGAGTGCCGACAATAGCGGCAAGCGCAGTAGCCGTAAACACGGCGCCGACCGGCATACCTTGTCCCTCGAGAGAGGAGAAGATGTTTGGGTTGACGGCGAGAATGTAGGCCATCGTCAGGAACGTGGTTATTCCCGCAAGAATTTCGGTCCGGACGCTATGACGCGCAGGATCAAACCCGAAGGTTTTTTGAAGAAATGGTGACATAAATATTGAAAGATGTTAAACTCTCATAGAAGCCGCTTAGTTCAATGGAACCGAACAGCTTAAAACACCCACTTGACACCAAGACAAGGCCTGCACCAGAATCCTTTGGCAGAGCCGAAGTCATAGGTCAATTCTATCTCCGTACCCACATTAAGATTATCAACGCCGAAATGCTGTCCCACACAGTACCACAACTGAGGTTCGGTACAGAACACTATATCAGACGTCTCGGCTTTTGTCCAATTATACTCACCTTTACTGTTGACCGGGCAGACAGTGTGATTCTGCCACCACAAATCAGCGAATCCACTGAATCGCAGCCCGGTAACTCCAAACAAATCCTGCATTCCCCACACTGCGGTAAACTGCATAGGCAACTTGCTGTGAGGTCTTGAGCCGTCAGCATTCTTGTTGTATATGATATACTTTCCAAGAACTTTAAGATTCAATGTATTCTTGAAATTCTTGCTGTGGATAAACCAGTCGGCACCACCGAGGAACGCGTGATTTATATTATAAGAGTTATAGACACCACCGTTATACTCGACGTGTACGCTCAGAGGCGCAAGTTTGGTATCCTGCCAGAAATTCAGGCAACGCGCAATCTCAAAATAAGTTCCGCAAGGCGCTTTGTTTCCATCAGCTTTCCTGGCTTTATAATCATAGTCAATAAAGAAGAAAGTATTACCCCATTTATCGGAATAGAAGCCCTCAAGGGTGGTCGTCACCTGTTTTCTATCACGTCCGAAATCGTAGAAAATCTGAATGTTAGTCTGGGCACTTGCCACCTTAGCAAACGCAAGCACGGCAATAGCCGCTAGAAAAAAATTCTTTTTCAGCATAAGTTCGTTTATATAAAACTAATAGAAACTGTTTTGAATAGTTCTTGACTAGAATGAAAATTTCACCATTCCGAGAATTCTATGATTTGTAACCCAATGCAGGCCCTGATCAGCAAGACCCGTTGCTGAACTTACATATCCGGTCTCAGCATACTTTCCATACTGGGCAGATGTCAGATCATACTCCAAGCCAAAAGACAACTTTCCCAAGTTATACACAACAGTAGGAGTGAATCTCACTATTCGGTTAAGGTTATTGAATCCGTTAGAACTGATATACACATTCTTCGTGCTCGTATAGTCCTTCCCATCAATCTGTTTGTCCGCTACGAGCGATGCAGAAGCACCCAGATTTCTGAAATATCCCAACATTCCCTGCACCTGCACGCGACGTCCATACTTCACGGACACAAAGGAAGCGACGCTTTGCAGCGGTGAGTATTCCCAACTTCCGTCGGCATTCTTCTGCGTCACACCATAACCGGAAAGCATATTGAAATGTTCACCGGCAGAAGCATAAATAACTTTTCCGTTGACAGAGAAATCCTTATGAACATATTGAGCATAGACATAAGGACTCACGGTTGTGATTCTGTCAGACACCTTGTCTCCACTGTTGGACTTTCCGTCCTCCTCGTTTCTCCATCTAGGCTTGATGCTCAGCACATCAGCCCCGACACGACCGATGAAGCCATTGTTGCTTTTAAATGTAGCGCCCACATAGAGTTCAGGGGTGCAACCGTGCTTCATATAATCGTCAGACGCGCCGGAAGGGCCTGTTGACAGATATTGCATCTGCCACAGAAGAGCGCCTGACAAGGTAAATGACTTGGTGACATTGTAATCCACCATCGCCATAGGAGTACGGTTGAACGCATTGAAAGGAGTTCCGGTCTCAAGGTCAATCACATAAGGCTGGTCTGCCGCAACCGGATGCCAAGCCTGTCCAAGTTTCAAAGAAACGCTCTGCGGTCTGTCATTACTGCCAAGGTCGTCCCACAACAGAGTGGCATAAGCCTGACGAAGCCTGAGCACGGCCACATTTCCGTTCATACAATAGAAGTCGGCCTCGATCTTGGCTGAGACCTTTGTCCTGTTGAACTGATAATCCTTGACATCCAGACCGACACGGGATGTAATGGCGAGATACCTGAATGTCGGATTGGCATTGATATCTTCTCCGGACTTATTCAACGATTCGTCCTTAGGTATATAATAGAACAAATCTTTCGTACCCGCCTTGCTTTCTCTTGTATCGAAAGTAAAATAGTTGCGGATAAATCCATACAATTTGAGATGGGACGGCTTTTCCTGCTTTACCTCATCCCTTCCCGGCTCAGAAGCGAATGCTCCGGCAGAAGGGAACAGGACAGAAGCCAATGCTAACGCATAAACTATTTTTTTCATCAGAAGATATTTCTATATGAAATTTTCCAGAAACCTTTCCTTAGAATCCTATAAATATCAATATCGCATATCCGAGCACAAGGCCTACAGCGCCGATAATCGCTCCGACTTTTGTCATATCGTTAACTTTGATAAGACCAGTTGAATGCGCGATTGCGTTAGGCGGCGTACTGATCGGGAAGAGCATTGCAACGGAGGTTGAAAGAGCTACGCCAACGAGCAAAGCCTTCACACCGCCGATAGGCGCAAGCATATCACCCATTCCGACTCCGACAGCACTGAGGATAGGCACGAGAAGGCTAGCCGCAGCAGAGTGTGAAATGAAGTTGGAAATAGCGTAACCGAGAAGACCAGAAAGCAGAAGGATAATAAGCGGTTTGAAAGATGCGAACGGAATCGCCTGGACAAGATTCTCAGCAAGTCCGGTCTTGTTGAGCGCAACGCCCAATGCAAAACCGCCGGCTACCATCCAGAGCACGCTCCATTCTATATCTCGCAAGTCGCTCGCCTTGATGACTCCGGTCGCGCAGAACACGCCCACTGGAATCATTGCAACAACGTTTGCGTTCACGCCTGTAAATCTGTCGAACACCCACATCAGGATTGTGACTGCAAATGTTACCCAGACGATATAGGTGTGAGCATCAGGTTTTCTTGTATTCTCTATCTTTAGCTCTATCTTTTCAGACTTGAACGGAAACAGTTTGAGGAGCAGGAACCACGCGAACAGCAACATAATTATCACGTATGGAACCATTATCATCATCCATTCTCCAAAACCGATTGTCTGGTGCATTGTTTCATTAAGATATCCCAAAGCGATGGCGTTAGGAGGGGTTCCGATAGGGGTTCCGATACCGCCCAAGTTGGCCGCGATAGGAATAGCCAATGCCAGTCCGGCAGTACCGCGTTCATTTGCCGGCAAAGTCCTCAACACCGGTGCAAGGAATGTAAGCATCATCGCGGCCGTAGCCGTATTGCTCATAAACATCGAGAAAAGACCGATGACGAGCAAGAAACCGAGAAGCACGAACTTAGGCTTTGTTCCGAACGGCTTCAGCAACACTTTCGCCAACTGGACATCCAGACCGACTTTTGTAGCCGCGATGGCAAGGATGAAACCGCCGAGGAACAGCATTATGGTCGGGTCCGCAAATGCCGCGAGAATAGACTTGTAGCTTACGAATGTTCCCAAATCGGCCGGATCGACTCCTGCGCCCCTCAGGAACAGCGGACAGCTGTCAGATACCGTAAATAACAATACCACAATAACAACCACAGATGTAGCCCAAGTCGGGAGAATTTCGAACATCCACATCAAAGCGGCCAAGGCAAAAATTGCGACTGTCCTTTGTTCAATAATCGAAAGAAGTGGTGTACCGTTTTCGGCAAGTCCGAAGAAAGATCTCGGAACGAACCAGAAGAAAAAGAATACGGCGATGGCGAAGATCAGCATTATAAGCTTCTTCACCGGAAACGCCGATGCTGGTTTAGCAGTTTCAGTTGACATATATTTTTGTTAATATTATCGGTCGGCAGGGATAGATTCCCCATAACGAATCGCAAATTTAAGCAAATTGCATATCAAAACAAATAAACGTTTCAAAACAGTCACCTGCATCTGTCACGTTTTACACAGAACACCGGAAGAATGAATATGACCGCTATTATCGAAAACAGCATTCCGGAGATGGTGCCAACCGCGAAGTCGAACCAGAACACCTCTTCAGGCCCGTCCGTAAGGAACGGAAGAAGTCCGAGAATAGTGGAGACGATTGTCAGTGTAATCGGATTTATCTTGCGGGAATATGCCTTGACATAGAGACTGATACGGTTCTTGGACGAATCTTTCCTTCCGGCAAGAAGCATCTGATATGTAGTGACAAGATATATCCCGGCATTCACGACTATACCGCTGAGCATCACGAATGCGGCGAATCCGCCCTGGTCAAATGAGAAATCCGAGAGTCCGAAAGCGAGGAAAAGACCGATAAACGAAATCGGAACCATAAATATCACGGCAAGCGGATACCTGAATGATTCAAACGTAATCGCCAGCATAACGTACATCACCGCGAGAATAAGGAACAGCAGCCAGGCGTACTGTTGCTTGGCCGTGTCAAACCAGCCCCAGTCCGGAACTTCAGCCTTAAACCCGATAGGAAGCACCTCCTCATTCATATATTTGACGGCATTCCCGGCCAATTCCTTGCTGAGTTCCCAATTGCCTATAAAGTCATAGCATACAATAAGTTCGTATGACTGATTGCTTTTTCTAATTGTCAATCCCGAAAGTCGCTTATCTATACTTCCGACACTTGAAAGAGTCATTTTCTGCTCCCCGACATCAATCGGAGAATTCAGCACGTGCCACAGGTCATATTTATCAATATCCGAAGAGCGAAGAACCACATCAACCGGCTCTCCTTCATAGTCAGCGGAACCGATATTGCGTTCATACAGCAGCGAAGACAATGCCCCGTAATACTCGTATGGATTGATTCCCGCCAGGGTCATTCTGGAGAAATCATAGTCGAGCACAAATTCTGTGGAAGGCCGGCCGTTCCAGCCTCCGGACCAGATTTCCGCTCCTTGCACACGCCGGTTAGCGGAAAGCCAGGCCAACAACTTGTCTGCATAGTGTGTAAGCTCACGGTAGTTGTATCCTTTAAGCGAAATGCGGCTGCTCTTGATGGACGAGACGATATTGTTGTTGAAACTATTGTCATCAATTCCGGAAACCGTCCAGTTCGCTCCGCCGAAATCTATCGCCATCTTGGTCACATCCGCTTTCAATGCGGTCGGGAAATAGGAATTCTCATATTCCGGCTTGAATTCCACCTCGATTTCAGCATTGTCATAAGAAGACACAGAAGTTATGAATGTGGAAATCTCGTCAAACTGAGCCAGATAGTTCTCCATCGCCTTGACAACCTCATTAAGCTGATTAACAGTGCAGCCCTCGGGCATTCCGGCATTGATTATCAGGCGCTTCTTCTCCGGTTCACGATAGAAATTGGACCTGTTCAGCGATTTGTAGAAGAGTCCGAACGACGAACTTGCTATCGCATCGACAGTTCTGCGGTTTCTTTCATACGGCCTCCACGTCACGATGTCATCCAATATCTTGTCGAATCGACTAGCCCTTGCCTTGTCCCTCTCTGTCATACGGGCAGGAAGAACGCAGAGCGGAATGCCGAACGAGACTATAAACACGAGGATATACACCCAACGGTGATTCACACCCCAGCCGATGTATGAAGCATAGAATTTGTTCCAGCGCAGAATACGGTAAATCTTCCTCGAAGAACGTTCCTTGCCGCCCGAGACTCTCACCGTAACATATTTCATCAAAGACGGGATGAAAAGATATGAAATCAGCAGAGACAAAGCTAGGTTAATGACTATAACCCATATAAAGTCAACAAGATTCGCCTTTTCCTTCTCCGGCAACAGGAGCACCATAATCAAAGCGCCGACAGTCGTAGCTGCCGCAGAAAGAACTGAAGGAAATGCTTTTCTGTCTTTGTAATGGGCATAGTGGTCGATCATCACTATCGACGTGTCGATGATTATGCCGAGAGAGACCGTTATTCCGGCAAGTGTATAGATATGAATCTGAATGCCGGCGAAGCTGTAAATCATCAATGCCGTCAGCACATTCACCGTCAAGGTGAATACAATGATGAGCATATACCGCCAGGACCGGTTTATCAGGAACACAAACAACATCAGTATCAGAATACAAAGTGCCGTGCGGACATATATTTTGTTCAGTTCCTTGCTGACGTACTCGGAAGAATCATAAGCAATGCCGGCCGTAATCTCGGATGGAAAACTTTGCTGCAGTTCAGACATCCGTGTCTTGACGGCAGATGCAACTGCCAGAAGGTTTGCTGAAGACGAGATTTCGACAGATAACGTAATCGTGTTCAATCCATTGACCCTGTAGTAACTGGACGGCAACGCCTCCTCGTAACGCCACTCCGCTATATCTCTCAAATAAACCGTATGTCCTTCGACTTTTTTTACGGGTATTCCCCCGAAATCTTTGTCGGAATCCTCCTGAAGCCGTACAGTCATCAAGCCATTCGATGATTCAGTCATACCGATAACATCTTCCCGGTAATATGAATCGAAAGCGGACGCTATATCTTCTGCGGATATGCCGCAAGACTGTATCTTGTCCGCATCAAAAGTGATCACCCATTGAAAAGGCACCCCGCCACCTACGTTCACCCTTTCGACTCCGGGAATAGCTGACAATGGACTGAGTACGTGTTCTTTGACATATTTGGATATCTCAAGTGACGGGATTCCGCCCTTTATGAGATAAGATATTTTTGAAACCCGTCCACCACCGGAAACGGAAATTCTCGGATAAGAAACATCTGAAGGAAGACTCGGATATACATTCCTTATGGCAGAGGCAACCTCAAAACGCGCCGCATCCATATCTGTGCCCTTGCGGAACTTGACCGATACTGAGCCGGAGCCTTTCTTCGAGGCGGAAGATATACCTGTAATATCGCGAAGCCCGGCCAGAACGCCTTCTATCTTGGAAGTAGCCTCACTCTCGACAACTTCCGGGGAAGCATTGCGATAAGAGAATGACACTGAGACAGTCCGGCCTTCCGTCATCGGAGTATATTGGATATTCAGACGTGGCAAAGAAGCCAGCCCGACAAGGGACAGCGCCACCATAATCAGAACAACTGAGAATTCAGAAAGTCTATTTCTTCTTTCTTCCATTGTAAACCGAATAATACAATGTCGGCACCACGAAAAGGCTGACAAGCGTTCCCACTGTCATTCCAGCGATTATCACAAGCGACATCGGATACTGAAGGTCATCTCCCATACTTCCTCTTGAAAGGAACGGGCACACCGCCAATATGGTCGTCAGCGATGTCATCAATATAGCCTTAACTCTCAATGAGGAGGCATCCATTATCGCCCTCTCAAGACTTTCTCCCGCCTTGCGCCTCTGATTGATAGTATCAATTTTCAGAATAGAATCATTGATAACGATTCCTGTAATTACGACAAGGCCGATTAGCGACATCAGGTTGATGCTTACATCGAGAGCCCACAGGACAATCAGCGCGACAAACACGTCCACGACAATTTCGGACAAAATAATCAACGGTTGCACCAATGACTCGAACTGCGACGCCATAATCAAGTATAGCAGGATTATTGCGACCAACATAATGATTATCATCTCCTTTATCATCTTGCTGTTTGAGAACCAGGAGCCGGAATAGCCAACCTCGAAATCTCCGTTCTCTTTCACCACATCGCTTATTGCGGACATAACAGGTTTCACATCCTTTGACTCCACATTCAACGCCAACGGATAATAATCGCCTTCTGCTCCGGCCGTCAAAGTTTTCAGGTCTTCCACGAATGTCTGACGCATCAGGTCCGAAACCGGAATCCTGACCAGATTACCGTCTTTATCGTGTTTTTCAATGAATTTCCCCTGCAGCACCTCAGAAAGTCCCCGAGCGTTTGAGCCTGTCACGACAGGTATGCTGGCATTTCCCTGAACGATATTGAACAGACGATTCTCATTGAGAGAATTTTTCAGAACAGACACCAGTTCATCGTAGCCCACATCGTAAAGAGCAAGCAAATCCGGTGCAGCAACAAAAAGCGCGTCCGTTTTGACAGAAGGCTCCGGAACAGACTGCCTCGGCAATTTACGTCTAATTTCAGAAAGAAGGTCGCGTAACGGATTCACCTCAACTTCTCCGGAATTTACAGGACGGAGTCTCGCAGTAAGTGGAGCTTCATTTCCGGCAAAAACCATATCGAATATATTTCCGGAGGGCTCAAACGAATACACCGCCTCAGGATATTCATCAGCCATTGTTGTTTTCAATTCTTCCTGAACCCGCTTCAGAGTGCTCTCGTCCTTGCAGTTGATATAGACTGCGGCCTCCGAGATTCCCATATCGCCACTATGTTCAAGAATGAATTGCTGCGAACCGACTAGCGCAGTAACCTGCTCGGCCCTGCAGGAAAGAATCTTCTCCAACTCCTTGACCCTCAAAGTATTATTTTCGACGGATATATGCTCATTCCAGTCTATCTTCATTATGGCGTCAGTCTGCGTCATCTCCGGCAAACGTGTTTTCCGCATCTCCGCGAAACAAATCACCAGCCCGACCGTTGAAAATACTAGTATCCCCCACGCCACAAGTCTATGCCTCAGAAACCACTCCAGAACTTTGTCGTCCCAACGACGGATCGGATCATCAAAGTTGATTTTCTCAAGAAACTTGCTCGGACAAAAATGGTCAGCGCCCCTATACCACCAGTAATAGTAAACAGGGATCACAAAAATGGTAACCACATAAGATGTCAGCAGCACAATAGTCACGGAGATCGCCTGGTCATAGAACATCGCGCCTGCTATTCCGCTTAGAAATATCAAAGGCACGAATACGGCACAGGTCGTCAGCACAGAACTGAGCATCGCTCCGCGGACCTCCTCGGTGCCTTTCAACACAGCCTCCCGCAAATCTCCATCCCTTTGCCAACGCCCGGTTATATTATCGACTAAGACAACAGTATTGTCCGTCAACATTCCGACACCGAGCAGCAGTCCCGAAAGAGATATAATGTTCAACGTCAGCCCCATAGCATAGAAGCACAGCATCGAGAACACAAGCGACACCGGCATCGTCAGAATGACTAGGGCAGGCGAACGCAAATCCCTCATAAAAAGAAATATTATGATGCTGGCCAGAATAAGCGCAATGACTATGTTCTGAATCAGGTTGTTTATCGTGTATTCCAGAAGTTGAGTCTGATCTCTCGTGACCTCAAACTCCAGCTGAGGATAATCCTCCTTGAAATTTTCCATCAGGCTGTTGATGCCTGACTTCAAATCGGACATCTTGGCTTCATTCTGCTTTATTACGGCGAGACATACGGCGTCTTCCCCATTGGAACGCACGAGCCCGGTTCTTTTTGCCGGATGGACCATAACTTCGGCAACATCTTTTATCTGAAGAAGCCTGTCGTCATTCTTGAACCATAGATTCGCAATGTCTTCACTCGATGAAGCTCTGGAATCAAACTTCACGTTATACCGGTATTCTCCATCCCTTATGGTAAGACTTCCCAGACGGATGTTCGAACTCTTGATGTCGTTTTCAAATTCAGACATAGTCATTCCCAGCTGAAGCAACTTGGATTCATCCGGGATTATGAGAATCTCTTCATTAACGAGACCGCTTACATCCACCATAGCGACTTCGGGGAGCTGCTCTATCCGCTTGCTGATGACATCTCTGGCAAAACGGCTCATCTGCGAAAATGATTCGCTTACAGGAAAAAGGTCATCATCTTGGTTTTGAACAGCTTGAAGCCCAGTTTTTTCAGCAGTTCCGATACTCTTGAAAGTAATGTTGACAAAAAAAGCCGGAATGTCGGTTGCACTGGCTTTCATCACCTTGGGCCGACTCACGTCTCCAAGGGAAGACATCGTTCTGTCAATCTTTTCATTAACTTCGATGAAAAGGTAATCAATGTTGGCACCGTGACTGAATGTAAGCCTTATGGTACCGCTGCCATCCTTGGCTTCGCTGACAATATCCTCAAGCCCGTTAATCTGGATAAGTTGCTGCCGCAAAGGCTTAAGGACACTCTCATCCATTTCTCTTGCGGAAAGTTCCGAAGAAGTCGCCTGCACCGTGATATATGGAATATCCACGTCAGGGATCAAGGTCACAGGCAGCATCCGGACACTGACAATACCCAGCACAACGATGACAAGCGTTATCATCGTCACTGTTATCGGCCGGTCTATCAAGTGTTTAAGCATCAGCTACCGTTTTATGTGCACATCAGAGTTGTCAGCCAGATTCAGATTGCCGGACACAATAACTTGCTCTCCTTCGGAAAGTTCTGCATTTCTGTCCCTGTTCGCCTCAACCACATAGGATTCTCCGTTCGAATATAGAATCGTGACGTAAGTCCAATGAGCCTTTCCGTCATCCGTATATTTGAACAGCACGTCCATATTGTCTCTGATAACCACGGCACTTCTGGGCACTACAAGTTGATCAGGAAGCATCCTCTCAACAATCACCTTGACATTCATTCCGTCAATTAGCGACCCGTCGTTCAGAATCTGCGCCTTTACCGAAATCTGCCCCTTCTCATCTACCACAGGATTGACTGCCGTTATTTTTCCGTCATACTCCTTAGACTCCCTGGCAAACGGACGTACTCTTACGGGTAGTCCGACAGAGAGGAATGAATACTCAGACTCCATCACAGAGAACTCCACTTCAAACAACCGGTCGTCAACTACTGTACAGAATGCACCGGACGGGACTTCGTCAAAAGTTTTCTGCTTGATATTGGCAACACAGCCCGAAAAAGGAGCAATTAGAACAGTTCCGTCAGCATCGTAAGCGGCACGCGCATAATCATTCTTCGCTACCGAATAACCGGATTTCATCTTGGCCATTGACAACAATTCAGGAGTAACAGATGTCGTATCGCCAGCTCCATATCCTTGGCCCACCAGGTAGTCATACATTTCCAGCTCCGCTTTCTTGAGTGATAATTCAGATGCCTCAAGCGCTATTTTCAAATCAGGCCTGTCCAACGTCGCTATGACAGTTCCTCTTGCTATATGGTCACCGTTCTGCACATTTATCGAGGCAATCTTGCCCGTTGTTCTGAACTGCAGGTCACTCTTCTTTTCGGCAACCAATTTTCCGTTGGACAAAAGCTGCCTTGCAAAGTCAGTCCGCTTCAACTGAATGACAGCAACTTCGTTAATCTGAGGCGAATAGTCCAGTTTACCGTCTTTTGCCGAGCCTGTTTTTCCTCCTTCCCGGCAAGATGAAAATGCCGTGACCAGTACGCACAAAGCGATGCAAACAAGTATATTTCTGTTATTTTGCATATCAATCGAATTTTGGATTATTCTACCATTTCCTCAACATTGACATCTATGTCTTTCCCCTCTATGAAATCGTAAAGAGTATATTTTCTGAGAGCGTAGTAATAGTTCCAGAAATTGGCATAGTCCGTAATATATTTTGTCTTGGCAGACTCATTATCATTCTGAGCATCAGTAAGTTCAGTCACCGTAGCGGTTCCGCGTCTGAACTTGTCCATCATCAGTTCGTATCTTTCTTCGGCAATTTCCATAGCCTTGCGCGAGGCCATGCACTGACGCCGCTGGTTATTGAATTGCCCTACAGCCGTAAAAATTTTTCTGCGATGATCGTTCTCGCTTTGGAGCGTTTGAGCCTTTACGACTTCCTCCGCCGCCTTTGCCTTCTGGACTTTTCCACGGCCAAGTCCCCAGTCAAATATAGGCACACTGAAAGTCAATCCTACAACCTCCTGATTAAGTAGCTTTTTATAGACTTCCGGCAGCCCCTTACCAGTTTGAGAGAGTCCAAACCGCGCATTCAGGCTTACAGATATGCCCCTGTCGGCTTTTGCCTTCGCTACGTCCGAGGCGGCGTTCAGTTCATTTATCTGATTATCCAAAGAAAACGTCGAATTGTTCAACGATTTTTCCATAACCAAGTCGTAATCCATCAAGATGTCCGGCAAAGCGTCATCCAGCACAGGCTCGACAACTACGGATTCATCATAGCCAAGAATCGAGTTCAAGTGCATCTGCGCCTCGCGCACTGTCACAAGGCTTTCACCGATAGCTATGCTGTCATTAAGAGCCCGCAATTCCAACTGAAGATATTCAGCCTTTGTTACGCTGCCCAGCTTCAGTCTTTCTGCCGCCACGGAACGCATTTTCGCAGTATTTTCATAGTTGGATTCCACCACTTCCTGGTTCTTCAGAGAAGAGACCAACGTAAAATATGCAGACACGACATCAATCGTAACCTGCTCCATTGACTCTATATAACTGCGGCGTCCTCTTTCATATTCCTTGGGTTCTATGAGTTTATCCCACTTGAACTGGTTATATGAAAACAGCGGCTGCACGTAACTTATGGTGACAGGCTGTGAATACCAGGTAAGTTTCTTGTTTGCACCGAACTGGTTGATGCGGGACAAGTCAGAATAGACATAGAGTTTACCGCCGGTAAATGTAACATTCTGAGCGACCTGAAGGCCTAAGCTGTTCTGAAGGCTGTAGGTGTTGATATAGCGGAACGAACCGTCATCGTAACTTTGAAGCAGTGTCAGAGACCTGTCGAAATCCATCAAAGTACCGTATAGATTGAGCGAAGGGAGACGACTGGCAAGATATGACCGATAAGCCCAATATGTCGAGACAAATGCGTGTTTCGCTTCCAATGCAGCCACCGACTGACTTCTCGCCGTGCCGATTGCTTCAGAAAGTGACATTCTCTGCTGAGCCTCAACAGGTTTTAGCGCGAGGAGGGAAATGATTATGACGGCTGCGTTTATGGCTATCTTGTGAATAACGGTCATCGTGGTCTAGTATTCTAAGCACTCTAAGTTACTGAATATTATTCAGAATCCGAAGTAGTTTTTGCTCATTGTAGAGCATTTAGCACCATACACTCAGCCACAAGCATAACTGCAATACAGGTCGAAAGAAATCCGCCGTAAGGTCCAGTCCAGAGTTAGCGAAATCTCCTGTCACCGGACACATTCTGTTCCCAATGTTCTAAGATATTCAATATTGTATTCCTTGATATTATCCCTATCATCAACGGTCAAGAGAGTTCCAGATTCTCCATCAATATCATAGTCGGAGATATCAGATGACAGTGGTATACGGAACAACGGCTTTCCGTCCCAAGAATAGCCTTGTATTTCCTTTTTCGTCGAAACAAGACTTTCGTCGGTATACATAACGGAAAAATAATTGTCATTTATAGATATCCCTGCGTGGTATGTACGCAAATTCGGCGATTGTTTCTCAAGCATCTGAATATCAGGCGAATCTTTTCCATAGCATAAAGTAAACCCACCATCCCCTTCCTCAGGATATACGTGTACAGAGTTTAAAAGGGTCATTGCCTCAATAAACAAACCTTTAGTTCTATTGTATCCGATAATCCCGGAAAGCAGATTTATATTGTATCCGTCGTTTTTGTTTATATGATATGAGCTCAATTTGAGCATTGCAGAACTCGTACTATCCTTTCCCTCGGCATCGCAAATGGAACGTTCCAAATAAGTTCCGTTTTTAGTCAAACGCTTCATAAAATAGCGCGAACCATCAAGCGGAAGAGCAGTGAAAAGTCCTTTCTTATTTTTCAAATTCCACTCATTCAGGACTAGTTCTCCGTTTTTTATTGATTCAGAAAGGTTTACTTCCACGAAACGACTCGAATAATTATCCACAAAACGCATCATATATACGCCAGATTCCTTACTAAGGCTCATATATATATCGCTAAGCGGATACAATAACTCCATAGGACCGCGGCCTTTATTGAAAAAGCCTCCTAAGCTATCCAAAGAGTATCTATCATATATCTGAACCAACGGCTCAGGACCTGAGACTGAAACCACTAGCAACGAATCAAAATATCGGATTCCGTAAATGCCCAACAAATCCAAATTTATTTCTTTTGGCTTAATATCAGAAAGGGATATTTTATAGAAATCGGACTTATCTACCTTTCTGAGGTCATCTAGAGAGGGGTAATTAGGTGCGCTGCAACTTGTCATCAACAACACTACTGCCGCGATAGTGAAAATCAGTTTGTTTCTTATCATCGGTATCTACTGATTATTTTGTCATCAATCCAACTTAAAGCGATAAACTTTAAGGAGCCCTTCCTCGTCATCAATTACTTGGGAGTAATAGTATGGAGCAATATAGCCGACAACTTTAAAGTCTTTAGGGACGTTGCAGTCAGCTATCAACTTTCCGTCTTTGTATACCTGAAGGCCGTCATATTCTGATATAGCACCCTTCTTGTATGATCGACAGCATATTCCAGTTTCATCGATGTATTCCACCCAAAAATAATAACCTTTTTGCGTAAGATTTGTTCCATAAGCATCCATCTCATCCAGAGAACCAAATCTTTCATAATCAGTATCCATATCATTACCTGCGCGTCCGAAGGCATACTTAGGCTTTCTGTTATGATCAAAGACATAAATCAAAGAATCGGCAGCGAAATTCACGAATAAATTGTCTTTACCGTCAATATCAAAAGATACGAAATCCAGAGCTCTATATTTAGATCTGTCTGCACTGAACATAGACGGAAGTCCTTGAATCTCAGATTTAAGAGACTTTCCGTTTTTCATATCAACCACCCCGATATGGTAAACTTCTTTCTCATAATCTGGGCCAAACATAAAATCCGGGTCATCTGTTAACAGGCCTTCATATAGTTTGCCGTTATGGAATCTGGCAATGCAGTCATCCGGAGTCGTATAATTCAGAAAATCTGAAGTTGCATATTCTTTATTCTGGTCAACGACAATGAGGAATCTGTTAACAGCGGTCAAATCTTTTGAGAAATATTCAAAATCAAGGCTAGTTCCGGCTATCGCCAACTCTCCGTCATTAGACATTGTACCTATCATACAATGCTTGATTGTAGATTCAGTCGCCGCTCTACCATAACCCAAAGACCTCTTCATCAGATGTCCATTTGCGTCAAAGCTATATAGCCAGCCATAAAATCTATCCAGATAACATATTCCCTGTCCCTCTTGCGCCCAAGAAAAAGATTCACCTGAGAAACGTACAGAATCCAGTTGAATCTGTTCCAGCTGCAGATTATTGTACATCGGCTTTTCATCACTTGCAATTCTGCGCATCGAGTCATAAATATTGCTATTGTTATCGCACGAACCCATCAGCAACATTAACGATGCAAACAAAATGATTTTCTTTTTCATTGCTCAAAGATTGAAATGTTAAAGATATATATATCAGCTCCAGCCATACGCAAAGCCGTATCCACTTGACTGCTATGACAAGAGGAAGCAATAATCGCGACAAACACGACCAAGCATTTAAACGGGCTGGACATATTTCAGGTTATAATAGTGCGTTAATTATGCAACATCAAATATAAACACTTTTTGTTTCATTTCAAACTTTTTCTTTCGCTTCTGCAAAAGCGAATTATGACACAGTTTTCGCTTTTCCAAAAGTGAAAATCCTGCACATTTTCGCTTTTCTAAAAGCGAATCGACAGAGCTTAGTTTCCTTACTGCTTATCTCATTCGGAAATAAAGGCCACCTTTGCACCTAAAAAGTTCGGAAAAGTGTTAAATTTGACACAAATCGGAAGTCGTTAGGTGTTTTTATGGAAATAAAAAGAGGATGACCTCAAAGTCTTGGACTTGTTGGTCATCCTCTTTATTATTAGCCGCGCACAAACGCGGGTCAAAATGTATTTCTAGATTATGCCCTGAGCAAGCATCGCCTCGGCAACTTTCATAAAGCCTGCAACATTGGCACCCTTGACATAATTTATATAGCCGTCAGGCTGAGTGCCATACTTGACGCAGGAAGCGTGGATAGCATCCATAATCCCGTGCAGCTTGGCATCGACCTCTTTTGCCGTCCAGCTCAAGTGCATAGCATTCTGAGTCATTTCAAGACCTGATGTAGCCACTCCGCCGGCGTTCACAGCCTTTCCCGGAGCAAAAAGAATCTTCGCTTTCTGGAAAGCTTCGATGGCGCCCGGCTGGCATCCCATATTGGACACCTCGATACAGCACCAGGTTCCGTTGGCAATGAGTTCCTCGGCATCTTCCTTTGACATCTCGTTCTGGAATGCGCAAGTCATTGCTATATCGCATTTTATACTCCAAGATTTCTTGCCAGGGATAAACGTGGCATCAGGGAACTTCTGGGCAAACGGAGCAACAACGTCATTGTTGGTCGCACGCAACTCAAGCATATAATCAAGTTTCTCCTGGGTCATTCCTTCCGGATTGTAAATGACACCGTCCGGACCCGAAATCGCTACGACTTTGGCTCCAAGCTCAGTAGCCTTGACGCAAGCGCCCCAAGACACATTTCCGAAGCCTGAAACAGCCACCGTCTTACCTTTGATGTCAAGATCTGCCTTATGGTGATGAAGCATGTGCTCAAGGAAATATACCGCGCCGAAACCGGTTGCCTCCGGACGAATCAACGATCCGCCGAACGGAATGCCTTTGCCAGTCAAGACACCGTTATGTTCGCGGGTCAGCTTCTTGTACATTCCTTCCAGATAGCCGATTTCACGACCGCCAACGCCGATATCGCCTGCCGGCACATCCATATCCGGGCCGATATTTCTCCAAAGCTCAAGCATAAATGCCTGGCAGAAACGCATTATCTCCGCATCTGACTTGCCTTTCGGATTGAAATCAGAGCCACCCTTTGCACCGCCCATCGGCAATGTAGTCAGAGAGTTCTTGAACGTCTGTTCGAAACCAAGGAACTTCAGAATTGACAGATTCACGGACGGATGGAAACGCAAACCGCCTTTGTATGGGCCGATAGCGTTGTTGAACTGAACCCTGTAACCGGTATTTGTCTGCACTTCTCCGTTATCATCAACCCAAGTTACACGGAAAGTCAGGATTCTGTCCGGCTCCACGAGCCTTTCGATAATCTTTGCATCCTCAAACTCAGGATGTCTGTTATACACATCTTCTATAGACTCAAGCACTTCACGTACAGCCTGGAGATATTCCTTCTCTGCAGGGTACTTGGCCTGAAGTTTGGCCATTATTTCTTCTGTTTTCATTGTATTATTAATTGAGGTTTATCTTAAACTCATCATTATCCATTCACTTCCCAAGTTGATCCGCTGTGCAGGAGTTCATCCATAGAATGAATCTTCGCGTTAGCTTTCACAGAATCAACCTGTTTCTGAACTTCATCATCATAAGTTATATCCGCAACATCCCTGATTACGCCTAGCGCGACAGGGAAATCGGGGCCCTTCATATCTGCAAGCATTGTCTGCAATCCAAGATTGTCAGCAGACGGATCATGCACCAATATATCGTTCAATGTAACGCCATCTTCGCCAAGTTTCACAACCTTGAGCTTCATATCTGAAAGCACCAGACCCTTGTCATTATTCTTGCCGAAAAGCATTTTCTCACCTTTTCTCAGGACAATTGTTCGGTCCGCCTTGTTCTCACGATCAGAAAGGTCAGCGTGAGAGCCGTTGTTGAATATCACGCAATTGGTCAGGAACTCCATTACCGATGTACCGGAATGCCTTGACGCAGCAAGCATAATCTCCTGATTCAACGCAAGTTCCGTATCCATACTGCGAGCAAAGAAAGTACCTTTTGCTCCCAAAACAAGGCTGCCTGGATTGAAAGGATGCTCGACAGTACCGTAAGGCGAAGTCTTGGTTATCGCGCCCAACTTGGACGTAGGCGAATACTGTCCTTTGGTCATACCGTAAATCTGGTTGTTGAACAGCATTATATTTATATCCACATTCCTTCTTATCGCGTGAATGAAATGATTTCCACCAATCGCCAACGCATCACCGTCACCGCTCGCCTGCCAGATACAAAGCTCAGGATTCGCGACTTTCATTCCGGTTGCTATGGCTGTAGCACGACCGTGAATACTGTGGAATCCGTAAGTGTTCATATAATACGGAAGACGGGAGGAACAGCCAATGCCGGATACGACTACAACTTTCTCTTTATCAATCCCTTTCTCCTCGCATACAATCGGAAGAACTTTCTGCAGAGATGCCAGCACAGAATAATCTCCGCATCCCGGACACCATCTCACTTCCTGGTCGCTCTTGAAATCCTTGAAAGTATATTTTGCCATAATGATTATGCTTTTTCTATTACGCTGTCAACGATATCTCTTACAAGGAAAGTCTGTCCCTGTACCTTATTGCACTGCAGATATTCATATTGAGGCAGGACATTCCGCAGATATGCCGCGAACTGCCCCGTATTCAATTCACAGACAATGATTTTCTTGAAGCCAGAGAACACCTCGGCAGTATTTTTCGGAAGAGGATCGATATAGTCGAAATGAACAAAACTTACGTCTTTGCCGTCAGCTCTAAGTTCTTGAACAGCAGCAAGTATATGGCCGTAAGTTCCGCCCCAGCCGACAAGCAGCACCTCTCCGGATGACTTGCCGTCAATCTCAAGAAGAGGCAGATCCTCAGCGACTCTAGCAACTTTCTCGGCACGCTCGTGAACCATCATCTCGTGATTATCCGGATCGTTGGACAACACGCCGTCGTGATTCTTCTCAAGCCCGCCAACTCTATGCTCATAACCCTTCATACCCGGCACTGCCCAGTCTCTGGCTAGCGTAGCCTCGTCCCTCTTGAAAGGCTTGAAACTCCCTTTCGCGTCGTGCGCATATCTCGGATGAATCTCCGGAAAATCACTCATAGAAGGCACTTTCCAAGGCTCCGATCCATTACCGAGGAATCCTTCAGAAAGCAACATCACAGGTGTCATATGTTCAAGTGCCACTTTTGCAGCCCTGAATGCCATCTCAAAGCAATGCGCAGGAGAATGTGCAGCCATCACTACTATCGGGCTTTCACCGTTTCTGCCGTACAAAGCCTGATTCAAGTCGGCCTGCTCGGTTTTCGTAGGCATACCGGTACAAGGGCCGCTTCTCTGAACATCTATCACTACAAGAGGAAGTTCAGTCATCACTGCCAAGCCCAAAGCCTCAGATTTAAGAGAAAGGCCCGGACCGGAGGTCGTAGTGACCGCCAAGTTTCCCGCGAATGCCGCACCGACCGCAGAACAGATTCCCGCGATTTCGTCTTCAGTCTGCATTGTCTTGACATTCAGATTTTTATATATGGCAAGTTCTTCCAGAATAGCAGTCGCCGGCGTGATAGGATACGACCCGCAGAAAAGAGGCAGATGAGCCTTCTCCGCAGCAGCCATGAGGCCCCACGCGGCAGCCTGATTTCCGGTAATGTTGCGATATGTGCCAGCATCCAATTTTGCAGGAGCCACGCGATAGGTATTCGGCACAGCCTGAATGTTTGAGGCATAATTATAGCCGTCAAACACGACTTTCCTGTTCGGAGCAATCATTTCAGGATGTTTCTTGCGGAATTTCCTCTCTATATAATCATAAACATACTCGATAGGGCGGTCATAAATGAAGCACGCCATACCGAGAGTAAACATATTCTTGCACTTATGTACTGCAACAGCATCCAAACCGCTATCCTTGAGGCTGTCCTCCGTCAACTTGGTAATGGGCGCACACAGAATCGTACGATCCTCAATATGCAGTTCCTCAAACGGATTGCCTGTAAATCCAGCTTTCTTCAGCCCTGCCTCGTCAAATGCATCCTCGTTGACAAGAACCATCGCCGTACGCTTGAGCCATTTCGCATTAGCCTTGAGCGCCGCCGGGTTCATCGCCACCAGCATATCACAGAAATCACCTGGGGTGGACACCTTATGACTGCCTATATGCACCTGAAAACCGGAGACTCCGGCCACTGTACCTTTAGGTGCTCTTATTTCTGCAGGATAATCAGGAAAAGTAGAAAGCCCGTTGCCATATATTGCTGACATATTTGCGAAAAGAGAGCCCGTAAGTTGCATCCCGTCTCCAGAGTCGCCAGCGAACCTTATCACAACATCGTTAGTATCGATGACTTTATGTTGCATTTCTTTAAGAATTTAAAGAATACTTCTAATTTTTATGCAAATCTAACAACAAAAACGTTAAAATCACAATAAATAATAAGAAATAATAGCAAAAATAAGAGGATGATTGAATTTGACTTTTCATTCATCCTCTATATGATTTTCAGCCTGTCCAATTCCTTTACAAAGAAACTGCACCGAACTGTTTTTCC
>CAVENC010000015.1:27805-53707 GCA_963617065.1 Butyricicoccaceae bacterium
GAAATCTCATCCGGGATGTCAAGCAATCTTCAACAAACGATTACTGTTGCTGAGCCTGTGCCTGAAGCTCCTGCTGGAGAGACTCCAATGTTCTGCCGTCCTTGATTCCGAGGGCTTTTCTGGCTGCAGGAGTAAGATCAACGCTCTGTGTTTCGTCGATATAAAGCATTGAACCCTTCTCGAATACATAAATATATCCGCCGGCTTTTGCAAGTTTCTCAACGGCCTCTATTGCTTTCTGCTGGATAGGAGCCATCAGCTGATTCTGCTGCTGCTGAAGTTCCTGCTGAATGGACTGCTGGAATTCTTCAATTCTTGACTGGATGTCCTGAAGCTCTTTCTCTTTGCTCTCACGGATAGCAGGAGTCCAAGTTGAAACTTTCTGCTGATACTGGCTGTATTTTGTCTGGAACTCATCCTGCATACTCTTGAATGTATCCTGAGCTTCCTGCTGTGACACAGCCAACTGAGCTCTTGCTGAATCAGCTGCTGGCTGAAGCATCACAAGCTCGTTATAATTAACGTGAGCGAACTTTAAAGTCTGAGCCGATGCTGACAATGTCAACATTGCTGCGGCTGCGATCAAAATAATCTTTTTCATATTAAATCTGTTTTTGTTTCTATTTTTAGAACTGCTGACCTATGATGAAATGGAACTGGCTCTTGCCGTTCGTCTTGTCATCAAATCCGTATCCCCAGTCGATTCCGAGAAGACCGATAACCGGCAGATAAACTCGAACGCCCACACCTGCAGACCTCTTGATCTGGAACGGATTGAAGTCGCGGATATCTGACCAGCAGTTACCTCCTTCAAGGAATACCAATGCAAATATAGTAGACTGCGGCTGCATTACAATAGGGTAACGCAATTCTACAGTAAATTTATCATAAACGTTTCCGGCGTATGAATAACCGTTCGAGCTATATGATGTAGCCTTATACGGTGTAAGGGAGTAGTTCTCATATCCACGGAGCGCGATAACCTCGGAACCGTATGAGTTATAGCCGGACATTCCGTCACCTCCGACGAGGAAGCCTTCAAATGGAGAATATCCCCAATTTCTGTTGTAATATCCCAAGTAACCGAACTGCGCGCGTGTCATCAGGACAAGGTCACCGACAAGTCTCGTGTACAATGAACCTTTGAATGTCCATTTGTGATACTCAATCCATTTGTATCTGTCCTGCGAAGACCAGTTGTCATAGTTGATATCTCTCCAGCTGCTTACCTTGGTAGGATTGCCGTTTACGTCAACAATGCCCTTGTCTTTTTTGCGGAACAATGAGAACGGAGGCGTTAGCTGTACGGAGAATGAAATGTCAGAACCCTGTCTAGGATAAATCTGCTGGTCAGTAGAATTTCTGGACAGACCAAAAGTATAGCTTATGTTGTGCGATACACCGTCATCAAAGATGAAGTAATTTGAATACCAGTTGGAAAGTTTATAAGTCTGCCAGCTGATCTGGTTGTAAAGCACGAAATAGTTGTCAGGCCATTTCAAACGGTTACCCAATCCGGCGGAGAATCCGTAAACCTCGAACTGCTTGTCGTTGTTGAGAATGTTCCACATCAGGTACGAGTTCGTCTGGCGGCTATAGTATGCCGAGAGGCTCAACGATGTAGGTTTCTTACCGAAAAGCCAAGGCTCTACGAAACTTGCGGACAAAGATGAATAATAGGTACCGCTCGTCTGGAAACGGAATGACAGATTCTGCGCATCACCAAGCGGAACCGGCCTCCACGCGCTCTTGTCGAACATACGTCTTGTAGAGAAGTTATTGAAACTTACACCGACAGTAGCGACGAAAGTCTTGCCGCCCCAACCTCCTGAAAGTTCCAACTGGCTTGAAGGCTTTTCAGTGACATTATAAACGATATCCACAGTGCTGTTCATCTGGTCAGGAACTATGGAATATCCTTTTGACGGATCCGTAATCGCCTCTGGATCGAATTGTCCCAAAGATGCAATTTCCCTTATGGATCTCTCAAAATCGCTTTGGCTGAACAGATAGCCGGGTCTGGTGAACACCTGACGGCGTACAACTCTTTCATTGGTGAGGTCGTTGCCGTTGATGACAATGTTGTTCAGAGTTGCCTGCTTACCTTCAGCTATTCGCATCTCCACGTCCACTGAATCGCCTACCACATTGAGTTCGACCGGCTGCACGTTGAAGAAAAGATAGCCGTTGTCACGGTAGAGCTTGGAAACATCCATATCGCCCTGCTTTCCGCCACCCTGAAGCCTCTTCTGCAACGTAACCACGTCATATACATCACCTTCCTTAATCTGAAGGATATTGTTCAACATATCTGTCGTATAGACGGAGTTTCCTGTCCAGGTAACATTTCGGAAATAATATTTCTTTCCCTGGTCGAATGTGAAGTCAATGCCCAAACGCCCCGGCTTCACCGTATATATCGAATCTTTCAGAAGTCTCGCATCCCTGTAACCGGCCTCGTTGAAAGCGCTGATGAGGGATTTCTTGTCGTTCTGATATTCTTTCTCATTGAATTTCTTGCTGCTGAAGAAGTTATATATCTTCGCCGACTTGGTCTTCTTCATTGACTTCGCGAGTTTGAAATCACTCACATTGTCATTACCGATGAAATTGATGGTCTTGATTCTGATCTTCGGTCCCCTGTCAACGGCATAGTTAACTCGGATGGCGTTGCGGATAATGGTATCCTTGAGCACCTGCGGCTCGACTTTTACATCGAGGAATCCTTTTCCTTTGTAATATCTCTTGATGATATCGACAGATGTCTTGGCCACATAGTCGGAGAATTCACCGCCTCGTTTGAAGTTCAGACGCTCCTGAAGGTCCTTCTTCTCACCGCTTTTGACTCCGGAGAATGTCCACCTTGACACACGCGGACGCTCCTGGATGGAAAGACGAAGGAATACGGTATCACGGCCGGAGCTCAAAGAATCGATGTAAACGGCTACATCCTGGAAGTACCTCTGCATCCACAACCTTTTCACGATTGAAGACATATCATCACCGGGAATGGTAACCTCCATCCCCTTATGCAATCCGGATTGCTGTATGATCTGATTATCTCCGAACGCGCGGTTTCCTTCAACCTTCACACCACCGACCACGTACGTGCGGGGATTATTGTAATCTATTTCTATCGATTCCTTCTTTTGCTGTGCAAATGCCGCGAGAGGCATAAACATCAGCGCAGACAGGCAGAATATCCGACCTATGAACTTCATCCTTCAAAAAAATATCTGACAAATATACGTATTTATTTCACTTTTCCATAACGGCGATTCCTTGAGGCATATTCCGCCAGCGCATCGAAGAAATCTTCCTTACTGAACTCTGGCCACATTTTCTTTACGAAAACGAACTCAGAGTAAGCGCCTTGCCATAGGAGATAATTGCTTATCCGCTGTTCGCCGGAAGTCCTTATTATCACATCCGGATCCGGAATACCGTCAGTCACAAGATATTTGGAAAATTCGGACATATCCGAAACTGATTCAAGTTCTTCGTCTCCGCGATGTGCTTCTGCGAATTTTTTGGCAGCCTGGAATATATCCCATCGGCCGCTGTAGCTCACGAACAATATCAGATCGATAGTTGTATTGTCCTTGGTTTTCTCCTCGAGCATCGATATCGCATCCCTGAGTGCTTCAGGAAGCCTCCCGATATTGCCCAAGACGTGAAACCGGACTCCGTTTTTCATAAGAGCCTCCACTTCCGCCGCAATCGAATCCATCATCAGACGCATTAGGAAGTCAACTTCAGTTTTAGGCCTTCCCCAATTTTCTTCCGAAAAAGCATATAGGGAAAGATATTTGACGCCTGCCTCGGCAGCGGCCTCGGTAACTGTGCGGACAGTCTCGACCCCTTTTTTGTGGCCGCAGACTCTCTCCAGGCCCTGTTCTTGAGCCCACCTGCCGTTACCGTCCATAATTATTGAGACGTGCGCAGGAATTTTGTCCAGTTTCGTCATTAATTGTCAATTATCGTTGTTTCTGATATCTTCGCCCCAGAATAATTTACTCACAAGAGCTTTCACAAAGTTTGATTCGGGAAGACGGACTCGCTTGAGCGAAAATTGTGCCATAGACACGGAAATGGCCGTAGAGCTGTCTATTTCAATGGTTCTGTTGTCCATAGTCAGAACGGCCGTACGGTCTCTGGTGATTATTGATATGCCTACTTTTGTCGTTTCCGGAACTATGAGCGGACGCACGTTAAGGTTGTGAGGCGCGATCGGCGCTACAATCAGAACTTTGGAATCCGGAGAGCATATAGGACCGCCAACGCTCAATGAATAAGCTGTCGAACCAGAGCTGGTCGCAACCAGCAAGCCGTCCGCCCAATAAGTCGGAAGACTGTAACCGTCCAAAGTCACCTTGATGCCCATAACGGCGGCCCCGTTCCTGTGTACTGTCATCTCGTTGAGAGAATATGGCCAGAAATCTTCCGGCAAAGCACTACCCTCGACATCTGATTTGAGCATTGTCCTGTTCTCAAGTTCATAATTGCCGGAAAGCACGGCGGCCGGGACATCTTCGGGACTATTCTCCGACAAGAAACCGAGTCTTCCTAGATTCACCCCCAGAATCGGAACGCCTGAATCTGAAATCCGCTTGGACGCGGACAGGAAGGTACCGTCTCCGCCGATGCTGAGAACCATATCGGTTCCGGTACGCAGATCTTCTTTTGAATGGATATCATATAACCGGCAACCGCCGTCCGCAAGAGCTTTCTTCATCGCCTGCAGACGGACATTGTTTTCCAGTTCAAGATTCTTGATATAAATACCTATCAGCATATTACCCTACCTCAAGCCACGGATACCGTGTTAAAAACGTTTCGTCAGAGTTTCAAAATTAGTATATTCTTTACAATATTTGCACAATAATATATATTTTTGTTCCCGTTAAGGGTCTATCCGGATTCCGTTCGGCGGAAATTCCCTGGGCTCTTGGAACTTATAGAAATTATGACGAAACTCAGTGTCAATATAAATAAGATAGCCACTTTGCGCAATGCGCGAGGCGGCAATATGCCAGATGTGGAGAAGGCTGCGGTTGATTGTGTAAAATTCGGCGCGGAGGGCATCACTGTCCATCCTAGACCGGACGAAAGGCACATAAGGTATTCAGACGTAAGGGCGATCAAACCTTTGCTGAACGTGGAATTCAACATTGAGGGCAACCCTATTCCGAATTTCGTTGATCTCGTGGACGAAGTTGTGCCTGCGCAGGTAACACTTGTACCTGATGCTCACGACGCCATAACTTCAAACGCCGGATGGGATACACTGAAACACAAGGACTTCCTTACAGAAATCTGCAAAGAGTTCAAATCCAGAGGAATCCGCACATCCATTTTCATTGACCCCGTGCCGGAAATGGCGGAAGGGGCCGCGGCCTGCGGAGCCGACAGGGTCGAGTTGTACACTGAAGCTTATGCTGCCGGATATGCAAAAGGCAGAGAAATGGCGATACTTCCATATTCAAAGACTGCGGAAGTTGCCCGGAAATGCGGTCTCGACATCAATGCCGGACACGATCTGAGCTTGGAGAATCTTGAATGCTTCATCCGGAACATTCCTTGGACCGCGGAAGTGTCAATAGGACACGCAATCATCTGCGATGCCCTGTATATGGGACTTGAAAACACAATCCAGGCTTACCTTGAGCAAATCCGCAAGGCTAATTCCTAAATTTTTAGTACCTTTGTAACGATTTGGCGTCAGATAAGCGTTCCAGACCAACCAAACAGCTAATTTTAACAATAAATACAATGAAAAACACCCCACTTATCCTCAGCGTCATAGCCCTTCTTGCTGTGGTCGCTCTAGCAGCAGTTCAGTTCTCAGGCAAGAAATCAGGCTCAGGAGAAGCATCGAGTTCAAGCGTTTCTACGGCAGAGAAAGGCTCTATCGTTTATTTCAATCTTGACAAAGTACTCTCAGACTACGATATGGCAAATGATCTGCGTTCAGTAGTTGAATCAAAGGCTCAGGGCATCCAGGAAGAAGTTACCAGAAGAGGAAACAAGCTCCAGAATGAATTCAACTCATTCAACGAGAAACTCAACAAGGGACTTATCATCCGTTCCGTAGCTGAAGTGCAGGCTCAGAAGCTCGACAAACAGAGAAACGACTTCAATGACTATGCAAATCAGAAAAATCAGGAAATCGCTGAGGAGCAGCAGGTTATGATGAACAACATCGGCGACGCCATCAAGCAGTTCGTTGACAGATATACTGCAGAGAAAGGTTATGCAATGGTTATCGCTACCCAGGGAGACATTCTTCCTTCACCTGTAGTTTCCGGTGACAGCTCTCTCGATGTTACAGAAGATATCATCAGCAGACTCAACGATGAGTATGTAAAGAGCAAGTCAAAGAATGACGGAGCCTCAAAGAGTGCTTCCAACAAGGACTAAAAATTTAAAAGTGTGAGGATTGCAGTTCTATCCTGCTTTTATCCTTTCAGAGGAGGAATTGCCCAGTTCAATGCAGCGTTGTTGTCGGAACTGGGCAAAACTGATATTGTCAGAGCCTATAATTTCACAAGACAATATCCGAACTTCCTCTTTCCCGGCAAAAGCCAATATGTAACGCCTGATGACGAGGCGGTTCCGGTGGAGAGTACTCCGGTTTTGGACTCTGCGAATCCGTTTACCTGGATATCAGCGGCGCGCAACATTCGGAAGTGGAACCCTGACGTACTGATCATACGCTACTGGATGTCCTATTTCGGTCCATCGCTCGGATACGTGGCAAGACACATCGGAAAGGACTGCAAGGTTATCGGGATTTTGGACAATGTTGTTCCTCACGAACAGAGATTTTTCGACACCGCATTCACAAAGTATTTCCTCGGAAGCTGTGACGGCTTCCTGACAATGTGCGATGCCGTAACAAAAGACCTGTTGTCGCTGAAACCCGATGCAAAATATCTGATGCGACAGCATCCCCTCTACTCCCATTTCGGAGAAAAACTGGACAGGCGCTCTGCGGAACAGGCATTGGGGCTTGAGCCAGGCAAAAAAAACATCTTATTCTTCGGACTGATCCGAAAATACAAGGGGCTTGACATTCTGCTGGAGGCATTCGGCGGGCTTGACGAAAGTTATCAGTTGATTGTCGCAGGCGAGCCTTACGGTTCATTCGAACCATATCAGAAGATTATCGACTCCACCGCCGGCAAGAACCGCATACATATATTTCCAAAATACATAAAGGATTCGGAGGTCAAGACTTATTTCTCGGCCGCGGATCTGACTGTTCTGCCATACAGAAGCGCCACACAGAGCGGCATAAGCTCTATCTCTTATCATTTCGAGGTACCGATGATAGTTACCGACGTAGGAGGACTTAAAAGCACCATTGGTGAGAGCGGGACCGGCATTGTAGCCGAAAAACCCGATCCGAAGTGCATCAGAGAAGAGATTGTGAAATATTTCGCTGACCCTACGATAAAGGAAATCTGCATTGACCGCATACGCACCGAAAAAAGGAGGCTCTCGTGGTCGGCATTCAGCGATTCGCTCAAACAATTTGTCAATTCAATTTAAGAAGCTAATGAGAACAAAAATTCTTTCCGCCATACTCTGCATTGTCTGCCTGAATATCGGTCAGGCCGTTGTCGCACAGGTATATGAACAGACTCCGGTCACTGTTTCAAAAGAAAAGGTCAAGGGCAGCGACGGGAAGATTTATTATTCTCACGTCGTGCTGGAGAAGCAGACCTTGTTCTCGATTGCAAAGGCTTATGGAGTCACGGTTGACGATATATGCAATGCAAATCCGGATTACGACCTCAAGAATGCCGGACTGAAGAAGAATTCCATACTTCTGATTCCGGTGAGCGGAAGCTTGGAGACCAGCAAGTCAGCCGGCACACAAAAGTCTGACGCACAGACCGCTGACAAAGACAAAGCGCAGGACAAGGCTCAAGTCAAGTCGCAGGACACTTCGAAAAATTCCGGCAAAAAAAGCAGCGAAGACATAGTGCATACCGCAAAATGGTATGAAGACATTGAGGATATCGCCTTCAAGTACAGTGTGCCTGTGGATGTGCTTATGAAGCACAACGGACTCACCAGCCGGAAACTGAAAAACAGACAGAAGCTTCGCATCCCTTCCGCAGATGAGGTAAGCAGGATACAAGCGGAAATCGGGCAGCAGACGGAGACAGTCCCCGCAACTGAGTCCCGCAATCATTCCGTTAGCGAGAAAGAGGAGTCGAAGCAGGAAAATAGCGTCAGACGCGAGAGCACATACAGCCACAAGAGTTTAGGACATTCTAAAGTCAGCGCCCTGTTGATGATGCCGTTCAATGCCAACGGCACACCTAGCGAAAGCAGTATGGATTTCTATAGCGGAGCGCTTATGGCTGTCAAGAATCTGAGCAACGAGGGCATAAGCACCGACCTCAGCGTTTATGACGCGAACGGAAGTTCAGTGCCGGTAACTAGTGAGCGTTTGAGAGTCAGCGACTTCTGCATAGGACCTCTCAAGACTGAAGGTCTAACAAAATTATTGTCCCTCGCTCCGGAAGACACTTATGTCGTTTCACCTCTTGACCACAAGACTGCAGAACTGACAAGCGGACACGACAATTTCATTCAGGCTCCGACCTCACAGTCAACGCAATACACGGATCTTGTAAACTGGCTCAAGAGCGAGAACTCCGGCGCGGACAAGGTTATTATCATCAGCGAGAAAGGCGCGGCTGCAAACACTGCCGTGACGCTTATGAACAGCATCATAGAAGCCTCCGGGGTTCACTGTAGCAGATACTCATACAATATTCTGGAAGGCCGCAATGCTGTGAATGTTCTTTCCGGGCTTATGACAAACACCGGAACTAACAGAGTGATAATCAATTCCGAAAGTGAAGCATTCGTCAATGACGCGGTCAGGAATCTCGGAATGCTGGTTTACAGAAAATACAAGATATGTCTGTACAGCACATCCAAGATAAGGAGTTTCGAGACCATAGATGTAGAGAACCTGCACGACCTCAACACTCGTATTTCCACCGCATATTACATTGACTATGACAATCCTGCAACAAGGAATTTCATTCTGTCTTACAGAGCGTTGTACAATGCAGAACCGTCTCAGTTCGCGTTCCAGGGATATGATTTGACATATTATCTGATAAAGGCAAACGCCACTTACGGAAATGACTGGATGAAGATGGCTTCGCACGAGAACTCCACGATGCTCCAGACAGACTTCCGATTCACCAAGTCCGAGGACGGCGGCTACACAAACGTCGGAGTCAGACGTATCGTTTACGGCCCTGACTATTCAATCAAGATCGTCAGGAAATAGGAAAACGCTCCAGACATCTGCAGCTCACAAAGTTTCCTTTTTACCACTTTCCAACCCCCCAAGTCATTTCTATCTTGAGGGACGTCCCGCATCGCCGAGGCTATAACATCAGCGATTAGCATTTACTCCACTGGAAAAAAGTTGCAAATTTTGGTTGAAAACCCTGGAAAAAAGTTGTAATGTTAAACTGTAGGATTGCCGGAAATCGTGGACACATTTATTCATAACAGCGATTTCACGCTCACTGTTGCGGCTCAGCGGAATCTGATTGCCGGTTATAGGCGCGACATGAAGCTATGATTTCAGCAGGCGCTGGGCAGCTACTCAGACAACTGTTGTCTTTTTCAGCTCCATTACTCCATCTTCCAACTGTCAATGGTACGGGTTTGAGAGGAGAAGTTTATGCCGAGTTTGACTAGTTTCTTACCGGAAACAAGGAACGGCTTGTCATAACCTTTCTCCGCAATCTGACGAAGTGCAATTTCCGGATTTTGGTCTCGTTTCAGTTCTATGATGTAAACATACCTGTCAGTTTCAAGAAGAATGTCTATCCTTCCGTCAGAGGTATGGTATTCAGACTTGACATACAGTCCCATCATCTTAAACATCACATACATAGTATTTTGGAAATAAAGCTCCAAGTCACCTTGAATCGCATAATCATTTCCGGAAAGGAAGGACACGAAACGGTTCATAAAACTCTCAACATCACCTCTTTCAATATCCTCAACAAAGCAGGAGACCGACAAGTTTCCATCAATAAGCGCAGGGGCATAAAGTTGGCTCAATGAATCAAGAAATCCGCTTCTAACCTCTTCGTTCGGATAGTCAAGATAATACTGTTTGAAACGCGAGTCATAACCTTTGATAGTCAGGTAACCACTCTGATACATCAGTGTGACCGGCTCAGGTTCAGCATAGTTTGTACCGGTCAGTTTTGTCAGCGAAACCCTGTCCTTGGAGATACTTTCCAGATTGTATTTCCCTTCTTTAAGGTATTTCACCAAGAATGAAGGCGTTCCAGTTTCAAACCAATATTCGCCGAAGTTCTTTGCGTTAAATGTATTGAGAAGACTGAACGGATTATATATTCCTTCGCTGTCTTGACGGAAATGATAACCGTCATACATTCTGGCCAGTTTCTCGTAACATTCGTTTTCGGAGATGCCATTGGAATCGGCCAGTTCGACTACACTATCATTAAAATATAATTTCAATTCAGACTCAGACACGCCGCACACATCTGTATATTCAGCATCCATTGATATATCCTGAATGTTATTCAGGCCACTAAATACGCTGACTTTGCCGATCTTCGTCACACCCGTCAGAAATCCGAAACGGATAAACGCATCCTTGGATTTCATTACGCTATAAAAGCCCTGAAGTGTCTCGCTGAATGATTCCCTCAACTCCGGGCGGGTGAGATTATCAACTATCGGTTTGTCATACTCATCGATAAGTATGACCACTTGACGGCCTGTTTTTCTATATGCCGCCTCAATCACATTGCCAAAACGGATTCCGGGCACATCTGAGCGGTTTTCGCTCCCATATTCATTTTCCCACTTATACAAAGCATCGTCAAGCACCTTGACAAGCACATCCGCTGCGTTGTATGCCTTCCCGCTGAAATCAAGATGAAACACAGGATTCTTTTGCCATTCTTTTTCCAAGGACGCTATCGCGAGCCCATCGAAAAGTTCCTTTTGCCCTCGAAAATATGCCTCCATTGTTGACACCAGAAGGCTTTTTCCAAACCTGCGCGGACGACTGAGGAAATAATATTTTCCAGTGCTTGCAAGACGATGGATAAGCGCTGTCTTATCAACATAGACATATCCGCCTCGGCGAATATCAGCAAAAGTCTGTATTCCTATAGGATATAACATAGTTCTCTAGTTTTTTGACAACTTCATCCAGTCTGCGATTGAATCGGCAGCCCGCGATAGTTCTATAGCGAAATTACTAAAAATATCCAGATAATAAAACCAACACTACGAAGCTGTTTTGAGATGGTTCCCGAATTTTATTATGTGGAATTTTCGAGACAGTTTCGGCTTCGGAAGAGGGAGCATAGCAGTAGCTACGTGACCGATGACGAAGATGAAAATGAAAATGGCAGGAAAGGCCTTGTAAGAAAAGAGAGGAATTATTTCAAAACAGCTTCTAAATGTCACTGTGTCAGACATTCAGAAGTCTCTGGGCATTGGCAACGGCTTCAGGGGTGACTTCCGCGCCACTGAGAAGCCTTGCGATTTCGAGTACTCTGTCTTCTCCGGATATTTTCCTGATGGTTGTGACTGCACTTTCGCCTTCAAAAGACTTGGACACAATATAGTGGGCATTGCCTTTTGCCGCAACCTGCGGAAGATGAGTAATCGCAAATACCTGCATATATTCACCCATTGAGCAGATCATCGCGCCCATCTTGTCTGCAACACTTCCGGACACACCGGTGTCAATCTCATCGAATATCATCGCAGGCATATTCGTAAATTTTGCCATCATCGCCTTCAGGCACAGCATTATACGGGACATCTCACCGCCCGAAGCGCATTTTGCGACATCGACCGGAGACTTACCAGTAGAGGAGAACAGAAATTGTATCTCATCAGCACCTGACGGACCGTTCTCCACCGGAGTCAACACAACCTCAAAAACAGCCCGTTCGAGTTCAAGCGAGCGTATGGAACTGCAGATGGACTCCGAAAAAGATTTCAGGACACTTTCACGCGCCTTGTGAAGTGACTTACAGCATCCGGCCAATTCCTTTTCCGCTGCAGTCAGCTGCTCAGACAACTGCTGCTTTTTCTCATCCAGAGACAACGTGTCTGACAACGCAGACTCGAATTTATCCCTAACCTCGACAAGTTCTTCCAATGTCTGGCAGGAATATTTCTTCAGCAGTCCATAAAGCAATGAAAGTCTGTCCTCAACTTCAGTCAGCCTCTCATTCGATACATCCGTAGAAGCCTCTAGTTCAGACACTTCCGACAATATATCATCCAACTCCAGACGCGCAGACTCAACTCTGTCCGACAATGCCGATGCAGAAGGAATGTAGGATGAGATCTTGGCTAGAATTTTAACGGAGTCTTTCAGCACAGAATCAACTGACATTCCACCGGCTGACTCGTCAGATGTGGACGAGAACATATTCTCGACCTGGTATAAAGAAGATTTTATCTCCTCGGCATTTGCCAAACGTTTTTGCTCAGCCTCAAGGTCCTGCAACTCACCCGGAACTATTTTAGCGGAATTCAACTGCTCAAACTGAGCCTGATTATACTCCTGCTCTGCTTTAAGCTCCTTGATACGCGCAGTCACTGCCGACAGTTCGCTCTTCAGACCGCTCATTCGGCGCCAAGCCTCGGCACATTGCGACAGCAATTCCTGATTGCCTGCATAGTGGTCCAGCATAGACATCTGAAAACCTTTGTCCCTCAACAACATCGTCTCGTGTTGAGAATGGATGTCAACCAATCTGGAAGCCAAAGCGGCAAGCACTTTGACTGATGCGGGGCAATCATTGACAAACGAACGCGAACGTCCGCTGGCATTCAAGACTCTTCTGACTATCAGCACATTCTCATCAAAATCAATCCCGTTTTCATCCAGAAATGATTTGACGGAGCCGTCATCCTCAATCGTAAATTCAGCCTCAACCACACAATTGTCACCTGAATTTCCTATGACCGAAGCATCAGCCTTACCGCCCAGAACGAGCGACAACGCGCCCAAGATTATTGATTTTCCAGCGCCGGTCTGTCCCGTAATAATGACAAGACCCGCCGGGAACTCAATATCCAGCGAGTCTATCAATACGTAATTCTTTATGTGAAGAGTCTTCAACATTTTCTGTCAGGCAAGTTTTACCAGTCAGGCAGATTCTTATTCCTCAACCGGAGCCTGCTTTGGAGCAGGAGCTACAGTCTCAGACGCCTCATTTGCCTCACTCTTTGCCATTCTGTAGGTCAGTTCATTGTTCTGAAACTCAGAAACGGCTACCAATACAGGCTTAGGCTGCCTTTCGTAATATTTTGATATTTCAATCTGTTCGCGGTTCTCGAACACTTCATCCATAGAGTCGCGATCATTCTTAAAATCTTCGAGCTTTTTGTTAAGTTCCTTCTTCTCAGCGAGAGCGATCTGATTAGCTCTCTTGTACAGAATCACCACTGACTCATAAATATTCCCCGTAGGGGCAGCCAAATCTTTCACATCCCTTGTGATGGTGTTCTGAGGTACGTTTTTCTTATCCATTTTCAGTTTAATTTTTTAGAAATTGATTCATATCAACTTCTTGTCAAAAGCGCTTGATCAACAAGCTGCTCAATAATCCCGGAAGGCCGTTCTAAGGCCTCTGATTATATATACTTCAGCGATTTCCGCAAAGTTTCAAAATTTTTCGAACCTATTTCAAAACAGTTTCTCAATCCTGTTACTTTATCTTGCCGGATTTCTTGGTTTCTTTCTCGATAGCCTTGATTTCCTTGTCTTCAGCCTTGTTTATCTTGGCATTTTCCTTCTTAGAAACCCTGTCATTACCTGAGAACTGTCCGAGACTCCTCTGCGCCTTTGCGTACAAAGTCTTGAGCTCCTTCGTGTAACGGGACTCCGGAATTTCACCTATGAAGTTCAGATAGTCGTCCACGAACGTCAGATAACGCTCTTTCTGTTTTGAGGCGACGCTGAGCTGGGCATATTTATATGAAGACTTCGCAATGTAGTAGAGAATATCCTCCCTGTATATATTGTCGGCATTGTCCTTGAGGATATTTCTGAAAGCCACTCTGGCAGCCTTGTAATCCTCCATATTGAAATAAAGTCGTGCAGCCTCGAAAGCCTTCCTGTCCAACCTGCCGTTAAGGTCTTTCAACATCGCATCGCAGGCATCCTTATGCTCATTGTAGCCGTAATCCTTACGATACTCGGCAATGGCAGATATCGCCAGCCTTGTAGGATTCTGATCCAGTTCGTACCTGTATGTGGATTTGTACAGACAGTCAATTCTGAGGAATCGCGCCTCTTCCGCAAATGGGCTGCGCGGGAAATTGTTCACGAAACGGGAGAAGTTCGTCTCCGCAGTCACGTAATCCTTGAATTTGTAATTGCTCAGTCCCCAATAATACTGCACCGTGTCATCACGTTCGGTACCGTCGGTAAGCACTGCCATTGATTCGAACAAGGACGCCGCCTTCTGATACTTGCCTTTGTTGTACAACTCGAATGCGGCCTTGTACTTTGCATCCACATCATTGCTGGAGAGCAGTGTTTCAAACTGCGATTTGCAGGAGACTGCCGCAAGCATAGCGACTGCGCCCCAAATTAGTTTACCGGATAATTTCATTTTTCCTATTTATGTGAATTAAGGAATCTTTCCACATCAAGAGCCGCTCTGCAACCTGAAGCCGCAGCGGTAATCGCCTGTCTGTACAACGGGTCCTGGACATCGCCTGCAGCGAAAACACCTTCAACATTAGTCTCGGAAGTCTTGGCTTCTGTGACTATATAGCCGTTCTCATCTGTCTTAATCCATTCCTTGAACAAGTCCGAATTAGGATGGTGTCCAATGCCAAGAAAGAATCCGTCCACCTTGATATCAAAAACCTTACCATCTTTCCTGACAAGACGAGCTCCGGTCACTCCGCTTTCATCGCCGAGCACTTCCTGAGTATTGCAGTTCCAGAGAATTTCGATGTTTGGCGTACTCAAAACACGCTCCTGCATAGCTTTGGAGGCTCTGAACACATCCCTGCGGACAATCATATATACTTTATTGCAAAGACCTGCAAGATATGTCGCCTCTTCGCAAGCGGTATCTCCTCCGCCGACCACTGCAACATCTTTCTTTCTGTAGAAAAATCCGTCACAAGTGGCGCAGGCCGAGACTCCCAAGCCCTTGAATTTCTGCTCGGAAGGAAGTCCGAGATATTTCGCAGTCGCACCTGTCGCAATCACCACAGTTTCCGCGCTCAATTCTTTGCCTGAATCATCCTTCAATCTGAACGGACGGGAAGACAGATCGACATCCGATATCCTGCCGGAGCGGATTTCCGTACCGAAACGGACTGCCTGGGCACGCATTGAATTCACGAGAGCATTCGCGTCCACGCCGTTTTCAAATCCGGGATAATTCTCCACCATTGTGGTAGTCGTCAACTGACCGCCAGGTTCCATCCCCTCATAGAGCACAGTCTGAATTCCTGCACGTCCGGCATATATCGCCGTAGTGTAACCTGCAGGGCCTGAGCCGATTATCAAGCACTTTATATTTTCCATAATTAAGAAGCTGTTTTGAAACAATTCCTCTCTTAAAATACCGCACAATAAAATTCGCGAGCCATTTCAGAAAAGATTCTGACAAATCGCAAAGATAGTGATAACTTTTTTCAAAACGTAATGGAAGATGTTTTGAAATGTAGTTATCTTTGCATAAACGTCTGACATTATAGACACCGAAAAACAGTTCATCGATGATACCACAGGTACATAGAGCGCCAAATATTGATGAGTTTAAGAAATTGCTGAAAAAACACAATCTGAGAGCGACCAGACAGCGTCTTGCTGTTCACGATGCTATGCTTGCCATAGGCCACGCATCGGCGGATATGGTCACAGCTGAGATCGAAAAGAATGGGACAGCCAATGTCACGGTAGCCTCAGTTTACAATATACTCGCGCAATTGGCTCTGCTCGGCATCTATCATCACCGGATGAGCGCAAACAACAAAATGTATTTCGACGTGAATACATTCCGCCATATCCATCTGTATGACTATGTCAACAATACATACAAAGATGTAATCGACGATGAACTCACGAGTTATATAGATTCAACCCTCGGGAAGCGCAAATTCAGAGGTTACAAGGTAGAAAACGTTGATATTCAGATAGTCTGCAGACCAAGCAGAAACAGAACCAAAACTATAGAGACCGATGAAAACACTTACTAACCTGCTGCTGACAAGCATATTCCTCACAATTTCAGTCATATCCTGCACAAAGGATGAACGGACCATCGGGAGCGACAGCACGATGGCATTCGTCCACGGAGACAATGAACTCTATACAGACAACGGATTGACCTACAATATCATCTCCGCTCCTTCCGAGTTCAAGGCGGAATTCGGCAGCAGAGTATGGATCGAATGCGAGCTTGAAGATTGTCTAGATGAAGACAACGGAATCTTCAACGTGAAAGTGACCAACTGGCAGCTTCCGATATGCAACGCTACAGTTGACATATCAAAGACAGCATTCGACATCAACAAGTATAAAGATGCAATCAACGTCAATACAGCCTGGATATCAGGAGGTTATCTCAATATGTACTGCACCTGGTTCGGGCATAAGAATTCAGGAATCAAGCAGGAGACAGAACTGCTGTACTGCGGAGTCCAGAAAGACACATTGAATTTTTCTGTCGTGCACAATTGCAACGGCGACGGATACCGCAGAAATACGGACACCTCAACATTGCAGTTTATACATAAAATGACCACATTTCCGATTCAGGATTTCGTTCCCGATGGAAATGCAGTCATAAAATTATCTTGGCTTTGGCACCGCCGCAACGATGCGGGACAATATATTCCCGAGACCGAAGAGGTCAGTGCCACCTACTCTATTTCTCAGCAGTAGGCTCCACCTCTGATTCAGACTTGGTTTCAGCCGCGTTTGCATCGGCAGTGCCCTCTACAAATGCTACAATCTCGCCTTTGGCCACTTTGCTGCCGTGCTTTCCTGTAACGGCTACAATTCTTCCGTCAACTGCAGACACAACCTCTTCAATGCCATAATATGTCTGAACATATCCTACAGCCCTTCCAGCCTTGACTTCAGTGCCGGCAACAGGTGCAGATGAATCGTCATCAACATCCAACTGCCACATCAACTGGCCTTTTGCAGGAACCTGAACAGGAACTGCGTGAGGATATCTCTTCGCATATTCTTCAACATCGAACGCAGGCATTTCAACAACAGGACGAACTACATTTATAGGTGCGCCTGCCTTTGCCTTTAGATCCTTGAGCTCAGCATTGAACCTCTCTTTCGCAACACCGCTCTTGTAGTCGCGATACTGCCTCTCGTGCATTGCAAACTCGAACAGTTCCTCCTGATCCTGTCCTTCGTCCCAGCCTTCTTCTTTCATCATCTGCTGGAATTTAGGTAATTCGTTCGGATACATATCCTGAGGATTTCCCGTGTAGAATTCGAGATTCTTTGACTTCGCGAGCTCGACAATCTCCGGTGCAAGAGCGCCAGGAAGCTGTCCCATCTTACCGAGAATCATATTCCAGGTATCCTTGTCGATGGTTGTCCACCTCGGTTTGCCGTTAAGCACATTCATAAGGTTCATAAGTGAAGTATTCTTCACATACTGGCTGAACGGAGTTACAAGTGGAGGATAACCGAGTCTCGGCCATACATACTGAACTTCATCGAACAGTTTGACCATCAATGTATCAAGGCTGATTTCAGGACGGCCGTGCGCACGCTCTGTCGCATTGATAGCGCTCTGGAAACCTTTCAGGTCTGACATCATTGAGCCCATCATTCCTCCAGGAAGACCGCAGCCTACGAGAAGCGAGGTCATCAGGTAGTTTGAAGGGTTGATCCAATATCCGAGGAAATCATCGATGAATTTCTGAGTGAGACGGCGTACTTCCATATAGGCATCCATATTGAGATCCTTCACAAGGAATCCGTCAGCACGCATCATTTCCCTTATCGTGATAACATCCGGATGAATCTTACCCCAAGAAAGAGGCTCTACTGCAACGTCCAGATAATCAGCGCCTGCACGTGCAACTTCGAGCATTGAGGCAGGAGAGAATCCAGGGCCTGTATGTCCGTGATATTGCACGATGAGATGAGGATACTTTTTCTTGATGCAGGTTGTAAGTTCAGCAAGGAATGTAGGTCTTCCGACGCCGGCCATATCTTTGAGGCAGATTTCGTCGCAACCATATTCCACAACCTTATCTACAACTCCCATATAGTACTCGACAGTGTGTACCGGTGAGTTTGTGATTGAAAGCGCCACCTGGGATATCATTCCGGCTTTCTTTGCATATTCCACTGAAAGTCTGAGGTTTCTGTGATCATTCAGACCGCAGAATGATCTCGCTATGTCTGTTCCCTGAGCCTTCTTGACTTTGAACATAAGTTCGCGGACATCGGCAGGAACCGGATTCATACGGAGAGCATTCAAACCTCTCTCGAGCATATGTGTCTGGATTCCAACCTTATGGAAAGGAGCAGTCCATCTGCGCACTGCCACGTTAGGGTTCTCGCCGAACAAAAGATTCACCTGTTCGAAAGCACCTCCGTTTGTTTCAACTCGGTCGAAGCATCCCATATCGATGATAGCGGGAGCTACTTCCTCAAGTTGATCGACCCTCGGCACATATTTGCCTGAGGACTGCCACATATCCCTGTAAACCAGAGAAAACTTTATTTCTCTTGCCATTATATTTATTATTATATGTTATAACTTCATCAAAACGTGCAAATATAATGAATTTTGATAGACTTGAGACCTCCGGCAACTATGTAAGATGAGGAATATTGCGATTTTTATCATCAAAATCCGCTCTTGGTCTTGCATTGTCAAAAATTATTGATAACTTTGCATTCTCAACACGGTGAGCGTAGTTCAGTTGGTAGAGCGCCAGATTGTGGTTCTGGTTGTCGTGGGTTCGAGTCCCACCGTTCACCCTCAAAGAAAAGCTGATCCAAAAGGTCAGCTTTTTTCATTGTATATGATGCCGTATATTTGCAATGTCAGATGAAGCGGAAAAACAAACATATACAAGGAAGGTGGAGTACCGGAAAGAAATGTCTTTTCGCCGGAGTTTTCGCCCTGCTCTGCTGGTACGCCTGCTGCCTGCCTAAGGAATTGTTTCCAGGCTGCAAATGGTCAACGGTTGTCGTTGACAGAAACGGCGAGATGCTCGGGGCACGCATAGCAGAAGACGGGCAATGGAGATTCCCTGCTCAAACCTATGGCAAGGCAGATTCTGACGGAGTCGAGAAATACAAGAAAGCGCTCATCGAGTTCGAGGACAGATGGTTCAGATGGCATTGGGGCGTGAATCCGGTGGCGATATGCCGGGCAATGATCTCCAACGCGAAAGCCGGACACATCGTAAGCGGAGGAAGCACGCTGACTATGCAGGTGATAAGGATGTCTCGCGGAAAAGAGCGCACCGTGTGGCAGAAATTCATCGAAGCCATTCTTGCCGCGAGAATGGAATTCAGATATTCAAAAGACGAAATTTTGGAACTCTATGCGGCGCACGCGCCATTCGGCGGCAACGTAGTGGGACTGGAAGCGGCTGCGTGGAGGTATTTCGGGCGATCGGCATCCGACCTGTCCTGGGGAGAGGCTGCCACTCTGGCCGTTCTGCCGAATTCTCCGTCCAATATAAGGCTTGGCAAGAACAGGGAGAAATTGGAAGCCAAGCGGAACAGGCTCTTGAACAAATTGAAGGACAGAGGGTTGCTCGGGGAATCCGAATGCAGGCTTGCCTGTTCGGAACCGCTGCCGGACGCACCTGAAGCATTGCCGTCTTATGCCTCGCAACTCGTGGATGATATCGCGTCAGGCAATTGGAGTGACGACGGGAAGGCGTTCAGAGTGATACTATCAGGGGACGAAACAGGGCATAAGAAATCAATCGGTGGAGGCTCGGGATGCAATAATTGTTTAAAACTACAAAAGTCAACACAGAAGCGGGATTACAATGAAAGTAACAGATTCGTGCAAAATCAGAATCCTGACAAAGGGTTAGCGAAAATTTCCAGAAAGGACATTTCCCGGAGACATAATAATCGCAAAGGCCAAGGGACGACTCAAAAATCCTCTGCAAATAAAAAGACTAAAATCAACAATAAATACGTCAGGACGACGCTGGACATTCATCTGCAGAGGGAAGTCGAGAGGATTCTGGACAGGAAGAATGACGAGCTGGCCGCAGAGGGTATAAACGACTTGGCAGCCGTGGTAATCGATGTAAATTCCGGTGAAGCGCTGGCATACGTCGGCAATGCCAATCCGGACCGGAAGAGACTCGGAGCTAATGTAAACATAGCCAGAGCGCCAAGGAGTTCCGGGAGCATTCTCAAGCCATTTCTGTATTGCGACGCACTGTCGGACGGAACGATTCTTCCGTATTCGTTGCTCGCAGACACTCCGGTCAACATCAACGGGTTCACTCCGCAGAATTATGATATGACTTATGAGGGTGCGGTACCGGCTGCGGAGGCGTTAAGCAGGTCTCTGAACGTTCCTTCCGTGCATCTTCTGAAGATGTACGGGGTGCAGAAGTTTCTGGAGCGGCTGCAGGAACGCGGGCTGACGACTTTCGGACGCAGCGCATCCGACTACGGGCTTTCGCTCATTCTCGGTGGCGGAGAGTGTCGGCTTGACGAGGTGACTGCGGCGTATGCGGCTATGGCAAGGGAATATCTTGCGGCCTGCGGAGAGGAAAATGATAATGCTGAGGTGTCCGGCAAGGTATTAAGCAATTTGCCTGATGACCCGGCGGCACTGTTCTACACATTTGATGCACTTAAGGAGGTAAGCCGGCCGGATGAGATAGACTGGCACATCATCAGGTCAGTCAAGAAAGTTGCGTGGAAAACGGGCACCAGCTATGGGTACAGGGATGCCTGGGCAGTCGGTGCGACTCCGACCCTTGCGGTCGGAGTGTGGGCGGGCAACGCCTCCGGCGTTGGCGCCCCGGGGCTCCTCGGAGCCCGCACCGCCGGCCCTGTTATGTTCGAGATTTTCAACATTCTCCCCGCTAACGGCCCTGCCTGGTTCCCTGTTTTGGACGAGCTACCCTACTCCGATGCCCACGTATGCTCTGCAGAAGTTTGCCGTGCGTCCGGGTTTCTTGCCGGGCCATACTGCGAAGAAATTGATACCCTTGACATACCCGCCGCAGGACTTCACGGCAAACCCTGCCATTATCACCGCAAAGCAAACGGAGCAAGCATATTCCAGCTACCCCCTGCAATGGAGTGGTTCTACCGCCAGAAGCATCCTGAATATGGTAGCGGCACTTCAAGTAATACGCAGGCCAGCTTTTTTAATGGAGATTCGGTCATTGGAACTTGGTCCAGCGACAATTCCGCACAACGCACCTCCACCCATAATAATGTTACAAAGGCTGAAAGCGAATCTGCTATCCGTAACGCCTCCGGGAATGCCCGAGGAATCACAACTGAAAATCCAGACCTTCCTGAGATGGAATTTATCTATCCGGAAAACGGCAGCAGGATTACGTTACCCCGCCAGCTTGACGGCACTGCCGGAGAAATGGTCCTCAACCTCGCGCACCACAACCGTGACGCCACAGTCTATTGGCACATCGACCAGGACTATATGGGCGAAACCCGTTTCGTGCATCAGATGCGCATACACCCGTCTTCCGGCGACCACATCATCACCGTAGTGGACAATTTCGGCAACACCCTATCCATCAAAATAACCATCGAATAGCCGTTTTTGCATCTTTTTCGTGCAGTTTTCAGCAAAACTTGCATCTTTTTTGTGCAAATTTCATCAAATTCTGCACTTTTTTCGTGCAAGATTACTACATTTGTAGCAGTAAAGGTCTTCTGTTATGGAACAGTTATATGCTACTTTCACCAAAAAGCTCAAGGAAGTCTCCACAGATTTTATAAGATACAAGTATCTGGACATCAAGTGGGAAGGACGCGCCTTCGGACTTGTAGGTCCCCGAGGCGTCGGCAAGTCATATATGCTTCTGCAGTATATTAAGAAGAATCTTGACCCTAGAGATACTCTTTATATTTCAGCTGACAACATATATTTCTCAGAGCACCGGCTTGTAGATTTGGCTGACACATTCGTAAAAATGGGAGGCAAGCATCTTTTTATCGATGAAATCCACAAATATGACGGATGGTCCCGGGAACTCAAACAGATTATTGATGATTTCGGAGAACTGCAGATAGTAATTTCCGGTTCGTCCATACTCGACATTTATAACGGAATGGCAGATTTGAGCCGCAGAGTACCGATTTACCAGATGCAAGGGCTCTCTTTTCGCGAATATCTCCGCCTGTTTCACAACATAACAGCCCCCACATTCTCACTAGAGGAAATTCTAAAAGGGAAAGCCGAGATTCCCGGAGTTGACCATCCCCTGCCGCTATTCCAAAGCTATCTGAGAAACGGCTACTATCCTTATGGGATGGACCAGGAGTTCGAGATTGAGTTGCTACAGGTTATAAATCAGACTATGGAGGTGGACATCCCGCAGTATATAAACACAAATGTAGCCGTAGGCCGTCGGCTTAAATCTCTCCTGATGGTCATCGCTCGCAGCGTCCCTTTCAAACCGGTATTGACGAAAATCGCACAAGTGACAGGCATAAGCCGCAACGACATTTCCGACTATATGATATATATAGAAAAAGCCGGGATGATATCCCAGTTGCGTGACAAGACTGGCGGCATCCGCGGACTGGGGAAAATAGAAAAGGTTTACCTTGACAACACCAACCTCATTTATGTACTCGCGCCCGACAACGCGCAAATCGGCAACGTTCGCGAGACATTCTTTATGAACCAGACGAGAGTCCTGCACGATGTGATAAGTTCGACTTCATCCGACTTTGAGATAGATGGGAAAACCTTTGAGATTGGAGGCAGAAAAAAAGGACAGAAACAGATTGAGAATGTCACCGAGGGATACATAGTGAAGGACGACATCGAAACCGGATTTGCAAACATAATCCCCCTATGGGCTTTCGGTCTTATGTATTAGGGGTTAAATAGAAGAAGCAGCGCCTTTCGTTTCAGGTGCTGCTTCTCTTAACATTGTCGAGTTTACCTACTGACTCACGTCCTCGTATTTCACATCGGCGACATCATAACTTTTAATTGTAAACGTGCCAATTTGGTTTCCATCAACACTGAAACTTATTTTCTGACCTTTGTTGCAGATGAGTTTGTATCCTTCCGCTATGGTCACCTCAATAGATCCGGTAGTCATTTCAGGCCCATAATACGAATATCCATCCAAATACGTGAAAGTTCCCGTAACATCACAGCCGTGAGAATGGAACTGCGCGCTGGAGTCCTCATATATCCGCTTTGTCACTTTGATCGATCCATAGATCTTTGACGCCGGCACTATGAAATCTGCAGCGGCATCCGACATCAGCACTGCCCCCACTTGGAGTTTGCTCTTATCAACTTGTTCCCCGAGGAGAATGCCAGGAGTATCACCCTTAGTAGCAGAATCAACAGACTTTTTAGACATTTCTAAAGCATTGACAGTCACGATATAATTTCCGTTCGCCTCCGTCGGCTGCAGGAGCCTCACCTTGTCACCCACGTGGACAGTCCCGCCTGTAATACTGGCGGTCAACACCACACCTCTGCTTGTCACGCTGAAGCAATCTGTCACATCTGCAATGAAAGGGTCTTTCACCGTCACCTCCATAATCATATTCGGTGCAGTCTGATATTTCGGAGCATCTCCGCTGTTATATTTGGCCGTTATGACTGCAGTCCCTTCAGACACAGCGGTTATCGTATGCGTCATCGAGTTTACTTTCACTACAGACTCGTCGCTGGAATACAGACTGTAATTAGCAAATGGCCATTCATTTCCAACAAAATAATCACTTAGGTAGGATTCCTGATTCGTATACATTTCCAAAGACGACTGTGAGAACTCAGCCTGAGTGATATGTACATTAACTGTCGCGTTCTTTTCTCCGGCGCTTACCGTAACAACAACATCGCCGGACTTGAGTGCTGAAATGTTTCCGTTTTCATCAATCGAAGCTATCTCCGGATCATCAACAGCCCAAGTCAAGGACTTATCCGTAGCATTTTGCGGCTCCACTGTAGTCGAAATAGTGTATGAGGTGCCCGTAAAAAGACGGATCTTGTCTCCTTCGAAGTCAATCTTCACGCTTTCAACAGCCACTTTCTCTGGCTCCGGTTCAGGAGTCACAGGTGTCTCTTTTTCTTTTTTACAGCAAGGCAGAAGCACAATCCCCACCGCCAACGCTGCCATTGCAGCTATAAGTTTCATTTTCATAGTTATCAGTATATTCTAAAAATTCATTCAAGTCTTTTACCGGTATACATATTTCAATGTCACTGTATTGTTATTTCGAGTCCACGTCGCCCCATTTTTCGTAAATCCGGAAGGTATTTCAAAGCCACTCGACACATATACATAAAATATATTACTGTTGCCAGAATTTGCTATACACGAAAAATTAGACAGTTGCTTGTTTGAACTGATATCAATGGACGGCAGATTATTGGAACTTATATTCAGATCAGTCAATTTTTTATTGTTGCTGACATTGAGAGAGGTCAAAACATTGCTGTAGATTTGCAACAATTCCAATGCAGTATTGCGACTCACGTCCAACCCGGTTAATTGATTATGGTGCAAAATAGCACTTACCAATTTAGTATTTCCTGAAATATCAATACTTGTCAAACTATTATTCTCAGCGGACAATTCTAGGAGTTCTATATTCTCAACAAGTTTTAGAGTCGTCAATTTATTATCCCTTACGTTCAAATCACTTAAGGACTTATTCTTGCTTAGATCAATCTCTGTCAACTGATTCTCATATAGAGAGACATATTCCAATTTTGAGTTACTACTGAGATCTATGTCGGACAATTCGTTATTGGGCGCGCTCAGATATTCCAGATTCGTATTATTGCCGATATTTAGGGACGTCAGTTTATTGTTGGATATAGTAAGCGTTTTCAAAGCCAAGTTCTTACTTATATCAATGTCTGTAAGTTCATTCGCATCCACTTCCAGAACCTCCAGATTCGTAAAATACTCTATACCGGACAACGAAGTCAATTTTTCTGCGTCCGGATTAAATAACGCATCTCTTATCTCTATCAATTTTATCTTTGAGGCTTCTTCCCTGGTTATTCTTGAAGCGTCGGCTATATAACCCTTCTCTTGTAACGCTTTCGCGAATCCGGGATCAAAATCAGATGCAAGATTTTTAAGGACTTCCACCTCACAAGTTCCACTCACACCACTGCCTAGGGACTTTGCTGTAATTGTGGCTACACCTTCCTTCAATGCGGAAATCTGTCAACCGAAACAATATCAGATGCACTGGACTCCCACTTGATAGTCTTGTCAGTTGCATTCTCCGGCATCATCTCCGCAACAAGTTCCGCAGTCGCGCCCTCATCCAGACGCAGACTGGCTGGTGTTATGGAAACCGAACTCACTAGAAGCACCACCTTGGTTTTACTGCACGCCACTCCTACCAGGGCCACACTCAATACGGCCAGCCCCACCTTTACTATCGATAAAATCTTTTTCATATCCGTAAAATTTACGACACCAAAGATAAAGCGCACGACAAGCCCGTCAAATAGGTAATTTTACCTATTTGATACGTAGTAGAGACTGTTTATGATATCTCGGATAGATTTTCTGCAATTTCAAACAGCTAGCTGACACCTGACTTGGAGAAATACTCCAACAAGAAGTGACACTGTAAACTGAATCAGTGAATCTGTAAAGCAA